>JAUHWY010000015.1 GCA_030427255.1 Bacteroidia bacterium | reverse complement strand
TCCAGCCTCTTTACTGCCGTTGTTTTTTGGGCCATCCTTAAATGGGATGCCGATGTAGACAAAGGTGTGGTGGTTGCCGACCGTTGGATTTTGCTGATTGCTTATTTGATGGGCTTGTCGATTGGTGTTCACTTACTCAACCTGCTTACCATTCCGGCCATTGGTCTCATTTATTATTACAAGCGTTATCCTCGCAAAAAATACGGCGACTTAATTGCCATTGGAGTTTCTTTAGTAGTACTCCTGTTTATTCAGTATGGCATTATTCCGGGAACCATTAAAATTGCTGCCGGATTTGAACGGCTCTTTGCCAACAGCTTAAATATGAACTTTGGCATGGGCTTCTTTTTCTTTTTGTTGGTGGTTACAGGTGGCCTTGCCTATGGGATTTACCGCACCAACAAACTAGGCAAGCAAATCCTCAATCTGGGCCTTTGGTCCATTGCCGTTGTAGTTATTGGATACTCTTCTTATTCCATCATTTTTATTCGTTCTATGGCCAATACCACCATGGACGAAAACAATCCGGAGAACGTTTACTCCATGATTTCCTACCTGAACCGTGATCAATATGGCGATAGGCCGCTGTTCTACGGTCAGTATTTCGATGCTCGAGTGGTTGAAATTGAAGAAGGTAAGCCCATACGCATGAAAGCTTATGTGGTGCGGGATGAAAAGGGAAAACAAGTGTCCGTATTCGGTCTGGAGCACGATGCTAATACGTTTATTGAGCAAAGCGGAAGTGGATTTACCATTGACCACGAATACGTAGAAGTAGACAAAAAGCCAAAATACGTGTACGAGGATTCTCGGCAAACTGTTTTCCCGCGTATGTACTCTCCGTCGGCGCATCATGTTAGCGCTTATCGGGAATGGACCGGCCTTTCTCCCAACGCCAAACCGGGAAGCCGCGAAAACTTAAAGTTCTTTGCCTCCTACCAAGTACAGTGGATGTATTTCCGCTACTTCTTTTGGAATTTTGTGGGCAGAGAAAATGATTTCCAAGGCAATGGAGAAATGGGGAATGGGCACTGGATTTCCGGAATACCTTTCGTAGACGAAATGGTAAGCGGCATTCCGCAAGAGGATTTGCCTGCACGTTACAGCGAAAACCCCGCAAGAAACACCTATTTTTTCTTGCCTTTGCTTTTGGGACTCATTGGCTTGGCCTTCCAAATTTACCGTGACCCCAAGGGCGCATTGGTGGTAGGTATGCTCTTTTTTACCACGGGACTCGCCATTGTAATTTACCTAAACCAAACGCCCTACCAACCTCGAGAGCGAGACTATGCCTACGCGGGCTCTTTTTATGCCTTCTGCATTTGGATAGGCATGGGGGTACTTGGCTTAGCCTATTTGCTGAAAAATTATGCCAAACAAAAAGGACTTGCCGCAGCAAGCTTGGCAACACTTATCTCTATATCTGTTCCCACTATTTTGGGCTTCCAAAACTGGGATGACCACGATAGGTCTGAACGTTATACCGCTCGCGACTTTGCCTGGAACTACTTAAACAGTTGTAAAGCAAATGCGGTGCTGTTTACCAATGGTGACAACGACACCTTCCCGCTTTGGTATTTGCAGGAAGTAGAAGAGGAGCGCACCGATGTCCGCATTGTAAACCTAAGCTTGCTCAATACGGACTGGTACATCACCCAAATGAAACGAAAAGCCTACGATGGCGACCCCGTACCTTTTAGCTTGGAAGAACCGGAATACCGTGCCAGCACTCGCGACCAAGTGCTCATGGATCAAAACAACGAAACATACTTCACCGTGCAAGAGCATATGCAGTGGTTGCGGCGTACCGATGGGGCCAATCAAACCAATGCCGGAAGTTCCAACTTGTATTACCTCCGGTCCAATAAGTTTATTTTACCGGTGGATTCCGCTAAAGTGGTGGAAACAGGATTAGCCACGCCCCAACAAATGGCCAATGCGCCAAAGGAACTTCGTTGGGAGGTAAAAAAGAGCTACCTGCTCAAAAACGAGGTAATGATTTTGGATTTGCTTGCCAATTTCAACTGGGAAAGACCCATTTACTTTGCCGTTACTGTAGGTAACGACAATTATATGGGCCTCGAAAAGTTCTTTAGCCTCGAAGGTTTAGCTTATCGTCTCGTTCCTTTTGAAGTAAAACCCCACGACGGACAAACCGGTGCCGTGAATACCGAAGAAACCTACCAAAACTTTGTCCATAAGTTTAAGTGGGGCAACCTTAACGGCGAAAGCGTCTACCTGGACGAAACCAATATGCGGATGGTTTATAATATGCGCTCTTCCTTTGTGCGTCTTGCTTCTTTACTGGTTCAAGAAGGCAAAAAAGACAAGGCCATCGAAAGTTTAGACAAAATCAATGAGCTTCTCCCGGACGATGTAGTACCCTACGACTATTTTAACCTGCTCATTGCAGATGTTTACCGGCAAGCAGGAGCTTACAACAAAGCCAAAGAAACCTTACAAATAACCTTAGACCGGTACTCTTTAGAAAAAGCATACTTTGACAAAGTGCCAAAACCGGATGCTGAATTTGATCGAGAAAAATACAAGGCCAATGCCATTGTGGAGCAAGGAAACCGTTTGCTTCAACAAATTCAAATCGAAGAGCAAGGAACTCCTCAACCCATTGCACCCGCAGATACGCTTCAGTAAAACCTAATTCGGAGCATTGCGCTACGGATGGAGCCGATAGCCGGCCTTCCGAAAGCCACGGGCACAAGGACTGAGGAGGCTTACCCTTAGGGGTAAGACCCCGCAAGCCTATGTGCCCGTAGGCTTTTGGGAGGGCGCTAAAGGGGACAGCCGGACCCTTTGGCAAGGATTAGACAAATCAACCCCTCCACTCTTGCTAAAGAATAGACACTAAAGCTCCCATAAAACCTTTTCAATGGGTATTTGGTCTAAGCCAAAAGGCCCTTCGTTTAAACCCCACCCCTCCAAACATAGAAACTTGCCAAAGGGGAGCGCCCAAAACATTTAATCTTTTTTTCTTCGAATCCTGGCTTTGCCCACCGGTGTGGAGCTCCTCAGTTCTTCTAAGACCCCGTCCTTGTAAATATAGTCGTTGGTTTTGCCGTCGGGCATGGTTACCTGGTAGGTAGATTCCCCAATGTACTTTATGGGAAGGTACCGGCCCCAGTCCTCCGAAAAAATACGCTCAATACCTTTAGGCTCATCGAAAAAAATAGCAGCAATGCATAACTCCGGTTGGGGTTCAAGCTTTCCTTTTCCCTCCTTAGTTTCGATTTCGCATTTGCCGTTGGAACACATAAGGCGGGTAAAGCGGATTTCCTCGCCGTCGCGGATGTTTCGTGCGTAGGAGCCCTCCAATTTGCCGTTTACAAAAATATTGGAAGAGCTAAACGAAGCCTCAGATTTACCAAACAAGTAGTTCATTCCCGCCTCGGTACTCATGGTTATGCGCGTTACATTTCCTTCGCGGCTGCGGTTAACCGTAAGCGTTCCGGTGTTCATGCCCAACACTTCTACTTCGTACACCATTTGCTGTGCAGAAAGCGAAACGAAGTTCAGAAAGGCGACAAAGCCCAAAAAAGACCTGAGTACAGAAAACATACATTTAAAGTTACATTTGAAGAAGAAGATACAAAAAATGGCCTAATGGTACCTTTTATTCAAAGCTAATAAACTCCCAAGCAGATCGATAAAAGCCCTTTTTTTCTATCCATTCAAGCCAAGCATTTAAAAAAGGGTCCGTTCCCCAGGTGCTGCTGTCGCCTACCACAATCAACTTGCGGCGGGCACGGGTAAATGCCACGTTGAGTCTGCGTGCATCGGAAAGAAAACCAAAATCTCCACGGCTGTTGCTTCGAACCAAAGAAATGACAACCACATCGGCCTCTTGGCCTTGGTATGCATCAATAGAGGTCCAGTGGGCACCAAAAGGCCAAGGTTCTTTATTGGCCAAATCGGTTTGTCCTCGGTAGGGCGCTATTAAAGCCAGTTGCTTTGGCTTTGCCAAAGTCTCCAAGCGTTTCCTAACCAAGTCTAACTCACCCACATTCAAATAACTTTTTCCAAAAGGGCCCGCACTTTCTTCCAATCCCGCACCGGCCGTATCGATGAACTCTACCGGCAAATCCTCCAAAAGTTCTTGAGCCACCGAATCGTCGGCTTCCAAAAGCTTTTGGTAAAACCATTGGGAGGGGAACTCCATTATGTGTTCATGCATTCGGTATTGCCGGCGTAGCATGAAACTTTGTTCCTTAAAACGGGCCATGGCATCCTCTAGCATGGGTTGCTTGAGCAAGGTATCGGCGTGTAAGGTGGGAGGGAGCTGCATGGGATCTCCGGCCAAACACATGGCCCGGGCATGAAGCGCAGCCGTCCAAATGGCCGGTTCGGTGGCCTGAGCAGCCTCATCCACCACCAACCAGTCGAATTCCATAGACCCAGGCAAAGCGTTTGCCGCGCTAACCATGGTGGCCACCACCACACCGGCATCTTCAAGCAGTATTTCGCGCAAATAATCTTCCAAAGCATCGGCCTCTTGCTGAAGGCTCCTTGCCTCTTGCCAAGCTTCTGCCCGCTGGCGCCGTTCGGCCGGACCAAAATGGCGCCTAAACTTTTCTGCTGCTGCGCGTGCTTGTGCCGCTCGCTTTTGGTACCCTTGCCATTCGGCATAGCGAGGATGCAAACGCATCCGCTCATCTAAGGTGCAATGAGAAGCCTTGCGACTCACGCGTACCGGATTTCCTAAACGTAAGGGCTGCAAGCCGGCTTCCTCTAGTTTCACGGTCAGGTGGTCTGCCGCAGCATTCGAGGGAGCGGTGGCCAACACCCGAAGCCCTTGCCTAAGCCATTCGCTCACCAAGTGCACCAAACTGGTGGTTTTTCCGGTTCCGGGAGGGCCATGCAAAAAGAAAAAATCTTGCTGGGCCAAGGCAAGCTTTAAAGCCTGGTGCTGCCCCTGATTAAGCTGCGGGTGTGGCAGCATAGGGCTTTGCTCCTCCTTATGCTGCCCTGCTTTACCGCTCAACCAAGCCTGAATCAAATCGGCTTGACGGTTGTTGCGTACTGCGCCGGCTTTGACTAAGGCCTGACGTGTGGTTTGGTAGGAGGTCTCATCGGGCAACAAGTCCAAGGTCCACTCTCCATCCAAAAGTGCGTCAGGAATGGTTTTACCCAACCATAAAAAAGAAATGCTGTGCAAATCTACACGACCGCAAACCCCTCGAAACTCTTCTCTACGGCCCTGACCGCGGCTCAAGCGAATGGGGCGACCTTTGCTGAACTGGTGCACCGCATCTCTAGGGCGACTTTGCTCAAATACCAGCTCAAACCAAGGACCCCGTGCCGGAATTTCCTCCTTAAACACCACCGGATGCCAGGTTACGCCTTCCTCTATTCTGTCCTGCAAGGCCCGCTTTTCTAAAAGGGCCCTGTAGGCTTCCTTTTCTGCAGCCCACTCCAGATCCAAGGCTTCTATAAGCCTATTAAAATATATTTCTTGTTCTTCTGTTTTCATTATGTGTTTTGTGCGGTTTGGCTAAGTTTGCTAAAATTTATGAACCCAACCCTATATATACTTTTCCTGAGTGGATTCCTTCTGGGCCTTTGCCCTAAGCTTTCTGCGCAGGAACCTCTGGTATTTAAACAAACAACCGTTGACTTTGGTGCGGTGGAGTCATGGAAAAACCCTCCTGCAGTTTTTGCATTTACCAACGAATCCCTGGATGGACAATTTCTTTTAAGCCCTCGATCGGGACGTAATGTGCTGGTCGAAATTCCTAGAACCCGCATTGAGTCCGGAGAGTCCGGACAAGTGCTTGTCTATTTTTACACCGAAAATACCGGCAAGTTCAGCGAGGAAATTGAGCTTTATGCCTCAGGGTCACCCAATCCCATTAAACTTACCATAAAAGGAAATATAAAATCGCTAGCGCAAGACGCCCTTACCGCCTGCCCGGACTTTAGTCAAACCAAACGGGTAGAACGCCCCGAAGGCCCTTGGTCAGGCACGGTTATTGACGCCATTTCCAAAGCTCCCATTGCCAACGCTAAGGTGGATTTTCCGGGAGCCGCCAGCGTATACAGCGATCGGCGTGGCCGTTTTCAACTAAGCCTGCCCCTAGGCATGTTCCAAGTACGGGTAGAAGCTCCCGGCTATCAAAGTCTAAGCCAAATGCAAGCCATTGCCCGAAACCAGGCAGACTTACTTTACGAACTTTACCCGCTTGGCGCCGACACCAACCAAACCACTACTCCGGTAGATAGCATACCTGCAGAGGACGAAGGAGATTTTAGCCTCCAAGAGTTTCGCCCTAACAACATTGTGCTGCTCTACGACATCAGCGGCAGCATGAAACGCGACGACCGCATTGGCCAACTCAAAAACGCTTCCAAACAACTCATTGCACTGCTTCGAAGTGTAGATTATGTGAGCTTGTTGGTGTTTGCACGCGAAGCCTCTTCAAGTTTTCTGCAGAAACCCGGCAACCAAAAGGCTCCTATGAACGAGGCTATTGAAGCGCTCGAGGCCAAAGGCACGACCGACGGCGGCGCAGGACTGGAAGAGGCCTACCGAACCGCTAAAATGCAATTTATAGAAGGCGGCAACAACCAGGTAATCTTAGCAACCGACGGAAGGTTTGAGGTAAACGAAAGCCTTAGAAATTTTATACAAGCCCAAAAAAATCAAGGTATTGTGCTAACAGTCATTGGGTTTGGAACAAAAGACAGCCAGGGAATTAAAACCCTGCAAGAGTTAGCGGCTCTCGGCGGCGGAGGCTTTCTGCTGTTTCAACCCGACAAAGACAACCAATTTCAACTCACCGAGTTGATTCGTTTGCGCAGCAAGCGGTAAATAAAAAGGTCCGCTTTCCCTAGGTAATTTTTTCTTTTTTGGGCCCCGGTTCCATGTTGAGCTCACCTATTTTATCCGGCCTTTGCTCCGGTCGCCCTTGCCCAACCGGGCATCCGCAGGGCTGCGGTGGCTTTCTAAAAGACCGCCTCCTCGCCCGGCGGCTGCTCCGGTTGGGCTTCGGGCGGCCCTATGCTAGGCCGGGGGGCGTTTTTTTGGGGGTTTCGGGGGTTTTGGGCCGACTTTCGGTGGGGCTTTCGGTGGGGCTTTCGGTGGGGGTTTCGGTGGGGGTTTTGGGCCGACTTTCGTCGGGCCTTTCGTCGGGCCTTTCGTCGGGCCTTTCGTCGGGGCTTTCGTCGGGGCTGTCGGGCCGACTTTCGTCGGGCCTTTCGTTGGGCCTTTCGTTGGGCCTTTCGTCGGGCCTTTCGGTGGGCAGGGGGGCGGGGTGCTTTGCTATGTAGGCGAGCATGTTTTGGTGGGCGCTTTGGCTGGTGATTATCCAGTCGTGGAAGCCCGGTGCCCAAAGCTGAATTTCCGGCCAAAATTTGCGTGCTTCTGCAGTCACTGCTGCTTTAAAGGCCCGCACCACCCTGCCCAGTTCACGGGTCGGGCCGTGCCCCTTGGTTTGGTCACTCTCTTTTTCATCCCCTTGGTTCCTTGCTTGTTCGATGTCTCTCCGGATCTCCAAAATGCCATGCAAGTGGTTGGGGACCACCACAAAGGCATGGACTACAATGTGGGGATAATGCTCCGGAATCTGCATCCAAAACCTATAGGCAGTTTCTCCCAAAAAATTCAGCAAGGTATAGCTCCGACCCTCGGGTGTGTGCACATACCTCCCAAAACAATGGGTTTTTCCCTTGGTAATTAAGGTAAGGAAGTAAAGTCCTTGGCTGCTGTAGTCGTAACCGAGTTTGCGTTTGGGTCTCCACCTCTTTTTGCCTGGCATAAGCAGAAGTTTCTGCAAATTTCGGCCAAAGCTCCACAAAGAGTCGTTAATTAAACGTTTAAGGTTGTCCTCACTACT
Source organism: Bacteroidia bacterium (assembly GCA_030427255.1). Classification (GTDB taxonomy): domain Bacteria; phylum Bacteroidota; class Bacteroidia; order CAIKAF01; family CAIKAF01; genus CAIKAF01. The sequence goes on along the minus strand of JAUHWY010000015.1, from coordinate 62,649 downwards.
TTAAGTAATGCGCCGGGTTCTTCAAACGAGCCAAAGGCTCACCGCATCCTAAAGATTTTTCTATTGGTCTTTTCCGAAGGGTGCTTTAATCATAAAGGTGCTGTCGTTTGTGAGCTGTAGCGGCTTGTTTGGGTCGTGTACCACAAAAAGGCCCTCCATTTCACGCACAACATCAAAGGGCTTGTCGAGCGTTAAGACCGCCTCCAGTGTGGTGTCGCCGGCGAGGGTATTCGGCCATTGGTATAAAGCCACGGTATCCCATTGGGTTTGGCTTCCCGGATACACACGCACTACATACTCCTCGCCGGCCTGAGTTCCTTCCATTTTCAGGGTTAAATCAAGATAGCCATTGGCCTGTTCCTCCATAAAAACCGAAGCCTTAGGACGCGTATACCCTACTTCTGCATTTGACTCAAACAAAAAAGTATATGATTTGGGGTCTGCGTCGGTGCAAGACCAAAGGACCAAAACGAGCAGTGCAAAAAAGTACCTCATCATAGCTCCAAAAATACGTCAGAAGCCTTAGACAATTGCTTCATCTGTTCCAAAAACCTGAGAATATCTTCTTTTTGGCTGTCAAAAGCACACATCCACCGGGCCATATTGGTTGCGGGTTGAAAAATATAAAAAGGCATGTGCTGCATTAAGGGAGTATTCCATTCCTTTGGAATATAGGCAAAGACGCCGTTCACCCTGGTTTTTTGTGCTAGTTGAACCTCCGGAAACTGCGAAGCCCCATTGGCTAACAGTTGAGCCATTTGATTGGCATGGGCGGCAGGTTCTTTCCACCATTCCATTTGGAGCCAAGGCAGAAATTGCGCAGAGATAAATCGCATTTTGGAATGTAGTTGAGTCAATTGTTTTCGAAAAAACAAGATTTCGCTGTTCAGTTCGGGGTTAAACACCAAAAGCAGCTCTCCGAACATAATTCCGTTTTTGGTACCTCCAAGGCTTAGCACGTCTACACCGGCTTGAACCGTAAACGCCTCAAAGGACAAACCTAAAGCAACTGCTGCATTTGAAATTCTCGCCCCGTCCATATGCAACCAAAGTCCATTTTGGTGACAGGTGTCGGCTAGGGCTTGAATTTCTTCTTTACTGTAAAGCGTTCCCCATTCGGTAGGTTGGGTAATGGAAACCGCTTTAAGCTGCACCCGGTGTTCATCTCCTCTGTAGTGCAGGTGATTTTCCACGTCTTCAGGCGTGAGCTTTCCGTCGGTGGACTCTACGGTTTGCAGCTTAATGCCCAAAAAACGTTCGGGAGCACCACACTCGTCTTCGTTGATATGAGCATTTTTTGCACAAAGCACGGACTGGTAAGGCCTAAGCATGGCTTGTAGAGCCAAGACGTTGGCGCCGGTTCCATTATATACAGGGTAGACTCGGGTTTGGCTACCAAAACAAGTCTCCACATACTGCTGTAAATCCAAGGTCCAGGGGTCGTATCCGTAAGCGGGAGCATGACCGTGGTTGGCTTCTGCAAGCGCTTGCATTACCTGAGGTAATACCCCTGCTTGGTTATCGCTGGCAAAGCCTCTAGTAAGCTTAGATGGTTTTTTTGACAGATTTGGCATAAGGAAAATGGAACAATTAAGCTGCATATTAAAAAATTCCTGTTAGGTTTGGAAGGTTAAGCCACGATTATGCAGCGATTTGTCTTTATTTTTCTGGTATGCTTGGGTGCCTTTTTACCCACCAAATTGGCTGCTCAAGCCGGAGGTTTTGACAGCGACACCCTACAAGTACTCACAGACAGCTTGGCAACAACCGAGACCGCCACAGCAAAACTAGACTATTCCATAGCCAGCACAGGACCTTCGGTTCAGTCGGTTTTACGAGGGCTTATGGGCATGGTGTTTTTGGTGCTCATGTGCTGGTTGTTTAGCCGCAACAAACGCTTAATCAATTGGCGCCTTGTTATTGTTGGCATTTTATTGCAGATGGTAATAGGTGTTTTGGTTATGCAGGTCGACGCCTTTCAATACGGCTTAGAAATGGTAAGCCGTGGATTTACTCAAATCTTAGGCTTTACTCAAGAGGGGGTCAACTTTTTGTTTCAAAACATGGATACCGGGGAATTGCACCCGGCGCTCAATAGTTTTGTGTTTATCATTTTGCCAACGGTAATTTTCTTCTCGGCACTAACCAGTCTATTGTTTTTCCTAGGGGTTTTGCAAAAGGTGGTTTACCTTATGGCGTGGTTCATGAAAAAAACCATGGGTTTGAGTGGCCCAGAAAGCTTGGCGGCCGCCGGCAATATCTTCTTGGGACAAACAGAAGCTCCTCTATTGGTTAAGCCTTACATCAGTGGCATGAGCAAATCGGAGTTGATGTGCTTAATGTCAGGTGGTATGGCAACGGTAGCCGGAGGCGTGCTCGGTGCTTACGTTCGCTTTTTGGGCGAAGGCGACCCCCTATTGGAAGTGTATTATGCCAAACATCTTATTACCGCCTCTGTTTTGAGCGCTCCTGCGGCCATTGTTGCTGCAAAAATCTTGATTCCTGAAACAAGAGCCCAACAAGACTCCCAATTGGTTATTCCAAAGGAAAAAATTGGCGCTAATTTCTTAGAGGCCATTAGCAATGGAACCGGCGACGGACTCCGTTTAGCGGTAAATGTAGGTGCCATGCTCTTGGTGTTTACCGCCATGGTTTCCATGTTTAATTTTTTAATGGAAGACCTGATAGGTCACCATAGTGGTTTAAACGAAGAAATTGCAGATCATACCGGTGGCAGATATTCGGGATTGAGCCTTCAATTTCTTTTAGGACACCTAGGTGCGCCCATCGCTTGGATTATGGGTGTGCCGGGAGAAGACATTTTAACGGTTGGGCAATTGCTTGGACAAAAAACCGTGCTTAATGAGTTCTATGCCTATGTTGAGTTTGCGGAGATGAAATCCTCGGGAGTATTTGTTTATGAGAAGTCGGTTATTATGACCACCTATATTTTGTGTGGCTTTTCAAACTTTGCTTCTATAGGCATACAAATTGGCGGCATTGGCTCCCTTGCCCCTGACCGAAGAGGCCAATTGTCCGAAATGGGATTTCGGGCACTTTTGGCAGGTACCATTGCCTGCCTTATGACCGCTACGGTGGCCGGCATGTATTATTAAGCTAGAATTCCGGGATTTCTATAGTTTGGCCCCCCGGCCCGGCGTATGCCCATCCAGCAAGCGGCCATGGCTGCCGCTGCGAGGAGGCGGGCCTTTGGTAAGCCACCGGAGCAGCTTGGCAGCCATAGGACGCTGCGCCGATGGGCAGCAGCAAAAGGCCGGATCTGGAAGGAAAAATGGCCTAGATTTTAAGGGCCCAAAGCCCAAAAAATCTCTACATCATTCGTGTTAAGCCTCTGATTATCAAAGGTTTTTTCTTTAGAAAATCTCTACATCCCTTTCCGGGAGCGAAAAAGCCAGCGGAGGGCTATGTTAAGCGAAAAAGTGCCACCAACAGACGGTCCATAAGAAGCCAACCCTCGCAACTCAAGGCTATGGGTTCATAACTAAGAAACCATTCTTCGGGAAAGTTACGAAGTTGCTGCTGAAGCGTTTCCCAGGCATTCATTCCAAACAAGTTCGCCACCTTTTCTTTGCTCAAGCCTTCTTTTTGCCTCAATCCGGTCATCAGCATTTCGTTCCAGGCTTCGGCCTGGTTTAGGCTTTCCATTTGAGCCGGCAACTGACCGTGCTGCAAAGTTTGTATGTACCGGCCGTTGCTTGCGGGGTTGTGGTATCGAGTGCCATTCAGATAGCTGTGGGCCGAGGGGCCAATGCCTAGGTAGTTGCCCCCCGACCAATAGTGGCTGTTGTGCAGGCTTCGGTGTCCCGGTTTGGCATAGTTCGACACCTCATAATGCTCAAAGCCTGCATCTTGCAAGATGCGGTGTGCGGTTTTGAAAAAGAGGGCGGCCTCTTCGTCGGCCGGCAAATCCAAAGCCCCTTGGCGCAGTTTGTGGTGAAATACCGTTTTTGGCTCAATGGTTAGGCCATAAATGCTCAAGTGATTCAATGGCAGGCTCAGGGCCTTTTCCAATTCCTGCTTCCAATCCTGCAGGGTCTGCCCGGGCAGGCCAAACATCAGGTCCAGCGAGCATTTTTCAAAGCCGGCAGCCGCTGCAAGGGCTATGGCCTTATGTGCTTGTTCCGCGTTGTGGCTTCTATTAAGCTTGCCTAAAAATTTATCATTAAAGCTTTGAACACCAATACTAAATCTATTGATTCCAATCTCCTTCCAACGCAAGGGTGGGTGGCGCACCAAATCGTCGGGATTGGCTTCAAGGCTTATTTCGGCGTCGGGAGCCAAAGCAAAGAGCTGTTTAGCCCTATTCAGCAAAACAGCGATTGCCTCCGGCCCAAGTAAAGATGGAGTTCCTCCGCCAAAGTAAATGGATTGCAAGGGGTCAAGCGCTAGCCTTGAGGCCCAGGCTTCCATTTCGATCAGCATGGACTGGACCATTTCCTCTTTCTTATTGAGGTTCAGGCTAAAATGGAAATCACAATAATGACAGGCTTGCCTGCAAAAAGGCACGTGCAAGTAAAGGCTCATGGTGCGGGCAAAGTCCAGAGGCAATTGAGGGTCTCCTTCTTTCCGGTAATACGGTGAATTTGCACCACCTTCAACGAAATACGCCAATGCTCCCCAAACAGACCATCGGCAATAATCTTAGAGGCATAAAAGGGCGAGTCTTTTAAATGGTAAGCATGTACTGCCTTTGTTCTGCCCACATTATCCCTTAGTACAATGAGCTTTTGCACCGGCTGGTCCTGTTCCAAGGCAAGGTAAACAAGGCTGCTGTCCTCCCCTACTTGTTCTCTTTTTAACTCGTAACGCCCTTCCAATCTAGGGCCGGTTACATCTGCCTCTTTAAAAAAGTAAAAAACATCTTCCCAGTCCTGGTCTTTGGCATTTTTTTGGCTTTGTTCCGCTTTCCCTGCCCAGCTAAGTTGCTGTTGCACCTTATGCGTAGACTTTTGAAGCCTTTGTTGCAAAGAATCGAGGTCCCGCATATAGGCAGAGCCGGAAGCCTGCTGTTCGGCTTGGGGCAAACAGCTCCAAACCAGGCAAAACAGCAAACACATGCCTAGGAGCCTCGGCATCAAAGGTCGAATTGAATGCCTTGAGCCAAAGGAATGGAAGTGCCGTAATTAATCGTATTGGTCTGCCGACGCATATAAGCCTTCCAAGCATCGGAGCCCGATTCACGCCCACCACCGGTTTCCTTTTCTCCTCCAAAAGCGCCACCGATTTCGGCGCCGCTGGTACCTAAGTTGACATTGGCAATGCCGCAATCTGAGCCGGAAGCCGACAAAAAGGCCTCAGACTCCAACAAGTTTCGGGTAAAAATGGCCGATGAAAGTCCTTGAGGAACGGCATTTTGAATATCGATGGCCTCTTGGATACTTTCGTAACGCAAGAGGTACAAAATAGGTGCAAAGGTTTCGTTCTGAACGGTTTGGTACTCCGGCTTGGCCTCAATCACGCAAGGTTTTACATAGCAGCCTGATGCATAGGCATCCCCCTGCATTTTACCTCCGGCAATCAACTCTTTGCCTCCTTCTTGCTTCACAGACTCTATGGCCTTCAAATACATGTCTACCGCTTGTGTATCAATCAAAGGCCCCATGTGGTTGTTCTCGTCTAAGGGATCGCCAATGCGCACGCTGCTGTAGGCTTTTTGAAGGCGCTCCACAAACTGATCGTACACCTTGTTCTGAATAATTACGCGACGGGTGCTGGTGCAGCGTTGACCGGCGGTACCTACGGCGCCAAAGACTACCGCACGAATGGCCAAATCCAGGTCGGCTTCTTCGCTTACAATTAAGGCGTTGTTGCCACCTAACTCCAACAAGCTGCGGCCCAAACGACCGGCAACCACTTGGCCTACCTGACGGCCCATGCGGGTCGATCCGGTAGCGCTCACTAAAGGTATGGCGGGACTTTGTGCGATCCACTCTCCTACTTCTCTATCGCCTTGCACCAAACAAGAAACCCCTTCGGGCACCTGGTGTTGCTTAAACACGTCTGCAGCAATTTTTTGACATGCCACCCCGCATAAAGGCACCTTTTCGGAGGGTTTCCAAATGGTGGTGTCGCCACAAACCCAAGCCAATGCTGTATTCCAAGCCCAAACGGCTACCGGAAAATTAAAAGCAGTAATAATGCCCACAGGACCCAGCGGGTGCCATTGCTCAAACATGCGGTGGTTGGGCCTCTCGCTATGAATGGTAAGGCCGTATAGCTGGCGCGACAAACCAACCGCAAAGTCGCAAATGTCAATCATTTCTTGAACCTCGCCCAAGCCTTCTTGGTATGACTTTCCCATTTCGAAGGAAACCAAAGCACCCAAAGCGGCCTTCTTTTCGCGTAACGCATTCCCAAAAGCTCGAACCACCTCTCCTCGTGCGGGAGCAGGCCAGCTGCGCCATGCGGCAAACGCTTCTCTACTCTTAGCTACTACAAAATCAAAATCTTGTCGATTGGCTGAGCCACAGCGAGCAATAAGGTTCCCATCTACCGGGCTGTGGCTGGCAATGGTGGGTCCAGCCCCCAACACCGACTCGTTACCTATGGAAACCCCAAAGTTCAACTCCTTTGTTTCCAGTCCCAAAACTTTGAGTGCGTCTTGAATATTCATAAGCTATCGGATAATGTCGTTTAGGTTTGCAAAAATCAACAATGCCAAAATGATAATAAATCCAACGGTATTGGCACGTTCCATAAACTTTTCTCCCGGAGGCTTTCCGGCTACCATTTCATACAAAATAAACACCATATAGCCCCCATCCAACATAGGAATGGGCAAGAAATTCATAAAGGCCAAAATAAGCGAAACTATGGCGGTTAGCTTCCAAAAGGCCTGCCACGACCAGGTTTGAGGGAACAGCTGGGTAAAACGTGCAAAACCGCCTACCTGCTTGTATGCACCTGTCGATGGGTTAAAAATCAAACTAAACTGACGCACTTGGTCGCCAATGGTCCGAGCTGCCAGGCTTAAGCCGGCCGGTATAGCCTCTCCTAAACTGTAGTTTACCTCTTCTATTTCAAAACCAAAATCCTCCAGACGTTTGCCCATGGGAGGAGCCACTCCTATCATGCCCTCCTCGTTAGTGGTGAGTTGCATTGCCAAGGTATCCGAACCGCGCAACAGCATCAAAGCAAATTCTGTATTGGCTTGCTGACCTATCCCGGCCTGAAAATCCTGGAAGCTTTCTATGGTGTTGCTGTCCAACTGCAAAATTTCATCTCCCTTTTGTATACCGGCAAGAGCTGCGGGGGTTTCGGGCAAGACCGTATCAATAACGGCAGGCAGGCGAGGCTCCAAAAAGGGGCCATTACCGGAGGCCCGAAGCACCTTATTTCTAAAGAGTTCGGTCACCTCAAAATTCAAAGACGCTCCCTCTCTAAGCACCTGCATTTGTTGCACATCTTCCAAAAGCAATTCGCGGCCAATAGAGGCATAGTCTTGCACCGGCTCTCCATCCAAGGCCACAATCAAATCGCCTTGACGCAAACCTTCGTCCAGCAAGCTAGAGTCTGAAAAGTGCATGCCATAAGGCATTTTTGCAGGATTTAAGCGGGTTTCGCCATACACCCAAAATACCATGGCAAACAAAAAGAAGCCCACAAAGAGATTCACAATAATGCCCCCCAAAATAATTATGAGCCTTTGCCAGGCCGGTTTTGCGCGGTACTCCCAGGGCTGCGGCGGCTGTTTGAGCGCTTCCTTATCGTTCGACTCGTCTGCCATACCGGCAATTTTAACGTATCCACCCATGGGGAACCAACCCAAACCGTAGGTAGTATCCCCTTTCTTAAACTTAAAGAGGCTAAAGTTGGCCAAATTGGGAAAGGGAAACAGAAAGTCGAAAAACAAATAAAATTTTTCTACCCTAGTCTTGAACAGACGAGCGGCAAGGTAGTGTCCACCTTCATGCAAAATGATGAGCAGCGAAAGGCAAAGAAAAAACTGCGCAACTTGAATCAATACACCCATTCGGGAACGGTTTGAAGCCCTAAGGCAAATTAGTTTGCAAAGGTAGGGCTATTCGGGGATTTTGCGGCAAAAGCTGTGTCAGAAGCCATGGCTTTGGTTTTTTTGGGGCGCAAACGGGCTGTTGCTGCAAGTCCTCAAACCAAGGCAAAGGGCATGCGGGGCTCCGGTGGCTTTCCCGAAGGATCGGGACCGCCTCCTCGCTCCACGCAGCCCTAGGCCTTGGTTTTGTGGGCTTTCCGCGCCATCCCTGCGCCGGTCTTCCAAAAAAAAATTCCGGAACCCAAGGAGCTCCGGAATCTTTCATTTTACCTTTTCTGCCTTAATCTAGAAGGAGGGAAAAGTTTAGGAAAGCTTCTTTTTCAGTATTCCATCTTTTTCCTCACCGACTAAAGGTCGGCATGGACAACTAAATTATTGCTGTACCACAATTTTTTGTTGGCCTACCAATTGTTGGTTGCGCATCAATTGCAATTGATACATACCAGAAGTAAGACCTTCTACAGAAACTTGGTTGTTATCCAGGCTTTGACGTACAACAACCCGCCCTGTCATGTCCATAAGCAGTACTTCATCTCCGGCTTCAGCACCTTCAATGGCTAGGCTGCTACCTTGTACAGGGTTGGGGAAAATATTCAAGGTAGATTCGCTCGTTTGGTCTATAGACAATTGGCTGGCATCGCTCTTAAACAATACGCTTTCTACACCTCCTTGACCGTCCATACGCATAGCTACTACACCAAAATTTTCGTTGTTGGCATACCAAGTATACACCTCGGTGTTTTGGGTATAACTACCTCCGGGCAAGCCAATGGATTGGGCTAAGAAGTCGGGCATCAGGCTCCATCCTTGAGGAATGTTTACAAAAGGAGGGCAGCTTACCGCATTGGGCGCATAAATAAAAATAGAGTCTGTGGAAGCATCTACGGAATAAGCCCTCAAGGCCTGGATGTTTTCCATGGGCAGTTGCACCGTACCTTCTGCATCAAAATTGGTGGTAAGCGTAGATTGACGGTTCAGGCGAATGGAGTCCAACTGAATTTGGCATCCAAATGCACTGGTGTCCAAGCCTAAAAACACGGTAGTGGAAAAGGCTGAAGTGGAGCTGAAACTATCTCCAAAAGTGGACGGGAAAGGCAACAAATCCTGGGCCGGAGTATATTCGGCTAGAACGGGCACACCATTAAATGTGCTGGCTACACCACGGGTGTACACGCCGGAAGAATTACGTTCCAAAAAGAAATAACCTTCGTTGGATTCGGTAACCAAATTCACACCGCTAACAGCAGCAGCCGGTGGAACCGTTGCCGGGTCTAAAAAATAAATGGTATCTAAGCTGGAGGTAACCAAGCCGGTAAAGTTCCAGGTTTGATTTGCCCCGGCGTTTCCCGGAGTTACGGTAGGGTTGGGGTCTTGTCCCACAAAGAACTGGTCACCAATATTTCCAAAATCGGAGGAAGTGATGGTGATTTGTGCCTGCAAAGCTGCTGAAGCGGCCAGCATTCCACAAAATAAGTAGCAATTTTTCATAAGAAACGTAAGTTTAGTTCAAATATACAGTCTTTTATACCATAGACACAAAAAAGGGGCTAGAGGTTGCGGCAACCCATGGAAATTCCCCATACATGCCTATCTTTGCACAAATACCTAGCACATGGATTGGTTATTTATTCCTCTTGGAAACGCCATTAAATGGTCGTTTCAATTCATCGAAGCCGCCGGCATGAATTTCAACTGGCTTATGATTTTGGTCGGATCCGGCCTCATGGTGTACTGGGTAAGTCGTATGGTTAAAGACGGAATGGCCAACGACAAAGGCGTGTACCGCCCGGAACAAGACCAATAAACACCATTGCTTATGGGCTGGAAAGCTAGCCTCATTCGGCCCTATGCACGGTGGATGGAAAAGCGCATTCGCGCTTGGGCCGAACAACCTGTAGAAGGCCAACAAAAAGTATTTAAGCAGCTTATAAACAAAGGGCAGCATACTGCTTTTGGAAGGGCGCATAAGCTTGACCAAGTAAGCAGCTATAAAGAATTCACGCAAGCTGTTCCTCTTGGTGACTATGAGCAGATGCGTCCTTGGGTGGATCGAATTTGTGCAGGAGAAAAGGACGTATTATGGCCCGGAAAGCCGGCTTATTTTGCCAAAACATCCGGAACCACGTCAGGAACCAAGCTCATTCCTATTAGTAAAGACTCCTTGCCCTACCACGTGGGTAGTGCACGAAATGCCGTTTTTTGCTATGTTGCCGAAACAGGAAATGCAGCGGCTTTTGACGGCCGAATGATTTTTTTGTCGGGCAGTCCCGAGTTGGAAGAACGCCACGGCATTCCAACAGGACGTTTGAGCGGCATAGTAAACCATCATATCCCCTCTTATGTTAAGAAAAACCAGCTGCCAAGTTGGGAGGTAAACTGTATAGAAGATTGGGAAACCAAGCTCGAAGCCATTCTAAAAGAAACGCAAGGCCAAGATTTGCGACTTATAGGAGGCATCCCATCTTGGGTGCAAATGTATTTTGACCGGCTATTGGAAATAAGCGGTAAAGCAAATGTAAAAGAGGTTTTTCCCAACTTACAGCTTTACGTATATGGCGGGGTAAATTATGCGCCCTACCGTGCACGTTTCGAGGCTGCTTTGGGCGCAGGAGTGCACACCATTGAAACCTATCCGGCGAGCGAAGGGTTCATCGCATTTCAAGATCGGCAAGACCAAGAGGGTTTGTTACTTCAAAGCCATGCCGGCATTTTTTACGAGTTTGTAGAGCTGAGCCGCCTTATGGAACCAAATCCACCGCGTATTTCTCTTTCAGAAGTGCAGATAGGCGTCAATTATGCTATCGTTCTTAATACAAATGCCGGACTTTGGGGCTATTTAATAGGAGACACCGTACGTTTTGTAAGTCTTTCGCCTTACCGCATTGTAGTAACCGGCCGGACCAAACATTTCATTTCAGCCTTTGGCGAGCATGTCATTTCCGAAGAGGTTGATGGAGCCATAGAGCAAGCATTACTTCGGCATGGCGGGCAAGTAGTGGAGTTTCATGTGGCACCTTGTGTTTCTCCCAAAGAAGGTGGACTTCCCTACCACGAATGGTGGGTGGAGTTTGAACAGGAACCTGCCCATTTAGAGGCCTTTTGTGCTGAAATTGATCAGGCCCTTTGCACCCGCAACAGCTATTACAAAGACTTGATTGAGGGGAAAATACTCAGACCCATGGTATTAAGAAAAGTAGCCCAAGGCGGTTTCCAGCGTTACATGAAATCTATTGGCAAACTTGGTGGCCAAAACAAGGTGCCCCGTCTGGCAGACAACCGCTTACTGGCTGATGCCCTGGAAAAAGAGCTTAGTTTAGAATAGAACTAAGAGTCCTTTTTACGGCGATTGATTTCATCTCGAATTTTAGAGGCCTTTTCGTAAGCTTCTTCCTCAATGCTTTTATCGAGCAATAGCTCCAACTGTTGTAAAGACATTTTCTCGTAGCCGGGCCCTTCGGGTTTTTCTGAAGCCTGTTCTGCCTTAGGCTGGTCTTCTTGCGCAACATCATCTTCTTCAGGAATTACGATGCCTGCTGAGGAAAGAATGAACTCATAGGTAAAGATTGGGCAATCAAAACGCACGGCCAAGGCGATGGCATCGGAGGTGCGGGAGTCAATTTCGACTTCGCGAACCCCATCTTCGCAAATAACTTTGGCATAAAAGATTCCCTCCAACAGGTTGTATACCACCACTTCTTTGATGCGCACATTAAAGGAATCTGCGAATTTTTTAAAGAGGTCGTGGGTTAGCGGTCTGGTAGGCACCATTTTTTCCATTTCGATGGCAATGGCTTGAGCCTCAAAACTGCCAATAATGATAGGCAGTCTGCGCTTTCCGTCCTTTTCGCCCAACACCAAGGCATAAGCGCCGGTTTGGGTTTGGCTGTAGGACAAGCCTATGATTTCGAGTGGAATTTTGTTCATGCGCTCCAATCCGTGGGGTTTTTAAGTGCCAAGGGCACCTGGTTCATCCTTAGGCCGAGGCCTCTTTAAACTTGCGTACCGCTTCGTTGAGTTTAGGAAGCACCTCAAAAGCGTCTCCAACCACCCCATAGTCTGCGGCCTTAAAGAAGGGAGCTTCGGGGTCGGTATTGATTACCACTATGGTTTTAGAGCCATTTACTCCCGCCAAATGTTGAATGGCACCTGAAATACCGGCAGCGATATACAAATTAGGGCGAATGGTTATACCGGTTTGCCCCACGTGCTCATGATGTGGTCTCCAACCAATGTCGGATACCGGACGAGAACAAGCCGTGGCTGCGTCTAAGGTTTTGGCCAAATCCTCAACAATCCCCCAATTTTCGGGGCCTTTGAGTCCACGACCGGCAGACACCACCCGCTCGGCTTCAGGGAGGGGTATTTCATCGGTGTTTTTATGCACGGCCTTTACACGAACTCTTGGGCTAATATTTAATCCGGGATCGAAGGACTCCACTTGAGCGGCGCCCTCTTCTTTTTCAACAGGAATGCTGTTGGGGTTCACCGTAATTACTTTCGACTCGGTAAGCACTTCTACTTCGGCCAAAGCCTTTCCTGAAAATACATTCACCTTTACGGTAAAGCCGTTAGAGGTATCGGGCAAAGAAGTGGCTCCTGAAACCAGTCCGGCATTCATGGCTACTGCAACAATAGGCGCAATAGACTTTCCGGTATGGTCAAAAGGAAGAATCACCAAGTTAGCGTTTGCCTTTTCTGCCGCTTTGGCAAGGGTTTTCCCTTGGATTTCGCTGTCAAAGTCTTGATAAGCCGGTCCATTTGCATGCCATACCTTGGATGCGCCGTATTGACCTAAAGCCTCAAGTTCATCTTGTGGAACATCTCCGGCAACGAGGGCAATAATTTCTTGGCCGGGTTGTGCTTTCTTGGCATAGGTAAGTGACTCGAAAGCAGATTTTTTTATGTGACCTTTAAAGGAATCAACAAATACTATAGTTGCCATACAAAGACATTTAATGCATTAATAAATTCAGAGGACTTTGGCTTCTTGGTTCAGAAGGCGCACCAGTTCGTCCATATTGTCCGGGTCAATCATTTTACAAGCTCCCTTTTCGGGTGGGAGGCTGTAGTTTTTGAATTTAACACCCGGCTGAGCATCTACAGGAGCGGTTACATGAATGGGCTTTGTTCGAGCGGCCATAATTCCTCTCATGTTGGGAATGCGCTGTTCCGCTAAACCTTTAGTAGCAGAAGCTACAAACATGCCTTCCACTTCCACTTCTTCGGTTCCTCCACCAATGTCGCGGTGCATATGGGTTGTATTTCCAGACTTTTCGAGCTTTTCGACCAAAGCAACATAGGGCACATCCAAATGAGCGGCAAGCATACCCCCCATTACAGAGCCATTATAGTCGATGGTTTCCTTTCCTGTTAAGATAAAATCGACCGGATTCTCTTTAACCCAAGCGGCAATTTGTTTGGCCACGAAAGCGGCATCGTGCGCAGGCGCATCGATGCGAACTGCTTCATCGGCACCAACGGCTAGAGCCTTACGAATAATGGGGTCATCTTCTGCCCCTCCAACGGTAATGATGGTTACCTTTCCGGAGCCTGCAGCTTCTTTTAGTTCTAGAGCCCGCACTAAGGCATACCACTCGTCAGAAGGGTTTACGATCCAAGTTACCCCGTTGGTATCAAGCCCGGAAGCGTCGGATAGGAAGCGGATTTTGGTAGTGGTGTCCGGCACCTTAGAAATACAAACCAGTATATTCATAATTCTTTTTGCTTTACAATGAATTTCGCCCTAAACGCCTGCAAAAATAGACATAAAATAGGGAAACTCCTTACACGTGGAAACAGCTTGCTTTGCGCTTTTGTTTGAAACAAACGGAACAAATTCTAAGGGGCCTACGGCGCTAAGGAACAAGAGGAGGGGTATTTGGAAAAAAGGCAGGTATACTTTCTCCTTGGGCTTATTTTACATGGATTCGTTACGTCCATTTTCTTGGGAATCCGGAAACTCAAGATTACGCTTAGAATTATGTACTTTTGCCCCGCTGAGTGCAGTTTAGACAGTCCGCTATCATGAAAGAATTACAATTCCGTGAGGCCTTAAGAGAGGCCATGACCGAAGAAATGCGCCGCGATTCTTCCATTTTTTTGATGGGAGAAGAGGTGGCTGAATATAATGGTGCTTACAAGGTAAGCCAAGGCATGTTGGATGAATTTGGGCCTAAACGGGTAATCGACACCCCCATTTCCGAGCTAGGATTTGCAGGTATAGGTGTAGGAGCTGCCATGAACGGCTTGAGGCCCATCATTGAGTTCATGACCTTTAATTTTTCCTTGGTAGCCATTGACCAAATTATTAACAATGCTGCCAAAATGTATCAAATGTCCGGCGGGCAAGTAAATGTTCCCATTGTTTTTCGCGGGCCTACCGGTTCTGCAGGACAATTGGCCGCGACCCATGGACAGTCTTTTGATTCATGGTATGCCAACACTCCGGGACTTAAGGTGGTTGTTCCTTCCAATCCAAACGATGCCAAAGGTTTGCTTAAAACGGCCATACGCGATAACGACCCTGTTATCTTTATGGAGTCGGAGCAAATGTATGGGGATAAGGGCTTGGTTCCTGAGGAAGAATATCTTTACCCTATTGGTAAAGCGAGAGTTGACCGAGAAGGAAAGGATGTTACTATCGTTAGCTACGGAAAAATAATTAAGGCTGCACAAGAAGCTGCTGAAGCACTAGCAAAAGAAGGCATTGAAGCTGAAATTATTGACCTTAGAACCATTCGGCCCATCGATTACGCCTCCGTTGTTGCTTCGGTGCGAAAAACCAACCGTTTGGTTTGTGTTGAAGAGAGCTGGCCTTTGGGGAATATTTCTACCGAAGTAGTTTTCCATGTGCAGCAAAACGCCTTCGACTATTTAGATGCTCCTGCGCTTAGGGTAAATGGAGCTGACACTCCCCTAGCCTATGCACCAACCATGGTTGATGCCTTTTTGCCAAATGCCGGTCGTATTGTGCGGGCCGTGAAACAAGTAATGTACTTGGATTAAAACCTCGGGGTTAAAGCCTATCCAAATAGCTTCTTTCGGTCTGTTCGGGATTTATAGCTACTTTTAGGCAACTATGCCAAAAAAGAAAAAGAAAGTAGGTATGCGCCTGAAAAAGGTGCGCAAAAGCCTATTGAAGGAAATCCGAACGATTTTTCAAGAAAACCCGGGCAAGGCCTGGAATCACAAACAGGTTGCTGCACGTTTGGGTATAGATCCAGGAGATCAATACAATAGGTTGCTGGTTCAAGAATGCTTAGATGCACTGGAAAATGAAGAGCTTTTGGATCACGACGGCCGCGGAAAATATCTGTATAAGGGTGAGCGGGGCACTGCAGAGGGCCGAGTGGCCATGTTGCAAAGCGGAAACGCATATGTTATTTCGGATGCTACGGAAGAAGATATATACATCCCCTCTCGTAAGCTTCGGTCCGCTTTGCATGGAGATACCGTTAAGGTTTTTATAGCTGCCAGAAAACGAAGAGGAAAACTGGAAGGAGAAATCCTGGAAGTATTGGAAAGGGCAAAATCGAGCTTTGTTGGTGTCTTGGAAAAGAACGAACAATTTGCATTTCTGATTCCCGACAGCGATAAAATGCCCCAACATGTGTTTATTCCCCCACGCTATATTCATGGGGCCAATCACGGCGACAAAGTATTGGTTGACATTATCGAATGGGGACAGGAAGGGAAAAACCCCGTAGGAAAGGTTGCAGAAGTGTTAGGTAAACCCGGGGAGAATGAAACCGAAATGCATGCTATTCTTGCTGAGTTTGGGTTTCCTTTATCCTTTCCTAAGGAAGTGGAAGCAGAAGCGGAAGCCATTCCAGACCGCATTGATTCTAAAGAAATTGAGCGGAGGCTGGACCTTAGGGCCGTTCCGACCTTTACCATTGACCCGGAGGATGCCAAAGACTTTGACGATGCCCTTTCTATTCGCTTACTGGAAGAGGGGCTTTGGGAAGTAGGCGTTCATATTGCCGATGTGTCGCACTATATTGAACCCGGAAGCTTACTCGACAAAGAAGCCAAGCAAAGGGCAACCTCGGTGTATTTGGTAGATCGGGTGATTCCTATGCTTCCTGAAAAGCTATCAAACGGTCTATGCAGCCTAAGGCCACACGAAGACAAGCTTTGCTTTTCCGCCGTATTTCACATGAACGCTTTGGCAGAAGTGAAAAAAGTATGGATTGGAAGAACCGTAATTCATTCGGACCAACGGTTTACTTATGAGGAGGCTCAGCAAATAATTGAAGGTAAAGAAGGTTCGGCGCTAAAAATTGACGCAAAGGACTTACTGCATTTGCACGAAATGGCCTTACGCTTGCGCAAAGATCGATTCCAACATGGCGCATTGAGGGTGGAGCAAAGCGAGGTTAAATTCCGCCTAGATGAAGATGGAAAGCCTCTGGGTATTTATTTTAAAGAAAGTAAAGAGGCCAATCATTTGATTGAGGAGTTCATGTTGTTGGCCAACAAAAAGGTGGCCGAGTTTATAGGCCAACCCAAGGGCAAACAAGCTAGTCCAAAAAACTTTGTGTATCGAGTGCACGACAGCCCGGATTTGGAAAAGCTCAAGGAGTTCAAACGTTTTATAGGCACTTTTGGCTATAAAATAGACTTGAGTCATCCGCGAACTATTTCCAAAAGCCTGAATCGACTATTGGATGAGGTGCAGGGAAAGCCGGAGCAAAATATGATTCAAACCTTGGCCATTCGAAGTATGGCAAAGGCGGTGTATACAACCCAAAATGTAGGGCACTACGGTTTGGCATTTGACTACTACACCCACTTTACCTCTCCCATACGACGGTGGCCCGATGTAATGGTGCATCGCCTGCTGGCAGCCTATCTTGCCGAGGCGCCCAGCCAAGCAAAAGACCCCCTGGAAGCGCAATGCAAGCATTCCTCAGAAATGGAACGCAAAGCAGCCGAAGCCGAACGAGCATCTACCAAATACAAACAGGTAGAGTATATGAAAATGCATTTGGGTGAATCGTTCAAAGGAGTAATTTCAGGAGTAACAGAGTGGGGTATATTTGTAGAGATAAAAGAGAATAAATGCGAAGGAATGATTCGGCTAAGGGATTTAGAGCAGGATTATTTTTATTTCGACGAAAAGCAGTATTGTGTTCGAGGCAGCAAAACAGGCTTGGAATACCGATTAGGAGATGAGGTAGACATTGTGGTAAAACGCGCCGATTTAGAACGACGGCAATTGGACTTTAATCTTTTGGTATGAGTTGGAAAAAATCAGCGCTGATAGGTTTCGGAGCATGGATCATTTTGGCCTCCTGTGGAGAATCCCCTAAGTCCGCGGATCAACCTCAAAATATAGCCGATAGTGCACAAGCAAAAGAACGAAACAAGCCCTTGCCACCCATGTCGGTGGAAGAACTTTTAGAAACCCCGGCATTGGAAGGACGCGTAGCAAATTCAGAGGATGTCCGATCCGGCTTGGCCCATTTTAGTTTCAATCCGGGGGAAGGCACTTTAGTACACCAAGCCTTGCCTCTTCCCATGCCCTTTTTTGCCTATCGAAAAAGCGACCGCTTTATGGATACGGTTTTGGTGATCTATCAGGTGGAGCGATTGGGAGATGACACCCTTATGGCCTGGCGGAACGGTTGGAACGAACGAGGACAAGACTACGTAAGCGATTTGTTGGTTGGTACAACCGGCGAGCCCTTCCAAGCCTCCGATTTTAGCGGGTATAGAGAAAGCCACGAGGAAAAGTTGGTTAAGGAATTGGAAAGAAGGGGTTCTTAAAAAGAACGATAAGGGATTATTCGGAGCGGGGTTTGCGCCCCCGATGGAAGCGATAGCTTTTTCTATGCAAAGGCTTAGACGGCCTTGGCGGCAGCGGCTTACGGCTCGGCCGGAAGACCCTGTACGCCTTAGGCCGACTTGACTTTGCAAGAAAAACTAAAGCTGAGAGCGGGAATAGGCGCCCCAAAAAACAAACCACTAAGCTAATGTAGACACTTGAGAGGCGTACCACTCAATGACTCTAGGGTACCAATATTTCTCTAAGGCTTGAACCGAATGGCGCAGCGATTCTAGGCTACGTTCCGGGGGAACCGGACAAAAAAAGGAACAAAGGATTTGGCCCTCGTCGTAACGTTCGTTTACTAAATGAATGGTGGTGCCGGACATGGCCTCCTTGGAATCCAAAACGGCTTGGTGGACCTTGTCTCCAAACATGCCTTTGCCGCCAAATTTTGGCAACAGTGCCGGATGAATATTCAACATGCGGTTGGGGAACAAGTCAATAAGCCATTGAGGAACAAGCCACATAAATCCGGCCAGCACAATTAGGTCTAAATTGTAATCTAAGATCCTATTTTTAAAGGAAGTGTCATTTAAAAATTCGTCTCGACTAAAAATTAAAGTTGAAACGTTTGATTTTATGGCTCTTTGCACTACAAATGCCTTTGGATTGGGGCAGGCAATGGCAATTACCTCAATTTGCGGATTGGGTTTTAGGTAGTCCAAAATAGCCTGTGCGGTAGAGCCATTTCCGGAAGCGAAAATTAAGAGCCTTTGCATGGCCTAAAGTTAGTTGATATGGTGGTGTAGAAAAAGACCGTATTTTTGAAGGTATGGAAAGCACTAGGCAGCAAAAAGTAGCACGTTTGGTTCAGCGGGAATTGGCCGACTATTTTATACGGCACGGCAGAGATTTTGCTAAAGGGGGAATGGTTTCGGTTACCCAAGTTCGGGTATCTCCGGATTTATCTATAGCCCGTGTGTACCTCAGTTTGATGGGGGGAGGCAGTGCTGAGGAAAGCCTTCAACACATAGAAGACAGCAAGAGCAAAATTCGTTATTCGGTGGGGCAATCGCTGGGCAAAAGCTTGCGGATTGTACCGGATTTGCATTTTTTTCATGACGATTCAGCGGCCTATGCCGACCGAATTGAGCAATTATTGAGCAAAACGCGCAAAAACGAAGAGGACTCTTAAGCCATGCGCCTAAAACTAGCGAGTAAATTTGGCTTGCCTTCGTTTGGAAAAATGCTGGCTCAATCCGATGCCCGGCGGATACACAACATGTGGCGGATATACCGTAGCTACCGCAAAAGTTTGGCTTCCGGAAAGTCACAAATGGCTGGATTGCCCTTTTCGGTTTCGGTGGAGCCAACAACCTCTTGCAATTTGCGCTGCCCGGAATGTCCTTCAGGGCTGAGGTCCTTTAGTCGGCCCACCGGTATGCTTTCTCAAGATCTGTTTCGGAAGTTTATGGACGAGTCGGCCTGGCACATTCAGTATTTGAATTTTTACTTTCAGGGAGAGCCCTTTTTGCACCCCCGTTTTTTGGATTTGGTTAAGGAGGCTTCTTCTCGACGTATTTTTGTGGCCACCAGTACAAATGCACATTATTTAAGCAAAGAAACCTCTGTGCGTGTTGTAGATTCGGGCTTGCACCGCTTAATCATTAGCATGGATGGTGCAAGTCAAGAGCATTATGCGGCCTACCGCATAGGAGGAAAATTAGAAAAAGTGCTCCAAGGCATAAAGCATGTAGCAGAGGCTCGCAGGAGCAAAAGGAAGCAATTTCCGGAAATTGTGGTTCAGCATTTGCTGTTGAAGCCCTCTTTGCATGAACGCTTTGAGGTAAAACGATTGGCACTTGAGGCCGGTGCAGATCGGGTGGTTTTTAAAACGGCGCAGGTATATGATCCGGACACCGACCATCATTTAATTCCGGATGAGCCTGAGTTTAGCCGTTATGAGAAAGGGCCGGATGGCCGGTTTCGCATTCGAAATAAGCTGTTGAACCAGTGTTGGCGGATGTGGAGCGGATGCGTCCTTACTTGGGATGGCAAGGTAGTTCCTTGTTGCTTTGACAAAGATGCCAGCCATGTTTTGGGCGATATTCAATCGCAAAGCTTAGATAAGATCTGGTACGACAAGCCTTATGAATCCTTTCGCAATCGGTTGCTGGTTTCGCGAAGTGAAATCGATATTTGCCGCAACTGTACCGAAGGCACAAAGGTTTGGGCATGAATCCGTAACTTGCAAGCTATGGCAAGGGCTCTGTTGAACAGGCTGAAATCGTTGGTTTCAAGGGGTAGGCACCATTACAGAATTCAGGTATTGGATGAGGCCGACTTTGGCTTTAAACGGTCGTTTCGCCTTTCCTTTCTAAAGCTGGTGGTTCTATTTTCGTCCATCATTATAGTTATGGTTTTACTAACCATTTATTTGGTAGCGTTTACCGGACTTAGAGAATATATTCCGGGCTATTCAGACCCTGCACTTAAATTAAAAACCCTTGAGTTGGAATACAAAACCGACTCTTTGGCCGATGCCTTAGACAGCAGAGATTTAATGCTAATTAACCTTCAAAAGGTGTTGAAAGGGGAAAAGCTCCCCGACTATTTGCCTCCCTCTCAGGATTCTGTTTCCCAGGAACTTGCTTCCTATCGAAGGTCACCGGAGGACTCCCTTCTTCGTCTTGAAATGGAATCGCAAGATTTATTTATGCCGGTAGGTAAAGCCGAACGTCCGAAAAGCCTACCCGATGCCTTGCCCTTTCCTCCTGCCAAAGGTTGGGTTACCGATAGTTTTGACCTGCGGAAATCCCATTATGGTGTAGATGTTTCTACCGAGCGAAACGAAGCGGTAAAATCCATGTTAGACGGCACGGTTATTTATGCCGATTGGAGTTTTGAATCAGGCTATACCTTGGTGGTTCAACATGGGTTTAACTTGGTTACCGTTTACAAGCACAATGCCGTTATGCTTAAAAAGCAAGGCGCTTTTGTTCGTGCCGGTGAACCCATTGGTATTGTCGGCAATTCGGGTGATCTCAGCAGCGGCCACCACATGCATTTTGAGGTTTGGTACGAAGGCTTGCCGGTTGACCCTCTGAGTTGGGTTAGCTTTTAGAGGCAGGAGTATTTCGTTGGGGCAAAAAGAGATAGAATACTTAACGATCAACGCCATGCGTTTGGTAAATCCTTGCAAGCGCTGCTTTGACCCATTGATCGTTGGGCGTAGATCGTTCTAAGCGGCTAAGCAGCATTAAGGCGGTATGCGTATCCTTTTGTGCTAAACGCTCCAAGGCATACCATTTAAAGCCCAAATGCAGGTCGGCCAGACTTACCCCGGGAATTTGATTAAGAAAATCTTGGGCTTGCGTGTCCCTTCTAAAGGTGAGCAGGCTTTTTCCGGCGTCTGAAGCAAAAAACTTTCCTAAACGTTTGACCTCCGGACTAGTTGCCAAGCTGTCTTTAAAACCGGAAATTTTGAGTGGCTGCAAGAGCATAGGAAGTTCAGAAAAGCCCATTTGCCTCAAACGAGGGTCTGTGAGGTCTTGGTGGTAGCCATCTATGATTTGCCAACGCTCCTCCGGAGTTGTGGTTTTTGCAAGCGACATAAAGGCTTGGGCGGCAATGTCTACACGGGTTGTTCTGTTCCAGCGGGCATGGTACAAAGAATCAACATTAAAGCATTCGGTAACCTCTATCCATGGTCTGTCGTAGGAAATTAAGCACAGCCTTTTTTCCAAAAAGAACACCTTTTGAACATTTGAGGCATTGGTAGCTACCACGGGCACCCAACTTAGAGGTCTAAACGCTTGTTTGTTGTCATAAAGCCCCAACCAAACGGAGGATTTTTCCGGGCCTGTTTGCACAAACAGGTCAGCCTCGGGCTTAGGTTGCCACAATTGCTGAGCGTTTAACCCGGCTATAGAAAAAAGCGAGGCAAAAACAAATTGGTGCGGCCTAGGCATCCTTTTGCGGTCGCATTTGAGGGAAAAACAAGACCTCTTGAATGCTTCGGTGGCCGGTGAGCATCATAACCAAGCGATCGATACCAATACCAAGCCCTGAGGCAGGAGGCATGCCATATTCGAGTGCACGCAGGAAATCTTCGTCTAGTGCCATGGCATCTTCGTCACCTCGATTGGCTAATTCCAGTTGGTCTTGGAAGCGTTGGCGCTGATCTATGGGGTCGTTGAGCTCGGAATAGGCATTGGCAACTTCCTTACCGTTGATGAACAGCTCAAATCGTTCCACTAAACCCTCTTTATTTCGGTGCTTTTTCGCAAGAGGTGTCATGATAAGCGGGTAGTCTGTAATAAAGGTTGGTTGAATCAAAGAAGCTTCTACCTTTTCTCCGAAAATTTCATCGATAAGTTTGCCTCTACCCATTTCGGGGCTTACCTCAATGTGCCAGGCTTTGCATTGTTCACGAAGGGCTTGCTCGTCCATTTGAGAAATATCCACACCAGTGGCCTCTAAAATACTATCGAACAGGCTAATTCGTTTGTACGGGCCTTTGAATTCCAAGGTTTTTCCATCGAACTCCACCTGAGTTGATCCCAGCACTTCCTTGGCAATATTTTCTAACAATTGTTCCGTCATGGTCATCATCCAGTGGTAATCTTGATAAGCCACATAGATTTCCATAGAGGTAAACTCCGGGTTATGGGTTCTATCCATCCCCTCGTTTCGGAACATTTTGCCTATTTCATACACACCGTTGAGGCCGCCCACCAAAAGTCTTTTAAGGTATAGCTCATTGGCTATCCGCAAATAAAGCGGCATATCCAGACTGTTGTGGTGTGTGGTGAAGGGCCGAGCTGCTGCACCGCCATGAATGGCCTGAAGCACGGGAGTTTCTACTTCCAACCAGCCTTTGCTGTCAAAAAAGCGCCGCATGGAGGAAATGATACGACTTCTTAAAATGAAGGTGTCTTTAACCCCATCGTTCACCAACATGTCTACATAGCGCATGCGGTGGCGCAATTCGGGGTCAGAGAATGCGTCGTAGGTATTTCCTTCTGCGTCGGTTTTTACCATGGGCAAAGGGCGCAGAGATTTTGCCAAAAGGGTAAATGAGGTTACGTGTACCGTAATTTCCCCGACCCTGGTTCGAAAAACAAAGCCTTTAACTCCAATGATGTCTCCTAAGTCCAGCAGCTTTTTAAACACCGTGTTGTATAGTGTCTTATCTTCTCCGGGGCAAATTTCGTCCCTATTAAAATAAAGCTGAATACGTGTTCCCGAGTCCATAAGCACGGCAAAGGATGCCTTGCCTTGAATTCTTCGGCTCATAAGCCGGCCGGCGATGGATACCTCGGTCCAATGTTCCGCTTCCTCGTCCTTAAATTGACTTAGAATTTCTTTGGGTGTATGGCTAATGGGAAAAGCCTCCGGAGGATAAGGGTCAATGCCCAAATTACGCAATTCAGCCAGAGCCTCGCGCCGAATCACTTCTTGTTCAGAAAGGTGTGGACCACTCATAAATAATGAAAAAGCAGAATAGGTTTAAAACATGTTTTCCGGATCAGGCTCATCGTCGCCGGCATTATCTACCTGAAAAAGGCCGGAGCTTGAGGCTCTTACAGGATCCGGGTCGGCTTGTGGAGCGACTGGGCCCTTATCGATTGAAGGCGATTCTCTTTCAGCCTCCGGTTCGGGTTTTGGTGAAGCAGGGGCGGTTGTTTGCTCTGCTGCAGATTTAGAGGGCTTCTTAGTTTTTGTTTTGGAGGGTAGTGCGGGCATTTGAAAGCCGGCAAGCTCCAATTTTAACTCCCTCAAAAACATACCTAAAGCGACCGCCTTAAGCACTTCTTCTATTTCAAAGGTAATTTCCCATTCATCGGCCATACCTCTAGGCACTACACGAATGGTGAGTTTTTGATCCATGACATAAGCCAAGAGATCATCCATTTGGCGTTTCTTTACTACAACGCTGGGAAAATCATTCAGCATGTTACTCTTCAATAATGGTTACTTTTTCCATTACATCACCTCCTTGAATTTGATCGATGATGTTCACTCCTTCGGTAACTTTACCAAAGCAGGTATGGACTCCATCCAAATGACTGGTAGTAGCTCGTTGGTGCACAATAAAAAATTGTGAACCACCGGTATCTTTACCTGCATGCGCCATGGAAAGCACACCCCGGTCATGGAATTGGTTTCCCCCGGTGGTTTCGCATTTGATTTTATAGCCCGGACCTCCGGTACCATCTCCTCTTGGGCAGCCGCCTTGGACAACAAACCCCGGTATAACTCTATGGAAGGTAAGTCCATCATAAAACCCTGACTTAGCAAGATTTACAAAGTTCTCTACCGTTTTGGGGGCGTCTTCGGAATAAAATTCCAAATGCATATCGCCGTGTTTGGTCTTAATAATTCCTTTCATGATGTTTTTTTGAACGCTGCGTAAATTCTATCTTTGGGGCAAAGCTACAAAATTGACCCGGTACCTATTCGTTCTATTGTTGGGGAGTTTCTTTGCTTCCTGTGCTTCTAAAAAGCAAGCCTGCCATAGGGATGCCATGTTTGCATGGAGTGTGCAGCAAAAGTTTTACTTTTCAACGCCGGGTTTCTCCCCCGAAAATTTCACAAACCCGCTCACCAATCACCAATGGAAGGCCGACAGCACTGCATTTATTCGCACGGTTGCTTATGAATTGCAGCTTCATGGGCTGGAAGTGACCGACGGTCTTTTTGGCGGAGTATTGGCCATAGAAGTTTTGCGTAAACGTAAAGGTATGGCTTCGCCAAGCTACGAAAGCAAAGTGCCTGAATCCTGGCCTTCATTGGAAAAAATACCGGATGGTGCCTGGATATTGGATATTCTAAGTTTTGATAAAGAAACCCTACTCATGCGCTCTTGGGCTCTTCCTAAAGATATAGAAGGTCCAAATGCCGCCATTCAACAAATCAAAAAAGCAGCCGTACAAGCTTGCTCATGTTACCCCTCATTTTAAATCCAAATTTCAGTTATGAAGTTCGTTTTCTCTGTTCTTTTGCTCCTTTCAACAGGTTTAAATGTACTTAAAGCTCAGGAACCTTGTGCGTCTCATCAGATTTTAGAGCATTTGGCACAAGAAAATCCGATGGGAGCCACAGCGATTAAACAGTGGCAAGAAGAGGCCTATTCCCATGCCCGACAAAACGGCCCAAACAAATCCGCTCCCCTGTACCGAATTCCCGTGGTGGTACATATAGTTTACACCGCTCCTGAAGAAAACATTCCGGACTCCCTTATTTATCAACAAATAGAAGTGCTGAACCAAGATTTCAGGCGTTCAAACCCGGACTCCGTGCTTACCCGAAACGAATTTAAGCCGGTGGCCGGCGACGCAGGTATAGAGTTTTTCTTGGCCACTTTAGATCCGGACGGAAACCCTACCACAGGAATTACTAGAACTCAAGGAAACCCGGGAGGTTTTCTAGGAGTCTATGAACCATTTTCCGACAACGTTAAGAAAACTGCAGACGGTGGTAAGGACGCTTGGCCAACAGACAAATACCTCAATATTTGGGTATGCAATATTCTCGGAGGGTTTGGGGTTCTCGGCTATGCTTATCCCCCTGTGGGCGACGTGGCCAACTGGCCCGCTGGAACAGCTCCTGCCGATACAAACCTCCAAGGTGTGGTGGTTCACTTCCCGGTATTTGGACCCAGAAACCCACAAGCCACAGCCAACGGACTGGATATGGTAAACCGCGGACGTACCTTAACCCATGAAGTAGGCCACTATTTAGGACTGCGCCACATTTGGGGCGACGGAGATTGCACCGAAGACGATGGACTAAACGATACTCCTCCGGCTTCCGACAACGCCAACCAAGTGTGTGACTTTACGAAAAACAGCTGCCAAGACCCGGGAGGTACCGACTTCCCCGACCAAATAGAGAACTTTATGGACTATGCCGCAGATTCTTGCATGAACATGTTTACCCAAGAGCAAGTCGCTGCTATGCAATACGTCTTAGATAATTTTAGAAACCCCTTGGTCGAAAGCGGAAATAATCTGACGCAAAATAGCATTCAAGCTCCCAATACCGGAATGCTGCTGTACCCCAACCCCGCCAAGGATATGGTCCATATTCGGTGGTCGGGCAAAGCAGCCTTAGGAGGACACTTGGAATTGCTCGATGCCCGTGGTGCTTTAGTTAAAAAATTTGAAGTTCCTGCCTCTTCTTCCTACAGCATGAACATCCAATCTTTGCCTGCCGGTTGGTATTTGCTGCGGCTTAACAACGAACAAGGTGCCTTCTTTCAGAAATTACTGGTGCGCTAAACGCCAAACGCAGCCTAACATTTGCAACCGGGTTGTGCTTTCTCTTCCGTAATTTAGCCTTGTATGTGGAAACAAGCTAGTACTTGGTTGCTGTTGTCACTCATGGTCTGGAGCTCCTCCGGACAGGTGGTGTATGCCCACTATTGTAGGACAAAAAACAGCATTCAAATAGGCTTGGGTAACAGCCACAGTACGCTATGTGCACAGCAAAAAGGCTTCGTTGACTGTTGCTCTTCCTCCGAAGTAGAAAGCCAAAAAACAGAGTTATGTGAGCTATCAAGCAGGGTGCTTGGTTGTTGCAATTCGGATAGGAATACACAAGAGTCCCTAACTACCAAGGAGCTTCGAAAAGAACCCGTTTGGAAAAAACATTGCTGCGACCAAGTAAAAAATTGGTGGAGGCCGGGTCTGGAACTTCCCAAACCACTAAAAGAAGTAAAGCAATGGATTGCCTTGGGGTTTTTGGGACAAACTCCAAGAACCCTTGATTTTTCTATTGGGAAAAACTACTCCCATGCCCTCTCAGAGGATTTTTCACGAATAAAGGACGGAGCAGAATCTACGCTCCGGTTCTTATCGCTGCTGCAAGTGTATCGCATTTGATGCGTCGTTTTTCAACGATTCATCAAACCATGTAATACACTTTTGAAATGAAAACATTCTTTGGCAGCATTTTTGCCCTATTTCTAATCCCAAATGCCTTTGGACAAGTGTTTAAAGGCACCTTTGTTGACAGCGCAGGCTTGGGCTTGCCTTCCGTACGTATTGTTTGGCTAATGCCGGAAAACGGTGGCATCGGAGGAGGCTTTTATACAGATTCCATAGGCCGATACAATTTTAGCGTTCCCAATAAGGCTACCCGATTAAAGGTAATCGCAGGCGGGCCCGCCTATGTTCCAGACACACTCTTCCTAGAAGCCGAAATACAACAGACCCACCGCTTGCGGCGCGAACAATTAAAGGCCTTTGATGTAGAAGAACAAAAGTTCCGCAGCGGCATGTCCCTAGTAAACACCGTGCCCACTGAACATATTGGCGCGGGTGAACTGCGAAGAGCGGCCTGTTGCAATCTTTCCGAATCTTTCGAAACCAATGCAACGGTTGATGTTGGCTTTACAGATGCCGTAACCGGCGCTAAAACCATTCAAATGCTTGGCCTCAACGGCCGATACGTGTCCATAACCACAGAACTGTTACCCAGTTTAAGAGGCCTTGCCACAGGATTAGGGCTGGATTTTGTACCGGGGCCTTGGATGGAGTCTATACAAATTTCAAAAGGCGTGGGATCGGCAGTAAATGGATTCGAATCCATGAGCGGACAAATCAACTTGGAACTCCAAAAGCCTGAAACTGCTCCCAATTGGTATGTAAATGTGTATGCAAACCATATGGGACGCTTAGAAGCATCTGTCCACAAAGCCGTGCGCATCAATCCGCGCTGGTCTAACCTCACCATGGCCACAGGAAGCTATTTTAATGAGGCCATTGACGCCAACAACGATTCCTTTTTAGATATGCCCAAAAAAAGGAGTGTAAGTGCCCTACATCGTTGGAAATACAATGGAAAAAACATGGAATCTCAATTTGGTGTACGCTTTTTTGGGCACCGCATCGAAGGAGGGAACTTTCAGGCCTTTTCGCCGGGCGTTCCGGGCGCGGCATTTCCGGTGGGCATGCGTACCTACCGCGGCGAAGCTTTTGCTAAAACTGGCTTCTTCTTTAAAAACAAGCCATACAAAAGCATTGGACTCATGACCAGTTTTACCTTTCACGATCAGTCCGGAGGCTTTGGCTTAAACAGCTATACCGGCAAAGAAAACACCTTGTACTTCAACGGCATTTATCAATCCATTATTGGAGACACCCGCTACACCTGGAAAGCCGGTGCAAGTTTTATGTGGGATGAGGTACAAGAAAATTTTGTAGGGTTTAATCCACAACGAAGCGAGCTGGTTCCGGGAGGCTTTGGAGAAATTACACTCAAGCCAAACGCAATTTGGGAGTTTGTTTTGGGTGGAAGAATAGATTATCATAACCTCTTTGGTTGGTATCCCCAACCAAGAGCGCATCTAAAAGCAAGTCCCAGAGAAAATCTTGCCTTTAGGCTTAGCGGCGGACGGGCTTTTAGGACACCCAACTATTTTGCGGACCGCTTGGGCGTGCTTACCACCTCGCGGCTCATTACTATTGACCCGAACCTTAAGCCCGAGGAAAGCTGGAGCGCCGGAGGAGGGATTCAATGGAGTCCCAGGTTGTTTGGGCGTGAGGCTCAGTTCTCGGCAGATATTTTCCGCACATGGATCGATCGCCAAATGGTAGCGAACCGAGAAACTCCCGGACAGCTGAGCATTGAGATGCACGAACAAGCCGCTTGGAGCCAGGCCATACAGCTCAATGCCGCACTGTTCCCCGTGGAACATTTGGAGCTTCGGCTCAGCTACAAATGGCAAGAAGTGTACAGCACGTTTGACAACCAAACCCTCCGAATGCCTTTGGTGCCGGAACAAAGGGGCTTAGCCAGCTTAGGATACGAAATAGAGTCCTGGGGTCTTTTTCTTGACTTTACTACCCAGCTTATTGGACCTTCGCGACTCCCGGAACTAAACGACCCGGAGCTAAACCGACCGCTACGCAGCGATTGGTATGTGTTGTTTTTGGGACAAATAAGAAAAGAACTGGGCATTTTTGAAGTGTATATCGGTGGAGAAAACCTTGGAAATTTCACTCAAGACAACCCCATTGTGCAGCCCAACGATCCCTACAACAGTAATTTTGACGCAGGGTTCATCTGGGCTCCGGTATTTGGCCGCATGATCTATGTGGGTGTGCATATTGAGCCCGGGAAAAAGCGAAAGTAAAGGGGCGGCTGCCTCGCCTCGTAAAAAATTTAGATAGACCAAAAAAATAAGGGCGAGGCACCGGGCTTTCCGCTCATAGTCCTCGTCCCTAAACCAAGGCAGACTACAGCTTTGGGGGCTTCCTGTGGTCGCCGCCAAAGCCTAGCCTGCCTAAGTTTAGGAACTGTGGGCTATCCGCTGCAATCCCTGCCGCAGGTTAAGTTCCAAAAATGGACATGGATTGGAAGAAGATTCCGGCCCCCGGATAGAGGCGGTAGCCTGCCGAAGCCAAAAAGGAGCAAGCCTTGGGCGAGGCGGGCGGAGCTTTAGCAAGCCCCGACAAGGCCTAGGCTTGCCCTTTTTGGCAAGGCAGCTAAAGCCGAAAGCCGGAAAGGGCCCCAAAAAAGAAGGATTTAAAAAAACTGTAACAATGCCAAGGCTTTTCCGTTATTAACAATGCCTGAGGTGGGCGGTTGGTGTTGCAACAACTCGCCTTGGCTTCGATTTTTTGTTTGTATCAAGGACATGCGGGAGAAAGACGCACTTATAACCAAATTAGATGCTTTTATTCGAAAGTTCTACCTAAACGAACTTTTGCGAGGTGGGCTTATTGGTTTAGGGCTTTTGGTAGGCTACTTTCTGTTAATCACAGTTTTAGAATATTTCGGTCGATTTTCCGGATTTGTGCGCATGGGCCTTTTTTGGTCCTTTGTTGCCCTCAATATCAGTGTCTTTGCTTGGTTTATTTTGCGACCCTTGTTGGGCTTGTATCGCCTAGGCAAACATCTGTCTTATGAGGATGCTGCGCGTTTAATCGGTCGCCATTTTCGACAGGAGGTAGACGATAGGCTTTTAAATACCTTAGAACTAAAGCATAGCGCAGGTGCCCATGCATCGCCTTTGCTGCTGGCGGCCATTGAACAACGCACGCAAAAGCTTCAGACCGTTCCCTTTGCCCAAGCCATCGACCTTCGGGTAAATCGCAGGTTTCTTTGGTTTACCTTGCCTGTTTTACTGGCATTTTTGACGCTGTGGCTGGCTAAACCGCAAATTATTGCGGAAAGTACCACGCGTATAGTGTCCTACAACCAAACTTTTTTACCTCCGGCACCCTTCAGTTTTATTATTGAAAATGAGGCATTAAAAACTGCGGCCCACGAAGATTTCACCCTTCATGTTCGCTTGGAAGGCAAGGAGGTTCCCGAACAGCTCTATATACACCAGGAATCGGGAATGTACCGCATGCAAACGGCGGGTCCCGGTATGTTTAGCTTTACTTTTTCTCATCCCGGACAAAACGTTCCGTTTCATTTAAGCAGCGGGGATTTTAGAAGTGAGCAATACCTCTTGCAGGTATTGCAAAAACCTTTGCTTCGGCAACTTAAGGCGCGTTTGACCTACCCCAAGTATTTGGGCCTAAAGCCCGAATGGGTTAACGATAAGGGCGAATTGGT
The DNA here is from genome assembly GCA_030427255.1 of Bacteroidia bacterium. Taxonomy (GTDB): domain Bacteria; phylum Bacteroidota; class Bacteroidia; order CAIKAF01; family CAIKAF01; genus CAIKAF01. The sequence continues at coordinate 32,269 of JAUHWY010000015.1, read as the reverse complement.
AGTGCCCGAAGGCACGCGGATTGACTGGGAAATGGACTGGCAAGCTACAGATGCGGTAGAGGTTATATGGCCGGATACCACAAAAAAATACAGTCCGGACAGCCAAGGAAAATTGCGGTTCAATCGAACGGCCATGCAAGGTTTTGATTATGTATTGGTTCCGGAAAATAAGGATTTTCGGGCCCAAGACAGCTTCGCGTATCGTGTTTCGGTAATTGCGGACGCTTATCCAAAAATTCAGGTAGATGCCTGGAAAGATACGATTAGTTTTAATCGCTTGTTATTCAATGGATCAGCTAGTGATGATTACGGGATTACCGAAGTATACTTTGCGTATAAAGTGCAATCCAAAGATTCGGATAAATCGGTTTATGAGCGTCAAAAAATCAGCATACCGAAGGGCCAACAACAAGTAAATTTCCAGCTTCCCTTTGGGCTCAAAAACCTCAATTTAGAAGAAGGGCAGGAGTTATGGTATTATTTTGAGGCTTGGGACAACGACGGTGCAGGTGGACGAAAATACAGCCGCACCCCTTTGGAGCAGCACAGACTTCCCAGCCGAAAGGAACTGTCTGAAATGCAGCAAGAAAACAGAACAGCTATTAAGGAGAGTTTGGAGGAGCAGCAAAAGGCGGTGGAAGAATTGAACAAAAGCATGGAGGAGTTTAGGCGTGATATGTTGGAGAAAAAGGAGCTTGGCTTTGAAGAAAAGCAAAAGCTTAAAGAGTTGATGGAGCGCCGTAAAGCTTTGGAAAAAGCTTTGGAAAAAATGCAGCAATTGCAAAAAGAAAATAGCCAAAGAAATCAGGAATTAAGCCCGGAACAACAAAATATTTTAGATAAACAGAAAAAAATAGAAGAGCTATTTGAGCAGTTAAAAGACAAAGGAATAGAAGACCTATTTGAGCAGCTAGATAAGGCCATGGAACAAATGGATAAAAACAAGCTGCAAGAGCTCATGGAACAAATGGAAATGAGTCAAGAAGAGGTTGAACGAGAGTTGGACAGAACATTGGAACTATTCAAGCAGTTTGAGGTGGAGCAAATGCTTCAAGAGCAAATAAATCGTTTGGAAGAGCTGGCCAAAAAGCAAGAGGATTTGGCTGCAAACAAGGAAATGACGGCGGAAGAGAAGGAAAAAGCCCAAGAAGAATTAAACAAAGAAGCCGAAGATATTCAAAAAGAACTGGAGGAATTAGAAAAGAAGAACGAAGCCTTGGAGCAGCCCAAGGATTTGGAAGATGCCGAAGAGGAAATGGAAGAGATTTCCAAAGAAATGGAAGAGGCCAAAGAGGAACTAGACCAAAAGAAAGAATCAGGAGCGCAAAAGAAACAAAAGAGTGCTGCGCAGAAAATGAAGGATTTGGCCCAGAAAATGAAGGAGCAGCAACAAACAGCTGCGGCACAACAACAAGGGGAGAACATGGAAGATTTGCGTGCCCTGCTCGAAAACATTGTACAATTAAGCTTTGATCAGGAGCAGGTAATGGAGCAGGCTAAGACTTCCAGAGGGAATGATGCGGTAATGCGCAAAATTGCCCGGGAACAACGCAGAATTATCTCGGATGCCGCCAAAGTAGAAGATTCTTTGCAAGCCTTAAGTAAGCGGGTAATTGAGCTGGAGAACTATGTAATGGAGGAATTGAGCAGAACCAAGCGAGGCATGGAGGGTGCCTTGGAACATTTTGCGCAACGGCAATATCCACCTGCTTGGAGTCGACAACAGGAAGCCATGACCGGGTTCAACAATTTAGCACTGATTTTGAGTGAAGCTTTGGAACAAATGATGCAGCAAATGCAATCCATGGGTAGTCAGGCTGGGGCTCAATGCAATAAGCCGGGTAAAAGCAAACCCGATAAAATGTCGGATTTAATTCAGCGTCAATTAGGACTTCAAAAAAAGCTAGAGGAAATGGAGCAGCAAATGCGCGATCAACAGAAAAAGGGTCCGCAGCAAGGAAAACAAGACGGTGGTAAAGGAGAGAGTGGTCAGGGAAGTGGAGAACAGGCCAAGAAATTGGCCCAAATGGCAGCGGAACAAGAACAAATTCGCCGCGAAATGGAGGAAATGCTCAAAGACATGAGTGAGGAGGGTAGAAAGCAGGCAGGAGAAGCCATAAAAAAGATGGAAGAAACGGAAACCGACATACTCAACCGCCGCATAAGTGCAGAAACGGTGCGCCGCCAAAAGGAAATTACCCGTCGTATGCTAGAATCGGAGCGGGCTCAAAGAGAACAAGAGGAAGACGAAAAGCGGGAATCGAGAGAGAACGTAGAAGAGTGGGCGATACCGGAAGATGTATTGCAAGAATATTTGAAGAAAAAGGAGCGTGAGGCAGAGTTGCTTCGGACGGTTCCACCTGCCTTAAAACCTTATTACAAGCAAAAAGTATCGGACTACTTTAACCAATACCCATGACTGAACCTGTACAAGACTTGCCCGGAAAGCTTGAGCTTAGTTCCGAAATTCATTCGATTCGGTGTCTGGAATCGGTGATTCAACGCATATTTTCTGAGCACAACATACCGGAAGATTTTTTCGGAAGCGTATTGGTTGCCTTAACTGAAGCGGCCAATAATGCCATTTTGCATGGAAACCGCTGTGATCCCCGAAAAAAGGTAGCTATTCAATACCATTGTGATGGAACCATGCTTTGTTTCGAAGTAACGGATGAGGGCAAAGGCTTTGATCCGGACAGTTTACCGGATCCCACAGACCCTGAAAACCTTGAAAAACCTAACGGTAGAGGTGTCTTTCTTATGCGCCAATTGGCCGATAGCATGGAATTTAGAAACGAAGGCCGCGAAGTTTGCCTTGAATTTCGTGTGTGTGTACCATGATTTCGTTTTTTTCAACCGAATCTGCTAAGGATTGGGTAAAGGTTGAGGACCGAAAAGCTTGGGTTCAAAAAGTAGCCGATTACCATAGTGCCTCCTTGGGAGTTCTAAGCTTTATTCTTAACTCGGATGCCGAGCTAAGAGCTATGAACAAACAATTTTTGGCCCACGATTACGAAACAGATGTACTTACATTTGACCTTAGCAAGGAGGGAAGTAGTTATATAGAAGGCGAAATTTATATTTCGATAGATAGGGTTGAAGCCCAAGCCTCGCACTATGGGGTATCCATCGATGATGAGTTGGATAGAGTTCTTATTCATGGCCTATTGCATTTGATAGGATTTGATGATATTGAAGCTTCGGATAAAGCAAAGATGACCCAAGCTGAGGATGAAGCATTAAGGTTGAGGTCATGGAATGGGTATTAGATTTGGTATGGTTGGCCTGTGCACTCTTGGTTCTGATCGTAGGCTTAATTGGATGTGTTTTACCAATAATTCCCGGACCTCCAATTTCATGGATAGGTTTATGGATACTATGGCTTGGTCGCCCGGAAATGCATCCGAGTTCCACGGCGATGATTAGCACCGGAATAGCAACGGTAGTAGTAATGGTCATGGATTATATTTTACCCAGTTGGGGAACGAAAAAATTAGGAGGAACAAAGGCAGGAATAAGAGGTTCTACGGTGGGCTTAATCATTGGTTTGTTCTTCGGCATTCCCGGCATTCTATTTGGTCCATTCATTGGAGCATTTATTGGGGAACTAACCAAGGATTCAAAAGATGTATCTCGGGCCTTAACTTCGGCTATTGGTTCATTTCTAGGATTTTTATTGGGAACCGGCTTAAAGTTGATGGTCTCGGGTTGGATGCTGTATCTTTGGCTCAAAATTACGTTTACCATGTGGTAATTGTTCCACGTGGAACAAATAAAAATTTATGTTAGATTCATACGATGTTATAGTTGTAGGTGGAGGTCATGCGGGATGTGAAGCGGCAGCGGCGGCAGCGCGTATGGGCTGTAAAACATTAATGGCCACCATGGATTTAGCAAGGATAGGACAAATGTCTTGCAATCCGGCCATGGGAGGCATTGCAAAAGGCCAAATCGTTCGAGAAATTGATGCCTTGGGCGGATTATCCGGATGGGTATCCGATGCATCTATGATACAATTTAGGATGCTCAATCGTTCCAAAGGTCCTGCCATGTGGAGTCCGCGTACACAAAACGATAGGGCCCTTTTTGCAGAACATTGGCGTTTAAGCCTCGAACAAATAGAACTGCTTTCCTTTTGGCAAGAGCCGGTGCGGCATTTATGGATAGAGCATGGAAAGCTACGGGGAGTAATAACCAGTATGGATTTAAAAATTGAGGCAAAGGCTGTAATCCTAACCTCAGGAACCTTTTTGAATGGACTAATCCATATAGGCGAAAAACAATTTGGTGGAGGTAGAGCAGGTGAACCCGCAGCCTATGGTTTGACAGAACAACTAATAGACCTAGGTTTTGATAGCGGTAGAATGAAAACCGGCACCCCTCCCAGACTAGATGGCCGTAGCATAAATTACGAAAAGACCGAAATACAATACGGCGACGAAGAAATACAGGGCTTTTCTTTTATGCCTTCTCCAAAACCTAAAAAACAACGTCCTTGCCATATAAGCTATACCAACCCAATAGTTCATGAAATCCTGAGAGAAGGTTTTGAACACAGCCCTATGTTCAATGGCCGAATTCAAGGTCTGGGGCCAAGATATTGTCCTTCTATTGAAGACAAAATCGATCGTTTTGCGGACAAAGATCGGCACCAATTATTTATTGAACCCGAAGGCTGGAAGACCTGTGAGATTTATTTAAATGGTTTTTCATCTTCACTACCTGAGGACATACAACTAAAGGCACTTCGTCAAATAAAAGGCTTAGAACAGGTGCGTATGTTCCGCCCAGGTTATGCCATAGAATACGATTATTTTCCTCCCACACAACTGAACACAAGCCTAGAAACCAAATTGGTTGAAGGTCTATATTTTGCCGGTCAAATCAATGGCACAACGGGTTATGAAGAGGCAGCTTGTCAAGGATTGATGGCAGGAATCAATGCCGCATTAAAAATCCAAGAAAAGGAACCCATCGTGCTTTCACGTGATCAAGCCTATATTGGCGTGCTCATTGATGATCTGATTCACAAAGGTACGGACGAGCCTTACCGCATGTTTACCTCACGTGCAGAGTATCGCATTCTTCTCAGGCAAGACAATGCAGATGAACGTTTAACTCCTCTTGGCCATTCCTTAGGTTTGGCTTCTGAGCAGCGTCTGAAACGTATGGAAACAAAATATGCCCAATCAAAGCAGATCCAAAAGTATTTAGAAAACAATAGTGCAAATCCTGAAGACATCAATCCTCTTTTGGAAGAAAAGGGCTCTAGTCCTATCCAGCAAAAAATTCGATGGGCTCAATTGTTGTCTAGACCACAACTGGCCTTGAACGATTTAAGGTCAATAGATCAAGTGCTGGATCAAGAAATACATTCCATGGACTTAGGAGAGGAGTCTGCAAGCTCGGCAGAAATAGCATTGAAATATGCAGGCTATATGGAACGGGAAAAGGAACAAGCCTCAAAAATTAAAAAATTGGAAGATTTAATCCTTCCGGAAAGCCTTGATTTCGATAAAATTCATGGACTATCCTCCGAGGCGCGGCAAAAATTAAAATCTCAGCGACCTAAAACCATAGGAAATGCGTCTAGAATCAGCGGTATTTCTCCATCAGACGTATCTATGCTCATGATTTATATGGGGCGATAATTTCAAGAAAATTGACCCAAAAAGCGGATATCGTTTTCATACAACAAACGAATGTCGGGAATACCGAATTTGAGCATGGCCAAACGATCGATTCCAATACCGAAGGCATAGCCCTGGTATTCTTTTGGATCTATCCCACAATTTTCCAAAACGGCAGGGTCAACCATACCACATCCCAAAATTTCCATCCAGTCGATGCCCCCTTGTGCATTCCTCTTACCAATATCCATTTCAGCACTAGGTTCGGTAAATGGAAAATAACTAGGACGAAAACGTACTTCAAATCCCTTTCCAAAAAAGGCCTCGGTAAAATAAAACAAGGTTTCCTTAAGGTCTTTAAAAGAAACACGCTTATCTACTACGAGTCCTTCCAATTGATGAAATACAGGACTATGCGTAGCATCACTATCGCAACGGTATACCCTTCCCGGTGCAATAACCCGAATTGGCGGTTTGGAGTTAAGCATAGTCCGCACTTGTACACCGGAAGTGTGGGTGCGTAACACCCGCTCCTCTTTTGAGTCAACAAAAAAAGTATCCTGCATATCTCTGGCAGGATGATTAGCGGGAAAATTAAGTGCAGTAAAATTATGCCAGTCGTCTTCTATTTCAGGACCTTTAGCTAAAGTAAATCCAACAAAATCAAATATTTCCATTAGCTCTCTCTCCACAAGACTTAAGGGATGAAGGCTTCCAAAATCCATAGCTCTGCCGGGCAAGGAAGCGTCCTTCCATGGCACTTCCACGGCACTTTGACCAGCTTCAAGAGCAGCGTCGTAAAGTTCCTGTGCCCTTTGCTTTAGGGCATTAACCTTTGGCCCTACCAATCGCTTAGCATCCGCATCTAAATCCTTGAAGCTTTTAAAAAGATCCTGTATAAGACTCTGTTTTCCAATATATTGCCTTTTAAATGCTTCAAGGTCGGTTATGGCATCGGGGCTTAACTTTTGCAAAGCATCCTCAATGGATTTAATCTTATCCTGCATAAGGCAAATATACGCAGGCCTTATCAAAAGCATATGAAGAATTGTATAGCACAAAAGACAAGGATAAGGTTACGTCTTGCGGAAACCAAAGCAAGGCCGTATATTTGAATAAGATATTGATAAGAAATTATGCGTATTCTACTTTTCACGGCCGCCCTTCTGGCAGGAATTACCACAAGCTTAAGTTCTTGTTATTCAGAGCCTGAACCCGGAACCATTACCATCACTGTTTTAGACGCACAAGACTTTAGGGTTTCGGAAGCAGAAGTTCGCTTTTTCCAATCAGGCAACGGTTCGGGACAAATAGATGTTACCAGGTACACGAATACGGAAGGTGAAGTTTCTTATACTCATACCGATCCGGGTACAGGCTTAGCCTTAGAAGTAGTTTTAAATGTATCTGCAACGCGTGGTGCAGCAACCGGTCAAACGGTAGTACGTATTGTTCCCGGAGAGTCCAATAGAGAAACTGTGACTATTTACGAATAAGACCAACCCTATGGGGTAGCGTTTTCCCCGTAGTCTCTTGTGTTTGCACATACCATTGAACATTTTTATTGATTTAAAACCTAGAACTGTTGACGGAAGGCTATTCTAGCGGACAATTCTGTCCTCACTACTAGTTTTCTCTAATCATATTGAGAAAAAACAGCACCTCATCAGGTAAGAGCCACTCACCCAATGCCAAGAATAAGGGCAATATTCTACTTTCTTCAGCCCAGCTACGCTCCATGAGTGCCGGGTTTTGTAAAAAAAAGTCCAAAAAAACGGCAATAAAAGCAAGCACCATAAAGCTGGAGACAAATCCAAATAGGCTACCCAGCATTTTATCAAGCCATTTCAAGAAAAATAATTTGAGCAGTGAGGCTACCAAGGAACCTAATAGCCAAGCCATTACAATCAGTGGTAGCCAAATGACTAACACAGCAGCCAATTGGGCATGCTTAGCTATCAAACCCAGTGAAATAAACCAATTGCCCAGTCCCTCTGCCAGGTCCGGATATATATAGTAAGCGAATCCTGAAGCTACACACAACAATAAGGAGCGCACCAGACCTAAAGCATATCCCATGGCGAGACTAGCAAACAACAAAATCAAAAGTGCAATGTCTAACTTTGCCATGGCGCAAAAATAGGCCAAAGTATGGGAAAGCCTGACTTAGAGTTTCAAAGAGATTGGGCAGCCTTACAAGCTGCATTAGAAAAGCAGTTCGGAGAACCTCCCGAGTTGGAGGCAATATTATTACTGGTAGGCATTCAAGAAATTGGTAAGGGGCCAATGCGTTTAAATAAACAGCAAAAAATGGACGCCTTACATGTGGCCATTTGCAGTTTGCTCATACCTTACGACTACTATCGATTTGTTGGACGTGACGAAGACGGTTGGCCCCATTTTGAAGCGACAGAACACCTACCCGGGCTAAAACCCATACAGCAACAACGCTTAATTAAGGAAGCCCTAATTGATTACTTTAGTCCTTTGGAATTGGCCTTTGGGTCAGAATTCAACAAGCACTAATCTTGTTGACCCTATCTGCATGCCGTCCACCTTCGAAGGGAGTTTGCAAAAAAGTAAGCAACATATTCCAGGCTTCATCTACTTCCAGAAACCTACCCGGTAAAGCCAATACATTAGCGTTATTATGCGCTCGAGAAAGTTCGGTAATTTCTTTATTCCAGCATAAGGCGCACCGAATTTGCTTATGCTTGTTAGCAGCAATTGCCATACCCTGTCCACTTCCACAAATAAGCAGCCCCATTTCCGCTTCTCCCTTTTCTATGGTTTCAGCAAGGGCATGGGCATAATCGGGATAGTCCACACGATCGGTACCAAAGGTACCGATATCTAATAAAGAAATCGACTCAGCTTGGAGCCTGTCAATTAAGGCACTTTTTAATGGAAAACCCGCATGATCAGAGGCGATAGATAACTTAATCATAGTTATGAACAATAGGTGTGAAAAGCTTGGGAAAACATGTGCTTAAAATTACCATAACATACTTTGGTAAATACGAATGAGACATTATACGCATCCCTATACATACAAACCAAATGCAAAGGCACAAAAAAGAACTCAATTTATCACAAAGCTAATGCACAAATCAACAGGTAGAGAGACCTCTGATTTTTTAGATCAAAACACAATCAACAACCAAAGTCAATTGTTAATACAAACTTAAAAGACCACATTATTAAGTCTATAAAGCTGCGTATATTGTTAAGAAGAGGTTTAAAAAATTTGGTAAGCCAAAAAAACAAGTATGGATCAAAAGGATTGCCAACAAATGAACACACTCTATTACTAACTAGTCTTTTTTTAAAAAACCTTTTATTTTATTTAAGACTGTGGAAAACCTTAAAACCTATAGAAGCTGGCAGCTTATAAAAAAGGGAAAAGCTTCTGAAGCTTTTGAGCAAATAAGCCAGACGGCTAATCCTCTTAAAGAGGGAATGCTCAGAATTCGTGTGCATGCCTTTGGCCTCAATTATGCAGATGTACTTTCCAGAAAAGGTTTGTACAACGATGCTCCTACATTTCCTTTTGTACCCGGCTACGAAGTTGCAGGAGAAGTAATAGACATAGGTAAAGGGCTTGATGCATATTGGCTTGGTAAACGAGTATTGGCCTTTACAAAATTTGGGGGCTATAGCGAAGTGCTGGACAGTTCTCCACAGGTAACCGTGGAAATACCCAAAGACTATAGTTTTGCAGAAGCAACTGCCCTAGGCACGCAGTATACTACTGCATGGTGTTTATGTAGGGAATGGACCAAGGTGCAAGCCAAAGACAAAGTGGTGATTTTATCCGCTGCAGGAGGGGTAGGGCAGGCTTTAATTTCATTTTTAAAACCCTTAGGGACCGAGTTGTATTTGGGTAGCCGCAGCAAAGAAAAGGCAGAAGCCTTAGCCCAAGAACATGGGGCTTATCCTCTAGTGTATAGCCTAAAAAGACCATGGTATACCGGTATGCCACCGGAAATCAAAGCAGATGTAGTTTTTGACCCTATTGGCGGTGCATCTGTTGGGAAAGGTATTAAACATCTTGCTCCCGGGGGTAGGATCCTATCTTATGGGGTAGCTATGAGATCTGAAAAATTGAGTTTTTTACGGGATGTATCTATGCTTTTGGGCTTTGGTTTGCATCACCCTATTTCACTTCTTTTAGGCTCAAAATCACTACTCACTTTAAATATGCTTCGCATTGCAGAACAAAGACCGGATTTGTTAGGGTCTTGGATGCAAAAGGTAGTTCAAGAAGCTTCAAGGTCCGATTTTCCCAAGCCAAAAGTGCATACCTTTGCTTGGAAGCAACTGCCCGAAGCTCATGAGTTTTTGGCCTCCGGTAAAAGCATGGGTAAACTGGCAGTAGATTGCATAGGAGTATAGCCTCAACATAACGTATCACCATGGATTTTGGAATTTTTGCGGACTCATCGGCTTGGGTTTCTCTGCTAACCCTCACTTTTCTTGAAGTGATTTTGGGTATAGACAACATTATTTTTATTTCCATTGTAAGTAATAAGTTGCCTGCAAATCAACAACGTAAAGCCCGTAATCTTGGCTTGTTGTTGGCCATGGTATTTCGGGTAATTCTGCTATTGCTGATCAATTGGATTTTGGGTCTAACCAAACCCATATTTACCATTCCTGCTTTAGACGTTGCAGGAATACTCCAAACCGCACACCCTGTTTCGGGACGAGATTTAATATTGCTAACCGGAGGTCTGTTTCTAATGGCCAAAAGCACCACTGAGATATTTCATAAAATGGAAGGAAAGGATGAATTGCATGCCGATTTAAAGAAAAAAGCCTCCTTTATTTCGGTTTTGGTTCAGATTATTCTTTTGGACATGGTTTTTTCCTTCGACAGCATTTTAACGGCCGTAGGTTTAACCGAACATGTATTGGTAATGATTATTGCGGTAATTATTTCCATTGGCATAATGATGCTCTTTGCAGGAGCCATAAGCAGGTTTATAAACAAGAACCCTTCTTTACAGATTTTGGCCTTGAGCTTTTTAATTTTGATTGGCTTTATGCTTATTCTGGAAGGATTCCACAAGGAAATTCCCAAAGCCTACATCTATTTTGCCGTGTTTTATGCTTTGGTTATTGAGCTTATCAATTTGCGCCGTAGGAAAAAGGTTCAGTAAAAGGAGCCAGTAATTGGAATGCATTTTTATACCTTCCAAGATGTAGGTATGTTATTATTGCATCCAATTCCATTGGTAATGATTTCCGGCCATGCGTTGAACCATTCCTTTTAGTTCCATCATTGTGAGCAGGGAAGAAAGAGAGGAAACGGGTAAGTCCAGCAACTCGGCCAATTCATCTAAATGACACTGTTGTTTTTGTTGCAAAGCCCTGGCAATTAGTTGTTCTTGCTCGTCTAGGGTATCAAAAATATTGCTTTGCCTTGCCTGGTTAAGTTTATCCCATTGCATGCTTTGCTTTATATCGTCGGGTTCAAGAACGCACGATGCCTGACCTTCTTTCAGCAGCAAATGACATCCCTTGGATTTTTCTGCATACCACAATCCGGGAAGAGCAAAGAGTGGTTTTTTGTATTCCATGGCTCGTTTGGCGGTAATCATTGCTCCACCTTTAGCGCCGGATTCAACGAGAAGTACCGCATCAGCCATGGCTGCAATAATGCGGTTGCGCATGGCAAAATAGGCCCTTTGTGGCTCTGTTCCTGCTGGGTGTTCACTCCAAAAAGCGCCGCCATGTTCAATCAATGCCTGCCCGACATCTGCGTTTCCGGGGGGCTGACATTGTTCGGGTCCATGAGCCACTACTGCATCGCTTCTAAGTCCATGAAATATTGCTGCTTCGTGTGCTTTTCGATCAATACCTCTTGCCATACCACTAAGCACAGTAACGGGTAAACCACGCAAACCATGCATTAAGCGCTCTAAAAAGTCAAGACCATAGCGGGTAGCATTTCGAGTACCTACAATAGCCAATACTCTATGGTTTTGGGGCAAGGCTTTGCCTCGCATAAATAATAAGGGTGGCATTTCAGGTCGATGCCTCAGGTGTTTTGGGTAGTCGGTATCTGTAAAACAAAGGGCTTTAACTCCACTGTGTAAACCAGCCTGTAGTTGATTTATCCAATAATCTTTGCCTTTGGAACCCAAAGCAAACAACCTTTCGGCGTGAACGGGACCTAAACCAGGAAGTTGAGCCAAATCAGAAACTTTTCCTTCAAATAGCAAATTTAAATCCGGAAGTTCCTGTATGATTTGTCTGGAGGTTTTCGGTCCTAAACCTTGCAAATGGCGGAGCATAAATAAAATAACCGCATGTTCGGATGGATTATGGTTCATGTTCAACTATACCTTTTGAATGGAAATTTCTCCAAATTTCGGCATTTAGCTTCATTCAAAATAGCCCCTGTAAACAACGAGAACATCGTTTTTTTGTGAATTTTCGCAAAAGCTTGTTAGGTTTGAACTGCAGCAACAGGAGGGTCAATGCCTGTTGGTCAATGTTTTTATGAAGCAAGGTGTTTTTTTGTGGATTGTGTTGGGCTTTTTTGCTCATGGATTATGGGCCCAAAGCACCGAAGTAAAGGGAAAATTGGTTGATGAGGCTACGGGTAATGCCGCTGCCTTTGTTACGGTTTTGCTTAAAAACAGCAGTACAGGCACCAATTCCGACATCAACGGTAACTTTTCTCTCAAAGTAAATGCAAGTAAGCAAACCCTGGTATTTAGCTCGGTGGAATTTCAGCGTTTAGAAACTTCCATTGATGTATCGGAGGGTGAATCCCTTGATTTAGGTACCATTTCCTTAAAAGCTGCTGCCGTAAATCTTTCGGAAATGTTGGTAAAGTCCGACGGTAAATACGAGAAAAAGCTGGAGGAAGTTACTGTGACCATGGATGTATTGAGTCCTAGGCTAATAGAAAACCGAAACAATACCACCATTAACGATGCACTCAATCAAGTGCCCGGCGTAAATATCGTAGACGAGGAACCACAAATACGAAGTGGGAGCGGATACTCGTTTGGAGCCGGAAGTCGTGTTATGGTTCTTGTAGACGATATGCCTGTTTTGTCGGGCGATGCAGGAAGAACCACTTGGGGATTTGTGCCTACCGAAACCATTGAACAAGTAGAGGTTATTCGTGGTCCTTCTTCTGTTTTGTATGGGTCTTCTGCCCTTAACGGGGTTATTCACGTAAGAACTACCTATCCCGGATCCACACCCAAAACTAAAATTCAAACCTTTACCGGTTTTTGGGATTTGCCGGGCGATAAAAATTGGTCTACCAATAATCCACCCTTTATGAGTGGTATTTCTGCCATGCACATGCGCCAAGCGGGGCAGTGGGATTTGGTTTTTGGAATGAATGCCCAAATAGAAAATGGCTATGCCGGACCACCCGGAGTATCCACAGCACCCGGCAACGACAGCATCATTACACAACCTTCAGATACCGTAAAACCCGGTCAATACGAAAATCGAATCCGTGCCCATTTCAACACGCGGTACCGTTTTAAGAAGGTGGAAGGACTAACGGCCGGTTTAAACGGGAATTTTTTGTTTTCCCGGTCAACTACCGGCTTTTTGTACCAAAACGACAGCAGCGGCTTCTTTAGGTACTTTGACGGCACAGTTACCACCACTTTGCAACGTCAATTTGCCATTGATCCATACATTAGTTATGCCGGAAAACAGGGAGCTGCCCATCACTTAAGAACCCGGGTGTACAGCCTAAACAACGAAAACGACAACAACCAATCCAATTCCAATGAGGTATTGTTTGCTGAATATCAGTTCCAAAAGCGCTTTTTAGGGGAAAAGGCTCAACAAAATAAATGGTTGCGCGACCTTAACTTTACTTCTGGTCTAATGTTCAATCAAGTATTTGCTCGAAGCCAAATCTTTGTTGGAAATGCAGGCAATGCAGGGGACAATCAACAAACCAATCTGGCAGCCTATGCCCAGCTGGAAGAAAAGTTTTTCAATCAAAGGCTTACTGCGGTTGCCGGGCTTCGTTTTGAATACTTTAAACTGGGTAATCTGGAGGCTACCCAACCTGTGTTTAGAGGTGGTTTGAGCTATAAATTGGCCGAGCATACTTTTTTGAGGGCTTCTTACGGGCAGGGATTTAGATTTCCCACCATTGGGGAGCGTTTTATACGCACCACCGTAGGCGCTGTTCAAATTTTCCCAAATCCCAATCTAAGACCCGAAACCAGTTGGAGTGCAGAAATCGGGGCTAAGCAAGCCTTTCGCCTGGGAAAAAACTTCAGTGGTTATGCCGATGTTGCCTTATATTACCAAGAGTTTAGCGACTTTGTAGAATTTACCGCAGGATTTTACGACAGTGACCTTACCAAGCCGCTCACCGAAATTTTAGGATTTATGTCCATCAATACCGGCGACGCCCGCATGTATGGCGTGGATTTTTCTCTTGCAGCCACCGGAAAACTGAGCCGTGATTGGACCCTAAGTTTGCTGGGTGGCTACAATTATTCTTTGCCGCAAACCCTCAATCCTAACCTAACTTATGCCACCGACAGCTTGGGCAACGATTTGAAATACCAAAATACCTCCTCCATTACGGAAGAGGATGATACCAGTGCTACCATCCTAAAATACCGCTTTAGGCATACCGCCAAAATGGATGTGGAATTGGGATGGAAAATGCTAAGTTTGGGTTTTAGCTACCGTTACAATAGTTTCATGGAAAATATTGATCGTGCTTTTTACCGGCTTGACGAACTTGCGCTCAACACCAATTTAGAATCGTTTAGGGACAGAACTCGAGACGGAACCCATGTGGTAGACATGCGTGTAGCTGTTCAAATCACACCATCTTCCAGGCTTTCGCTAATTATTAACAACCTGTTTAATAACGCATATTCGCTCAGGCCATTATTTCCTGAACCACCAAGATCATTTATTGTGCAATATGCGCTTACACTTTAATTAACTTTGTACACAAATAAATACCTGTTTTATGGCCCAAAAACTTGATCTTCAGAGAGAACACTCTTTTTTTGAAGATGTGGTCAGCTACTTCGACCATGCCAGCCAGTTCGTGAAAGCCCACCCGGGCATCCTGGACCAGATCAAGTACTGCAATTCGGTGTACCGCATGCGGTTCCCCGTGCGTATTAAAGATGGCTTTGAAGTAATTGAGGCGTACCGTGTAGAACACAGCCACCACAAGCTGCCTACCAAAGGTGGGATTCGGTACAGCGAACATGTTAATCAGGACGAGGTTATGGCCTTGGCCGCCCTAATGACCTACAAATGTGCCATTGTGGATGTTCCCTTTGGTGGCGCAAAAGGCGGCGTTATGGTAAATCCCAGAAACTATTCGGAAGACGAATTGGAGCGCATTACACGTCGCTACACCACCGAATTGGTTAAGAAAAACTTCATTGGCCCCGGTATTGATGTGCCTGCACCCGATTACGGAACCGGTGAACGCGAAATGAGTTGGATTGCCGACACCTATGGCGCATTTTCTATGGGCGAACTCAATGCCCTAGCCTGCGTTACCGGCAAACCCATTTCTCAGGGCGGCATACGTGGCCGCCGTGAAGCAACCGGTTTGGGTGTATTTTATGGTCTACGCTACATGATGACCTTTGAAGAAGACATGGCCAAGCTTGGACTCACTACCGGAGTAGAAGGCAAACGTGTCGCCATTCAGGGTCTTGGAAACGTAGGCTACCATGCTGCCAAGTTCTTTTATGAAGCAGGTGCGGTTATTACTGCTATTGGCGAATACAACAGCGCCGTTCAATCCGAAACAGGCATTAATCCCGAGGAAGCTTTGGCGCATTTCCGTAGCAAGGGTACTTTGGAAGGTTTGGCCGGTACTACACCACTGGCCAAAAATACGGATGTGCTCGAAGTGGAGTGCGATGTATTGATTCCTGCTGCTTTGGAGAACCAAATCCATAGCGAAAATGCAGGGCGGGTTAAAGCAAAAATCATTGGCGAAGCAGCCAATGGACCGGTAACACCGCAGGCCGAAGCCATTCTCATCGAAAAAGGCGCCATTATTGTACCCGACATTTATTTGAATGCCGGTGGTGTAACGGTTTCTTATTTTGAATGGCTTAAGAACCTTTCTCATGTGCGCTTTGGCCGCATGGAAAAGCGCTACGAGAAATCGATGAACAACAACCTCATAGAGGCCATCGAAAGTACCACAGGTAAAGCGCTTACAGATGTTCAACGCACTTTAATTGATCGTGGCGCCGACGAGCAAGATTTGGTGTACTCCGGACTGGAGGAAACCATGATTACTGCCTACGATCAAATCCGTGATACCTTTAAGCAACACCAGGGAATTAAAACCATGCGAACGGCTGCTTTTGTTACAGCCATTCAAAAAATAGTAGTTTCTTACGAAACTTTAGGTATATTCCCTTAACTTTAAATTCCACTTACAGAAAAGACGCTTTCGGGCGTCTTTTTTTTTGGGAAGGGTATCTTTCCCGCCCCGGGGCGCGCCGGTAGCCGGGCGAAGGGGCGCCATGCAGCGGCTTGGCGGGCGGAGGCGACCAAAGGAAACGAGAGCGTTGACGCGTTGTGTTTTCAAGGCGAATTAAGGCACGCCCAAATCGAAAGGCCGGAATTTACTATTTGTAAATGAGGACCTTGAGATTGGGGCGTAACGTAAAGTCGCCGCCAGAATAGCAGCGCGTCAACAGTCTCGAAGCCCACGTACCAACTTGCCGCAAATAGGCGCCCCAAGCACGCTAAAGGCAAGCACCGGATTAGGCGGCCCTAAAAATAAATGGCTATGTTTCAAGATTCCAGCGCCGCTACGCCCGGCAACACCTTCCCTTCCATGCACTCCAGCAAGGCTCCGCCGCCCGTACTCACGTACGACAAACGGTCGGCAATGCCCAACTGATTCGCCGCCGCCACCGAATCGCCGCCGCCCACCAGGGAATAAGCACCCGCCTCCGTCGCATCCGCAATCGCTCGGCCTATGGCCAGCGTGCCCTGCGCAAAACTGGGCATCTCAAACACGCCCAAAGGACCGTTCCACAATATAATCCGCGCCTCTTTCACCGCTGCACTCAATGCCTCAATGCCTTTGGGACCGGCATCCAAGCCCATAAATCCCTCAGGAATATCCATGGTAGGATACACCCCCTTTTCGCCCTCCTCGCCAAACACGCTGCTGCACATGCTGTCTTCCGGAATCAACACCCGGCGCCCTTTGGCCTTGCAGCGGTCCAAAAAGTCGCGGGCTACGGGCACCATATCTTCTTCCACCAAGCTGTTGCCGGTGTTGCCGCCCATGGCACGCACAAAGGTATACACCATGCCGCCGCCAATGATAAAACAGTCGGCACGCTCAATCAAATGCGCCAAAATGCCAATCTTGGAACTCACCTTTGCTCCACCCACAATTGCAGTAAGTCCACCTTCAGTTTTTAGAATTTGCGCCACAGCATCCAACTCTGCTTGCATGAGCAAGCCCGGAGCTTTTTGCTCAAAAAACTGAGCCATAACCGTGGTTGAGGCATGCGCCCGGTGCGCAGTACCAAACGCATCGTTTACATACACATCGGCCAAGGCCGCCAGCTGCCGGGCAAATGCCTCGTCGCCTTGTTCTTCTTCGGCATGAAAACGCAAATTTTCGAGCAAGGCCACCTCGCCTGCTTTCAGTTGTCCAAGGGCCTCATGGCAAGCCGCACTAAGCGCATCGCCCGCAAAAACCACGGCTTGTCCCAAAAGCCCTTCTATGGCCGGCACAATTTGCTTTAAACTGAATTCCGGAGCGGCCTTGCCCTTGGGCCGACCCAAATGCGAACCCAAAACAACGGAAGCCCCCTCTTGCAAAAGGTAGCGCAGCGTAGGCAAAGCCGCGCGGATTCGGGTGTCGTCCGTTACCCCACCCGAGGCATCCAAAGGCACGTTAAAATCGACCCGAACAAATACTTTTTTTCCTTGAATATTAAGATCTTGCAATGAGTGCATAGCGGCATATTTTGGGCAAAAATACCTTTTTAAGCAAAACCGAGCCTTTATGCATGAAATCCTTGTGGCTCCTACTTGGGTTTTGGTTTTGGGCGGCAGCCGGGCTGTCCCCGCTAGTCCTCGTCCCCAAACCAAGGCAGGCTAAGCGGTGCGGGGTCCCCCGAAAAACGGGGGCCTCCACCCGCCAAGCCTGCCTAAGTTCGGGGCCTGTGGGCTAGCCGGCTCCATCCCTGCCGCAGACCGCATTCCCTAGGCAGTTCATGCGTCCAAAGTTTCATCCGGAAAAATCGAGTGCTTGCATGTAGCCTAGGAAAATGGCCGCCAACAATTACAACCAATCCCCTCGGGATTCCGTACTTTTATGCCATGCGTTTTAAGGATGTTGTTGGACACGGCGCGGTAAAGCAAAAACTTATTCAAGCCGCTAAGAATGGAAGGGTGCCCCATGCCCAGCTGTTTTTAGGCAACGAAGGCTCCGGAAACCTGGCCTTGGCTCTAGCCTATGCCCAGTATTTGCTTTGTGCCGATCCCGGTCCCGAAGACTCCTGCGGAAACTGCTCGGCCTGCAAAAAAATGGCGCAGCTGAGCCATCCCGATTTGCATTTGGCCTTTCCATTTGGCCCCAAAGGACCTACCGACACTTCAGCGCAGTACATACCGGAGTTTAGAGACTTTGTTCAAAAAATGCCCTACGGCAACCTGAGCGATTGGCAGCAGTTTTTGAGTACGGACAAGAAGCAATTGACCATAAATTCAGCCACCTGTCAGCAAGTGATTCAAGAAGTGCAGCAAAAGCCCTACGAGGGAGGCTTGCAGTTCATGATTATGTGGTATCCGGAGCGCATTACTCGGGGCATGGCCAATCGACTGCTCAAAACCTTAGAAGAACCGCCCCGTAAAACGGTATTTATGTTGGTGGCCGAACGCGAAGAGCAGCTCCTGCCCACCGTGGTTTCTCGATTGCAGGTAATTTCCTTGCCTAAAATTGCAGACTTTGACATGCTCGACATGCTTAGCTCTCGCTTTGAGCCACCTTTAGAAAGAGCCCAGGAGGTCGTTAACATGGCCGATGGAAATGTGCGCATGGCGGTGCAACTCATGCAAAAGGAAGAAAGCCGCAGCAGCTTTTTACCCCTGTTTCAAGAGTTTATTCGCGCTTCTTTTCAAGCCCAGTTTCATTTGGTAGAAAAGCAGGCCGAAGCCTTTGCCAAAATGCACCGCGACGGGCAAATCGACTTTTTTAGATATGGCTTGCATATTGTGCGGGAAACTCAGGTGTTTCACACCGACCCCCAACTGCTTCGAATAACCGAAAACGAGCGACACTGGCTTAGCAAATTTGCGGCTTTTGTACCTTTAGAGGTGGCTTATGGCTTGCAAGGCGTTTTGGAGGACTCCATTCGCGCCATTCAGGGCAATGCCCATCAAAAGACCGAATTTATGGGGGCGGCCATTGATATTTATCAGACCTTTAAGCAAAGAAAGGCGTAATTTAATACGATATACCAATATGGCTTGTTCAGGATGTGGCACTAGAGACGACGGAAGGGTACCGGCAGGGTGCAAGAGCAATGGGTCTTGCGGTACAGGCGGCTGCGACAAGCTCGAAGTGTTCGATTGGCTTGGCAATTTGCAAATGGTGGAGTCTGAGCCCGGATTTTCATGGGTGGAGATACGGTTTAAAAGCACCCGAAAGGAATTCTTTTACAATAGCGAAAAACTTCCGCTGCAACAGGGCACTTTAGTAGCAGTAGAAGGAAGCCCCGGCCACGATATTGGCACCGTCTCCCTTACCGGAGAGCTGGTGAAGGCGCAAATGCGCAAAACCCGTTTTGACCCGGAGCAAGAAGCCCCACGAAAAATTTTTAGAATAGCTCGTGAAGCCGATGTGGACCGCTGGCAAGAGGCCATTGGAAAGGAAGACGAGTTCATGAGGCACGCACGAAAAGTGGCCTTGGATTTGAGACTCAGCATGAAAATCTCCGATGTAGAATGCCAGGGAGATGGCAGCAAAGCCACCTTCTACTACACCGCCGATGGAAGAGTGGATTTTAGGGAACTCATAAAAATTCTTGCAAGAGACCTGCGCGTGCGCATTGAAATGCGCCAAATCGGTTACCGGCAAGAAGCCGGAAGACTTGGCGGAATTGGCGTTTGTGGTAGAGAGCTGTGCTGTTCTACTTGGCTTAAAGACTTTAGATCGGTAACTACAGCTGCCGCACGTTACCAACAGCTTTCCATCAACCCGCAAAAGTTGGCCGGCCAATGCGGCAAGCTCAAATGCTGCTTAAACTACGAACTCGACACCTATCTCGATGCCCTCAAAGGCTTTCCTTCCCCCCAGCTTAAACTCAAAACAGCCGAAGGAACCGCCGTGCATCAAAAGACCGATATCTTTAAGGGAATTGTGTACTACAGCTACCTTGATCGTCCCGAAATACTCATTCCATTAAGCCTTGACGCTATTGAAGAGGTGGCCCAACAAAACAAACAAGGCATAGTTCCCGGCAGCCTTGCCGACTTTAAAGTGGAGGTAAAAATCAACGAATCCTTAGACCAAGATTCCTTTACCAACGTTATTGAGGAAGGTTCCTTGGACCGTTTCGACAGAAAAAAACGCAACAGCGGACAGCGAAGACGTCCAAACAGTCAGGGCCGCAACAGAAATCAACGTAAATCAAAACCCCAATCCAATGCGCCTAAACCTTAATGCTTTGCTTTTAACTGGCTCCCTACTGCTTGCTTTTAGCGCTTGCGACTCCAATAAAGTGTACGAATCGTATACCTCTTTGCCGGACAAAGGCTGGCCTGCCGACAAACCGGTGACCTTTAAAGTGGAAATTGAGGATACCATGCAAGCCTGCAATGTGCACCTTATGGTGCGCCACATGCCGCAATATCCATTCCAAAACCTCTATGTGCTGCTCGATACCAAATTCCCCGATGGAAGCCTTAGCACCGATTCGGTGCAGTTCATGCTCTTTAATGCAGCCGGAGAATCTCTAAGCGATTGCGCCGGAGATCTGTGTGATGCTCGGTTTATGTTTCGTAACCACGTCCGCTTTCCTCAAGCCGGCAATTACGAATTCATCATGAGACATGCCATGCGCGTAGATCAATACCGAGGAGTTTTACCCTTTGTATTAGACGTAGGAATTAGGATCGAAACCAGCGAAACGCCAGCGTCATGAGCAAGGAAAACAAGTCCAAAAAGTTTCGTTTTTTGCCTTGGGTTTGGGTGCTGTTGCATGCCCCTTTATTGGCCTTTTATTTGGTATTGCTGCTTTCCGGATCCGGCGCATTGGGCAGCCTTCCTTCCTTTGAGGAACTTGAAGACCCCAGGTTCAACTTAGCCTCCGTTATTTACTCCTCAGACGGTGAGGTACTGGGCAAATACTACATAGAAAATCGGGTGAATGTAGATTATAGAGCACTGCCGGTACATCTCATCGACGCCCTTATATCTACCGAAGACGAACGCTTTTATTCCCACTCCGGAATTGATGCCGAAGCCCTTGGTCGGGTCATCAAAGGGGTGCTAACAGGCAATCGAAAAGGAGGAGGCTCTACCATTACCCAACAGCTGGCCAAGCTTTTGTTTCATGAAAAACCCTCGGGTATGGCCGAAAGGGTACTCCAAAAATTCAAAGAGTGGGTCATTGCCATAAAACTCGAAAAAAGCTATACAAAAACCGAAATCCTCGCCCTTTACCTAAACCGGGCCGACTTTGGTCGCCAAGCCTTTGGCATTCAGTCCGCTGCCCGTATTTATTTTGATAAATCGGTGCACGATTTAAGTTTAAGTGAGGCAGCTACCCTGGTGGGCATGCTCAAAGCGCCGGGAAACTACGACCCCATAAACCATCCCGAAGCCAACCAATCTCGACGAAATGTGGTGCTTGGGCAAATGGTTAAAAACAAGAAAATCGAGCGCACTACACAAGATTCCATTGCCGACCTCCCTGTAATTACCGACTACAGCAAGCTCCGCGAACGCATCCGTAAATCGGTGTACGGGCAAGGAGAGTTGGCGCCCTATTTTCTAAACGAACTTAGAAAAGACCTGGATTTGTGGTGCGACCAACATATCAATCCCGCTACCGGAAAGCCCTTCGATGTTTACCGCGATGGATTAAGGATCCACACAACCATAGATGCGCGTATGCAACGCTACGCCGAAAAGGCCATGAAAGAGCACATGCAAGAACTTCAAGCAAGCTTCTTTAAACGCAAAAAGGGCAAAAAGAATGCCCCCTTTTCCTACCGATTAAGCGAAAAACAACGAGAAGACATCATTTGGCAAGGCATTCGCCGGTCCGACCGTTACCGAATCTTAAAGGAGCAAGGAAAATCCGAGGACCAAATCAAAAAGGTTTTTGATACTCCTGTAGAAATGACCGTTTTCTCTTGGCAGGGAAACAGAGATACCGTCATGAGTCCTAAAGACTCGGTAATTTATTACAAATACTTCCTCCAAAATGGCCTCATGAGCCTCGATCCGCATACCGGACATATTAAGGCTTGGGTAGGCGGAATAGACATTCAGCACTTTAAATACGACCATGTGCGCGCCGGAAAACGCAACAGCGAATCCAACAAAATTCTTCCGGGAGGTGGGCGACAAGTAGGCTCTACCTTTAAACCTTTTGTGTATGCATTGGCCATGGAAGAGGGGGTTTCTCCCTGCAAACTGGTGCCCAACGTGCGCGTATGCATAGAAGAAGGCCTCGAAAAGCCATGGTGTCCGGACAATTCAGGAGATTACAAAGAAGGCAAAATGATAACCCTTCGCGAGGCCTTAGCCAACTCTATAAACTATGTGTCGGCCTTGCTCATGAAGCAGTATGGCCCACATGCTGTAGTAAATATGGCTCGTCGAGTCGGAATAACAGCTCCCTTAGAACCCACGCCATCCCTTTGCCTGGGAACGGCCGACGTGTCTGTTTACGAAATGACCAGTGCCTTTGGAACCTTCTTTAATCAAGGCATGCATGTGAGCCCCATGATGATGACCCGAATCGAGGACAGAAACGGAAACATTTTGGCCGAATTTTCGCCCGAACGTAAAGAAGTTATGAGCGCCGAGTCGGCATGGCTTACCGTACAGCTCCTAAAAGGGGTAGTCCTAAGTGGCACCGCCATTCGATTGCGGTATAAGTATAAATTTACCGAGCCCATTGCCGGTAAAACAGGCACTACCCAAAACAATTCCGACGGTTGGTTTATCGGCGGAACACCCGATTTGGTTACCGGTGTTTGGACCGGAGCCGAAGACCGTAGCGTGCACTTCTACAGCACAGCCCTTGGCCAAGGAGCCAATATGGCACTGCCCGTTTGGGCTTTGTATATGCGTCAAGTGTACGATGACCCAAGCATTACCATTAGCCGTGGGGATTTCCCAAAACCCGAATCCATGGCAGATATTTCTATGGATTGCTCTCAAGAGCTTAAAGAACAACGGGAAGCCATGCAACAAGGTGGCACACAAAACATAAATTTTGATCAATAACAAACCATAGCACATGCAAAAAGTATATGCCAATGCCGACGAAGCCATAGCCGATATCCGGGATGGGGCAACCCTTATGTTGGGCGGTTTTGGGCTTTGCGGAATCCCTGAAAATGGCATTGCAGCACTTGTTCGTTCCGGTGTGAAAAACCTTACCTGCATTTCCAACAATGCAGGGGTAGACGACTTTGGCATTGGACTTATGCTGCAAACCAAGCAGGTAAAGAAAATGATTTCTTCCTATGTAGGCGAAAATGCAGAATTTGAACGCCAGCTGCTTTCCGGTGAGCTCGAAGTAGAGCTTATTCCTCAAGGAACACTGGCCACACGATGCATGGCAGCAGGTTACGGAATGCCGGCCGTATTTACTCCCGCCGGGGTAGGAACCGAAGTCGCCGAAGGAAAAGAAATTCGAACGTTCAACGGAAAAGACTACCTAATGGAAATGGCCTTTGACGCAGACTTTGCTCTTGTCAAAGCATGGAAGGGCGACACCCACGGCAACCTGGTGTTTAAGGCCACCGCACGCAACTTTAACCCGCTTATGGCCATGGCCGGAAAAGTTACCATTGCCGAGGTAGAAGAACTGGTGCCCGCCGGAAGCTTGGATCCCGACCAAATCCATACGCCGGGCATTTATGTGCACCGGATTTTTGAAGGCACCAACTACGAAAAACGCATTGAGCAACGAACGGTAAAACCAAGAAATTGATGTTGACCAAAGAACAAATAGCACAGCGCATCGCTAAAGAACTTAAAGACGGCATGTACGTCAATTTGGGCATTGGTATCCCAACCCTTGTGGCCAATTATATCCCCGAGGGAATGACCATTACGCTGCAGTCCGAAAATGGCCTGCTTGGCATGGGGCCTTTTCCTTTCGAAGGCGATGAAGACCCGGACCTAATCAACGCCGGTAAGCAAACCATTACCACCATTCCCGGTTCGGTATTTTTTGATTCCGCCATGAGCTTTGGTATGATTCGTGCCGGAAAAGTGGACCTTACCGTACTTGGAGCTATGGAAGTAGCCGATAATGGCGACATTGCCAATTGGAAAATCCCCGGTAAAATGGTCAAAGGTATGGGGGGAGCAATGGACTTGGTGGCCTCCGCAAAGAACATTATTGTGGCCATGCAGCATACCAGCCGTGATGGAACTTCCAAATTGCTTAAAGCTTGCACTCTGCCCATTACAGGGCTCCAATGCGTTACCAAAGTAGTGAGCAATTTGGGCGTATTTGATATCCAAGCCGAAGGCTTTGTGCTGCGCGAACGGGCTCCGGGTATTTCGGTAAACGAAATCGTAGCAGCCACCGACGGTCGATTGGTGGTCCCTAACGAAGTTCCCGAAATGCAGTTCTAAATCCATGTGGAAAGGAACCGTGCCACAAGAATTGCGGACGCCAAAAAGAGTCTACCGCTTGGCTTGGGGCGCTACCCTCCTTTTTGGTCTGTGGTACGCCGCATTGAGCTTTGGAAACCACTATTATTTTAGAACCTTTGCCTTTGATTTAGGAATCAAAAACCAAGCGGTGTTCGACTATGCCCACGGTCGACACAATTACAATACCGTGCTTCCGGAACTTGGTGGTGAAGTCAACAATTTGGCCAACCACTTTGAGCCTATTATGGCAATGGTGAGCCCCTTGTATTGGCTTTTTGGCAACTGGACCCTCTTGTTGGTGCAATGGTTTTGCCTTTTGCTAGGTGCTTGGGGCATGTTTCGATTTGCACGTTGCGTAGCTCCTAATAAAGATTGGCTGCCCCTCGTTGCCATGCTTTCCTATTTTATGTTTTGGGGTGTGTTTAGTGCACTTTCCTTCGACGTGCATACCAACGTAATGGCGGCAGGCTTTCTACCTTGGTTGTTTGTAGCCTTTCAGCAAAAGAAATGGAGAACAGCTGCATTTTGGGCGCTGCTGATGCTGGCCTGTAAAGAAAATATAGCCTTATGGCTGGCCTTTATTGGTTTGGGTTTGGCATGGCATTACCGAAACCAAGTAGCGCAACGCAAAGCAGCCTTGGTGCTTTCCTTGGCATCGGTATGCGCCTTTTTGCTGATTCTTAAGTGGGTAATGCCCTATATGGCCGATGGCAAACTCGAATACTTGCACTTTAATTACAGCGCTTTGGGTAAGGACATGGGCGAGGCCCTAAAAACCCTATTGACCCAACCTTGGAAGGGCATAGAGCTGTTGTTCTTTGTGCCTGAAGGTATAGACAGCAGTTTTGCCATAAAAGCCAAGGCTTGGACCTGGCAACTCCTGTTTATGTCAGGAGCCTGGCTGGCTGTATTTAGACCTGCAGCTGCATTAATGGCAATTCCTGTGTTGGCACAAAAAATGTTCAACGACGACCCTACCAAATGGAGCCCTTTTTTGCATTACAACATTGAATTTGCTCCTATTTTGGCCTTTGCTTTGGTGGTCTTTGCCGCCCGGTTAAACCCCAAAACCTATGTGTTGATGGTTTCCCTAGTTTTGCTCGGAGGCGCTCTTGCTACCTGGCGAAGTTTTGACCTTTACCGCCCGCAAGCATATATGCCCCAGCAAGTAAAAGTATGGCATTCAGACCATTGGAAACGCAGTCCAAGTGCGGCAAAAATTCGAGAAGTTGTAGACCAAATCCCACACGAGGCCTCGGTAAGTGCCAGCGCTGTTTTGGTCCCTCATTTGGCCGACCGCAAAATTATACGGACTTGGCCCGATTTTCGCGAAGACGATTTCGTGGTTTTGTTGGACGATGGGTATATGTATTATCCTCAGAATCAAGAGGAATTTAGGGAAAGTGTAGAAGAGTTAAGGGCAAATATAGCCTACCGCAATTGGAAGTTAGCAGCCGAGCTGTTTGTTTTTGAGCGCATTCCAAAAAATGGAACAGCCGGATTTAACAAATAATTAACACCGCTCTTTTACTCTCAAAATCAATGCGCTTTTCAAGGTTTAGGTCGAAATCCCTTGGACAAAAGTCTTGGCGGAAGCATCAGGACGCCCCCCCAACCATTCCTTCCGATAGTAAAGCGGCCCTGAATTAAACTTTAGATATCTTTTTTTATTGATGTTTTCTTTCCGGTGGTTTTTATGGCCCCTATTTCCATATTTTGGAAAAATCTGGGCTTTGCGTAGACCTATTGACTTGCCTTAATTGTATACTGAAATTTGCAATAATTATAGGTGTTTCACACTTGCTTAGAACCCAAGTTAGCACCTGAAATGTGCACTTAAATGAGGATAATATTAATCCTTTTGACCTTGGGATGTCTTTGGACTAAATCCCAAGGTCAATCCATTTGGAATGGATTAGTTTCCGATGACTGGAATAATCCCAACAACTGGACTCCGTCAGGGGTGCCGGCGAGCGGGACCCAAGTTGCCTTCTCTTCCCCAACGCCCAACCCATGTGTTTTACAAGGAAACCAAACCATTCAGAGTTTAGTATTTTCAGGCGGAACATTAAACCTGAATGGATTTCAGTTAATCATGAGTGGGTCGGCTGCCATTTCCGGTGGAACTTTTCGGCGGGGAACCCTTGCTGCCACAAATTTCTCCCAAGTTTCCCAAACCCAATTCACCGGCCACGTCTATTTTCTTAAAACCGGTGGCGGAAACAATGTTTGGGATGGTGGCAATCATTTCGACACCCTCAGCATTGAACTGCAAACCAATGCCAGCATTCAGCTTGCCAACCTTTTGCCGGATACCGTTTGGCACCAAACCCACCTCATTTCACAAGCCAATGGAGATATCCACCTGGCCCAAACAGCCACGGGCAACTATTTTGGGGGAGATATCCATTTCAACCAAAACGGCAATGCCGACATGACCATTGGACGATTGGGTGGGACTTCTACCTTACACCAAGGAGCGCTTAAAAGCTTAGGTTTTGGTGGAAACCTTATTCAAATTCAGTACCTCAACCAAACCCATGCCCTTGGCTCCGATTCATTAAGCGCTAGTGATATACGTTTTTTGGGCTCCAACATGTTAGGCGATTTGGTGCTCTATACTTCCGACGAATTGCGCTTGGATTCGAGCCGATTCTTAGGAAACAACCGCATGCGTGGGCATAATATAAACGTCCGCAATAGGGTATATTTAAGTAGTGCAAGCAACACTACCCTTTTGCAAAAGCTGGGAGGTGGAAACAACACCCTTAATGCTGCGGCATTAACGGCCGGTAATCTTATCCTTTCCAACCCCTCTTCTTCATTTATTCGTTTTAATGGGCT
The DNA here is from genome assembly GCA_030427255.1 of Bacteroidia bacterium. GTDB lineage: Bacteria > Bacteroidota > Bacteroidia > CAIKAF01 > CAIKAF01 > CAIKAF01. The sequence goes on along the minus strand of JAUHWY010000015.1, from coordinate 4,924 downwards.
TGATCCGGACACCATTCTTGGAAGCTTACGCCTCGAATTGAACAATAGTGGAGACATCGAAATTTTTCGTCGTTCTACCGGAAGCTTTGTTCAAGGCCCTGTTGAAATCCAAAACAATGGTTCCGCCGCCTTGTATTTTGGAAGAAACGGAGGCTCCGCTACTCAAGGACCAACCTCCTTTAGTACAGTCGGCACTTTTACCGGACAAGTCCTTTCCCTTTCCAATTATGTCCAAAGTCCGGGAGACTCCGGAGTGGTAGTTGCACAACTTGGGGAATCCTTCTCTGCAATAAACAGCAGTTTCACGGCCTCCTTTGACATCACAACACCCAACAGTTCCAACAACAACGACATTCAAGTTCAAAATTCAAGCTTTGAAAGAGACCTTAGCCTAATTTCCGGGGCGGACTTGATTTTTTCAGGAAGCAACCGTTTGGGTACCCTCGGCCGGCCCGTAGTGTTGGAAATGGGAACCGCAGCCAACTCCAACCAAAACTGGAACGGCAGCCTTTTTGTGGGAGGACCGGCCACCCTAACGAACCATTCAGGAGCCTTTATTCGCACCGGTTTTGGTCAAGCGGACACCTTCCTTTCTGACCTCACCCTTATTCAAACAGGCAGTGGGGATTTGCGATTGAGCGAACAAACCTCCGGGAATTTGTTTCATGGCAATATTTCTATTCAGCATTCTGGATCCGGGTCCATTTACTTTGGCCGCAATGGAGGTAGCTCAACCATGGGCCCATTTGATTTTTCAACCACCACGGTTTTTACCGGCCCCCGTTTTGAGTTGAACAATTTTACTCAAGCCCCGGGAGGTACCGGAAATCTTCAAATCCAAACCGAGTATTTTGAAGCACTTAATACCAGCCTCCGAGGAAGCATCTCCGTAGAAACTGCCGCAGGCAATGGGAACAACGACATCAACCTCAACAACATTTTGGTCGAAGGATCGGCAACCTTTCTTTCTGGAGCCGATTTAATCATCAATGGAACCGCACAGTTTACCTCAGCGTCAACAGACTCCTTAACTTTGGGTATTGGCCCATCGTCGTCATCTAGTCCCAATTGGTCCGGCGGTTTTTATGTTCCTGGCCATACCACCATTGTCAACAACTCGGCTAACCAATTGCGGATGGCAACCTTGGTTCCGGACACTTTTTTGGCGGGGATAAGCCTAAGGAACTTGGCAGGTGGAACCATTCGACTGAGCGACAATGCTCCCGGAAACTTTATCGACGGCCCCATAACTCTTGAATCCACCTCCGGGGGACAACTACACATTGGGTTTAATGGAGGAGGAACCAGCGTAGGCCCACACCCCATAAACTCGGTAGACACACTCCAAGTATCGAATTTCAGAATCTTGAACCTAAACCAAGCTTTAGGTGGCTCAGGTCAAATCAATGTAAAGTCGGATCAAGTGCTGTTGCAAAACATAAACTTTCAGGGTGGGTTGTTTGCGCAGACCGACACCGGTGCAGGAGGGAACGACATTACCCTTGACCAAGTTGAAATTGCAGGAAACGTAGAAGTAATTTCAGGAGCCGACCTTTTGCTAACCAATGGCACCCGTGTAAGCACGCTGCCCAATACTTCTGCCTATTTTTCGCAAGGTCCATCCGCCAGCAACACCACTAACTGGTTTGGCGATATATTTTCAGGAGGCCCATTTACCCTTGAAAACTACAGCAACCAAATCATTCGTTTTGCCCAAGCAGGCGTGGCCGATACCTTTAATGCAGGACTTACCCTCTCAAACTTTGGTTCCAATACCATTTACCTTGCTCATAATGGAGCCGGTCACTTAATCAATGGTAATTTTGAAATCAATAGTTCCTCCGGTTCCGGTGGAATCGATATTGGGGGAGGCGACGGAACGCTAAGTCACCAAAATGGAACCCTGAGCACAGGAACAGGTTTCTTAGGCGCATCTTTAAACTGGGAAGATTTCAGTCAAGCACCCTCTGCTCAAACCAACCTTAACCTTACCGCAAACCAAATTCAATTAAGCAATGTCCAACTGAATGGCGACTTTTTTGCAAATACTCCCGCAGGAAATCAGGCCTACGATATTTTGTTGAACAACAGCTCTATTTCCGGCAACCTAAGCCTGGATGCAGGGGCTGACCTAATCCTAAACGGCTCAAACCAGCTCGCTACGGATTCCGGAGCCACAGCCATACTCATTCAGGGAAGTTTTGCCAACACCGGAAACAACAATTGGAACGGGGGCAATACTTTTGGAAACCTTTCCCTCACCAACAACAGCAATCAAAACATTCGCCTGGCCTCCAGTGTTGGAGACGATATCAATGGTTCGGCAATCTTTACCCTCAACGGTTCAGGAAATCTTCAGTTTGCCTTCAATGGTCAATCTACCTTATCCGGAGACATGACCGTTAACGGCACAAATACGGCCGGCTTTTCCATAAACGCAGGAGCAGGAAACCTCCGTTTTGACGGCGACAGCAGCCAAAATTTTGACGGTCCTCCCGGTTTTGAGTTTGCCCTCAACACATTCGAAATGAACTCCAATGGTCGCCTCAAGCTGGATAAGCCCATGCATGTGAATGGAACTTTAATTATGACCAAAGGGGTGCTTGAAACGGATGCGGTCAATATGCTGATTTTAGATGACGAATCTGTCATTTCAACCTTGGGTTCAGACAGCTCCTACATCAGCGGCCCTATGCAGTACCGAATGAACACCAACAGTGGCGCTAGAACGACGCTTCTTTTTCCCATTGGAAAAGACAGCAGCTACCACCCTGTAATGCTCGAGGTATCTCACACCTCAACCACCGAATACATCTACCAAGCAGAGGTCTTTAATCAAAACGCCAGTGTCGTAGGATGGGTTCTACCCGCAGATTCAAGCATTACCCACGTTTCCACAGAGCGCTTATATACCATTGACCGCTTTAGAGCCTCAGATATGTCCAATCAGCCGTCCCTAGACCTGCGCACGGGAGGCTCCGGACCCCAAATAACACTTTATTACGACTCCACAGATTACGTGCCGGATCCCCTTAATTTACGCATCGTGAAATCCAATAATACCGGATTTTGGGAAAACATAGGCGGTTTTGGATCAGCCCCGGGTTCCGGCTTTATTACTTCCAGCGGAAGCCCCTCTCCTTTTACTTCCTTCAGTGACTTTAGTTTCGGCAATGGCCCCGGAGGCGTAAACCCGCTTCCCATTTCCCTCGTAGAATTCACGGCACAGGTGAAAGACCAAAAGGTCCTATTGAAATGGATTACAGAAACAGAAATCAATAACGCTTATTTTACGATAGAACGGTCACAAGACTTAAGCCAATGGCAAGAGATCGCTCATCAAATAGGAGCCGGAAACAGCAATAAGGTAATTCATTACCAAGACCTTGACCTCAACCCCCTTTCAGGTATTTCATACTACCGCTTAAAACAAACCGATTTCGACGGAACATTTAGCTACAGCGACCCCGTTTCGGTTAACCTCTCTTCAAACGCAAGCGCTTGGTCGGTGTACCCCAACCCAAGCAATGGGCAAATACAACTTGCCAGAAGCCTGAGCATAGCTACCGAAGCCTATTTGATGGACCTCAGCGGAAGACGTTTACATACATGGTCAATACCCAAGGGAGATGAGGTGCAAACCCTCGAATTTCCGACTTTACCTGCGGGCACGTATTTTTTAGCGGTAGATGGCACGTTTCAGCGCATCCTGCGTTACTAATCCGCAGCTGCTACCACCGACACCTCTACCCTTGCTCCTTTTGGCAAGGCCGACACTTCCACCGTTTCGCGTGCCGGCAAATGATCGCCCAGCCGTTCTGCATACCAAGCATTTACCTTGGGGAAATCCCGCATGTCGGTCAAAAAAATGCTCACCTTTAGCACCCGATGCCAATCCAATCCACAAGCCTTCAGCAAAGCTTCCACATTGTCCAATACTTGAGCAACTTCCGCTTCTAAGCTCGATTGCACCATATCCCCGCTGTTTGGATCCAAAGCTATTTGCCCGGAAAAAAAATGCAAGCCTTTCCAAGCGATGCCCTGAGAATAAGGCCCAATGGCAGCCGGTGCTTTGTCCGTGTGAATCTTTTGCATACAGCTAAGGTAGCGGTTTTTTAATGGTCGAGATGGGCTATTCTCCGGTAATGAAAGAGACTGTTGATGCGTTGCGTTTTCAAGGCAAATTAAGGCGCAGGCAAATAGAAAGGCCGCAGTTTACTAATTGTAAATGAGGACCCGCTGACGCAAGGGTCAGGGCAAAAAGCTTGATATTTGACTGCAACGCCAAGTTGCCGCCAGAATAGCGTCGCATCAACAGTCTCTGAAAGTTCTTCGCCCTTACCCATGGTTTAGGATTTGGGCGTGCCCCTGCGGGTCGGGCTATCCGCTCCAAGTCCTCGCTCGTGCCTCGCTGTGGGCTTTCCGCTGCTATCCCTCACGCGGGGTTCTTCTTAAGCATGGTAGTTTTTTCTCCGGCCAGGCCCACGATTTAAATCGTGGGCTAGCGCACCACCAACTTCCCGCGTTTGTTTCCGGCCTGCCAAAGGTATAGGCCCGAGGCAATATCTTGGGGGAGCTGGATTTGTTGTTGGTCGTTGATCTCTGTTTGCCAAAGCAAACGCCCCTGGGTGCTGAACAGGCTAAACTCTTTTTCGCTGCCATTGAAGTGGAGCCAAGCCCCTGCTTGCACAGGGTTGGGGAACAGCAGCACAGGATCCGGTTGGGCATGGGTGGGTTGATCCAAGCTCAAGGGCGACCAGGCAAAGCGCACAATGGGCGGCACGTACTGGCCCTTGTACAGCATAAAATAGCCTGCTGCATAGAGCAAGCCGTCCGGCCCCAATTGAATGTCCACTACACGCCCCGGAGGGTTAAACCCAAGGGTGGCTTTGGTACTGTCAAGTCCGGTGGAAGGAAAGGCATG
>JAUHWY010000045.1 GCA_030427255.1 Bacteroidia bacterium | reverse complement strand
TGATATTGAAAAAAGGGCGCTACTTGCAACGCATCAAACCTATATATCGGAACACCACTTAGTATCGGTCGAATGAGAGGTCTCAAATCGAAGGGTGAGTAATAGAAAAAAAAGTTGGCGTTGGAAATATGGAAAGCCCGTCTTCGCTCGGCGGGTGAGCCGTCGGAAATATCATAGCTGAAAATTGGATGGGTTATTTTTACTTCCAAATCGAAGGTGATGGAACCTCTAGGATAGTATGGTTCAAAATCCCAAAGGAGAGCAACAGGAACGCAACAAGGACAAAACCTGGGCATGTAATGTCGGGCTGGTTGAACGAGTGAATCACAATCGCAGCTAAGCCTAAATTTTGCAGAACCCAATTTCTTTTCTAAACTACAAATGATTTTTGTCACCATACCTTCCGGGATATATTGGCCAATATAGAAACCATTGCTGTCTTCAGAATATGTACCGTGACCTGAACTTGTGAAAAACATTTCCTTCTCAGGTAGATAATGAATCCCATCAAAGTTCCTGAGGGCTAAAGGCGTGTAGGTAGTATATCTGTCTATATCAGGTAAAACCAAGAGTAAATCAGATTCCAAAACCTGTTGATTGGCCAAGGGGTTTCCGGAAATTTTTTCAATATCTTCATGAGAGAAGCTGTTTGTATCCAATTGTATTAGAATATAGGTGCGTCGAAGTAAAAAGGTATATTGGGGTAAAAGTGGGGAAATGGGTTTGTTGAGGTTTGATTGTAGCTGTATTTCATTAGAAAAGCTAATAGGCCCCATATGGTAAGTTGCTAATGTAGGATAGTCTTTAAACCAAGACTCTACTCCTTCGGGTGGTAGTTTTCCCCAGGGTAATTCATCTTCTCCCTCTATTCTAGAATATGGAAAATCTTGGCTTACCACATGATTTTGAATTATAAAAAGGCAAACAAGTATCCCGAGTGGCTTGAGACAAAATTGCCAAGCAATTTTAGGAGCTAAAAGTTTCATTATTGGGTTTTCTTGTAATGAAAGTAAACTTTCCTGTACTTAATGTCTGATGTTTCTTTTCCCTCATAATGGGTATTGGCCTTTACTTCACCTTCCCCAATTGCCACCAATTGATTAGAGGCAATGCCAAAAGAATTTTCTAAATAGGCTTTAATGGCATCGGCTCTTTGCTGAGACAAAACCATATTGGACTCTTCTGAGCCTACATTATCGGTGGTTGCACGTATTTCAACAATAGCTTTTGAATATGTTACCAAGTACAATGCCAAATCATGCGCATTTTTGTCTAGGCTTTCCTTGCCTTGGCTAATGTCAGCAATACGAAATTTGCCGCTTGGCCATTGGACTTCGAATCCGAACGGGGGATAAGCCACCCAAAAAGCAGTAGTCGAAGTTTTTCCAAGTTCATTTTTACTAGATACTCCAAATCTGCTCTCTCTTCCTCTAAGCCATTTATTTATAAAACGATTATTAGAAAATTGCCCATTATCCTCGAGAGAAATACTATTTTTTTGAATGTGTTCTAATGCTTCCGCACTATTCAATGGAATAACCCTTTTTTGATTATCATTTTCAAAAGTTAACCCATCAATAAGCGCATTTAGGGAAATGTAATTTTTTAGTTTTTTTTGTGTGATATCGAAAAACAAAGAGAGATTTTGCTGCCTATTGCTCATGCCCATATCGGTTGCCTGGTCGCTACCGGTATAGTAGAGTATGGGCACCGGGGCGCTATCGTCTGTAACAATAAATACCAACCACTTAGGAAGCTTGGTGTACAAATTGGTCAGCTTTTCGCTGAGTTGGGTTTCAAACAGTCGTTTAATGGTGGATGGATCGTATAAATTAGAATTTGCAGATGGGATTCCAGTGCTTGGAAAATTGGTTAAAATGGTCTCCGCAGGGGAAGAACTCGTGTTTCCATTTGCTAAATCAGGGTTTTGCGTCATTCCAAATGATTGGACATTTTCTTTAAATGTATTAGGTTTAAGAGCCCATAAGTCAAAAACCATGGAAAAACTAATCCTATAATAATGAAAAGCCCCTATTTCTTTAAAGGTAGGTAGCCCCAAAGCCACGGCTTCGCTATCTTTTCTTTCGTATTTTTTAATGAACCTTTCGTCCTGATTTATCTTATTGGTTTTACTAGGGAACCGTTCCAAAAAGAAAAAATTGACTGTTTGCTTTTCTTCAAACGGCCTGGGATTGGGAACAGCCTCACATTTTACAAGCCATGCATTATCATTGAACCTATGCAAATAGTTGAACGTTGGATCGGTATTCTGTTCGGTTACCGTCTTAAGTCCCTTAGGTTTTAGAACATCTTGAGAGTGTTTACTATTAAAAGCTAATAAGCGCTCCTCATTTCGCTTCCACTTAATTTCTAATGATTTCATATTCAATAATCAAAAAGTTCACTTACAATTAAATGGATATTTTCCGGCTTGTTTGGTGAGTCTTCTAGGTTATTTCTATAAAAGTAGTCTACCAACCATGGGAAGGAATTTAAAAAGGAGATTTGGTAGAAAGTATCTTCATGTTTGGATTCTTGTAGGTTAACAATCACTTGTGTAGGTCCAAGCCTTAATGCTAAGGAATCGCTCGATTGGGTGTTTATACTACAGCTCCACCGCTCCCTTGCCTTTACCCTAAAATCACCCGGAACTCCTTCCGTCTCACGAAACTCATCCGATAAAGGGATGTAGGGTTCTGCCACTTCTATTTGGGTGCAAGAAAAACAAAAAAATGGAGGGAGGCCTGCCGAGGGAAGAGCTCGGTCTAGCGCTCTAGGCAACACCAAAACTAAAGTGTCTAAATATAAAGGCTTGGCTTGTTTTTTGATTTCGGTATCGGAATTGATTAGAACAATACAGGGGAAATGGTAAGCTATGCTATCTAAATTTAATTTTGGATGCAAACCCAAATAAATAAATGGGAATCCAATGCTTTCCTCTCCAAACCAAAAATGCCTTACCCTAAAAGAGCAACTTTGGTTTCCAGCCCAGTTTCGAAGGGCCGAAACCTTATCTAGCTTAGGGCCAGGACCCGCTAGGTTTTGTGCATGAATTTCGCGCCCAAAGAACAGCCAATGAACCAAAACTAACCAAAGAAGGGTCAGGAAAAAATTGCTTTTGCTAGTTAAGTTCATGCAATGATTCCAATAGGTTCATGTCTAAGATAGGCAATTAGGTAGTTGAATTTTCCCCGCAGCAGCCGGTGCTTTGAGGAACATCACAACATTGTGTTAACGCTCGGTTTAGCTTTTTATTGCTTCTTTTTTTCAATTGAATTTACTAGTTATCAATGCGCCTAATAAGCTTAGGCTAGAAAGGGTAAATATGCGTTAATGAAGCGGTCCTTTGACTTTTTTTGGGGGGGCTAATCCGGCTGTCTCTGCAAGTCCTCGTGCAGGAGCTAAGCAAAAGCAGGGCTGCGGTGGCTTCCTGCGGTCGCCTCCTCGCTCCGGCTTTTCCTAAGCCCCTGCACTCCGGGCTTTCCGTTCCATCCGGGCCACGGTGCTTCGTAGGGGGATAATTTGAGCAAACTAAAGAGTTTCTAATGGTCTTTGCTTTGCTTTAATAGCTCTATCATTTCTTTAATTTCGGTGTGTAGGGCATCTAGGTCTTTCTGAATTATAGTCCATACAATTCCATAGTCAATTCCCATATAGTCATGAACAATTCTGTTTCTAAATCCTCTTAATCTATGCCATTGGACGTTAGGAAACCTATTTTTAATGCTAGGTGGTAACCTATTGGCAGCTTCCCCAATGATTTCGAAATTTCTAATTACTGCGTCTAAGGTCTTGCTATCCTCTATAAAGCCTTGAAATTCAAGTCCTCGAGTGTAGGATTTAATCTTTTCTATGGATTCACTAATATCTATAAGAAGAATGACCGGATCCCTCTTAGACATACCGCAATTCTTTTTCAATCGCTTTGAAATACCGCTCTTTAATGCCCTTTTTTGAAACCAAATCTACCTTAAGGCCAAAAAGCTGTTCCATTTCTTCAGCCAAATCCAAAAAACCAAGGCCTATGGGCTTGTCAAAATCGACCAAAACATCCAAATCGCTTTCTGCATTTTGTTGGTTCCGGGCGTAGGAGCCGAATATGGCTATTTGACTCAAACCATAGGAGTCTGCCCATCTTTTTTTGTTGGCTCCCAAGGTTTCTAGTATGGAATTCAAGTTTTCCATATTCTAAGATACAAAATCCCTCGATTAATGATTTTTAGGGTAACTTGGTTTTAGCCTTTTACGGACTTTTTTCAGATTAAATGAGGAATGAAAAGGCACTTAGGGTTTTAAGCCTAGTCTACATCAGGAGCAAGAGTAAGGGTTTAGAGGCTCAAAATTTTGCGTCTATTGTTTTCATTTTTTTTTGGGGGGCTAATCCGGCTGTCTCTGCAAGTCCTCGTGCACGGGCTAAGCAAAAGCAGGGCTGCGGTGGCTTCCTGCGGTCGCCTCCTCGCTCCGGCTTTTCCTAGGCCCCTGCACTCCGGGCTTTCCGTTCCATCCGGGCCCCGGTGCTTCGGGTGGGGATTGATGAATTTTGATTTCCAAAACTCTTGGGAGAATGGAAGCTGATTAATTACTTTTAATTGACCAAAGAACCCATCAAAGGGTGCTGAATGTGATGGTTTATGGCATTTCTATAGAGAAGTTAATTAACAGGGCTATCCAGGTTATTTTATTTAATCTATCTAATTTGCTAGGTTAAGATTTGCTGGTGCATAAATTGTAGTTTTTCGAAAGGGTTTTTAAAGAAGTTGTAGTTTTGATTGAACCGAATTCCACCACTCTAACAGGCGATAAATCAGCAGCTTTTTCTTTAATATTATGATTATGAAACCTATATGGATTACAACAATTTTGTCGGCTGTCATCTTAAGCAAGGCGTTTGCTTGTTTGAATGTAGAAACTAGGGATTTGAGTAACGGTATTTTCCTTTATCATGACAGAGAAGGGAACGTTCCATACGGCCATATTTTTCATTTGGGAGATTTTGAAAGTGTCATTCCCGAACTTGATAGCTTATACAAGGCAACAAAAGATTTGGACTATTTATCCGATAAAGGCCTGTTGTTAATTTTACTTGAAAGGTATGAAGAAGCAATAGAGCTGTACCTTGAAATAGAAAAAATTGAACCGAACAGATATTCAACCGCGTCCAACATAGGAACTGCTTATGAACTATTTGGACAGAACGAAAATGCGCTAAAGTGGATTAAGAAATCAGTTGAACTTGATTCAAATTCCCACCACAAGTCAGAGTGGATACATGTAAATATTTTAAAGGCAAAGATTAAAGGTGAGGAGTTTTATACAACCAATTTTTTGCTAAACACAGATTTTGGTTCAGATACACTGCCAATTTCTGATTTGACAAAGCAGCAACTTAAAGACTTGTCTATGGCTTTGTTTTTTCAACTTAACGAAAGAGTTTCTTTTGTAAAGCCAAAGGAGAAAATTGTTTCCCAACTTCTTTTTGATTTAGGGAATATTGCCTTCCTTTTGGGGAACTATATGGAAGCTATAGCCGACTATGAGCAGGCAAACCTTTATGGCTTTGAGGGACCACTAATAGAGCAACGGATAGAAAAAGCTAAATTTTTTAGCCATAAAAGACGCATGGAGACTAAGGAAACCGAATCAATGAATCCAGAAAAATCTTTTCCCTTTATAAATTATGGACTTTGGTTTTTGGGTGGACTTTTTTTAATCTTTTTTGCGGTTTGGAGGTTTAGACGAATGAAAAAAGAAAATAGCTAACCTTGTTTTTTCCTCCATTGGCTTTATCCTCAATCGTGCCTTTTGGGTCGGGCAACGCCCCCTTGAAGTAAAACCTATTCTATTTTGAGTGCAATTTGTGCTTGACTCCCCCTGAACCTTCCTCAACCCATTACCAAACCTCTTGCAAAGTGAAAACCCCAATCCAAATTTGGGCAGTATATAAACCTTTTCTTGGCTGCTTGGTTGGCAAAACCGACCCAAAGCAAATAAGCAAAGGGATTGCAGTAGCATAGTAAAACCCGCGGCAGGGACCGCCGTGGAAAGCCCGGAGCTTGGGATGCCCGTGGGCTTGGCCGGCGGAGGCCCCGATGCTTCGGGGACCCCGTACGGCCTAGCCCACGGTGCTTCCCAAGCGAGGACTTGCAACAAAGGGCCCGCCCGGCCGCCCAAATCCTTCCCCTCTACTTATGTTCGATGGCATGTTTTACCCCTGCCAACCAATCTCTGCGGCTTAAACCTTCCACCTTTTGCGGGACATATTGCCGGCCCGGGGCGTCTTGCTTCGGTAAGCAGTCCAAGGTCCATAATCCCAGGGCAATGCCACACATGTAAAAGGCCCCGCGGGCCGTGGCTTCGGGGTTTTGCTGAACGCTTACTGCCGTGCCCGACAGGTCGGCTTGCCATTGCATCAATAGGGGCGATTGGCTTAGGCCTCCGTCTACCTGCAAGCAATCGATGCGGTGGCCGCTGTCCTGCTTTAAGGCCTCCAATACATCGCAGACTTGATGGGCAATGGCCTCGTAGGCGGCGCGGACCAAAGCCGGTTTTGGGTCGTCAAGGGGTATGCCCCACCATTGCGCCGAAAGTCCCTGGGTCCACCAAGGCGCTCCCAAGCCGCCAAAAGCAGGTAAAAGCATGCTCTCGGGGCGAGGCACCGCCGCTGCAGCCAAGGCTTCGCGCTCTTCAATGCTGCTAAAAAGCCCCAAACCTTCTTTGAGCCACTGCAACAGGGAGCCGGCATGAAAAATGCTGCCTTCCAGAGCGTAACAGGGGCCTTTTGCGGTTTCCCAAGCTAGGGTGCTGAGCAGTCCGTGGGTGCTTTGCACCAGGTGTTCACCGGTTTGCTGCATCAAAAAGCAGCCGGTGCCGTAGGTGTTTTTGGTTTGTCCTGCCTCAATGCAGCCCTGGCCAAGGAGCGCGGCTTGCTGATCGCCCAAGAGGCTGCCGATGGGGATTTCGCCAAAGCCCAAGGGCAATTCCATGTGTCCGAAAGGAATGTGGTTGGCTTGAATCTCGGGCAAAATGGATTCGGGAATGCCAAAGCGCTGCAGCAGTTTAGGACTCCAAACTCTTTGCTTTAAATCCATGAGTAGGGTTCGGGAAGCGTTGCTGGTGTCGGTTTTGTGCACTTTGCCTCCGGTCCATTTCCACAGCAACCAGCTGTCGATGGTGCCAAAAGCCAAAAGCCCTCGGTTCATCAGCGGTTTGGCATCGGGATAATTTTCGAGCATCCAACACAATTTTCCGGCACTGAAATAGGCATCGGGAGTGAGGCCGGTAATTTCTTTGATTTCATCGCCTAGTCCTTGGTCTACCCAATGTTGGTTCCAGGCTCGGCTGCGCCGGTCTTGCCAAACCAAGGCAGGCCCTAAGGGTTTACCATTGCTTTTGTCCCAAAGCAGGCAGGTTTCTCTTTGGTTGGTTATGCCCATACCCAAAATGCGTCCTAAGGCTTCGGGGTGGGCTTCGAGTAGTGCTTCTAAGGCTCTGTGTTGGGCCTGAAATAGGGCCAAGGCGTCTTGCTCTACGCGGTCCGGTCCGGGATGGCGGGTTTCAATGGGCACCCGTTTTAGGTCAATCAGGCGGCCATCGGTGCTAAAAAGTAAGCAGCGGGCAGAGCCGGTGCCTTCGTCGGTGGCTATGAGATATTCCATGCCGGAGATTCATTGGTTGGAGTAAATTGCATCGCTTAAACCTAGGCATTTTGTATCTTTTGGCCATGCAAAACCATGAAAAGCCCCCCTTATTGCCATCCTGGAAAGCCTGGTACCTTTTGGTACTTGGCGTGGAAGCATTATTGATTGTGTTGTTGTATGTGTTGACTCAGCGTTTTGCCTAATGCATAGTTTGGATTGGTTGGTGTTGGCCCTTTCGCTCTTGGGCGTGGTGGCCTTTGGCGTTTGGAAAACCCGCAAACAGCGGGATGCCAAAAGTTTTTTAATGGGCGACAACAGTTTGCCGTGGTGGACCATCGGCCTGAGTGTAATGGCGACCCAGGCTTCGGCCGTAACCTTTATTTCTCTGCCGGGCAAGGCCTTTCAAGACGGCATGGGCTTCATACAGTTTTATTTGGGCATGCCCTTGGCGGTTTTGGTGGTGTCGGCAGTAATTATGCCCCTGTTTTACCGAACCAAGGTTTTTACGGCCTATGAGTTTTTAGAAAAACGGTTTGGAAGGCTGCCTCGTTTGTACACTGCCTTTTTGTTTTTGGTGCAGCGTGGCTTGGCTGCCGGTATCACCATTTATGCACCGGCCATTGTATTGAGCACCCTGCTGGGCTGGAACCTGACCCTTACCAATATTTTTATTGGAATTTTGGTCATTATATATACGGTAAGCGGCGGCAGCAAAGCGGTGGCGCAAACCCAAAAACAGCAAATGGGGGTTATGATGCTGGGCTTGTTTGTAGCGGCAGCCTTGCTCATGGTCGGTATCTCCAACCACATGCCCTTGAGCGAGGGGCTTTCCATGGCCGGCATGACCGGTAAATTCAATCTGATTGATTTAAAACCGGATTTCAGCAGCCGCTACAATATATGGAGCGGAATTTTGGGCGGTTTTTTTCTTTCGCTGTCCTATTTCGGCACCGATCAGTCTCAGGTAGGCCGCTACATTGGCGGCAAAGACATCCGCCAATCGCGCATGGGACTGCTTTTTAATGCCCTGTTTAAGATTCCCATGCAGCTGTTGGTGCTTTTTGTGGGCGTGCTGGTGTTTGTTTTCTTTCAGTTCAATCCTCAGCCGGTGCATTACAATGCTCCCCAGCTGGACTTGTTGCGGGCCTCCGACCAAGCCCGTCCCGCACTACTGCAATCCGAAGCCGACTACCGTGCCGTAGTTTCCAAAAAGCAGCAGTTGCAAGAGGCCTGGGAGGCAGGACAATTAAGCGATTCGGAGTTTGGTCCGGCCTACCGGGGGCAGCTGCAAAAAGAACAGTCCATTCGTCAAGATGTGCGCAATTTGGTGGTAAGCCATATTCCTGAGGGTGATCCAAACGATTCAGACTATATATTCTTGTCTTACATCATGGGCTATTTGCCGGTAGGTTTGGTGGGGCTGCTGTTGGCCATGATTTTTTCGGGGGCCATGTCTTCCACAGCCGGAGAACTCAACGCCTTAGGCTCGGTTACTGCCGTCGATTTTATACAAACCTTCGGTTTAATGCCTTCCAGCGGCAAAGGACAATTGAGGGTAAGCCGTCTGGCCACGGCTGCTTGGGGGGTATTGGCCATAATCTTTGCTACGGTTTTTTCTCTTTTTGACAACCTTATTGAAGCCGTCAACATCATTGGCTCCTTGTTTTATGGCACCATTTTAGGCATATTCTGTGTGGCCTTTTTTATGCGTTGGGTAGGAGGCAGGGCTGTCTTGTGGGCCGGTTTAATTGCCGAGGCCTTTGTTTTGCTGGTCTATTTTGGTACCGAACCTCTAAGCCTTGCCTTCGGATGGGATTTGGAGGCCCCGGCCTATTTGTGGCTAAACCCCATTGGTTGCCTGCTCACCATGTTGCTCGCCGCTCTTTGGCAGCCCTTTATGCCCAAACCGGCAGCAACCATCCAATAGAATGTTAAGGTATGTCTAAATCTCCGGTTACACGCTCTGCACAAGAAGCCATGGAAGCCATTCGCTCGGGCCAACGCATTTTTGTGCACGGCAGCGCCTGCACACCACATATATTATTGGAAGCCTTAGCCGCAAGAGCCTCCGAATTAGAGCATGTGCGTTGGTGCGCCATTTCTACCCAAGGCGATATGCCTTTGGTGCGTCCGGAGGTGCGTGCTTCTTTTCCTATTGATGCGCTTTTTGTTTCTACCAACATTCGGCAAGCCCTAAACCAAGGGCATGGAAGCTATATTCCTATTTTTTTGAGCGAAATTGGGCAGTTGTTTCGGTCGGGTCGCCTGCCGCTTGACCATGCCCTCATTCAAGTGAGTCCACCCGACGCCCATGGCTATTGCAGCCTCGGCCCTAGCGTTGACGTAGCCAGAGCGGCCCTTGAATCTGCTGCCAAGGTCACGGCTTTGGTAAACCCGCGCATGCCCCGAACTTGGGGCGATGGCATTGTGCATGTTTCGGCCATAGATCAAATGGTATGGGGGGAGCAAGAGTTGCCCACCTTAGATTACAGCGCACGTGCCGAAGCGCGCGACACTCAATTGGCAGAACACGTAGCCGGATTAATTCCTGACGGAGCCACCCTACAACTAGGCATCGGTTGCATTCCCAACGCCGTTTGTTTGGCCCTTCGCCACCACAAAGACTTGGGAATACACACTGAAATGATGTCGGACGGGCTGCTGCCGCTCATTGCGTCCGGGGTGGTGAGTAATGCCAACAAAAAGAAACATCCGGGCAAATCGGTTGCTGCCTTTGCCATGGGCACCCGCTACCTGTACGATTTTTTGGACGACAATCCCGGAGTTGCGCTTTTAGAGGCAAGTTATGTGAACGACACCGGTGTCATTCGTCAAAATCCCAAAGTGGCGGCGGTCAATTCGGCCATGGCCCTGGACTTGATGGGCCAGGCGGCGGCCGAAGCCCTTGGGCCGAACCAATACAGCGGAGTAGGGGGGCAAATGGACTTTTTGCGCGGGGCATCACTTTCGCACGAGGGTAAACCCATATTGGCCATGAGAAGCACCACCACAGACGGCAGAAGCAAGATTTCGGTGTGTTTGCCTCAAGGAAGCCCGATCACCACCACCCGAGCACACATGCATTATGTAGTAACGGAATTTGGAACGGTAGATTTGTTTGGCCTTTCGGTAGAGGAGCGCGCGCAGGCGCTCATAGGCCTTGCCCATCCCAACCATAGAGATGCATTGGCCAACGATTGGGAACGTTGGATGCGAACGGGTAAGGCAGATTAGTTTTTTTGGGGGGCTTATCCGGCTGTTTCTCCAAGTCCTCGCCCCAAGTCCAAGGGCTGGGGCGCTCCGGGGGCTTAAAAGCCTCCTCGCTGCACCCATCCCTAGGACTTGGTGCTGTGGGCTTTCCGTGCCATCCGGGCCCCGGGGAACGTAGAAAACCAAAGGAGAAGCTTTGTAAAGAAATAAACAAAGGCTTGTTGAAATACAACAACCTGGTTTTTAGCCACTTGGTAACTTTAAGAAAAATTTACCCTAAGATTAGGTCAAAATAACGGAGGACTGTCTTATCTTTGTCGTCCGGTTGAACGGAAACATGCCTTCGGGTACCGCCAACCACGGTTCTTTACATCGCAGCATTTACAGGTCTTTTTAAAGAAAATGTAATTTTTTTGAGGAAAGATTTGGTGCTGTCAAATGTTAAACCGACATTTGCACTCCCAAAGTTGAGAAATCAACAAAAGGGTGTTGACGATCTTTGACTTAATTGACATAACAAGCAAGCATCGAAAGATTAATTTTCGGAAGGGAATTAATAAACCGATAGCTCACTCTGAGTGAGATTCATTCATTTTGTACAATGAAGAGTTTGATCCTGGCTCAGGATGAACGCTAGCGGCAGGCTTAATACATGCAAGTCGAGGGGCATCTCTTCCTT
>JAUHWY010000014.1 GCA_030427255.1 Bacteroidia bacterium | reverse complement strand
GCCAGTATTTATTCCTGGTGAGTTGCTCTCCAGCAGAGCTCACTTCCGCTTCAATAATGACACTGCCAAGGTCTCAACTATTTTTTTTATTTTCAACATGTCCAGTTTAGGGGAAGCCTACAATTATTTCCATTTCCATTCTTCGTCGATGTGGTATTTTATTTTCAAATGGTCAGCAAGTTCTTTTAGTCTTGCCTTCACTTTGTCAATGTCGTTTATCTTGTCCTTTGGTAAAATATAGGCTTGTCCAGCTTTTAGGAAAACAAAAATTGTTGTAGGGATTTCACAAATTTCCTCTAATTCAGTTGTCAATACTTTACTCTCACTTCCGTTGTCTTTTGCAATTAAATAGTCGTTGTTAAATTCCAAAGTTGCGGTTCGTTCAAGTTTATCTTGGTAATTATCTTTAATGAACCCCTTATAATGCTTGATATAGTACCATCTTTCCCAAATGGGGTAAATGAAAAACCAAAGAAGTCCAGTAATAAAAAATAGTATCGACCCTGAAACTTTGCCCAGAATGATATATAAAAGTCCAAGGGCAACGCAAATTAATGGCCAAACCACTTTACTGCTTTGCCTTTTCTTTTTGATGCGATCAGATTTTGACGCCACAAAAAGTTGGTGTGTCAAGAAATCGTTTTCGTCAATTTTATAATCTATCCTCATTGTCGTTTGTTCTTAGGTTTAACGTTCTCAGGTATGAAACGTAGGGTATTTCGAAGCACTTCACTGTCAACCAAGCACGAACTTTGATAAAAGCACAAAGCTTGATTTAAGCACTGAACCGCGATTTTTGCAAAACCCGTGTTACAAGCTGGCCTTCTGTTATTTGAAGTAAAAGTCAAGTCCATCTAGTGGGTTAGTTTTAAAATATTGTTTGTCCTGATGTGTCTCGTTTACGAAGCTGAAAATCTGTTTTGCTCTTTCAATTTCCCCTTGTTTTGGTGTTGAGAATAGACTCACTGCTCGTGTTCTCCAAATTAGTAAATAGCCAAATGCCAATTGTCTTATGTTCTCATTTTCATCAATTGTTCCAATCATCAAGTCGGGAATTGCTGTCCAACCGCCGATTTTGTTGAAGAGTTTTAGCATTGATTTTTTGGAGTCATAATTGCCTGTTTCGTAAATACTTCTTGCCTTTGTCAAAACTTCTTGTCTTGGAATTCGAGATAGAAATTCAATGATTACGTTTCTAAGTCCTAAGTATGGACTGTCAAGGTTGGCAAATGCAAAGTCATATGCACTTTCTTCATCAAGTTTGCAAAGAGCTAAAAACGCTGTCTTTTTAACCCGTATTTTTTTGTGTTTCAGATATGATTTAACTGTTTCCGAATACTGTTTACCTTCCGTTTCAGCAAGTCCGCTTAATGACCCAATGAATTGTTTGTTTTCTTGTAAGTTGTCATTGTAAAATTTAGCAAATTCCATGTTTGTTTGTTTAAGCGTAAACCTTGAAAAATGTCTTATTGTAGAGGAATTGTCCGCTAAAAATTTCTTTGCAATTGTTTCAAAACCGTTTTGGGCTTTTAAGGAATAAAGTGTTTGAAGTCGAACTTTCGCCGATTTGTCATGGAGTAATTGTTCGATTTCTACTTGTTCAAGTTTGTCAAAATGCTGAATTGATAAGCTCCTAATCAAAAAATGCTTGTCTGTTAAGAACAGTTTTAATTCATGTGGATTGTCACTAAGCGAACTTGAAATGTGCCTAGCTAATAAAACTCTAAGTTTGTCTGGATATTTCTTGAAGTTGTCAATTACATACGACCTGTTTGTGGAAACAATGAACTCAACAATGTCTTGGTATATTCCGCTTAGGTCTGTCCGTTCCACTTTTTGAAGCCCCTCAAAAATTGGCAGGTTTTCAATTAAGCTGTCTATGTAGTTGGTTGTTTTATAGTTGTCAATTCCTTTTAATGCAGCTTGTCGAACTGGTAAAACCCAATCAGCTAAGCGATAGATTAAAAATTGTATGGCTCTTGGACTGTCAACTTGTGAAAGCTTTTTAACAGCTTTTTCTCTAATGTATCCACTACCGTTTAATGAACTGATTGCTAACAACACAACGTATTGTTCTTTTGGAAAGTTAGTTTCATAAAAATCAATGTCGGTTTTTGAAATACTACAATGTTTGAGAGTGTCGTAATATCCTTTTTTGTTGTCAATCTTTTTGTACAGGTGGGTTATTGTCTTGCAAGTGGTTTCTCTAATTTCTTTGTTGTCATCTTTTAGAAATTCCGTCAAACTACAAATTAGACTTGGATAACCGTCATTGGCAATTTTAGTCAAGGCGTTAATCTTCTTTTCGGTGTTGTCCTTTGAGAAAAACCAAGTCTTGTTAGGTCGTCTTAAAACTTCTATGTATTGCCAAATTTCCATTTCTTGCAGTGTCGTCTTTTAGGCTTGTTTGCAACGGCCCTAGCTATGGCAAGTGCTGGATTTGAAACCGCTATCTTGTCCGTTTACCGTAAATTTATTTAGTTGTAATATCTTCATTTTTAAGCAGTCAACCCATATTTGCTGTAGCCGATGTTGGTCTTAGTGTTTCTTTATTCCTTTTAAACTTTTCCACTCGTGTTCAATGCTCTTCATCAGGAGTGCATTGTCAAACTTGACTGTCCCTTTTGGAAAAATGGTCTCATCTTCAAAGAAACTCGACCTTACTTCCGAAACTGTTAGTGGCCTAACTTTCCATTCATAGGTTTTCAATTCAAGTCCGTCAAAAGTCTCACCGGTTTTGTCTGGTGAATAACCTACTGCACCTTTCTCAAAGAAGTCTGAAGCACATTCCAAACTGTCAAAAACGCTGTCTATGTTCCAATTAGTAGATTCTTTGGCTTTAATTGACAGAAAGGTCTTATCGTCACTCGTGAACTCTACTGAATAGTTTCCATTTTCTTCGTTAACTGAAAAGGCGGCAAGGTGATGTATACCTGGGAAAATTCGTCCTCCTGCTAATGAGTTCAGTTTTGATGATGTGTCTCGTCTGGGAATGAAAACACCTTCTTTGGTCTGTCCGTTTTCTGACCACTCAACTGCAATTCGATGAGCACCGTTTTCAGATGATATTCCAACAGTTTTCGGAAGTCCTTTTGGTCGAATGTTTTTTAGTCTGATTAAGCAAATTCCAACAACTCCCTTGTCGTTCACAAGTTTTGGTCGAAAAGGATCAGGCAAATATTTAGTCAGCACGTCTTTGTCAACTTGGTAGTTGATTAAAATTCGTCTGTCAATGGTTCCTATGATTGTCGGAATTTTCATTTTTCACATTTAGCCCAACTCGTTTACAAATGAGGCTAAACCTCATTTATCCACCCTCAATGGTAGGCAAAGTGATGGTTTTCCTCATTTGTTTACTCTTTGCTAATATACCTTGTTTTCACAAATCATCGAACGGGGAACGAAGCTGTTGCAGCAGCTGGTTGCTAACGGTTTGCAGCTAAGAAACGTGGGCTTTTGGGAGCGACTTCCTTTCAGCCCACAACTAATTTAGCCGCGAAGAACGAGCCTTGCATTTACTGATGTCCGCCCCAGACTTTCTTAGGTGCTGTTGGGCAGTCGTACTTTACTCTTCCTTTTTCTTACGAGATTGACCAAATCCAAAGCCACCAACAAATGAAATAATTCCAATTACTATCTTTAGTAGTAAATCTTCATTTGACTGCAGAAAGACAATAAGAAAACCGACAAATAATAGAGCAATAACGATTAATAGCAAGTTATAATTCCTTTCGCCTTTTCTTTCTTGCCTGTCTCTTTTGTCCTGGTCGTCAGATTTTGAAATAATTTGTGAAATATGCTCAGGAGTAATTTTTTCAGCAATAGGATTGCTCCTTCTCATTACCCCTGAAATCATTGTTTGCTTGATGATGCTTGCTACTTTCCCACGATCTTCTTCTGGAATGGCATCAAGAACTTCTTCAGGAATGATTTCATCTGAAGATGAGTCTTCTCTTTTATCAGAAGGTTCATCTAATTCTCGATCTTCGTTTTTGTTTTTATCATCCATAGTTAAAACTTTAGTATTTTAAAAATCGAGTTATCAATTTCCTTATCAATTTTGTTTTCAAGGTAGAATTCAATAAATCTTGAAAGAACTTCAATAAATGCTTTTCTCTCAGAGTCTGAAATTTTACTTAGCGTTTTGGCTAAAGCATTAATGTCCTTATTAAACTCTCTGTCGAGTTCATTTGAAGACAAGCTCTGGTAATAGTCAAGATAAAAATCATGAACCATAGAGTCTTTCCAATAATCACTCCTACGCATTGAAGTCACCCTGTCCTTATCCTTATCGAAGATCATTTCCATAATGTAGCAAATTTAGTCATTCTAACGAAATTTCGTTTCGATTGTTGTCTTACAGTATTCTACCCAACGGTTTGCATATGGCTTGTGGCGGTTTCGAAGCAATTTCCTGTCCACCGAAACTAAAGCTGGCTAAGGAGCAAAAACCTTGCAGTTAGCAATTTACCCGCCATAAGCTATATGCTGTGTTAGCAAATGTTTTTAATCATCAAGTAAGCAGCACCAATTCCCATTTCTACCATATCTAGCCCTACCTGCTCTATTGCAAGCCTCTTGAGAATTAAATCTACCTAAGAAAATTCTTGTTCTGCAACCTACATAAGTTGCATGAGGGTGTAAATTATATCTCCGTGGAGGAGTTGTTGATTCTTCTTTGTTTTTTTTATTAGCACTTTCTTGCACGTCAATATCAATATCAGCTTCTATTTTTATAAAATTTTCAAATTCACTTGTATCTGCGAGGGAAAAAATATTCGTTAAGTCGCTATCAACTGTCAATTCCATTAAATAATTAAATTGATCAGTAACAATAAATTCGTTGTTACTCCAAATTGATGTCAAACTATCTTTATCAATAGATTGCAAGTCATATTCCTTTTTCAACGTCTCTTCGAAAAGGCTTATAAATCCATTTTTGTCAAAATCTTGATCGGTTTTCAATAATGGGCTAATGTAGAGATTAGTTTCTCCGTTCGATTCATCTTCAAAATAAATAAATCCAAGCTTGCCTTTAATTCTTTCGTCTTTCATTTTTATAATTTATTGTTTAATTAATATTTGCTAACTTACTTATAAGAACCATAAAATAACATCCATCCCACAACCCTCTGTTGCGTTAGTACGTCTCCGTTGATGTTTATTTTACTTGTGAAATGTACACAAAAAACTCTAAAGTTCATCAAATGGACTACGAATTTGCTCCAAAGCGAGCCTAATGACATGGGTGTAAATCTCTGTCGTGCGTGAGCTCTTGTGCCCCCAACAACTCTTGAATGTACCGCAAATCGGCACCCGGCTCAGGCAAATGCCTCGCATAACTGTCCCTTAGCACATGAAGCGTTGCTTCCCTGTTGATTGTTGCTTAACCCACAGCCCACGGTTAAAACCGTGGG
The DNA here is from genome assembly GCA_030427255.1 of Bacteroidia bacterium. Taxonomy (GTDB): domain Bacteria; phylum Bacteroidota; class Bacteroidia; order CAIKAF01; family CAIKAF01; genus CAIKAF01. Next base: position 69,445 of record JAUHWY010000014.1, on the reverse strand, counting down.
CTATGGGAAAATCCCCCCCACGGAGCTTAAGCGCCCCGGCGGAGGCCAATTAGCCTGACGTACTAGGTGGCTCAGCAGCCGCATGGGCAAGAGCGACCATAGGAAGCTCCTTGGCCATGCAAGGCTGCGTAACCACCCTAGTAGGCAGCTAATGGCCGGAGACGGATAAGGCGCCCAAAAAAACAACTTTGGATATACATATCGCTGGTCTAAGTTTTAACCACCGGTTTTTAACCAGTCCACGTAGCGGGCTACGCCGATTTCGAGGGGGGTGAAGGGCGCTGCATATCCTGCTTTGCTGCGGAGGTTTTGGGTGTCGGCTTGGGTGAAATATTGGTATTTTCCCTGGAGTTTGGCCGGCATGGGGATGTACAGGAGGTGCTCTTTGGCGCGCATGGCGGCGAATAGGCTGCGGGCTAAGTCGTTGAAGCTGCGGGCGCGGCCGGTGCCCAAGTTGTATATGCCGGAGGCGCCGGGGCTTTTCCACTGCCGGATGAGGCAATCCACTACATCGTCTACATAAATGAAATCACGCTTTTGTTCGCCGTGGGCTATGCCTTCTTTGTCGGATGCAAAGAGCTGAATTTCTCCGGTTTGCAGGATTTGCTTGTAGCCATGCCACATGACCGAGGCCATGCGGCCCTTGTGCCCTTCGCCGGGTCCATAGACGTTGAAAAAGCGAAATCCGGCATAATAGGGCGGCTCTTGGCTTTGCTCCTGCACCCAAACATCAAAATCGAGCTTGCTTTGGCCATAGAGGTTCAGGGGGCGCAGTTGAGAAATGAGCTCCGGATCGTCGGAATACCCCAAACTGCCGTCGCCGTAGACCGCCGCGGAAGAGGCATACAGCAGGGGAATGCCCAGCTTGGTGCAGGCCGCCCATAGGCGTTGGCTATACTCTAGGTTTAAATGTCGGATCAACTCCTTGTCCGTAGCCATGGTGTCGGTGCGGGCACCTAGGTGAAACACGGCATCCACCCCGGAAAGCATGGATTCCATGCCTTCCAAAAAGGTTTCGCGGTCTACGGTTTCGCGCCAAGGCAGGGCCATCCAACGGCGGGGCGCTTGGTTGCGGCTAAAGTCATCGACTCCAATCACCTGATTTCCCTCCCGAATGAGTTGTTCGGCTAGTCGGCCGGCTATGAATCCGGCAGCTCCGGTGACAAGCAGTCGCGCTCCACTCATGGTTGAGGCGTTTGGATTTGATTGGCATGCACCAAAGCCAGGCACAACAAGCGAAGCGCGGCTTTTATATCTTCTTTATGCACGGTTTCAATGGTTTGGTGGATGTGTCGGGTAGGAATGGAAATGGCACCGGCCAAGGCTCCGCCTGCGGTGAATTTTTGCATGCCTGCCGTATCGGTCCCTCCTCCGGTTAAAATTTCGGTTTGCCAGGGAATGTCGTGGCTTTGGGCCGTTTCCTTCAAAAAGGCCACCACCTTGGGGTGGGCAATGGCCGAGGAGTCCATGAGTTTTATGGCGGCACCTTTGCCCAAGCTTGTGATGTATTCTTCTTTGCGGGCTCCGGCCACGTCAAAGGCAATGGTGGTGTCGATGGCGAGCGCTATTTTAGGTTGGATTTTAAGCGTCGCTGCCTGCACTCCGCGAAGACCTACTTCTTCTTGTGCCGAAAACACTGCATAGAGCGTGTAGGGCAACGCTTGGTCCTTCAACAGGCGAAGGGCCTCCATAAGAATGTATACGGACACCCGATTGTCCAAAGATTTGCCGTTGAAGCAGTGCCCCATGGCCAATAGTTCTCGATCGCGGGTCACCACATCGCCGGCCTGAATGTATTGGTTTACTTCCTCGGCAGGCATCCCTAGATCCACAAAAAAGTCTTGGAGTTTGGGGGCTTTGTTGCGCTCCTCAGGATCCATGAGATGTATGGGTTTTGAGCCCAAGACGCCGGGGAGGTCTTGCTTACCGTGCACAATCACTCTTTGTGAGGTCAGGGTTTTGGGGTCAAAGCCGCCTAATGGGGTAAGTTTTAAAAAGCCGTTTTCGTCTACATGGGTCACCATAAAGCCAATTTCGTCCATGTGTGCGGCCACCATAAAGGGCGTTTCGGAAGCTCCCTTTTTTACTAAGACCAGATTTCCGAAATGGTCTTCGTAGTAGCTGTCGGCGTATTGGCCCACTTGTTCCAAAATAAATTTTCGGACCCTTTGTTCGTGTCCGGGAGGTCCGGGCACGCGGCAGGTATCGGCAAGCAAGCTTATGTTTAAATCGGCGGAAAAATCCGTGGCATTAGGCATAGTCACAAAATTTTGTGCAAGCTACAAAACAACAGAAAATAGAGCTTAGAAACGAATGCTGCGGAGGATGGCTTCCAGCTCAAGCATGTGCACGCGTTTGTCCAAGCCCGGGCCATAGGCATGTCCATGGAAGAGGTAGAGCGATTGGGTAGTTTCATCGACCACGGCATAGGCAAGGAATGGTCCGCCCTTGAACTCGTTGCTCATGCGCCAAAGTCCGCGTACTTCCATGGCATAATTTCCATGCCAATCGAGGTATTTCAATTCCGGAGCTTCCCGAATTTCGGTGACGAGGTAGGAGCCTTCGTTTTCGCCAAAAAAGGTTTGGGAGGTAATGCCATCGATGAATTGGAGCAGGGAATCGTATGCAAACACTTGGGGGCCGGGATAGGGCCTTTTGGCCAAGAGCACCGATTTGCTCAAAAATAGCTGTTTGCCTTTCTCCACGCGTTCGGCTTCGTAATGTACCACCGATTTGCTCTTGCCCAGAACCATTGCCTGGTATCCCTGCGGCAAATCGATTTGGAGCCCTTGATAGGCCTTTATGGAGTCGATGGCTGTTTGGGCCGGGGCAGCTTTGAGCCGGGCCATTTTGCGATGCAGGTCAATGGTTCGGAAGGAGTCGATGATGGGCCCTTTCATTTTGTTGAAGGCGGCCAACCATTCGTTGGGGTGGTTGGCAGAAAGGCGGACCACAAATTGCCCTTGGGCAAAGGGGTCATGGCCATATTGAATGGTAGGTTTGGGAGAGCGGTGCTCCGGTCCCACGAGCGCCATAAATACGGATTGATGGCGGCGTATGCTGCCGCTAAAATCCACTTCTTGCACCCGACTCAATCGAAACAAGGGTTCTACCTGAGGAAGCCCGGGGAAAGGTTGTTGAAGGATATCGCGCAAGGTGTCGCCCATGGGATGTTCTCTCCACATATCGTCGTCGATAACCAAAAGCAATTCTCCTTCGGCGCCAACGGCATTGGGCAGCATGTTCTCGTGTCCGGAGAAACAGGAGGTCAGGCTAAGACCGAGGGTGAACAGCAGAGCAAAAAACAGGCGCATTATTCCTTGATTTTTAGTCGTTGGCCCACATTCAGGGCATCGGATCGAAGTTTATTCAGGGATTTAATATGGGACATGGACACGCCGTATTTTTTAGAGATGGCCCAGAGGGTTTCGCCGGAGCGAACGGTATGATACACGGCTTTTCCTGAACTTGCTGGTCTATTATTGCTTGGTGGGGCCTCTTGTTCCATGGACTCTTGGATTTCGAGCCTCTTGTCGGAGGTGGGCAAATAGACAAGCAATTGTTGTCCGAGCCGTACGGCAGGGTCTTCCAATTGGTTCCAAGCCTTTAAGGAGTCGGAAGGCAGCGCATACAGAGATGCAATAAGGTCTAAGTATTCGCCTCGTGCCACTTCGTGATACAAGGCTCCGTAGCCTTGAGCGAGCAGCGCGGAATCGGGGCTAATCTTTCTTTCTGCCTCTGTAAGGTATCGATAAAGCAAGGCTTCGTTGGTAATGAAGTCGCCAATTAAGTTCTTGGGCAAATAGAGGGGCATTCCAGTATGGGAAGCGGGAATAATGTCTTGAATGTATTGTGGATTCAGCACCCTTAGTTCCTCAACTGGAATGGGAAGCACCTTGTTTATTTGTGCAAAGCTTACTTGCCTGCGCACATAAACGCTATCAATTTCATAGCGGAAATACTTGGGCTTTGTGGGGTAAATATTATGCTCTTTGTGGTAGTTCATAATATAGGTAGCCGCAATAAAGGCGGGGACGTATCCGGCGGTTTCGCGGGGCAAATAGGGACGGAGTTCCCAATAGTTTTTTTTGCCACCGGACCGGCGGATGGCCTTGTTGACGTTGCCCGGACCGGCATTGTAGGCAGCAAGCGCCAGTTGCCAGTTGTTGCCGTAGTACTTGTACAGGTAATTCAGGTATTTGCAAGCGGCAAGCGTAGACTTTTCGGGGTCGCAACGTTCGTCGATATAGGAATTGATTTCCAGGCCCATGTGCTTTCCGGTGCCATACATAAACTGCCATAAGCCCATGGCTCCTGCGCGGGATTTAGCGGTAGGGTTCAGTGCCGACTCCACAATGGCCAGGTATTTGAGTTCGAGGGGCATTTTGTTGAGGGCCAACTTTTCTTCGAAGAGGGGGAAGTACAATTCGGCCAGACCGAGCATACGGCTTGCGGTGCCTCTGCGTCTTACGGCGTACAATTCAATGTAGGCCCTAACGTCCGGGTTAAAGTCCAGTTCAAAAGGGGTTTTTCGGTCCAGTTCCTGCATGCGGTTCCGGTACACATAGTCGGGGAACTTGGGGACAGAGTCTTTGGGATAGCCGTAGACATTGAGTTTGCTTCGGTCGGCGGTAAAGTTGTGGTTTTTAAAGAAGTGGAGCACATCTAGGCTGTCCATCATAGCCAAGACGGGGTCGTCAGGAGCGGGCATTTTGAGGCTGTCGCCCGGTCCTGCCAACAGGTTTTTTGAAAAGAGGCTCAAAAGAGCCACCATTATTAAATGCGAAGGTAATTTGGTGAGAGACCACATAGACATGGAACGAAAGAATAAACGATTCGGTATGAAACGCACGAAAAAAGGCAAAAAAAGTGGATCAAGGAAGCTGTTCTTCCATTTGGTCGAGCAAAGATTTCACATGTTCGAGCCTGAGAATGGTTTCAGAAAGGGGGTCTTGTGCCTGCTGATTGGCGGCCCGCAGTTTTTTTCTGGCCCCGTCGAGGGTGTATCCTTGTTCTTTAACCAGCTGGTAAATCATTCGAAAATGGCGGATATCTTCTCGTGTAAAAAGGCGGTTTCCTTTTCGGTTTTTTTTAGGCCGAATTTGGTCGAATTCCTTTTCCCAAAACCTGACCAGTGAGGTGTTGACTTGAAATAGTTCGGCAACTTCGCCAATGGTATAATAGAGTTTGAGATCGTTGTCCGGCTTTTCTTTATAAGGCATTTTGCTAAATCCTTAGGCGTTATCGGTTACTTTAGTGAGCAATTGCTTAATTGCATCTAAAGTTAAGGGTTTTGTGTAGTAGTCCCTAATAACCTCAATAGCTAAGGCTCTATCACGGTCCTCTTTATTGATAGAGCTGGAGATCATGAAAAGAAACACATTTGAGTCATGGGCTTTTGGCAGCTTACGCCATTCTTCGAGGAAGGCCCAACCGTCCATGCCGGGCAAGTTGATATCCAATAGAATAACAGTCTTTTCCGAATTTTTAATTGGCAGTTCTTGGCAATACCCCAAAGCATCTTCTGCGGAAAAGAAAGATTTCATGAAATCTTCTTTCACGCCTGATTTTTCGAGCAACCGTTTGGTGGTAAACTGAAAAACCTCATCGTCGTCAATAATCACTATATGCACTATGTTTCCCCAATTAGTTAAAGTGATATTTATCGAATATAATAAAAAACTCCGCGCCTTTGTCCGGTTCGCTGCTAAGTTTTATTTGTCCGCCCAAGGCTTCCACCTGAGCTCTAGTCATAAAAAGACCCAGTCCTTTGCCGGGAATATCCCGGTGAAAGGTTTTATGCAGCCCAAAAACATTGTCGCCAAACTTCTTAAAATCTAAGCCTAGGCCATTGTCTCTAAACCTTAAACAATGATACTGTTTATGTTTTTCAAAAGCTATTTCCCAAACCGGTGGTCTGTCATTAGAGACAAACTTTAAGGCATTGGACACTAAGTTATGTAGGATGCTTTCTAAGTATTGGGCTATATAAAACAGCTTTGGGTAATCAAAGTGCGTATTGATTTGCACCTTTTTCACCTGTATTTGACTTTGGTGGGCCTTAATTACCTTGTTTACTAGCTCTTTGAGATGGACAAAGGTGCGCGGCAAATTTCGTTCTTGAAGGCCCATAACCGCATCCGAAAGCTCGTTCAAGGTATTGCCTAGGTTTTCCAGGGAGTCTTTCATAAAATGGAGCAGTTGGGTCTGTTCTTGGCTTAAGGAGGTGTCATCCATTAGGTGTGCCAAGCTCATTAAGTTAGCCACAGGAGCCCGCAGATTGTGGGAAACAATAAAATTAAACTGCTCTAGTCGTTCGTTTTGTTGACGAAGGAAATCAAGCATTTGTGTTTGTCTATGCTGTTTTTCAATCTGTATGCTTATGTCCTGAATAACACCAAATACCTTTTCGGTTGGCGGTTCACCGGGCATGGCCATACCAATACACCTTACCCATTTTTTCTTGTTTGTTGCAGAAAGAAAAGGGAGGGTCAGGTCAAATGGCTCTCCTTTTAAAAGACATAGGTCAAAGTCCTTTTGCAAACGGGCCTTTCCGGGCGCCTCAAAGTAAGCAAAGCTCTCTTCCAGACTTTGTGGCGCTTTGCCTTCCCGTAAATCATAGATATCAAAAGTGCCGCTTGTCCACCAAATACTTTGGCTTGGCACATCGTATTCCCAACCTCCGACACTAATTAAAGCACCGACCTGAGTCCAAAGGTTGTTTTGTCGGGAGAGGTGGGCTTGCAGCTCTTTCACGGCATGCTGCGCTCTTGAAAAAGTCATTAGTGCGGGTCCACTTTGTCCTTCCTTATTTAAAATAAAGGTGAAGGTTTCTAAAAAAATATAGCCTCCCGATTTGTGCCTAAACCTGTATCTAATGGGCTTGCTTTGGGCATTTCCTTCTTGGGCTTTTTTATGGCTTTCGGTCAAGATATGGTTGCGGTCCTCCGGATGAAAGAAATCGTAGGGGGATTTGCCCACCAACTCCTTGGGAGTAAAGCCGGTATTTTCTTTTGCCGCTTCGTTTACCTGCATGTATGTCCCATCCATTTCATGGAGACAAATCATGATGGGACCGGCCCAAACATCATCCCATAAAGCTCTTAATTCAGACCCCTCCATAAAGCTTTTAGTCGCAAACTCGATTTGCAACAGCCAAAAATACAAATTTAAACTAACTGAAAGGCAGCATCTTAAAACGAATAAGAAAAAGGCGTTTTGGTGCCATTGTCGATCCGAACAAAAAACTAGTCCGGCTCTCATCGCCCAAAAAGCTATGCATTGAGACTGTTTGCCCTGAAAACGGGTGCCAAATGAGAAAACATTAAAGGGTTTATATTTGCAGCAACAAAAAACACAGAAATTTTCAGCATTTTTTGGGAAAGCAGGTTGTACCTCTGGTTTCTGATTTCCCAAATGCTCTCGGTTTATTTAAAAAAACACTGGTCATTCCTGACCTTAATCTGCACCTTAACATAAGCTTTTAAGGGTGTGGGAAGACCCGGAAACGGCACAATATTTGAAATATGGCTTTTGTGCCTTAACTTTATAGAACTACTTGAAATTATGCTACGTATTGCAATACCCTTAGTCCTCAGCCCCTTGTTATTTTTTATTCATGTGACCAAAGCATATGGACAAGCCTGTCCGGGTTGTGCCATAAACAACAGCTGTTTTGTTGCCGGTGGCGGTCTATGTCCCGATTCGCTTCCCGGCGCTGTGGTAGGAAGCAGCTATAATCAGGACGTCACCTTTTATTTGCCGGAGCAAATAGACGCCACCAGCTTTTCAGGCGGGTTGCTTGGCATGGTTGATCTTCTTGAAATGAAGATTGATGCCATTAGCGGCTTGCCTTTTGGGTTAAACTGGAGCTGCAACAATACCGGGAACAATTGCACCTATTATCCTGCTCAAGGCGATAGCCTTGGTTGTGTAAAAATATGTGGAGTTCCCATTGGCAATCCCGGGGTGTATAATATCAACATTTTTGTTACTGCCACCGTAGACGCAGGAATCCTTGGAGCACAACAAGGGCAGACCTCTTTTGCCAACTTGCTGGTACTTTTACCCGACACCTCTTCGAATAATGGATTTTCCATGGCTCCCGGATTAGGCTGTGCTCCCCTCACGGTAAACTTCATTAATAATTTTCCGAGCAATGGGTATCAAGCGGTACCCGGCCAGACCCAAGGCTATGTGTATTCCTGGGACTTTGGCAATGGTTTGCAGTCCAATGTAGAAAACCCTCCTTCTGTTACTTATGTTAATCCGGGTCAATATCCGGTGCAATACAGTGCTACCGTTGACACCTTTGGTTTTCAACTCAATGACATTACCGTTACGGCGGTCAACTGTACGGACCTAACCGGCTCCCCGGATTTGTACGTTAAAGTATTTGACGGCAGCAACAATGAGGTGTTTAGCACCATCAATAGTCCAACAACCAGCCTGCCCTTTAGCATAAGCCCTTCGATTACTGCCAACAATCCGCCCTATCGAGTAGAAGTTTGGGACGACGACTCCGGCTTTTTGGGTTCTCCGGACGACAACTGTTTTGACAACACCGAGAACCCACACCCTCCGGTGACTCTTCCTCTGCCGGCGGTGAATCAATTGGGAAACACGACCCAATTTTTTAGTCAAGGCAATACTCCTTTGGCCCTCAATTACACCTATGCAAAAAATGCGTTTCAGGTTCAGGTAACCGACACCGTGCTGGTGCTGCCTGTTCCACCACAGCAGCAACTGGTAGTAAGTCCGGGGACTCAAGTATGCAGCCCCGACAGCGTTCTGCTTCATGTGGGCCCCGGCTATGGGTACGAATGGTTTTTTAACGATACCCTTATTTTACCCGGCGCACAAACCGATTCTGCTTGGGTAAGCCAAAGTGGCTCCTACAAAGTGCGTGTTTTTGACTTAAATACCGGATGTTTTAGTTTTAGTAACGACACCTCGATTTCTGTTTCCCCGGGAATACCCGGCAATTTTGCCGTTGCTGTAAGTGCTCCCGGTGTTTTGAGCAGCAATATTTCGGGTTTTTATGCCTTTCAATGGATTTTCTTATCCGGCACTCAGTGGGTGAACATTCCTGCGCCCGCCGGCACACAATCCAGCTATACGGTTCCTGCGCCCGGAGATTATGGCCTTATTGCCGAAACTCCGGAAGGCTGCAAGGATACGGCCTTCATTACTGTTAACAACTTAGGATTTGGGACAGCTGCCCAAGAAGGCAAATTGTATCCCAACCCAAGCCCAGGGCAAGTTTTCCTTGAATTGCCCGGATGGAATGGCGAAGTTCAAGTGGGTTTAATCGATATGCAAGGCCGCATGCTTTATGACCAGTTGGAGAGTATGAGTCCGGAAAGTAGCCTTCAGCTTGACTTTAGCAATTTACCCTCCGGTTTATACCGGATTCTGGTGAGTCAATCCGGTCGCCAATGGACGGGCAATTTATGGCTTCAGCCCTAAGGTGTGAAGGCCAGAATTGGTACCTTTGGGTACTATGAACAGTACGGGCATTTCTTGGGAGGACCTATTCACTAGTCCTAAAAGCGAGGGCTTATATGGAGGTATTTTTGCATTTCCAGGAGAGCAGCCTCGGGTTTTTGGTGGCAAAGTAGAGCAGGGTCTACACCTAAGTCGAGGTGTTCCACGCTTTTTGTTGTTTCCATTTTCGGAAAAAGAACCTTACCCCGGCATTGACTTGCCTTTGCAAGAAGAAACGGACTTGGAATCCCTCAACGAAAATTGGGAGATGAAAGACGCATGGGAAAGCTCCATGCTTTGTAGTACGGTAGATTCCAAAGACTACATGGGAATGGTAGAAGATGCCCTTACTGCTTTAGGAGGCTCGTTTAAAAAAGCCATGCTTTGCAGGCGTTGGAAGGTGCCGAACACCGGCTTTTTTCCGATATCCGCCTGGAAAGCATTGAGAAAGGCTTTTCCCAACACCTTTACATGGCTGGTAACTTGTCCTGTAGCGGGCACTTGGATAGGGGCTTCTCCGGAACTATTGTTGGAGCAACAAGGAGCTAAAGCCCAAAGTTGGTCTTTGGCAGGCACTCGGCACCAAAATCGGCCATCGGGCTGGACGGAGAAGGAAAAAGAAGAACAGGATTTGGTTACCCGGCATATTCGGTCAAGCATGCTAACCTTTGGTTTGCGCGATATTCAAGAGGATGGCCCCCAAGAGCTGGCCATGGGCAACCTGCAACATTTAGCCACCCGTTTATCCGGAACTCTCCCGGAAGCGGATACGGAAACCGGCCTAAGGCTGGCTAGGCTTATGCATCCTACTCCGGCCATTGGAGGCACTCCAACAGAAGCCGCGCTTTCTTTTATACAGGAAAAAGAGAAGCAAAACCGGGGGTATTATGCTGGTTTCATGGGGCTTTTGGAACCGGAAGCCTTGCGCTTAAGGCTTTATGTAAACCTCCGCTGTGCCTCTTTAGGTTCGGAGAATCATTGGATATTTGCAGGGGCCGGAATAACTAAGCTTTCCAGCCCGGAAGCAGAAGCCCAAGAAACAGAGCGGAAAGCGGACCTAATTCGTCCTTTTTTGAGCCTCCGACCAAAAGCCTAAGGCCAAATTGACCACGGAGAAAGCCCGGTGAGACCAAGCCCATTAGAATTCGTACTTTTGAATCATCTATGGAAGCGCAACAATCAAACAATCAAGAGGCACTAACAGAGCGTATACGCAAACTCGAAGAGAAGTATGCTGCCATGGGACAAGACCTTAGCAGCTACCTAGACGGCCTCCTTTATTCCGAATACCTAACTTACTGGGATTATATAAATTTGGACGTGTTGCTCAATCTGCAACAGCCCAGAACGGCATTTCCGGATGAGGAGGTATTTATAATGTACCACCAAATCACGGAACTCTATTTTAAGCTTTGCCTGCATGAAATGCGGCAGATTCGAGAAAAACGCGGAGACGGTGCCTTTATGGCTCAACGCTTAAAGCGCATGACGGCCTACTTTGAAAGCCTAACCAAATCCTTTTCCATAATGATTGAAGGAATGGAGCCGGAACAGTTTTTAAAATTCCGCATGGCTTTACTTCCTGCCTCAGGTTTTCAGTCGGCTCAATACCGAATGATTGAACTTCAGGCAACTCCACTCATTCATTTGGCACGTCACGACCTGCGCAGCTCCCTTTTAGATCAGAAGGCCGATATTCCCACCCTATATTCGCACATTTATTGGAATCAAGGTGCTACCGAACTGGCTACAGGCAAAAAAACGCTTACCCTTCGGCAGTTCGAGTCCAAATACGGAAGCAGCTTTTTGGCCATGGCTCATGAAATGGAAGGCAACACTTTATACGATATGTATATAGATTTGCCGGATTCAGAACAGGGGCCGGAGTTAAAAGAAAGCTTAAGAACCTTCGACCGCCAAGTGAATATTGACTGGCCACTCGTTCATTATAAATCTGCCGTTAGATATCTTAAAAAGAATCCGGAAGACATAAAAGCTACCGGCGGTACCAACTGGCAAAAGTACCTTCCTCCTAAACACCAGTTCCGTATATTTTTTCCTGAGCTTTGGAGTGCAGAGGAAAAAGAACATTGGGGAATACCCGAAAAAATGATGGGCTCATGAAGTTTGGAACACTGGTCTATACTGCCCTCCTCCTTTTATTATTCATGGCCTGCAGTACTGCACCCAATCAACAAGAGCAGGAGTCGGTTCCCCAAGCCCAAGCCCCAAGAGCGGAGGAATCCTCAAAAGAAATGTTTGGGATTCCCATGCAAAACCTTCAAGCAAGGGCCTTTCAGGTAGAACAAGGGCAAAGCTTTTCTGAAATCTTGGAGGCACACAAAGTTCCCGGACATGTATCCGGAGCCTTAATTCAAGCCTCAGACTCTATTTTCGATTTACGAAAGCTGCGGGCAGGTAAGCCATACACCCTTTTGTGCAAAAAAGGACAAGATGGGCTTCCGGTTTGTTTGGTTTACGAAGCAAGCCTTACCGAGGCCGTAGTTTTTGACTGGAGACAAGAAGCTTCACCCACCGTTTACCGAGAAGCTAGAGAAATTAAATATGAGCAAAAAGAAGCCGCCGGGGTAATTGAGTCTTCTCTTTACCAAACCGTGGTAGAGCAAGGGCTTGACCCAAATATTTGCTACAAATTAGACGGAATGTTTAAATGGTCGGTAGACTTTTTTGCCCTTCAGAAAGGCGACAGGTTTCGAGTTATTTATGAAGCCATGTATGCCGACACCCTGGACCTTGGGGTACACAAAATCTTGGCGGCAACCTTTACCCATAGGGGAAAAGAGCGTATGGCCATTCGGTTTGAGCAAGGTGAAAAAGTGGGCTTTTACGATGCCGAGGGACAAAGCATGAAAAGCAGGTTTCTAAAAGCGCCCTTAGAGTATTCAAGAATTTCTAGTCGATACAACCTCAACCGCTACCACCCTATCCTTAAAAGGCGGAAAGCCCACTTAGGCACCGATTACGCCGCACCTACCGGAACGCCTATTGTTTCGGTGGCCGATGGTGTGGTGGTTGCTGCCGGTTACGGAAGAGGAAACGGCAATTATGTTAAAGTAAAGCACGACAACACTTACACCACTCAGTACTTGCACATGAGTAAATTTGGCCAAGGCATTAAGCGTGGTGTCCGCGTTAGTCAAGGCCAAGTTATTGGCTATGTAGGAAGCACAGGATTAGCTACCGGGCCCCATTTGTGTTACCGATTTTGGAAAAACGGAAAGCAGGTAGACCCATTCAAGGAGCAGCCGCAAGTAACCGAACCACTAGCTGACAGCCTAAGGCCGGCCTTTGAAAAAATTAGGGACCGCTTGGTTCCTCAACTGGAGTCCATAAGCTACCATGAGCATTTAAGACAGGCCGCACTAAATGCCTTAAAGAAAAGTACCGCAAGTTTCAAGGCGGATGCCTAACTTCATAGCATGCTCACCAATAGAACCCTTAGGTTTGTATCTGTTGTTGCCGGAAGTGCTTTATGTGGCTTAGTTACCATTCAAGTGTTTTGGGTGCAAAAAGCATACAGGTTCACCAGCGAACAGTTTCAAAACCGCGTTGAGCTTGGCCTGCTAAATGTGGCCAATCAAGTGTATCGGTACCATAGCGATTCCACCAATATTAGAGAGTCTGTGGTTACCACCGACGGCGATTTGTTTGCCATGCAAATTGGTGCCACTACTTCTCCGGATTTTTTGCTGAATTTGCTTGTGGCCGAATTTAGAAAGCAAAGCATTTTGCAAGATTTCCAGGTAGGGATGTACGATTGCTTTGCAGATTCCGTAGTCTGGAGACAGTATTCCGAGGCTCTCGGCCCCTTATTTCATGCCTCAGGGACCAACAACATTCCCTGGACCAAACAATTATCCGACCTGAATTTATCCAAGGACAGCCATACGGTTTTGGTACACTTTACTAAGCAAGGTGCGTTTATTTCAAGGCAAATGAGCCTTATGTACTTCACCACCTTAGGCATCCTTATTATCATGGGAGTCTTTATTTTCATGGTGTTCATTATATTTAGAGAAAAGCGGCTTTCTGCCATGCGCCAAGATTTTATAAACAACATGACGCATGAGTTCAAGACTCCCATTGCCTCCCTTTTGGTCGCCGGAGAAGTCCTTCAAAAGGATAGGACAGCCTCCGCTCCGGAAAAAGTTAAATCCTACGGCAGCATCATTCAAAAGGAATCATTGCGGCTTCGAAATCAGGTAGAGCAAATCCTAAAAGTTGCCCTGATTGAATCCAATAAGCACAAGCTTAAGATGGAGCCTTTGGACCTGGGACTTTTGGTACAAGAAATTGTGGCGCAAATTAAGCTGCGCATGGATGCCAGCGGCGCCAAGTTCACCGCGGAAATTGACTCGGAGCAACCCTACCTTATTATGGGCCATGCCACACACTTAGGAAATGCCCTTTACAATTTGCTCGACAATGCCCTTAAATACGGTGGCGATGAAGTGGAAATCTTTCTTAGCCTTAAAAGAACCGGCCCGCATCAAGTTTCTCTAACCGTAAAAGACAACGGTCCCGGAATTCCGCAAAAACTTCAACGCATGGTTTTCGAGAAGTTTTACCGGGTACCCACCGGTAACCTTCATGATGTTAAGGGTTTTGGCCTGGGTTTAAGCTATGTAAAACAAATAGCCAAGCATCACCACGCGTTAATTCAACTCGAAAGTGCTCCGGGTAAGGGGGCTAAATTCACGCTAACCTTTAATTCCATTAAGCCATGACCGTTTTGCAAAGCATTGGATACGTAGAGGATGACCCCAGTTTAGGTATGCTTTTGGCAGACCAGCTTGAACAAGAGGGCTGGAAAGTGCATTGGTTTCAAAATGGCAAAGAAGCTCTCGAAGCCTTTGAATCCAATTGCCCTGATTTTTTTGTTTTGGATGTTATGTTGCCTGGCTTGGATGGCTTTTCCCTTGCCAAGCAGCTTAGAGAAAATGCCCCCGAAGTTCCTATCTTGTTTCTAACTGCAAAAGGTGAAACTCCGGATCGACTAAAAAGCCTTACCCTAGGCGATGATTATTTAGCCAAGCCCTTTTCTATTGAAGAGCTGATTCTACGCATCAAAAACCTTTGGAGCCGAGCAACACCAAACGCAGACCCAAGCCCTAGTGTCTTTGCTTTAGGCACATTTACCTTTGACAGCACCAACTTTTTGTTATCTCACCCCGAAATTGGCGACCGAAGACTTACCGACCGAGAAGGAAAACTATTGCATGCGCTTTGCAAGCTGGGCCATAGGGTGGTAAAACGCGAGGAGCTTATGAGAGAAGTTTGGGGAAAAGACGACTACTTTACAGGCAGAAGCATGGATGTTTTTATCTCTAAATTGCGTAAATACCTAAGTGCGGATTCCGGCATAAAAATCCAGGTAGTGCACGGTATTGGGTTTGAGTTTATTGTGCCGGCCCAAAGCTCCGATTAAGGCGCTGTGGTTCGCACAATGCGCTCCATGAGCGCTCGGTCACGGTAGCGTAGCTCAAAGGTATAAACGCCGGCCTCCACCGCGCTCAAATCCAATCGGAGAACATTTAATCCTTTCGCTCCTTCGAGCACATCTTCTTGGACCACAGCTCCTGAGGCGCTGCTTAAATTCCATTCTACGGTTTCGGTTTCAGGCAAAATGATAAATAGCTCGGTGATGCCGGAGCTGGGGTTAGGCACCGGAGGTGAAAGCGAAAGCCCTGATTGAATAGGGCTACAAATGCGCCCCCCTTCCTCCGAATAAATTCCGGAAGGTAAATTGGACCACAATTCATTTAATTGAACACAGCAGTAGTTGGGCGATGCCGTGGAAAAGACCTGTGCCGTAAATTCAAAAGGCAATAAAGCTCCGGGAGCCAAATTGTCCTCCCAAACCTCACGGAGCAAGGAGGCCCCTTGAAGACTAAAAGAAATGTCTAAGCCATTGACATCCAAAAACTCAGAGACATTACGCAAAACAAAACTCCCGGTATAATACCCGGCGCTGTCGCTGCACTCCAAACCTTCCACCAAAACCTCCAAATTGGCCGGTATTACTCGAATCGTTTTGGAAAGGCTGTCGCTGCATCCAAAAAAGTTCTCTGTTCTTAAACCAAGCTCGTATAATCCGGTGTCGCTGAGCAATACAAAAAGACTGTCGTTGGTAACGGTAAAGCCCGCCGGCCCATACCATTCCACAGAAGAGGCTCCGGAAGATTGATTCACTGCCTGCAATGCAAATGGAGGAATCCCCAAGTCGCTGTTTAGTTCTACAGCTGCTTCAGGATTGGGTATTACTTCCAATTCAAAAGCCGCAGTGTCTATGCAATTGTCGGAACTATTGACTATTAAGCCTATAGACTGGGTGCCGGCATTCGAAAATACCAGTTGGAGGCTATCCGAACTGCCCACGGCCAAATTGTTTCTAAACCAAGAAAAATTTGCCGCCTGCGTATTCTGATACTGGCTGGCATCTAAAAAGCCCACAGAACCTCCTGCACAAATGGAATCTTCTTCTGAAAAAACCTGAGCATCAACAGATTTGTTGATTACAATTTGACGAACCGAATCGTCTTTACATCCATTATTGATTCCAACCTCCAAAGAGACCCAAAACGTATCGGTTTGCTGAGGAAAAGTAAAGGAAGGACTCACGTTTTGCGAACTATCTAAGCCGTCAAAGCGCCATTGGTAAGAGGTGGCAAAAAAGCCGCTGGGAATGGATGAGGTATTTCCAAATTGCACCGGCTGACCTTTGCACAGGCCTTGGTTGGTAAAGTTGGCTACAGGCGGCTCTTTTACCACCACAGGCTTAACAATGGTATCGGAACAACCTAAACTGTTGCGGGCCGCCAACTGAACCAAGTAGGTGCCGGCCTGCTGGTAGGCATGCTTAGGGTTCTGGAGGGTATCGGAGTTTCCATCTCCAAAATCGTAGTGCCACTCGGAAATAAAGCCGGCCAAAGGCACACTGGTATTGGTAAACGAAGTGGTATCGCCCAAGCATATTTCCTGCGAAGCAAAATCAGGCAACACATGAGAGCTCACTTGAATGGGCGTAGAGTTTACTGTGCAATTGCTGGAACTCAGTTGGTAAAAGTAAGTCCCTGCTTGGTTTACAAAGGCACTATCGCCAACTACTCCATTGCTCCAAGTGTAGGTTATTCCGGGTTGTGGATTCACTACCCGCACCCAAAAAGGACTCTCCTTGCACAGTAAGGTGTCGTTGGAAGGCTCCATTAAAGGCGGAGGAATAATACCGTTCACCGTAATGGTGTCGTACTGAATTCTTCCAAAGGTCTCTGTTTCTATCCAATAGGTGCCATTTTGGGTAATGGTTATGGAACGGCTGGTATCGCCGGTAGACCATAAATGCCGCCCAAAACTGTGCCCTCCGGCAGGTTCCAAGACCAATGAGGTTAAGCAGGTGTCAATGGTATCCGGACCAATGTCCAAGATGGGTAAATGAGCAGCCACCAAAGAATCGGACTTGGCGGACATGGCAGAATCGCTCAAATAGCCGTCGAAAATCATCATTTCTGCCAAATACCCTTTAAAAATGTATTGGTTGGTGGCCCAAGGCAAATCAATTCCTCCCATGTGGTTAATTACCGTTGAATGAGGAAAGCCACTCCAACTGGGGCTTGGATGCACAGAAACCGGTGCACCGTTTAACCAAAACCCATTATTCCGCATAGCCAAAACCGCCCATCCGGTTACTTCCGAAGTCGATTGCCAGTTGGCATAAGGAGGTTGAGACCCCCACCCAAAACCGTCGGTTCCAGGCTGTGTTCCGCCTACCCAAAAACCTCCGGAATAGACCCCATTCACATCTCCGGCCACGTAAAAGTGCATGGTATTGGCAACTGCCGGAAGGTTTACCACAGCAAATACCGATGCTGTGTCTATTGTAATCGCCGGAAAATACAAGGGCTGGACAGCCGCGTTAGTGATTCCAAAAGCAACAGCGGCATGGCCGTTGAGTTGACCCACCGAAGCCACGTGGTCGGGCGCAATTTGCGGACTCAAGGGAGCTGCTGATCGAGCTGAAGCATCTGCACTCACCCACTGCGTAACTTTTCCGCCTTGATTTGTCGTTAGGTTTTGATCTGCATCCCAGTGTACAATCACCGGTTGCTGCGAAAAGGCTAGTTGCCCCATCAAAAACGCAAATAAACTAAGTACATATGGGCGCATATTCCTTGGGTTAGGTGGCCATTATTTTAATCTACAAAATTACAGCTTAATCCCAACCTTTCGTAAAGCAATGAGCATTTAACAGGTTCTATCTTTTATAGTGTAATTGGCCGCGCTTTTTCCCAAAAAATCATAACCCTCTGGTTTTCATTGCAAACCCTTTCGCTTCTAATTTTTATAGATATTTGCACCCAAGCGAATATGCCCTCATAGGGCGTATGGGCTCACCCTTCGATTGCTCTAATTTGCTACGGAGGAAAGCCCTACGATCTGTACTTTTGAAATTCTTGCCTCCACTATAGGCCAACTGCTATGCTTCAGACTGCCCAAAATCCCTTTTTCTCCATCATTGTTCCCGCCTACAACCGGGAAAAGTTCATTCACCATACCTTGGAATCTTTGCAAAGCCAGTCTTTTGAAGACTGGGAATGCGTAGTGGTAGACGATGGCTCCAAAGACAAAACAGGCGAAGTGGTAAAAGCCTTGGCCGAAAAAGACCCAAGGATTCGCTACGTGTATCAGGACAATGCCGAACGCTCCGCAGCAAGAAACCATGGAGCACGCAAAGCCAAAGGACAATTTCTGTGCTTTCTCGACAGCGATGACCGCTACCTCAAAGACCACCTTAAAAACCTCCATAAAGCCATCTTGGATCAAGACCGGCAAGTTGCCTTGTATTTTACCGGATATTGCGAAGATCGAAATGGCGAACTCAGCCAAATGGAAGTAGCACCGCTAGCTCAACCCCACACCGAGTACTTCTTAGACCATGCCGTTATTCCTGCCAGGACTTGCCTACATCGAAAGATTTTTGAAACCCATCGGTTCGACGAAGATATTGTGACCGTAGAAGACCAGCTGCTCTGGATACGCATTGCCAATGAATATCCCATTGTTCAGTTAGCCCAAACATCGGTAGCCTATGCCGTACATGACAACAACAGCATCAACCTCAAAAACAATCCCGGCCGCCTTAGGCTGCAAGGAGTCCAAACCTTTGCCAAACGCTACCCTCAACTTTGGCACCAACTTCCCAAAGCCAAACGCCGGTCCATTTTAATTCAAAGTAGGTTCACCATTGCCAAATACCATTTAATGAAAGGCAATAAAGGTCCTGCCCTAGGCTACCTTTGCCGCTGCATCCTTACCGAACCCGGACACCCTCAATTTAGGCATTGGTTGCTGCTGCTTGCACAAACCCTTTTGGGTCAAAAAAATCAATACCAGCAAGCCTAATGCCCAAAATCGTTTTATTGACCACCGAATATCCTCCCGGCCCGGGCGGCATTGGCACCCATGCGCGCGCACTGCTCGAAGGGCTAATTCCCCACCATTGGGAACCTATGTTGGTGGCCCGACAAGAAAATGCCTCTCCCGAAGAAATTCAGCAATTCAACGCTAACGCGCCCTACCCCGTAGTGCCTCTCAAACACGCCCCTTCCTTAAAGGCCTTTATCCGTCAAGCTTTTTCCCTTGCCGGACAATGCAAAGCCTTTGGAGCCGACTTAATCGTCGGTTCCGGAAAACACGCCTCTTGGTATGCTTATTTAATTGCTGCCATGAACCGAAAACCCTACGCACTTATTGGACACGGCACCGAATTTGGCCAATCCGACGGCAAACTCTTCGACCTTTTGCACAAGCGCGCCTACAACCGGGCCGACAGCCTCATTTTTGTGAGCCATTTTACCCAAAAAATGGCTGAATCTTACGGCATTCGCCCCAAAAAACCCTGCGTTATTCATAACGGTGCCGATCACACGCTTTTCCATCCGGAATCCGAAGCCAACATTCAGGATTTTCGTAAAAAAAAGGGCCTAGACGCCGCAGACCAACTGTTACTTACCGTAGGCAATATGTCCCCAAGAAAAGGGCAAGAATGGGTTATTCGCGCTTTGCCGCATTTACTCCAAACCTTCCCAAAACTGCATTACGCCTGCGTAGGCAACCCTCAGGACCAAACACGCTTGCAAAGCTTGGCCAACGATTTGGGAATTAGTGAGCATGTGCATTTGGTGGGCCGACAAAGCACTGAAGAAATACGGCTTTGGTATAATGCGGCTACGCTTTACACCATAACCAGCGCCATTGCCGGTGGCGACTTCGAAGGCTTTGGCATTTCGGTAATTGAAGCCGCGCTTTGCGGTAAGTGTGCCGTGGTAAGCAACAACAGCGGACTGCTCGAAGCCATTGTGGAAGGCGAAACCGGACTGGCTGCTCAAGAAAAAGACCCCGAACACATTGCTCAAACCATAGCCCGCCTCCTCACAGACACGGACCTTCGCAAAAAACTCGAAACCCAAGCCCAACAAAGGGCTCAGGCTCAACTAACCTGGCAAAAGGTGCTGGCCAATTACCACCAACTGTTCCAAAAACTCATTCAATAGATTAGGGTTTGGGCGCCTATTCCGTCTCCGGCCATTAGCTGCCTTGTAGGGTGGGCACGCAGCCAAGCATAGCCAAGGAGCTTCCTGTGGTCGCTCTTGCCCATGCGGCTGCTGAGCACCCCACTTCGGCAGGCTAATTGGCCTCCGCCGTGGCGCATCTTCTTCCAAAACCAAATCCATAATTTGAATCTGGAAATCTCTACATAAAAATGATTAAGTTGTTGATTTTCAGCACTTTTTCAAAAACAAAATCTCTACATCCAAAATTCCCCTAGCCAATACATCCATTGGCCTTATGGTCCTTGGGCTCTTTTAGGTTTCACCTGCCGAAACAACCGCCAAAAAGAGGCCACAAGGCCTTTTTGCTCAACAACAGGGGCTTCGACGGTAGCTGCTTGACTATAGCAATTACAGCTGCCCAAATGTCCGATTCAAAAAAAACCTTAAATTTCAAGGAAACCAATACCTTTGGGGCGCAATTGGCGCAACAAATCAAAAATGCCTAAAATCGGGTGTCTTGTGGTTAAACAGCCTTGCTTTTTGACTTTTGCAAAGCCTATTTCTGCTTTAGTTAGTAGAGCGGCTGCAGGAAACCGAAGTGAGCTTGTTGCAGCATTGCAGTATTTGCCTTTTAAAGACAAGTACCTAATAAGGACTTAAATGAAACAAGAACTCCCAGTAACGCATATACGACCTCAAAAAAGCTGGTTTGAGCTTGGCTGGGGCGACGTATGGCAGTACCGCGATTTGGTTGCCATCTTTGTACGTCGCGATATAGTCGCTACCTACAAGCAAACGGTGCTAGGGCCTTTATGGTATTTTATAAGTCCCATACTCACCACCTTTATTTTCACCTTTGTATTTGGTAGCGTAGCCAAAATCCCCACCAGCAATATTCCCGGACCGGTGTTTTATCTTTCCGGCCTTACCTTGTGGAACTATTTTCAAAGCTGCTTTACCGGAGCCTCCTCCACCTTTACGGCCAATGCTGCCCTTTTTGGAAAAGTCTATTTTCCCAGACTAGCTTCGCCTTTGGCTTTGGTCATTTCTAATTTGGTAAAGTTTGGAATACAGTTCAGCATATTAATTGCTTTCTCCTTTATTTACCATGCCAAAGGAGCCTTTGTTTGGTCTCCTGACCTGCATATATTGTTGCTGCCTGTTCTTGTTGCGCTTATGGCGCTTTTGGGTTTAGGGGCGGGCATCTTAATCTCTTCGCTTACCACCAAATACCGCGATTTGGCCATTTTGGTTTCCTTTGGCACCGGTTTGCTCATGTACATTACCCCGGTTATTTATCCTATGGAAGCCCTTCCCATTCAAGGAGCTTGGATTATTGGCTTAAATCCTATTTCGCCCTTGGTAGAGTCGTTTAGAACCTGTTTTTTGGGCGTTGGAGAGCTTTCTTGGGGAGGACTGGCCTACAGTGGCGGCTTTACTTTAGTGCTGTTGGTTATGGGCTCTCTTTTGTTTAACCGCACCGAAAAATCCTTTATGGATACCGTTTAGGTACCTTTAGAAAATGCACATGAAACCAGCCATAGAGGTAAAAGAAGTTTCCAAAATGTACCGCTTGGGACAAGTGGGATCCGCCACGCTCAAAGACGATTTGGTGCGGAGTTGGAACCGTTTAACCAAGGGCAAAGACCCTTTTGCAGACCAAGGACAAGAAAACGACCGCACCTCTGCGGCCCTAAACCCTTACGTTTGGGCACTAAAGGACATTAATTTTGAAGTAATGCCCGGTGAGGTGATGGGCATTATCGGAAAAAACGGCGCCGGAAAGAGCACCCTGCTTAAAATTTTAAGCCGGGTTACCACGCCTTCGGTTGGCGAAGTGGTTTTACGCGGCAGGGTGTCCAGCTTACTTGAGGTGGGCACCGGTTTTCACCCGGAACTTACCGGCCGCGAAAATATTTACTTAAACGGCGCCATTTTAGGCATGCGTCGGGTTGAAATCCAAAAAAAATTCGACGAAATTGTAGCCTTTGCCGGTGTAGAAAAGTATGTAAATACCCCCGTAAAGCGATACAGTTCAGGCATGTATGTTAGGCTCGCCTTTGCTGTGGCTGCCCATTTGGAACCCGAGATTTTGATTGTAGACGAGGTTCTGGCGGTTGGAGATGCCGAATTCCAAAAAAAATGCCTGGGTAAAATGAAGGCCGTAAGCCAAGAAGATGGCCGTACCGTGCTCTTTGTTAGCCACAATATGACAGCCATTCGGCAATTGTGCTCGCGCTGTGTGGTACTTAAAAACGGAACCGTACAAACCATTGGAGAGCCCAACGCCACCATAAACACCTACCTCACCACCTTCGACAAACATATTCTTGAAAAAGACTGGGAGGAGCAAGAGGCTCCGGGCAACGAAAGCATAAAGCTTAGATCAATGTCGCTATGCTATGCCGATGGCGAACGCCCCACCACCGGAATGTTTGAAATTACGCGCGACTTGGTGCTTAAAGCCCGGTACGAAGTAAAAGAGCCTATGGGGGCATTTACCCACGGCCTCAGCCTGTTTAATGAGGAAGAGGTGAACCTGTTCAACTCGCACGATGTAACCAGCAGCCTTAGAAACGAAGAGCGGAAGCCCGGCATGTATACCATTGAAGCCGTGATTCCCGGCAACCTGCTTTCCGAAGGAAAGTTTTCCATAAGCCTTACTCTATTTAAGAAAACTCCATTCGAAATTTTTGCCCAAGCCGAAAAAGTGATTCAGTTTTCGGTAGTAGACGAAATGACGGGGCGGTCTGCTCGGGGCGACTATGCTCAAGGTTGGCCCGGAATGGTTCGGCCTTTACTTCAGTGGAGCTCCAAAAAAGACACCTTGTGATTAAAGATTTTCTAAAACGTCAATTGGCCAAGCGAGGCTTTGTAAAGCAACAGGAACTCGAAGAAAAGTTTTTGCTGCTGGATAGAAACCGGCTTACCTACTCCAACGACTTGTTGTTTACTTACCACAACGCCGACTTCTTAACCGAACCGCGTTTTGCCAAAGCCTATGCCTTGGGTAAGGCCACCGACAACGACTCCCTGCTTAAGGATTACGACATTCAGTGGCGTATTCATGTTCTTTGTTGGGCCGCAGCGCATGCCGCCAAACTCGAAGGCGATTTTGTAGACTGCGGAGTGCATACGGGCATTTTTTCCAGGGCAGTGATTGAGTATGTAGACTTCAACGCCCTTGGCAAAACCTACTATTTGCTGGACACCTTTGAAGGCTTAAGTCCGGAATACAGCACCGAAGAAGAGTTGCGTCGAAACAAGCTCATGGGCTATGCCGACGAAGACCACGATGCCTTGTATAAGCAAGTGGTGGAAACCTTTGCCCCTTTCAACACCAAAATAATTCGGGGAGCCGTGCCAGCCACATTGCCCGAAGCAAACCCGGAAAAAGTGGCCTATTTGTCTGTAGATATGAACTGCGTAGAGCCCGAAAGAGCTGCCTTAGAGTTTTACTGGGACAAGCTCGTGCCCGGTGGGCTTATTGTTTTGGACGATTTTGGCTACGACAACAAGACCAAAGACCAGCAAAGAAACCACGAAGATTTTGCTCGGTCGAAGGGCGTAGAAATACTTAACTTACCTACCTGTCAAGGATTAATCATAAAACCCGGATAACCCGGCGCCCCGATGGCGTGGAAAGCCCGGAAGGACAAAAGGCTGACCGGGCAGCAAGGCCACCGTGGCGCGCCAGCAAACGCGTGGGCTTGCTTTGCCCGGACGCCTTTTGGACTGAGGACTTGGAGCAACAGCGGGAATAGCGCCCCAAAACCAACACATTATGAAAGCATTACTGAAGAAACTTTTTGGGAAAAATGAGGCTCCTGCGGAGCAAGAACCCTACGATTTTAACGCCAACAACCCCTTGGGCGGCAATGGCGAACGGGTAGATATTACCTTTTCGGGCGAGCTGCAATTTGAGCGGCTAGATATGTACCAAAAAAACCACTTTAGACGCTACGAATATGCCTTGGGGCTAATTCCGGAAGGGGCCGATGTGGCCGACTTGGCCTGCGGCACCGGTTATGGCTCCATGATGTTGGCGCAAAAGGCTAATTCTGTGGTAGGTGCGGACTTAAACGGCGAAGTAATTTCTGCCATTTCGGAACGCTACAAAGACCACGAAAAAGTGCGTTTTATGGAAGCCAATCTGCTGCATTTGGATTTTGAAGAAGTGGTGGATGTGGTGGTTTCCTTTGAAACCATTGAGCATTTTAAAGAAAGCGACATTTCTACGCTGTTGGGAATTTTTCACCGCGCACTTAGGCCGGGAGGAAGTCTTATTTTCTCCACCCCTTACAATCAGGAGGATTCAGAAGAGGCCCGCAAACTTGGCTTTCATTTGACCTTTAATATTGTGGAGGAGAAAATCGAAGCTTGGTTGGAGGCGGCAGGGTTTGAGCCTATTTCCTACAAATACCAAGATTACCAAAGTCATGAAGTGCGCGACAAAGCCGGCCACAATGACTTTATTCTGACCCACTGCCGAAAAAAATAAGTATGTCGGAGCCATTGGTTTCTGTTGTGGTACCGGCCTATGAACAGCCGGAACTTCTGCGTAGAGTGTTGAAGTCCATTGCGATGCAAGACTTTAGCGACTACGAACTCATTGTTAGCGACGACTCCAGAGGCGATGAGGTAGAGGCTGTAGTGCGCCAGGAAGCCCATGCTTTTCCACAGCTGCTGTATGTCCGTAACCAACCGGCTAAGGGTAGTCCCCAAAATTGGAACCATGGTATGGACCAAGCAAAAGGCCGTTACCTCAAAATTATGCACCACGACGACTGGTTTGCCGAGCCTTTTGCCCTTCGACTTATGGTTGAGGCGCTGCAAGCAGACGAAGGTCGACTGGTGTTTGGAGGAATAAAAGGCCGATACGAAGCAGAGCAAAGAAATTACACCAACTTGCCCTCCAAGCAGCAGCTTGAGCAAATGCAAAACGACCCTTTGCAATTGCTTCGCGGAAATTTAATAGGGCCACCCTCCACCATTATGTTTAAGCGGCAAGAGGCCCGCTTTGACCCCAACTTAAAATGGCTGGTTGACATTGAGTTTTATTTGCAATTGTTGCTTCATGGGCATCGCCTGCATTTGGTAAACCAAGTGTTGTTCGAGAATGTGCAAACGGCAGCATCGGTGACCAAAAGTGTGGAGCACGACAAGCATCTAAACGTTTTCGAATACATGTATGTGGCCGCAAAACATGCAAGCAACCGCTCTTTGGGCTGGAAAATTCGGTATTTTGCTTTCGTAAAAAAACTGGTGAAAGGTTTTGGCAAGGTAAGCTATGCCGAATTATGGTCTGCTTATTCCAACCCAACATCCTATAAAACACGTGTAGGCCTATGATTTTTCCCCACCGCATTACGAA
Organism: Bacteroidia bacterium; assembly: GCA_030427255.1. Taxonomy (GTDB): domain Bacteria; phylum Bacteroidota; class Bacteroidia; order CAIKAF01; family CAIKAF01; genus CAIKAF01. The sequence continues at coordinate 44,014 of JAUHWY010000014.1, read as the reverse complement.
CATTGGCCCCAAAGATCGGGTGCTGGAAATTGGCCCGGGAGCTCATCCCTACCACCGGTCGGACGTGTTGCTGGAAAAGAGCTACGCCACAGAAGAAGAGTGGTTTGCCCAAAGCGGCTACGAAGCCCCATACCAAGGCGATAAGGAAGTGGTTTTTTACGACGGAGGGGCCTTTCCCTTCGAAGACGGTGCTTTCGACTACGTGGTGTGTTCGCATGTGGTAGAACACGTTCCGGATTTGCCCTTTTTTATAGCAGAAATGTGTCGCGTTGCCCCGCGCGGTTACCTTGAGTTCCCTAGGGTTTACTATGATTTTATTTATAAAATCGAGGAGCACCTCAACCTTATTCAATGGAAAGGCGATACGCTTTTGTATATGAAGCATGCCCATACGCCATTGGATTATTTTGCTCCCCTACGCAGGCAGTTTAAAAAGAGTTTGGACCAAGGTTATTTTGGCTTGGTAAATGCCTTGCAGCCGGTGTTCTTTTGCGGAGCAGAATGGGAAGGCGTTTTAAAGGTAAAAGAAGTAGAAGATCTTTCGCTTTTACTGCAAGAGGATACCGAGTGGAAATTAAAGCCTCAAATGCCTATACGCCCGGAAGATCAAGTGAGCCTAGCCGGCATGTTGCGCTACAAACTCCAGAAAAAACTTAGGCGGTCTTGATTATAGCGGAGATAACCGGAGGCTTGGGAAACCAAATGTTTCAATACGCCAAAGGCCGAGCAGTAGCCGAAGCCTTGGGTGTGGAATTGAAACTGGATATACACAGCTACCATTGGGACAGCCTGCGAACCTACGGTTTGGATGTGTTTTGTTTGGATGTTCCTTTTGCCGACCGGGCTGAAATTGACCTTCAGCAGGGCAAAATTGAAGCCCCTCAAAGCCGTTGGAAACGCCTACTGCGTCCATTTGAAAAGAAACCCAATCATGGCATTTGGCAAGAGGCCTCCTTTGCATTTCAGCAAAAAGACCTTCAGATTCCGGATGGGAAATACCTGCGGGGCTATTGGCAAAGTCCCAACCATTTTGAGCATATCGCCCCAATGCTCCGAAAAGATTTTGCCTTTAAAGCAGCTCCGCCTGCGCCGGTAGCTCAGCTTTTGGCGCGTATGGACGACTGTGCCTCCGTGGCCTTGCATGTGCGCCGGGGAGATTATGTACAAAATAAGTCCACCCAAGCTTTTCATGGCTTGTGCAGCCTTAATTATTTTAAAAAAGGCATCGCTTACATGCGCGAACAGCTAGAAAATCCCATGTTCTTTGTGTTTAGCGACGACCCGGACTGGGCGCAAAGCAGCTTTTCTGAGGAGCAAAATGTGGAGGTGGTACGCTTAGATGTGCCGGATTATGAGGATTTAAGAATGATGCAGCAGGCCGGCCATCAAATCATTTCTAACAGCACCTTTAGTTGGTGGGCGGCTTGGCTAAACTCGAACCCCAACAAACGGGTAGTTGCTCCTGAGCCCTGGTTCGAAGACCCTATTATTCAAAACGAAAGCCAAAGCTTATATTTGCCTTCTTGGCAGCGCTTGCCCAAGTAAGGTTGTTCTTTTCCCCCACCCCTACAAAGAAACCAAGTTTGCAGCTCTAAAAGCCATCCCTCGCCTTCCCAAAAGGTGAGGCAGGAAATGATTTAGCAGAGGATATGCAGCAACTTATTTACGACATTGGCTTCCATAAAGGACTAGACACCGCTTTCTATTTAGCTAAAGGCTTTAAGGTTGTAGCCTTGGAAGCCAACCCTGAGCTGGTTAGCTTAGGAAAAGAACGCTTTAACAAAGAGATTGAGTCGGGTCAGTTGGTGTTGGTACCCAAGGCACTCGCCCCTCGAGGAAGCAAAGAAGTAGTGTTTTATACCAATCCAACGAAAGACGACTGGGGCACCCTACTGCCCAACTGGAACCGCTCCATGAGCGACAACTATCAAGCCTGTCGGGTGGAAGCTACCGATATGCAAAGCCTATTTGAGGTTTACGGTATCCCGTATTACCTTAAAATCGACATTGAAGGTGCCGACGCCCTATGTTTAAAGCAGTTGATGGATGGCCCTGAGCGCCCTGCCTACATAAGTGTGGAATTAATGACCCCAAACAACATCCGGACGGGAGATGCCCCGCAAGCCCTAGAAATTCTTGCTTATTTGCATGTTCTGGGCTACGGAAACTTCAAAATTGTAGACCAGTCGAAACACCATTTGGTGAAGCCTCCGAACCCTGCCAAAGAAGGCGTTTTTGTGCCTGCTTCTTTTTCCGGAGAATCTTCCGGCTTATTTGGAAAAGAATTGGATGGGCCAAGCTATGGCTTAGACACCATAGCCAGAGACTATTTAAACTATTTTCTGGACTTCTTTGCACCCGAAAGCCCCATTAAAGCCAAAGGTTTTTGGCAAAAAAAACAGGGTCCAACGACTCCTGCAAATGGTCCATTTCACAAGCAAGGTTGGTTTGACGTGCATGCAGAGTATCTTTCGGACAGCTAAAAAACCTTTTCGGCATGAAAGCCCCTTTTGTTTCCATTGTGCTCCCGGTATACAACGGCGAAAATTACCTGGCACAGGCCATACAGTCTCTACTGAACCAATCCTTTACGGATTTTGAGCTGATCGTAATCAACGATTGTTCCACCGATGCCACGGAGGAAGTGATTCACTCCTTTGCCGACCCTCGAATCGTGTATGCCAAAAACGAGCGAAACATGCACCTGATTCCCACATTGAACAAGGGGCTTTCTTTGGCCAAAGGCAAGTACATTGCCCGGATGGACCACGACGATATTGCACTTCCCAATCGGCTAAAAAAACAAGTGGAGTTTCTCGAAGCGCATCCGGAAGTCATGGTTTTGGGTACTCTAATTGAGCGCTTTTCTGACGAGGGGCACAGCTTTCAACCTAAGTTGCCGATAGAACCCGATGATATGGCGGTGTCCCTGCTGTTTTTCAACCCCATTTCGCATCCTTCGGCCATGTTTCGGTCTTGGCCGGTAAAAGAGCATGGCTTGCAGTATAATCCCAACATTTTTAATGCCGAAGACTATGCCCTTTGGTGGGATATGCGCCAATTTGGAGACATCAAAAACTACCCGGAAGTTTTGCTTAGGTACCGCGAGCACCCAAGTCAAATAACGGTGGCTCAAGCCGACACCGTAAGTTCGGGCCACCGCAATGCCTTAGCGCATTTCTTTGCAGACATGGGCTTAGAAAGCGTATCTGAAGCCCAACTGGAAAGTTGGATGGCCTTATGCCAAGGGCAAGCCATACCACAGGTTCTGCCTGTTTTGCACTTCTTGGAATCCATAGCTCAGGCAAATGCAAAAAGCCAAAAGCTTCCGGTAGAAGCCTTAAATCAGCGGCTTCAAAAGATGTGGAAAAATTTGCTTTTGGAAGCCAAGCCACAGGCCGGTATTTGGAAGGCATTTAAAGCCTCCGCTTGGAGCAAACAAGCCTTATTGAGTCCAAAACAACAACTGCGTTTGTGGGTTAAATCAACGCTAAAATGCTAGTCGGCATGCAAGGCTTTTGAGTGGTAGGCCTGCTCCTCTACATAGTCTTTAAAGCGGTGCAACATCTCTTGCTCTGTTTCAGGTTTCATGCGACGGGTAGCCGGCTCTGAAGGCAGGTGCTCGAATGGATTATGGGCTTCTTCCAAATGGCGCTCAAAGTCCACCAACATTCCTATTTCTAGTGCATAGTGGCGAAGAGCCAAAGACTCCGGAGTATCGGAAGGGTACACCGGCGTTGGAAGCACCGAAACTACCTCACCCTTATCTACTTCTTTGTCAATATAGTGCAAGGTGTTTCCCAAGGGGCGCTTATGGTAAATAGCCCATTTAAAAGAGTCTAAGCCTCTGGAAATAGGAATAATGCCGGGATGTACGTTCAACACCTTTTTTCCTTCAAGGCATTCCTCCGATAAAATTCCTGCGCCCAAAACCATATACAGGTCGCATGCATTATCAATTTCAGTGTCTGAATGGCAGGCGCGCAAGGGCAATTGGTGTTGCTTGGCTATTTCTTCCGGGGGAATTCCTTGAAAAGGCTTGGGACGGTGTTGAAACTTCGGTTTTCGCGGTTTTCGTGGAACAAAGGGAATGGTGTAGAGCTTAGTCTTAAAAGATTTCGCCAGCAGTTGCTCCAAAACTTGCTGGGTTTTTAAATGGGGGCGATCGTAAGTAATTAAACCTAGGGTGTAATTCATTAAAAATTCAAGGCTGGTTTTCTCAAATATAATAAGAATTGGCGTTTAAAGTGAAAATTGCGAAGGTATTTGCCTTGGAATTAGCGTCCAAAATGCTATCCCTTTTGTCCAAGTATCGAAAAGCAGGAAGAATAAACAGGCTCAACGAGCTTTCGTTTAGCCTTTTCATCGGGAGGCCTTACATTTACCGAAGCAATTGCAAATAAAGCCAAACCTATGTCACCCGGATACCGCTTCGTACTGCTCACCTTGTTGTTTACCGTTTACGGCCAGCTTGTTTTAAAGTGGCGACTCAACCAGCTAAACCTGTCTTGGGGTGAGGGAATATGGGAAAAAGCAAAAGGCATGTTGGGCCTACTTTTTGACCCCTATATTTTTTCCGGCTTCTTTGCCGCCTTTTTAGCCGCCATGTGTTGGATGGCCGCTATGAGCAAATTACCCATAACCGTGGCTTATCCTTTCATGAGCCTTGCTCCCGCTCTGGTATTTATATTTGGTGTTTGGTTTTTAAACGAAGATTTTAGCTGGGGCAAAGTATTTGGTTTAGCTTTGATTGGCTTAGGCATTTTTGTAACTGTAAAATATTAGCACATGTCCACCGAAACCACTCAAGAATCGCTTGTTCATGCCTGCGTTGACCTGATTCACTCCAACCGCATTTCGAGCACCGAAGTAGCCGATGCTCTAGGGAAAAAGGGGGTAATCCCTCACATGAAACCCATTCGCGAAGGCTCCTTTTTGGTCGGAAAGGTGCATTATATCTTTGCCCATTCCGGCTCCAACTGGCCCATACACGAACAGGCCGAACAACTGCCGCCCGACCATGTGGTGTTTGTAGATGCCTTTGAATGCGGCGACAAAGCCATCTTTGGCGACCTTGTGGCCAAGTTTATGATGCTTTACCGCAAAACAAGAGGTATTGTGGTCAACGGAACCCTCCGAGACATTCCCGACCTCAAAAAATACGGCTACCCCATTTGGTGCACCGGACACACACCCCTGGGTTGTTCCAATAAAAACATTGCTCCCTCGCCCGAAATTTTGGCACAAGCCGAACAACGTAAACAGCGCTTCCAAGGCGGAATTCTAGTCAGTGACGATAGCGGAAGCACCCTCATTGAGCCAAATGAAATCAACGAAACGCTCTTTAAAAAACTGGAATTTATAGAACTCCAAGAAGACGTGTGGTCTTATTGCATCAATACCCTCAAATGGAGTACCTACAAAACCATTTGTCAAAAACAGTATTTGGAAGAACCCGAAGTACTTCCTCCCTTTCTACGCGAAAAAATTCGTGACTTCAAACTGGAATAATGGCCACTCCTCCGGAAATAAGCATTGTTATACCCCTGTATATGGGGGCCGGTACCATTGAGGCTCTGTGCCAAAACATTCGCCAGGCCTTGGAAAATGCTTCGCTTGACCCCTACGAAATTTTGCTCATCGACGACCGAAGCCCCGACGCCTCTTGGGTTATTGCCTCAAATCTTGCAAAACAAGACCCTAGAATAAAAGCCCTTAGGTTTTCCCGGAATTTCGGCCAACATACTGCCCTAAGTGCCGGCATTCGACTCGCTCAAGGCAAATTTATTGCGCTAATGGATTGCGATGGCCAGGACGACCCCTCCCACCTGCCTGAAATGCATGCCGCCTTGGTGCAAAAAAACGTGCATCTGGTCTATGCAATCCGAAAAGAACGACAAGACCCTCCGCTCAAAAAACTAAAGTCCAGACTCATTTATGGACTCATTTCTACCCTTAGCGGCAGCCGTCATGACCACCGCATCGGCACCTACCGCATGTTTAGCCGCCTGGTTGGCCAGGCTTTCGTAAGCCTCCCCGAGCGCCGCCGCTTTGTCGGGGGCATGTTTCATTGGATGGGCTTCAGCGCCGAAACCATCGAAATTGAACACAAAGCCCGCTACGCCGGCAAGTCAAGTTACTCCCTAAAAAAACAGCTGCGCCTGGCCCGTCTGGGAATTTTGGGCAGCTCCACCCGCCTACTTTCGCTCGGCACGCTGCTTAGCGTGGCTGCCGCCGTGGCCTCCTTGCTCTTTGGATTGGTGCGCGTTTGGATGAAATGGCAGTACGAAATACCCCTCGGCTACACCTCCATTATTGTAACCATACTTCTGGCTTCCAGCGCCATACTTTTTGTACTTGGCATCATGGGCGAGTACCTCCGCGAAGTAGTCGAGGAAGTGAAACAACGTCCCGTGTACCTGGTCGAAGATGCCGTAAACATTAGTCCCGAACAAGCCAACGGCTTTCCAAACCAAGATCCACCACGCAATGGGTCCATTTAAGTGCTTTTTTGGGGGCCAATTCCTGCTGTCTGCGGTAGGTGCAGCACTTCCAAGCACGGCCTGCCGCTGCTCCGGGGTCCCTGACCTAAGCGTCAGGGCCTCCTCGCTAGCCGCATGCCGGCTTGCAAGTACTACACGCTACCTGCTTCCATCAGGGGCCCGATTCCTTCTTCCAATGTGCATCCGCCTCACCAAATAGTGGCCCATGAAAAATAAAGACTTGCAACAAACCATAGATCGATACAACCAACGATTAGATGCCTTAGGCCCCACCGACCAAGCCCTGGGGTGGACTCGAGAAAACAACCAAATTAGGCTCAAAGCACTGGTCGCCAATTTTTGGGAAGAAATCCCACAAAGCTCCCTCCTCGATGCCGGCTGTGGTTTTGGCGATTTGCTCGGAATCCTCCAAAAAGAAAACAAGGCTCCGGCCTCCTACATTGGGTACGACATCAACCCCAGGCTTTTAGAAGAGGCGCAAAAAAGATATCCGGAAGGAACCTTCCTTTCTGCACCTCTCGAAGAAATCCCCAAACAAACCCAAGCCGACTTCGTTTGCTGTTCCGGAGTATTTAACCACAAACGCTCCGACGGCAAAGAGTTTGAATCCATCAAAAACGCCCTAAATCACCTCTTTGCCATTTGCCAAAAAGGCCTCTCCGTTAATTTCCTTTCCGATAAAGTGGAGTACAAAACCGATCACAACCACAACTCCAACCCCGGGCAATTGCTCGAATTTGCTTTTAGCCTTACCAATCATGTGGTCCTACGCAACGATTACATGCCCTTCGAGTTTACCCTGACCCTCCGAAAAGATGTTCAAATAGATCGCGAACGCTTGGTGTTTGTTAAGCCATGAAAAAAATCCTGTTTCTGAGTGGAGGCCCTTGGCAAATTCCTTGGGCTTCGTTTTTAAAAAACAAAGGCCATGAACTCCTCTTGGTTGACCCCAATGCCCACCCTCCGGTTTTGCCTTGGGCAGACCACCACATCGCTCTGGATGTAAAAGACGTAAATGGAATCATAAGGGCCTTGGAAAATATGGGCTGGACCCCCGATTTGGTAACCTCCGAACAAACCGACGTTAGCGTTATTCCTGTAGCCATGCTCAACCAACACTTTGGGCTACCCGGAATCCCGGTAGAAACAACCCGCTTGTTCTCCAACAAACTGTTGTCACGCCAATTCGTTAAAGAAAAGGTGCCAAGCCTTGCTCCCGATTTTCAAAAAATCTCCTCTGCCGAAAACCTTCAGGCCTTTATTGCTGCAAACCCTCAAAAAACCTTCATCCTAAAACCGGCCGACGCTCAATCTTCTCGTGGAATCCTAAAACTACTTCCCGGATTAACTACCGACGAGCTTAGCCGTGCCTTTGAAAGCTGCCGAAGAAATAGCCCTTCCGGTGAGGTCCTGGCAGAAGAAATGCTTCAAGGAATCGAGCTCACGGTCGAAGGAATAAGCATTCAAGGCCAACACCATATATTGGGAATAAGCCAAAAGAAACACTTCCGTTTCGGAATAGCCTCTGAGCTTTGCTACCCTCCACATACTATTCCCCTGTCCCACTTAAGTCGGCTCGAATCCCTACACAACCAACTTATAAACTCCTGCGGACTTAGCAAAGGCCTTACCCATTCCGAGTATTTTTGGAACCCGGAAACCGGCTCCTTTGCCTTAGTAGAATTGAGTTGCCGTGGGGGAGGAACCTTAATTCCCTCCACCATTATTCCCGCACATTCCGGAGTGGATGTATACGAAATTTGGTACCAACTTTTAGTAAACGACAAACTGCCGGAGCGCTTGCCCCCTTGGAATAGCAAAGAAAGGCCTGCCGTAGCGCTCTGCTTTTTTGAATTTGAGGCCGGCAAAGTCGTAGAAATATCGGGAATAGAACAGGCTAAAGAAAAGCCCGGCGTACTTCAGCTCCAAATAGACATTCAACCCGGCCATAGGATTAAAGAAGCCTTAGACGACAGAGGGAGGCATGGTTTTGTTATTCTAACGGGTAGGAATGGAAGAGAAATAGAAGAACGTTTCCAAGCCATTCAACAAAGCATTAAAGTAAACTATGCATCCTGATTTTACTTTTTCACAAGCGGCCAATTCCGTTCAACCCTCCTTGTCTATGGCGCGTGGGCTTGGAGAAACGCCACTCTTATACAACTTGGCTGTCGGTAGCCCGGACCTTGCCCCTCCAAAAGAAGTGAGTGCCTTAATGCAAGCCTATGTGGAGCAAAACAGATATGGTTACGCTCCATCCAAAGGAAGTATTAAGGGTCTTAAGGCATTGCATAACGTGGTGCTTGGTAACGACAACAGCATTGATCCCAACCAAAACCTCATGCTTCTTCCGGGAGCCAAGTACGCCATTTACTTGGCCTTAAAAACATTGGTTTCTCCCAAAGAGCAAGTATTTCTCTTTGCTCCTTATTGGCTCAGTTACCCGGAAATTTGCAAAAGCTTGGACCTTGCTTTTCAGGAGTTGGAAATGCCTGCGCCGTCCCAAAAGATAAGCATGCATGCCTTTTTGACCCAAGCCGCAAAAGTGCATGGAAAACCAAAAGCCATTATTCTTAACAACCCCAACAACCCGGGAGGCTGGATTCACCCTAACACCGATCTGGAGGAACTGGTGGACTGGTGCCAAAAAGAAGGGGTTTGGCTCATTTACGACGAGGTATATAAAGACCTGGTATTTCCCGGAGAAACCTTTCCTTCCGTTCCTCACTTTGAAGGCCTGGTGCGCATTGGCTCCCTTTCTAAAAGTTTATGCCTTGCAGGTTTGAGGCTTGCCTACATGTCGGGACCGGCGGCATGTATTCAAAAAGCGGACGCCTTGGGGCAACATATACATACCTGCATTGCTCAACCCGCTTTATGGCTTGCGGAACATTTAGAAGAATTGCCCTTTGCTCATTTTACGCAGCAGTGCGCCAAAATCTATCAAGAACGTTACACCCTGTTCTCACAAGCCCTTGAGCGAAAAGGATATACCGTTTGGCCCATTCAAGCGGCCTTTTATATATTAACACAGGCCAAAAAAGAGGAAGCCACTTCAGGGGAAGAACTGGCCAACCGGCTGGAAAAACGAGGCCTTATGGTCACCCCGGGAAACGCTTATGGAAAAAGTTTAGGACATACTGTTCGAGTTTGCCTTACTTTGCCAAAAGAAAAACTAGTCGCTGCCTCCGAATTGTTTTAGACCTACTGCTATGCCTTTCGATTGCCACCTACATGTTGAAAAAGGACTGGAAGCCTACCCGTTTAAAGACCTTAAGGCCAATGTCATTTTTAATTCTTTAGCATCTTACCAAAAGCACCACAGGCAATACCCTCAGTTTTACCATTCCTTAATTTTTGATTTTAAGAACGAATGGGAACAAGTAAAAGCCATAGCAAAATCCGGGAAAATACGCGCTTTTAAAGTACATAGCCGCATTCAGCAACTTACCGAAAATGACTTAGAGCCTTTGGTGTCGGCATACCAAGAGCTAAATCGTCCGATTCCCATCATATATGATGCCTTTTACTATGGAAGTGCATTGGAGCATCAACCCAGTCTGTCCTTTTTAATAAAGTTGCACGAGGCGCTGCCCAAAACCCGCTTCATTATTGCGCATGCAGGGGGTTACGAATTGCTGAAATACTTTTTTCACTTGCGGGGACTAAATCGAGTAGGTTTTGACCTTTCCTTTTCTCTTCAATACTTGCACGATTCCAGCGTGGCTGCCGATTTAAAAAAGCTCATTCGTTTTACCCCGGCAAACCGCCTTTTTTGGGGTTCAGATTACCCAAGCGCCGACCCTCAAATGCAGTGGAACCTGATTCATGAGTATTTTGGTGACTTGAACCTAAACGATCAAGACCGTAAAGCTATTTGCCAAAGCACTTGGGAGCGGTTCACCAGCCTTCAACCCGACGGAACCTACACCTACCCGATGTCATGAAAAGCTCCCTTCTGTTTCTCTTTCTTTTTATTTGGTCGGCCTTAATTTCTTGGTGGTCTGTTGAGCGCTCTCAAAATTTCACAGAGCACAATGTAAAGGTCTTCGACGGGGTTATGTATGAATACCAACAAGTCCGTCGGCACCATAAGTTTCAAGAAAATTTTGGACCGGGCAATCGGCTGCACTCAGCCTACAACGAACTCATGGCAAACCCCAATGCCGGAGCCTACCACGCTCTGCTTTGCTTGTTTTGGCCACAGTCTTTAAGCAACGATGGAGACCTATGGCTTCGAGGAGCTTTCGGCCTCTTTGTTTTCTTTAGCCTGCTTTTTTTACTGCTCAGAAACCATCAAAAATGGCTTTGGCTAAGCATCGTGCTTCTTTGGGGCTTATTACCGGGGCACATGCATGCCCGTTACGGCATTGGCTCATACATTCCTGATGGTATTGGCCTAGTGTATTTAATGTCCGGCTTACTTGCACTACACCAGTTTCAAAAATCTAAAGACAAACGTTGGTTTGTGGCCGCACCCTTGCTTTTGCTTATGGGTATTGGTATGCGGCTCAACCTTTTTGTCTATACCGCTATAATGGTTCTTCCTTTGCTTTGGCCTAGCATTAAAACCCTCAGCAGTCTGCCTTTTCAATCAAGGCTATTACTTTGGGGCTGGTTGGCCATTACCTTAATGGGTTTTGGGCTGTATCTATATACCCGCTTTGATTGGTTTTGGGTATACAATACTCAACTGGGCTATGGAAAAACAGGGCTTGGTGAAGCCCTCACCCGAAGTTTTGATTTGTTTGTGCAGCTCCAAGGGGCTCAAGGAATAGCACTACACCTTCTTTTTCTCTGCTTAGGCCTGTTTGTATTTCCAAAAGAAAGCAAAAGCCTCTGGCGCATTTTATCCTTACCTTTTGTGGTTATATACGGCTTAAGCATACTTATTTTGCACGCCCCCGAAAACCCGCATGTACTGAATGCCGCCTTCCTTTCTTCTCCTTTCTTTTGTTTAAGTATTGGGCAACTGTTTAGCAAATACCTTAGCTTCCCAAAAAAGCTAAGCCCCGCATTCTTTGGCACCTTCTTTTTGCTGTGCTTGGCGGGAGCGGCTATTAGCCAATCTCTTCTCTGGTCAGGAGAAAAACATACCCAAGCCCTATACCTTGCTCCTAAAAAGGCTGGAGAAGTTCTTTATAAAGAATCCCAAAAAGTGAACTCCATAGACTTTAAATACCTTTACTTTTTTGATGAAATGCTTTCCGTACCACTCCAAACCTCCCTCTATAAAAACCACAACATTTGGCTTCCGGAACAACAAAGCTTTTACTTTAAGCGCCCTTTTTTAGAGCACAACGCCTCCTGCGAAACATTGGACGCCTGCATTGCTTATTATTTTGAATTAGCTCAAAGCATGAATCTTATTGCCATTAATCACCCTAAGGGCAAAAAAAATGCGCTTAGAGCCGACTACCCCTTTGCCGACAGTACTGCCCTTCGAGTTGAATCTCTTTTGTTTGAAAGCGGTCATTGGAAGATGATTGATAGCCTTAGCTCGCCCATCCATGGTTCCGTAATATTTTTAAAAAACCACAAAAAAACCGGTAGCCTTGAGTAGAGTCGCCCGCCTTATGGGGCCCTATCTCCCCGCAATATCCCGTTCCATTATTCGGCACTTTGACCCTAAAACGAGTGCGCAAACTCAGGTATGGCAAAAAGGCTCTGTTTTTTTCAACACCCACGACCTATCCGGAGGTGCCGCCAAAGTGGCGCGCGCACTCTTCAATGCCCAAAAAGAAGTGGAACCTGCTCATTTCTTTGTAAAACATAAAAAAACGGAGGACCCCAACATACACCCCATTCCTGAATTTGAAAAAATTCCGGCTCGGCTTAAGTTTTATCTGAAACAAGCAGCAGAAAATGAAGGCTGGTTGGATTACGACGCCTTAAACCCCTTGGGGCTTTTGAACCATGAACACTTTGCCGCTGCTGATTTGGTGCACTTTCACAACCTTCATGGCGCATATTTCTCTTATGAACTCTTGCCCCTTTTAAGCCGCGACAAAAGTGCCGTTTGGACCATCCACGACATGCATCCGCTCACCGGTCACTGTGGCTTTTCTATGGAATGCGAAGCTTGGAAAACCGGCTGTGGCAACTGTCCGGACTTGAACATTTATCCAAGCATAAAAAAAGACCGCACCGCTTATTTACACCAAAGAAAAAAAGCATTAATCCAACAGGCAAACCCGGTGTTGGTAAGCCCATCCGTTTGGTTGGCAAAAAGACTTCAAAGGGCCTTTCCAAAGCTTCGGGTAAAAACCATTCCAAACGGAGTGAATACTCGGGTGTTTTGCCCCGGCTCAAAAGAGGCGGCAAGGACCGAACTTAAGCTCCCAAAAGACGACTTTCTTTTGGTCTATGCATCAGAATTGGCAACACAAAACCCCTACAAAGGAGGTGAGGTAGTACGCGAATTGATTGGCTCCGAACTCCCTCCCAACACAAAAATAATTACCATTGGCGGTAAGGAGTCCAAAGGCTCAGAACAACACCTGCCCTATGGCTACATTGCCTCGGAACAAGAAATGGCAAAACTGTTCCAGGCGGCCGACCTAATGGTCTATCCCACCAAAGCCGACAACCACCCCTTGGTGGTAATGGAAGCGCTGGCTACCGGACTCCCGGTCCTAGCAACCGCCGAAGCCGGCATCCCCGAAATCATCGAAGACGGAGTGCAGGGTTGGCTAATGCCCAGAGCTACCGGTGCGGCTCCTTTTTTGCAGCGCATTCAAGAAATGGCCACCCAGCCTCAAAGCAGATGGACAGAAGCCCAAAACGCAGCCAGAAAACACGCGGAAGAAAACTTTACCTTGCAGGCCATGATTCAAGCCTATCAAAAACTTTACTCCTCTCTCCGAACAGAATCCCATGAATGAAGCTCCTCTTATTTCTGTAATTCTGGTGGTGCTTAACAACAAAGACTTTATTGGTCAAGCCATCGAGAACTTTTTGGAACAACAGTGTCCGGAAGCCGAACTCGTAGTGGTAGATGGTGCAAGCACGGATGGTACCAAAGAGATTATCTGGGAATACGCTGATAAGCACCAAAATATTAGTGCGCTGAGCGAAAAAGATTCCGGGCAATCCGACGCCATGAACAAAGGAATCAACAGGGCCAAAGGGAGCTATATTTCCTTTTTAAATGTAGACGACTTTTACCATCCCAATGCCCTAAACCAAGCCGTTGCAGCCATTAAGTCGCATAATTTCCCTGACTTTTTGGTGGCCAACTGCCACGTTTGGGCCGCCGACGGCTCCTTGGTATTCCTTAACAAACCCTCAAAACCTAGCCCTCAAGCCATCATTAGCGGCGAAACCTTGCTGGTAAACCCTTCTGCATACGTCTATAAAAAAGACCTACACGATAAGGTAGGATTGTATGCCGAAGATAACCACTACAATATGGACCTTGAGTTTGTCTACAGTGCCGCTCTGGTTTGCCCCTTTATTTACATCAATCAAGATTGGGGAAATTTTCGGATGCTTCCCAACACCAAAACCTCAGAAGACATGGAGGCCGGGCGTCTGGAAAAACGAAAAAAAGACTTAGCCAAACGTATTTTGGCCAAAGCTCCTGCACATATTCGTTTAAAAGTCCATACCATCTGGACCCTAAAAGCCCTTAAAAAGAAAAAGAATGCGCTCGCAAAAAAAGGAAAAGGCTATGCGCAAGCCATCGCTTACAAACTTGGAATAAAATAAGTACCACTACCATGCCTCAAATTCCCAACCTACCTCTAGGCGTTACTGTACTTATCTCTACCTATAACGGAGCTCACAGGTTAGCGCCCACCTTAGAGGCCCTTGCCCATCAAAACTTGGACGGAATTCCGGAGGTTGAATTGTTGATTGTAGACAATGCCTCTACCGACAATACCAAGCAAACCGCCCTAGACTTATGGCAAAAACTTGGAGAACCCTACCCCTTAACGGTTCTTAATGAACCCAAACCCGGGAAACTAAACGCCCAGGAAACCGGGTTCAAGCATGCCCGTTATGCCTTTATTATAACCTGTGACGATGACAATGCCTTTGTCTCCGATTACCTGCAATTGGGCTACCAATGCTTGGTGCAAAACCCCAAGGTGGGTGTTCTAGGTGGACAAGGCTTTCCAAAAACTACGGTGCCACTTCCTAAATGGTTTGACACCTACGCCTATCGCTTTGCTTGTGGGCCCCAAGCTCCAGGCTCCGGCAATGTAAACCCCACCCGAAATGTGGTGTATGGCGCCGGCATGTGGGTCCGAATGAAGGCCTACCACCAAATGAAAGACCTAGACTACCGCTTTTTAATTACCAGCCGTACAGGAAAAAAACTCAAAGGAGGAGGAGAAGATGGCGAACTTTGTTGGGCCATTCGCTTCTTGGGATACCAAGTTTGGTACCTCGAAGAAATGAAATTCGACCACTACATTCCCGCTGAACGACTCAACGACGAACACCTCAAAAGACTGTTGGTTGGACAAGGGGCCAATGGGCCTCTAAACAATTTGCATTACCGCATCGCTTATGGCGATTTAAAAAAGGTCCCCTCCTTTTTTTGGCTCCGGGAGTGGCTCTATAACTTAAGAGACTTTTTTAGGCTTCATACCATTACCGATAAAAAAATCCGCAGCAACGAAAAACAACGGTTATTGGTCAACTTATCTTTTATCCTTCAAGCCCGAAGTACCTACGATAAACAAGCCAAACAAGTACTAGAATACTACAAACGATGCGAAAGTCTCCGTTCTTCTCTGTCGTAATTCCGGTTTACAACCGAAAGCATCGCATCGGAAAGGCCATACAGTCCATGCTGGATCAGTCCTTTCAAGATTGGGAGCTTCTGCTCATTGATGACGCATCTTCAGATGGCAGTTTTGAATACATGAAAGGCTTTAAGGACTCCAGAGTTAAAGTTTTTCAAAACCAAACCAACCAAGAACGCTGCCGCACCCGAAATCGGGGAATAGAACTTGCATCGGGTCAATACATTGCTTTTTTAGACAGCGACGACTACCACCTTCCTCAACACTATCAAGAATTGTATGAGGCCATTGAGGCAGCCGGTTTTCCTAAGGCCTTCTTTTTTACCAACGCCTGGAACGAAACCGAAGAGGGAGAGCGGTCGGAGCGCTTATGCCCACCCTTGGAATCCATGCCTGTGCCCAATTATTTTTTACGACATACGGTGAACCCACAGCGATGGGCTGTTCATGCCGATTTAATGAGGGAACACCCCTTTGACCCCAACATACAAATTGCCGAGGATATGGAAACCAGCCTTCGAATTTACTTTTCGGGTGCTCAAGTTCACCAAATCACCAAAAGAACCACCGTGTATGTGGCAGCATCCGATAGCTTTACCCATGGTGCAAGCAACAAATGGGAGCGGGAACTGGACGCCCTGAAAAAAATTTTTAAAAAACCGGCTTTCAAAGGCAAACTTCCCAAAAAGGAAACCCGCCGATTAATCAGTATGTGCTATTTTCATTTAGCCATGAAAGCCTTCCAAAACCAAGAGTCTACAAAAGTCCTATCCTTTGGACTTCGCTCCTTTTTCCTATGTCCTGCAGGCTATAACCAAAAAACCAACAAACCCCTTTTTGTGGCTTTGGTTTACAATATTCCCCTGATTGGCCCTGCACTACAAAAAATCAAAAGCAAGGCCTAAAGCCCAATTTTGAAAAACTAAAACCATCCCTCCTAAAGGACCTCAAAAAAGAAAATACCTTCTTTATCCTTAAAAAGTCCTTGAATTCCCTCCATTTCACCTTAGAAAACCTTTAATTAGCGTCTTAAGAACAAGAGCAACTAACCTATGAAAGCTGTAATCTTAGCCGGAGGTCTTGGCACCCGCATTTCCGAAGAAAGCATGTACAAACCCAAGCCCATGGTCGAAATTGGAGGCAAACCCATCCTTTGGCACATAATGAAAATTTACAGCACCCATGGAATCAACGATTTCATTATATGCTGCGGCTACAAGGGCTACCAAATCAAAGAATATTTCGCCAACTACTTCTTGCATATGTCCGATGTCACTATTGACATGGCCAACAACAACATGGAAGTCCACCACCGAAATGCCGAACCTTGGAAAGTAACCTTGGTCGATACCGGAGAAAGCACACTCACCGGCGGCAGACTAAAAAGAGTGGCCGATTATTTGGGCAACGACAGCTTTTGCTTTACCTACGGCGATGGCGTAGCCGATATCGATATCCAAGCACTGGTCAAATTCCACAAAGAACAAGGAAAACTCGCTACCATTACAGCCATTCAACCCCAAGGACGCTATGGTGCTCTTGGCCTCAATGGAAATTTAGTAGAGCAGTTTCAAGAAAAGCCCGCAGGAGACGGAGCTTGGGTAAACGGCGGATTCTTTGTACTCGAACCCTCCGTGGTTAATTACATCAAAGACGACAAAACCAGCTGGGAACTGGAACCTCTCCTTAAAATTACCGCCGAAAAGCAACTTGCCGCCTACTATCATACAGGATTCTGGCAAGCCATGGATACCCTACGCGATAAAAACCACCTGGAAAAGCTTTGGCAAGAAGGAAACGCACCATGGAAAATTTGGAAATAAAAAAGCTGCTCCAGCTATTTGAAGGAAAACGCGTCCTTGTAACCGGCCACACCGGATTCAAAGGAAGCTGGCTCGCTCTTTGGCTGCATCATCTTGGCGCCAAAGTCTCCGGTATTGCCTTAGACCCCGACCAAAAGCCCGATCACTTTTCCCTCTTGAACCTCCCTATTCAAGACCTAAGAATCGATATTCGGAATCGCCTCGACCTGGAAAAGGCCGTAAAAGAAATCAACCCCGAAATGGTATTTCACCTGGCAGCTCAGCCTTTGGTCCGCCGGAGCTATCGCGAGCCTATCAATACCTGGGAAACCAATGTAATGGGGTCTATCCACCTATTGGAAGCCATCAGAAACTGCTCAGCCACCAAAGCCGCCGTTTTTGTAACTACCGATAAAGTCTATAAAAATCAAGAATGGGACTGGGGCTATAGAGAAAACGACCCCTTAGGAGGCCATGACCCGTACAGCTACTCCAAATCTGCAATGGAGTTCGCCATCGATTGCTACCGACAATCCTATTTTCAAGACCCTAATGCTCCTGCCATTGCTTCTGCACGTGCCGGAAATGTAATTGGCGGAGGGGACTGGTCCGAAGACCGGCTCATTCCCGACTTGGTTAGAGCTGTAGCCATTGGCAACCCCATTCAATTAAGATACCCGCAGGCAACCCGTCCTTGGCAGCATGTGCTGGAATGCTTATGGGGCTATTTGATGCTTGCAGGCAAACTTTGGAACAACGAAAGAAATTTTGCGCAAGCCTGGAATTTTGGCCCCGTGCCGGAAGACAATAGAATGGTTATCGAAGTGCTCTCTTCGTTAAAAAAACATTGGCCCGATTTGGACTGGAAAATGCCTGAACATAAACCCGATCTGCATGAATCCGGAATGCTCTATTTAGACCACTCCAAAGCAAAACGCGCGCTTGGCTGGAAGCCGGTTTGGTCGCTCGACCATGCCTTAAGGTACACCGCCGAATGGTACAAAGCCTATTACCAAAAACACGAAGTTCTGTCCCAAAAACAGCTTCAGTCCTTTTTGCAAGAGTTAACCTCTTCGTCTTATGACTCTCGAAAAAACCCCGCTTGAAGGCCTTTTTTTAGCAAAAGGAAACGCCTTTGGAGATCATAGAGGCAGTTTTGAACGGCTGTTTTGCGCCCTTGAGCTTCAACAACCATTACATAACCGAAGCATCGTTCAAATCAACCAATCCATCACCTCCAAAACAGGGGCTGTGCGAGGACTACATTACCAAAAAGCACCCCATCAAGAAATGAAATGGGTACGATGCCTCGAAGGAAAAGTGTTCGATATTGCCCTCGACATCCGACCCAACTCTCCAACACGATTTCAATGGTTCGCCACAGAGCTTAGCCCCGAAAACCATACCATGATGATCATCCCCGAAGGATTTGCCCATGGTTTTCAAGTGCTCGAAGGTCCGGCCAGACTCCTCTACCTTCATACTGCATTTTACACCCCCGAAGCAGAAGGAGGATTCCACCTCCTCGATCCCAAACTTAAGATTCAATTACCTTTGCCCGTCTCGGAAATGTCCGAACGAGACAAACAACACCCCTGGATTTAGCACCAACACACCAACTATGAACTGCCGACATTGCCATAGCCCACTCTCCCTTACTTTTGCAGACCTAAATACCGCTCCTCCTTCCAATGCCTATCTTAAGCCGGAGGACCTCTCCAAGCCCGAGCCTTTCTTCCCTTTGCGCACTCTAGTGTGCACCCAATGTTGGCTGGTTCAAACCCAAGACTTCACCTCCGCAGAAGATGTCTTTACTCCGGAGTATGGATACTTCTCCTCCATGTCTTCCAGCTGGTTGAACCACGCAAAAAACTACGTAAACCAAATTACCCAAAGCTTGGAGCTCAACAACCACCATTTTGTGGTAGAAATAGCTTCAAACGACGGATACCTCCTCAAAAACTTCAAAGAAAAAAACATCCCCTGCCTGGGCATTGAACCAACGCACAGCACCGCTGAAGCCTCCAGAGCCCTTGGTATTGAAACCCTTGAATCGTTTTTTGGGGAATCCCTGGCCCTGGACCTGGCTCAAAAGGGAAAACAAGCCGATTTAATTATTGGCAACAATGTGTATGCCCATGTACCCGACTTGAATGACTTCACCGCTGGGCTAAAACAGTTACTAAAGCCCGAAGGAACCATTACCCTAGAATTCCCGCACCTTAAAAACTTGGTGGACTTAAACCAGTTCGATACCATTTACCACGAACACTTCTCCTATTTCTCCCTATCCTCCGTTCAAGCCGTATTAAAAACGCATGGACTTAGGGTCTACGATCTGGAGCAAATCCCTACCCATGGTGGCTCTTTACGGCTGTTCATTTGCCATAAAGACGCTCAAACCCTACCGGAAAAACCTTCGGTTGCACAACTCCTTGCCATCGAAATAGAGGCGGGAATGCAAACGGAGGCCTACTACGCCAACATGCAAGCCAAAATCCGCAAGGTGCGGGCTCAACTTTGGCACTTCCTCCTTGAAAAAGAAGCCCAAGGCGCCAAAGTTGCTGCCTATGGCGCGGCGGCTAAAGGAAATACCCTACTCAATTACTGCGGAGTTAAAGACCACGACATTATTCGCTACGTTGTCGACGCTTCGGCCTTTAAAAAAGGTCGCTTCATGCCCGGCTCCCGTATCCCAATCGTAGCCCTAGAGCACCTTATGGAGGACAAACCGGATTATATCCTTATTTTTCCTTGGAACCTCAAACCCGAACTAGAAAAGCTACTGGAGCCTACCCGTACTTGGGGGGCAAAATTAGTTACCTTTATTCCGGAACTAAAGGTCAGTTAAGATATGACGAATATCCCCATAAACAAGCCTTATGCTGACTCCGGGGAGGAAGCTTTGGTATTGGACGCCGTAAAAACCGGACACGGAGAACACCGAAACAAATACCTAGACCGCTTCGAACAAGAGTTCGCCTCCTTCACCGGAGCCGCATTAGCCCACTGCACCTCATCGTGCACAGGAGCTATCCATCTAGCCTTAGCTGCCATGGGCGTTGGCCCGGGTGATGAAGTTATTGTTCCTGAAATTACTTGGATTGCATCGGTAGAACCCGTCCTTTATCTTGGGGCAAAACCCATCTTTGTAGATGTCCTCCCCGACTCTTGGTGCATCGACCCAAAGTCTGTGGAACAAGCCATTAGCCCAAAAACCAAGGCCATCATTGCGGTGCATGTCTACGGCAACCTTTGCGATATGGAGACACTCCTCCAAATCGCCGAAAAACACCATATATCCATACTGGAAGATGCCGCCGAAGGCATTGGCTCCTACCGAAAAGGAAAACATGCCGGATCTATGGGAACCGCCGGCACCTTTTCTTTCCACGGTACCAAAACCATTTCTACAGGAGAAGGGGGCATGGTCATTGCTTCAGACCCGGAATTTATGCACAAACTTCGGGTGCTCAACGACCATGGCCGAGACCCAAAAGACCCCGAAGCCAAAATGTACTGGATGCGCCAATACGGCTTTAAATACCGCATGTCCAATACCCAAGCTGCGCTTGGCGTGGCGCAACTCTCCAAAATTTCTGAGCTGGTCCAAAAAAAACGAGACATTTTTCTTTCCTACCAACAAGAACTTAACAACCTCCCCTTGCATTGGAACCCGGAAGAAGAAGGCGACCAAAACGGCTATTGGCTGCCCACCTTTGTGGTAGACAGTCAACATAGCTTCAATCGCGAACAACTTTTCCAAGCGATGAATGCGAACAACATCGAAGCTAGACCCTTCTTTTACCCGCTCTCCAGCTTGCCCATGTTCCAAAGCCGGCCCGAAAATAAAGTAGCCTACGGAATTTTTGACCGGGGCGTAAACCTCCCTAGCTTCCATGAAATTAGCCCAAACGAAATAGATCGGGTTTGTCAAACCATCCGCAACTTTTTCCATGGCTGATTTTCGAGTTTCTGTCTTTGCCGACCAACAGGTAGGGCTCCAAAGTCTGGAGTTTCTGCTTCAATACTTCCCTCAAGATGTGCTTTCGGTAGTCACCACCGGCAAATACCCCGCCATTGAAAAACTACTCAACCACCACCAATTCCCGGAAAACAAAAGGTTCCTTGCCAAAACCAAAGAGCAAAAACCCCTACTGGATTTTTTGAAGCAAAACAGTCCCCCCGATTGGATTATCCTTGCTTGGTGGCCTTTCCTTATAAAAAAAGAAACCATTGCCTGGCCCACAAAAGCCTGCATGAACTTTCATCCAAGCCTACTGCCACACAACCGCGGAAAACATTACAACTTTTGGACCATAGTAGAAGAAAGCCCCTTTGGAGTATCCCTACATAAAGTCACCGAAGGAATCGACGATGGGGATATTTTATTCCAAAAAACCATCGAAAAAGACTGGACCGACACGGGAGCCTCACTTTACCATAAGGCGCAATCCGCCATGCTTGAACTCTTTAAGGAATCTTACCCCAAATTGCGCCAAGGACAGTTCCAAGCCAAACCACAACCGACCGGCGAAGGCAGCTTCCGCTGGGGCTACGAAATGGAAAAACACTCCACCATTGACCTGGAAAAAACCTACAACGCACGAGATTTCCTTAACTTATTACGTGCCCGAACCTTTGCCCCTCATCCCGGTATCCGATTCCAAGACCAAGGAAAATGGTACCACATTCGGGTCAGCATTGAACCTACAGAACCGCCGGAACACAATCAATAAGCCGACCTATGAAAAGCCCGCTTTTTAGCATCATTATTCCTACCAGAAACCGATACCACACCTTAGAGTTTGCCTTAAAATCGGCACTTAATCAAGACTTTGAGGATTTCGAAGTAGTGGTAGCCGACAACTCTGACCCCGAATACCCCATGCCGGAGTCCATGGAAAACTTGCTCCAACACCCCAAAGTGGTATATCGGCGCACAGAACGCATTCTGGCCATGTCCGAAAACTGGGAATTTGCCTATACCTTGGCTTCAGGCCAATACCTAAGCTATACCGGCGACGACGACGGACTACTGCCCTATGCCCTAAGACTCGCACACAAAGCACTAACAGAATCCGGACTCCCCGTAGTTAAGTCTGTCCAAGCTTCCTTTATTTGGCCCGACAACGCCATTTTTGACCGCTCCTACTTTACCTTCCCTCTGTTGGTCATTCCAACGCCAAAACCCGCCGAAACGATTGACTCACATAGCTTACTTAAACGTTTCGCCAACCTGGGCGCCGTCTCCTACAACCGTTTTCCACACCTCTACAACGGAGGATACGTGCACCGCGACATCTTAGAAAAAATCAAGTCAAAAACCGGTAGGGTCTTTGAATCCATCACGCCGGACGTTTATTCCGGCTACGCCGTGGCAGCACATTGCCCTGAATTTGTACTCACCGGAACGCCACTCAATATCTCCGGACGATCCGGAAAATCCAACGGCTCGGCCCATACCTACCGCAAAATGTCCGACCAAATCATTCAGGATTTTAAGTCGCTGAATGTGCAAAGCTCCATTCCACACCACCCCCAAATCCCCTACAACCGAGGCTGGTTTCCTGTAGTTTACGAACCTTACTTTAAGGCGCGCGACTTGTTTTTCCCCAACGATGCCGAACTCAAGGTAAACCGGAAAAAGCTCATGGAAAAAATAGTGGGCGATATTTACGTCTACGACGAGGCGGAATGGAACGATGCCGTAGAAAAAATCCGCAAATCTGCCCAAGACGACCCCGGCTTACTCCAATACACCGAACAGCTGCTCAACCAACGCCAAAAAGCTTTTGCCGAGGAAGTTACACGCACCGCAATACCCAAAACCGGCTTCTACGACGCTTGCCTCTACCTAAACGGCAACGACTTCAATGCCCAAACCGTAGACGAGGCCGCTTGGATTATGCAAAAAATAGTAGGCACCGAGGCCGAAAAGCACGTAGTGCCCAGCGCTTCCAACCGACTAAAACTCGACCTAAAACAACGCATGCGTACTGCTGCTAGGGTTATTATAAAGGGACATTAAACTCAACTGGTTTTCTTCGCTTCTTAATGTTAATGGGTCATAGGTTATTGCTTCTAATTTTGAATGTTTATATTCCATTTAAGATGAAACCTCAAACTCTAACAAACTTATTAAGCATCAAAAAGTCTTATACTTATTTGATCCATTTCTTAGCTGTTTCCTAATACAGATCAAACGGCTTTAAATCAGAAATTTAACACGAAAATTAACGGGCTAACAAATCAAGTAGCTAGGGTAAAGCTGCCAAAACAAGATTAAAGCCTTTCCTTTTTTACACACTTTTTGGGGACAGTATCTAACACTATTTTGTGAACCATGTCCTTTATTTAGTTTAATTTGTTATCATTAAAATTGGCTAATAAAATCAACAAAATGCACCACGTATTGGTAATGGCTGCCGGAAGCCCACTTGGACAAGGAATAATTAAATCTTTAAAAAAAAGCACACTCAAAATTGAGATAATTGCAGCCGACATTGATCATTTTGCGGCAGGACTTCATTTTGAAAATGTACATAAAGCAATCCTTCCTTTAATTAAAGAAGAAGGGTATTGGGATGCACTACTCACCCTTATCAGAGAAAGAAAAATCCAATTTATTTTCCCGATACTGGAAGGCGAACACAACATTCTTCACCAAAAAAAAGACCTGCTAAATGCTATGGGGGTTCATGTTTTGGCCTCTGGACTGGATGTATACAGGCTTTGCAGCGATAAGTATGAGTCTATGAAAAGACTCAAAGATGTTGGAATCACTTGCCCTGAAACAATTATTGCAGGCAACAAAAACGACATTAACAACTTTACTTTAAATAATGATTTTCCTCTATTCTTAAAGCCTATACGAGGGGTCTCGAACTCTGATACATTCAAAATAAACAACCAAAAACAACTCGATGCAATTCTAAGCGCCTATCCGCACAACTACTTTGTCCTTCAAGAGTTCCTAGCCGACGAGAATGACTACACCGCAGGGGTCTACATCTCAAAATGCGGGAAAATTAAAGATTGCCTTATTATTCAACGTGACCTTAAGTTTGGGCTTTCATACCGTGGTAGGGTATTGCTAAACAGCAACCTAGAGAAGTACTGTATTGATGTAGCCGAAGCGTTGGGAACCAACTATTCAGCCAACATACAATTCAAAATAGTGGGCAATATCCCCTACGCCTATGAAGTAAACCCAAGACTGTCAAGTACTACTTTCGTAAGGGCCTCAATGGGCTTTAACGAACCTGAAATGATGATTTTAGAAGCCCTCCAAAAAGTACAAAATATTAAAATCAATAAACGCGCCGGGAGCTTTTCCAGATACTGGGAAGAGCTATTCTTTTTTTAAAAAAACGTATGTTAGTTGGAGTTTATTCAGATTTACATTCAAACTGGCCTGCGCTCAATCAAATGATTGAATGCGCAGGCAATGTCGAAAAATGGATTTGCCTTGGAGATTCCGTAGGTCTGTTCCCGGGAGTAAACGAAGTGATCGATTGGCAAAGGTTCGAAAAGCCCTATTTTGTTCAAGGAGACCACGAGGAAGCATTACTGAACCCCACCTTAAAGTTTACTTCGTTTACTGCCAACCACTCCATCGATTTGCAGCGAAAACAAATTTCCCCTATTAATCGGACATACCTCCTAAACACAACGGAGCATTTGTCCCTTAACCTCGAAAACTGTTCAATTTTCCTAACACACTTTTTAAGCCAAGAAGCAAGAATTGATGCCAACAAATACCTTTTTAACTTAAAAAGTTTAGACCTTTTGTATGGGCTTTACGACGTAGTTTTCTTTGGCCATACCCATTTTCCATTGGCAATAAAAGGTAAAACTACACAATATTATAACCCGGGATCTGCTGGTTTTCCCGTAACAAAAGACGGTAAAGCTTCCTTCCTAATTTTTGACACCAAAACCCAAAAAGGAGAACACGTCTTTTTTAATATTAAACCAAGCTGGCTAATCAACTCCATCAAGAAAAATAGCTATCACAAAAGACTCGAGGAGTATATAAAAAATAAATTCGTATGGTGAAATTTGTGATTTTCGGTGCAAGTACTTTGGGCGAAATAGCCCTCGAGATTTCTAACAGGGCTGGTCTTTACTGCAGTGGTTTTTTCGACGACCTTAATTCAGAAGGCTCCTTTGCTGGAAAACCGGTGCTCGGCAAAATATCAGATTTGATTCGGCGCTGCCACTCCTCAAACCAATTAGTTTTTGTTGCAGTTGGCGATAACTCCGCTAGGCATTCTATAGTACAAAATCTAGCCGGTTCGTCCGCCAAGTTTATCAACATTATTGATCCAAATTCTCACATTATGCCATCGGCAAATCTTGGAAACGGTAACTTAATCCATGCTGGAGCGTATATAGGTTCCGAAGTATCACTCGGAAACCACAATATTATTTTTCCTAGTGTTTCCATTACACACCATAACTCTATTAAAGATTTTTGCTTTTTTAGCCCAAACTCTTCTGTTGGTGGCTACACCACCATAGAATCATTTTGCAAAATAGGAATGAACTCCGTGGTGAAGCCCTATCAAAACCTGCCCGAAAACACATCCGTTAAAGAAGGGTCTGTCTTCTAATAAAAATCCATGTTATGAAAGAGTTAGATAAAGGAGACATTATAAAAAAATATACTGAATCATATAAAAAATTTGGCTATTCCCCTAAGGCCTTAGGTTGGGAAAACGGTCGGCAAGAAATTAGATTTAAAATACTTACTTCTTTTTTCAGCCAATTCTCCAATAAAACCATTCTCGATATTGGCTGTGGATTTGGAGACTTATTCCAATTTATTTACAAAAACGTAAATGTCCATTTTCAATACATTGGCATTGATATTACACCAGAATTCATACTAAAAGCTCAAGAAATCTATTCCAACGATTCTGCCAAGTTTATTGAAGGCGATTTCCTTGAAACTAGAATAGATTCTGCTGACATTGTTCTTGCTTCTGGAATATTTAACCACAAATTGCCAAGTGGAAACAACCTCGAATTTGTTGAAGCTGTTATGACTAAAGCTTGGAATATTGCCAAAGAGGGCCTTGCATTTGACTTTTTGTCCGACAAAGTTGATTACAGGCATGAACACACTTTTCACAATAGCCCCGAGAAAATACTCGCTTTAGCATATAATCTGGGCAACAACGTTATTCTTAGAAACGATTACATGCCCTTTGAATTTGCTCTTTGCTTACATAAAGACATTTCTTTCGCGCCAGGGTATCCGGTTTTTAACCACTATCTTAATCAAGCCAATGAAGGCCTAATACCAACAAAATGAGAACTCTAACCGTATTTCTTGATATAGTTACATTAAAAATTTAATATCCCCACTCTCTTGATGCACTGCGTTTGCATGACAAATTAAGGCGAAAAATGTTTGTGTGCCTTTATCCTATGAAATAGACAGGAAAATTTGTGTTTTGAGACATTTTTCGCACACT
Source organism: Bacteroidia bacterium (assembly GCA_030427255.1). GTDB lineage: Bacteria > Bacteroidota > Bacteroidia > CAIKAF01 > CAIKAF01 > CAIKAF01. The sequence continues at coordinate 17,468 of JAUHWY010000014.1, read as the reverse complement.
TGAGGAGATCTCCTTCTCTTTTAAAACACCTTTTTATACACCACCTTAAATTAAGAAATAACAAATTTGCGCATATTGGGCCCTGTATTAAATAAGACATCAATTATGGAAACTTCATGCATAAAGGGACTAATCCCTTGGTCGTACTCCGGGTAGTTGGAATAATCCATCCATTCTAATTGTATTCCATGAGGCAACAAATCTTTCTCACTCAAATAAGATTTTGCTGCTGGCCCCGATAAATATGTGCTGGCATTTGTCTTCTTTAGCAATTCTACTACCCGACCTGCTTTCTTACCGGTTAACGAATAATTCCTGGAATCTTCAAACTGTGTTGTAATCCCTAAAAACTGTGTTGCAATTTCCTTTATTAAGTGCTGATTAAGTTCACTCAAATTATTCCAAACATTACCCAAATAAAAAGATTCGAAAAAGCCCCTATAATTGCTCCAATAGGGCGCCTTTTTGTAATACTGATTTAACAAGTTCCAATGTTTTTGTTGCCAAGCTGAATCCATAATTTCAACTTCACAAATAAGCCGCTTTTCGCTTGTGCCACAAGGAATTGTTAACCACACAAGCCCATTTGGACCTCGAACCCTATTTCTGTTTCTCCAATCACCTTTTGTATACTGTAAATCGTCATGGAAAACAAAAAGATCTACTTTGCTTATAATATCGAAGTACCCCTTCCAAGGAAGGTAATTTGATTGTAATATGGCTACCCTCATATGCTCTAAATACCTCCTAACCCTTAGCTCTTGCCCTAAAGTTGCAAAACAATTCAGTCGAAAACTTGATGTCTAAAAAAGAGATTAACAACGCAAAGTTATTATTTCTCCTCTCAAATGACCCCTCTCGAAATTTTTATGCTGGCCCAATCGGACAAAAGAACACCGTGAGTAAAACATTGCCGGCTGCATAGAATCCTAATAATGGACCATTTAAAACTTGCTCTTGGTGGTTAAACTGGCTGATTTCATTGCTATTATACCGCTGTAGCCAAGCAGCTGGTATTTGATTGTCTATCCAGCCAAGGAACGGCTGAACCCAAAGCATTTTTGAAAAATCTTCAAGCTTTCTACAAATGAACCACGATGTAGGCTATAATGACCTGGCCACAAAACAATGGGAATCCTTTTATGAAGAGTCTAGCGCATGCACGCCAAAAGTTTGAGCATGCCAAAGTCATCGATGCCAGAAGAACCAATAAGGCCTTGGCTTTTTTAGGGGCGCTTTTCCCGCCCTCCACTGCAAGTCCGCAGTGGCCCGCCCACAGGCAAGGCAAGCCCGGGGTCTCTTTAGAGAGCCCCCGCCCTCGCACTTGCCTGTAGGCCGTCCCACTTTACGGGCTTTCCGCTCAGGTCGGGGCGCCGGTGTTCCAATAAAAAATTTCCAAAAAAAGAACAACAATCCACCCTTTTAGATAATCTGAGCAAATCTCAAAACCCTGCCGTATATTCGGTCACACAAACCATTTACTAGGTTAAATGATACGAGGTCTGGCAAAAAGGGTGGGCGACTCCTTCAACTACGCATCCCGCCGCATTCCTAAAAACACCCTGCACACCGCCGGTAATACCTGCATCATGTTCCATGGCATAACTAAAGCAAATTATGCCCACATAAATTCGCGCCAACTGCCCCTTTCCATTTTTGTAAACCATATGGAACGCCTTGGCAAATACTACCAACCCGTTGACCTCGAAACTTTTTTTCACGAAAAAGATAAAAAACACAAAAAACCCCTTCTTGCCATAACCTTTGACGATGGGTTTGCCAACAACCTCCACCTTGCCGCTCCTTGGTTGGTCCAAAAAAAATGGCCCGCCACCATTTTTGTTACCGGCTTAAACCAATCTTCCTCCCCATTCATTTGGTCCGACTTAGTAGACCTCGCCGAAAAAGTATGGAAAGTCCCCCTACTTGAAATTCAAAACCAGCGATTCATCCGACAAAAAGATACCCTGCGCCACGAACAGTCCTTTTGTACACTCAGAGACTACATACGGTACTTAAACCCAAACACCCAATTTAAAGAGCAATTGGCCAAAGCCCTTCAAATACACGACCGCTTGGCTAATTATAAGGAATCACCCGAATGGTTTGCCTTACTTTCTGACCAAGAAATTCAAGACCTAGACTCCTTGCCGGGAATCCAAATCGGCGCTCATGGCGCTTTCCACAACAACCTGGGAAGCTTACCTTTGAGCGAAGCAAAAAATGAATTGGAAATGCATGCCCTTTGGCTCCAAAAATTATTAGGTCGCAAGGTGCCCTTTTTAGCTTTTCCCGATGGGTCATACCACGAAGCTTTAAAACCGCTTTGTTACGCCGCAGGATTCTCCCATTTGCTTGCAGCAGGTGAACTTAGGTCACCCAAAGACCCTCAAGATGCCTTCATCATCAACCGCAGAGAAATCTCCAATTGCGGTAGCCCCGCCACACAATTCTTTGACATGTATCGGAATTTCAACTAATGCAAAGTACGGGAGACGCCTTTACCATTGTTCGAATCTCAGAGAAGTGGCTACCTCAAGTGCACTCCCTTTTTGCTGAGGCACGGAATTTGTACTTCCCTGAAGGGTACTTCCTAAGAAAGTATGGCACCGCCCCACCGGAGTTTCGGTTTATCGGCCTGCTTGCCCTTGACCAAAATCAGGCTCCGGCCGGCTTTGTGGCATTGGTCGCTCGCCAACTTCAATGGGAAGAAAAACTCCTGTGGGGGGGTGAGTTCCTAGACGTGCTAACCCATCCCCGACACCGGGGTAAGGGGCTCTTTGTGCAGCTTTCTAAGCAAGTAATGGACTTGGGCCAAAGCCTTGGAATGGAGCTGCTTTTTTCTACCCCCAACCAGCAATCCGCTCCGATTATGGTGCATAAGCTGGGCTGGAAACTCCATGAGCATTTGCCGCGCTTTGAGTACCAACAGCAAGGACCGGATTGGTACCGCTATGCAACACGCTTTTCACCGGTACGAAAACTCTATTTTCAAAAGTTAGAACGTAAGCTCAGTCCCTTTGTATTACCAAAGGCTTATACAAAACCAACAAAACCCAACATAGGCGGTCTGGTTTGGGACCCTTTGTTTTTCGAAAGCAAACAAGTGGAAAGCAACCGACACCTATGCTTTGAAGGGTTTAACTGGTGGATTCGCCTCGATGGAGGATTGTTTGTAGCCGACGTGCAGCCCATAAACCACAAGGTTCGTCCTGAATCCTTTGAAAAAGCACTTAAGAAACTGCTCCATAGCTTAGGCATTCGACGCGCATTCGGCTATTTTCCAAAAAATTCCTTTGCGGCCCGGTGCTTCGCCGGCTTGGCTAGTCCCAACCATGGCGTAGACATGTACATTTATCCCCTAACCGACCTTGGGCGTGAGGGCCGCTGGGAATTCTCCTTAGCCGATTGCGACAGTTTTTGAAAGCAAGCGGCTCTCTAAATAATTGACGCAAGATTTCTACCTTTCCGACTCCAAACGCTCGCCTGAACTATGGAATTTGACATTCCCTTTAACAAACCCTACCTCGCCGGTCCAGAAATGGACTATATGCAGCAAGCAGTAGAAAGTCTTAAACTCTCCGGAAACGGAACGTTTACTCAAAAATGCCAAGGCTTTTTTCGAACACACTACGGCTTTGGAAAATGTTTGCTCACCACCTCCTGCACCGACGCCCTCGAAATGGCGGCTTTGTTGTTGAATTTAGGTCCGGAAGATGAGGTGATTTTGCCCTCCTTTACTTTTGTTTCAACAGCCAATGCCTTTGTATTGCGAGGTGCCCGCTTAAGGTTTGCCGATTCCTTACCCGACAACCCCAACATTTCACCGGCCTCCATTGAGGCTTTAATTGGACCCAAAACTAAGGCCATCGTTGTAGTACACTATGCGGGAATGGCCTGCCCAATGAATGAAATTCTGACCCTTGGCAAAGCCCATGGCATTCCGGTAATTGAGGATGCCGCCCAAGCCATAGATAACGTGTATGTGGACCAAAACGGATCACGCTTTTTAGGTGGCTTGGGGGTTTTGTCGGCATTTTCCTTCCACGAAACCAAAAACATTATTTCGGGAGAAGGTGGCATGCTGGCCATCAACGAACCATCTTACGAAGATAGGGCCGAAATTCTTTGGGAAAAAGGAACCAATCGCTCTGCCTTTTTTAGGGGAGAGGTGGATAAATATGGCTGGGTAGATCTTGGCTCCTCCTTTTTGCCCAGTGAGTTAACGGCTGCTTTTCTTTATGGCCAACTGGAACATTTAAAACACATACAGGACCATAGACTCAAACTTTGGCAGCTTTACCATGAAGCCTTGGCACCCTTAGAGCAAGCCGGTTACTTAAAACGCATGCAAGTGCCTGAATACAGCGGCAACAACGCACACATGTACTACGTGCTTTGCAGGAGTGCAAAGGAAAGGACGGAATTAGCGGCCTTTTTAAAATCTAAGCGCATTTTGGCGGTAACCCATTACTTGAGCTTGCATGCAAGTCCGTTTTTTAGCCCCAAACACGATGGAAGGGAATTGCCCGAATCGGACCGATATACACAAACCCTTTTGCGCTTACCCTTGTATATGGCCTTAAAAGAAGAAGAGGTGCTTAAGGTATGTGCCCAAATGGATGCGTTTTTCAAGGCATAAATGGGCTAAAAAGAGTAAAAAAGCGTGGGGATTCCCCGCCCGGATGGAACAGAAAGCCCGGAGCGGCCAAAGGCTAAAGCCACTTAGCGGGTGGAGGCTGACCGTTTTTGCGGGAAGACCCCGCACCGCTTAGAGGTTTTTCCTTTGGCCGCGAGGACTTGCCGGGACAGCCGGATAAGCGGGCCAAAACATGTTTTTTAATGATGTACATTTGAAACGGGGGTGGTATCTTTCCACACCAAAAAAAGCGTTTGCGTGCCGAAAAAGATTATTGTTTTTGTTCAGGACTACCCCTTTTATAAAGGAGAACCTTTTTTCCATCTGGAACTTAAGGAGTTGGTACTCCATGCCGAGCAAGTGGTGGTGGTGCCGAGGCACATTCCCAATAGGCCGGACGAGCCTCCGCATTTTGCCTTGCCGGAGGGCGTTAAGGTGTTTAACGTGCCTGTTAAAGGCGGGTTCAAAGCAAAGCTTGTGGCCTTGCTTCACCTGCTTATTCCCAAAAATTTCAAACGTTTTTGGATCGATTTAAAAAGCAAGGGTCTGTTGTTTAATATTTTGAGCATAAAGACCGCGCTCATGTACGATGCTCAAGTGCTGGAGCTTTCGGCTGAGCTGAAACGTTGGTTTAAAAAGGAAAAGGAGGACTCCAAAGATTGGGTGTTTTACAGCTATTGGTGCGACGACGCAGCCTATTTAATGGCGCAATGGAAGGATAAAGGACACATTGTCCGTTGTATTTCCAGAGCACATGGTGCCGACGTCTACGAGCAAAGGCATCCAAACCACTATTTGCCTTACCGCGATTACACCATGAAGCATGTAGATGTAATCGCTTGTATTTCTCAGCATGGTCAAACCCATTTTTGGCAGCGATTTCCAAAATACTCCTCCAAATTCAAGCTCGCAAGACTGGGGGTTCTGCCTCAAACAGCGCTTAAAACAGAGCTGAGCTCCCCCTTTAGGCTCTTGTCCTTGTCCAGCATTGATCGGGTGAAGCATTTGGAGCTGCTTATTGAGGCGCTTGCCGAATGGAAAGGGAGCCCTATAGAATGGCACCATTTGGGCAATGGCCGGAATGAGGAATACGAAAAACAAATAAAGGAGTTGGCAGAAACCCTATTGAAAGGAAAGCCGGAAGTGCGCTACTTTTTTCATGGCTTTGTAAACCCCTCCAAAGTCATTCCTACCATTTCGGAGCTGCGGCCTCATGCCTTAATCAATTGCAGCTTTTTTGAAGGCATTCCGGTGTCTATGATGGAGGCGGCTTCCTTGGGCATTCCTTTGTTGGGTGGTAGTGTAGGCGGGGTGCCTGAACTGTTGGTACACGAAGAAAACGGCTTTTTGTTTGAACCGGGCAACAAAAGTGCCCTACTAGAAGCCCTGAGCAGAGTGACTCAAATGAGTGAGCAGGCATATCAGTCTATGCGAAAGGCCTCCTTTTCCCTGCACATGAAACGGTTTAATGCCCTACACAACTATTACCATTTTTCTCATTTGCTGCTCAACAAAAGCGTAGGATTTGACATAAGCCATGTACAAAGATTAGGAGATTCCGAAACGGTTGGTCAAAAAGCCAAGGTGGGCATCATATATGCCGGTATGGGAAACGTAGAGGCCGTGCAGTCCATGCTTAGAAAGCTTAAAATCAACAGCCAACTGGTGTCGCACCCGGACGATTTGGACTTGTTTGAGACCTTATACCTTCCCGGGGTTGGCTCTTTTGACAAGGCCATGGAAAAATTAAACGAAACCGGCTTAAGCGAAGGCATTAAACGCTTTGCAAACAAGGGCGGCCAAGTCATTGGCATTTGTTTGGGCATGCAACTGCTTTTTGAAGGCAGCGAAGAAGGCTCCTTGCCGGGCTTGGGTTTGTTGCCCGGAAAATCCATCCGTATTCCTCAAAACCCCAATGGCCAACAGGTAAAAGTGCCGCATATTGGTTGGTCTGAGGTTTACCCTGCGCCAAACCATACAGACCAAGGGTATCCTGAAGGCATGCGTTTTTACTTTACGCACTCCTTCACCGTAAGACCGGAAAACCCGGAGCATATCTTGTTGTATACCAATTATCCTGAACCCTTGGTTGCTGCCGTTATGCATCAAAACATTACAGGTTTTCAATTTCATCCGGAAAAAAGCAATACCTTTGGATTAGCCTTATTGCGAAGGATACACCAACCCCAAGCGCAATTGTAAGCTTTATTTCACTGCAATGAACCATAGGGTCATTCCTGTTTTGGGCCTCTATAATGGCGGGGTGTACAAAACCAAAAAGTTTGTACACCCTGAATATGTTGGTGACCCCATCAACGCGGTTCGTGTCTTTAACGAAAAGCAGGTAAACGAACTCGTGGTCTGTGGCTTTAGAAACAGCCTGGAGGGGCACAACCCAGACTTAGCCCTACTTAAAGAAATTGCTTCCGAAGCCTTTATGCCTCTAGCCTATATTGGCGGCCTAAACCACATGCGCCAAGTCCAACAATTGGTTAGTATGGGTTACGAAAAACTGGGCTTTTTGACCGCGGCCTTTTTGCAGCCGGAATTGGTAAAAGAATCTGTAAATGCCATTGGATCCAGCTCAGTTATTGGCTGCCTTGACATCCGCAAAAACAACCATAACGGCGACCTAAGCGCTTATATCCGAAGCGGAAAAGAAGCACTGAATTTGTCGGTGGAAAAAGCACTGGACCACTTGCAATCTCTAGGCGTGGGTGAAATCTTAATCAACCACATCGACCGCGACGGAACTCAAGAAGGATACGATACTAAACTCATTGAATATGTGAGGCCATTGGTAGAGGTGCCCTTAATTTATTTGGGAGGAGCCAAGTCTGAACAAGACATGAAACAAGCGGCCAAGCTTGGTGTAGAAGGCTTAGCAGCCTCCTCGCGTTTTGTGTTTTATGGCAAACACCATGCGGTGCTTATCAACTACCCCAACACCTCTTTTGCCCTGCAATCATGAGTGTCAAGGCCTGCTCCCGCTGTCTCCTAACTGAAAAAGACCATCCCCGAATTCAGCTGAATAGCGCGGGCGTTTGCGATATTTGCCAAACCTACGACCTAAAGGTGGAGCGTCTCAACGAAAAAGGCCTCCCCTCGGAGCAAGCCCTGGAAAAACTAGTGGCACAACTCAAACAAGCCGGAAAAAACCAAGCCTACGATTGCATCATTGGCTTAAGCGGAGGCGTGGACTCCAGTTATGTGGCTTGGTTAACTTCTGAGCTGGGCCTTAGAGCATTAGCCGTCCACATGGACAATGGATGGAATTCCGAACTGGCCATTCTGAACATCGAACGCATCTTAAGCAAGCTCAACATTGACTTATACACCTATGTAATCGACTGGCAAGAATTTAGAGACTTGCAGCGGGCCTACATCCGCGCCTCCGTGGTAGATATAGAAGTACTTACCGACCACGCCATTGCGGCTACGCTTCAACATGCCGTTAAAAAGTTCAAGGTTACCCAAATCATTTCCGGCGAACACCTAAGAACCGAAGGCATTTTGCCGCCCACCTGGGTGCATAACAAAATGGACCATGTAAATATTAAGGGCATTCATGCCAAGTTTGGCGAAAAAAAACTACATACCTACCCCTTCATAAATTATTACCACTACCGCATTCGACAACAAACCGCCCCACTAAGTCGGGTGGCCCTGCTCGATTATGTGCCCTACAATAAAGCCGAAGTCAAAAAAACCCTTATGGACAAACTAGGCTGGCGAGACTACGGCGGCAAGCACCATGAGTCCATTTTTACCCGCTTTTATCAAACCTATATTTTGCCTAAAAAATTTGGGATAGATAAAAGAAAGTCCCACTTAAGCACCCTAATTTCGGCAGGTCAAATGACCCGCGAAGAAGCCCTTGAAGAGCTAAAAACCCCCGCAGCAGCACCCGATGTGATTGAAGAAGACAAACGCTATGTGGTAAAAAAACTTGGCTTTTCACAAGACGAATTTGACTTTTTTATGCAGCAAGCACCTGTTCCCCATTTGGCCTACCCATCCGTACTCCACCAAATGCGCCGAACCAAATCTTTGCTCATGCCTTGGAAATAAGCGCTTTTTTTCGCCACTTTTGAGGCCTACGCATGAAAAAGGTCCTTATTCTTTCCTACTTTTTTCCACCCTGCAACCTTACCGGGGCAAACCGACCCATGGGCTGGTTTAAGTATTTGCAGGAGTTTGGCTATTATCCGGTGGTGGTAACACGCAACTGGAGCACCCCCATCGCCACAGAAACCGACATTTGCTTAGCGGCAGGCACCCACCTGGAAGTTGAAAAAACGGCCGGGGGCGAAATACACCGAATCCCATTCAAGCCCAAGCTCAGAGACCGGCTGGTTACCCAAAAAAACAAAAGCCTGCCATGGCTGTTGCTACAAAAATTGCTCACCTTAGTTGAGTTAATCTTTGGCCGTTGGATTCCCAAAATGAACCCAAGCTATGCTTTGGGTAAATATGCTGAAGCGCTGTGCAAGCAAGATCCGGAAATCCTTTGCCTTATTATTTCGGCCAACCCATACCCTCAATTTTACTTTGGCCGGCAAATGCATAAAAAAACCAAGACCCCTTGGATTGCAGACTACCGCGACGATTGGACCACCAATGAATTGGTGGACAGGTCCGGATTTATAGGAAAACTATTGCACCAACTCGACCGCAAATCCGAGCGTCTTTGGGTTAAGTCTGCGGCCTACATTAGCTCTGTTTCGCCCTACTACACCCGGAAGATTTCGGAGTTTACCGGCCGACCGGGCATAAGTATGCTCAATGGCTACAACCGAGAAATTCGAAAAAAAGACCCTGAGCCCAACCCTTGCTTTCACCTACTCTACAGCGGCAGCTTGTATAAAGCCCAGCCCATAGAATCTATGGTTCATACCTTGGCTAAGGTTCTGGAAGCACTGGATATTCCTTGGAAAATTAGCTTTCAAGGCATTTTATACCACCAAGATCAAGCCCAAAGAGTGCTAAATTGCCTTCCCGAAACCTGGAAACACAAGGTGGTTCTCAGCGAACGAAGCTCCGCTGAAATAGCTTTTGAAGAAATGTGCCAAGCCGATGTTTTGCTCCTTCCAAGCTACCAAAACCTCAAAGGCGTTCCCTCCTCCAAACTTTTCGAATACATTGCCGCACGCAGAACCATGCTTATTTTCCCCGGAGATCAAGACATCATTGACTCCATTGCCGCCCGGCTTACCGGTGCTCTAGTTTGCCCAAACGAATCGGAGCTGACCCAACAAATCCAAAAACTGGCAAGCGATTGGAAAAACGGAAAAAAACTCCCCTTTCCTTCCCCGGAAGAAGCACAAGCCTTTAGCCGAAAAAGGCAAACCGAAACGCTTGCACGCCTCTTGGACCAAATACAAGCGGATAAGGAATAAAAAATTGAAATGCGCAAAAGGAACGGCCTTTGCGTTTAAAGCCGTTTATTTGTGGAACTTTTTAATTCTATCCCTGGAGCATGAAAAAAGCGTTAATCACCGGTATCACAGGACAAGATGGAGCCTACTTAGCAGAGCATTTGTTGGGCTTAGGCTACGAAGTGCACGGCATTAAGCGTCGCGCCTCTTTGTTCAATACCGACCGTATTGACCACCTGTACACCGACCTGCACCAAGACGCCGCTAGGTTTATTTTGCATTACGGAGACCTTACCGACAGCTCCAACATCATTCGACTCATTGCCGAAATTCAACCCGACGAAATTTACAACCTTGGGGCCATGAGCCACGTTCAGGTAAGCTTTAGTGAGCCTGAATATGCCGCAAACGTAGATGCTATGGGACTGCTTCGTATTTTGGAAGCGGTGCGTCTGGCAGGACTAAGCCAAAAAACTAAAATCTACCAAGCATCTACTTCCGAAATGTACGGTATGGTGCAGCAGATTCCTCAAACCGAAAAAACGCCCTTCTATCCAAGATCGCCCTACGGAGTAGCCAAATTGTATGCCTATTGGATTGCCGTAAACTATCGAGAAGCTTACAACATGTTCATTTCCAACGGCATTCTCTTTAACCACGAAAGTCCGCTCCGTGGTGAAACTTTTGTAACCCGAAAAATCACCCGCGCAGCAGCACATATGGCCTTGGGCCTCGAAAAAACGCTGTGGCTGGGTAACCTAAACGCCAAACGCGACTGGGGACACGCCAAAGACTATGTGAAGGCCATGCACCTCATGCTTCAGCAAGAACAGGCCGACGATTTTGTGGTGGCCACCAACCGCACCACCACCGTGCGAGACTTTGCCATTATGGCCTTCCGACGACTTGGCGTGGAACTTCGATTCGAAGGACAAAACGAACAGGAAATAGGCATTGTGGTCTCCTCTGCCAACCCCGACTTTGTGTTTACCCCTGAGCAGGTAGTTATTCGTATCGACCCCAAATACTACCGCCCCACCGAAGTAGATTTACTTATTGGCGACTATGCCAAAGCAAAAGAAAAGCTAGGCTGGGAACCACAAGTAAGCCTCGAAACCTTGGTTGAAGAAATGGTTGACGCCGACCTGGAGCTCGTTAAACGTACCCTTACCCTTAAAAATCAGGGCCTTAAGTTTTATATCCCCCAACAACAATAATCATGCTGCCTGAATCTGCTACCTACTACGTTGCCGGCCACCGAGGAATGGTGGGCGCAGCCATACATCGAGCGCTCCAAGCCAAAGGCTTTTCCAACATTTTGGGCAAAAGCTCCAAAGAACTCGACCTCCGAAACCCTCAAGCGGTTCAGGACTTCTTTGCAGAGCACAAACCCGACTATGTCTTTATGGCCGCAGCTAAAGTAGGCGGCATTGGAGCCAATATGTCGGAACCCGGTAGCTTTATTTACGACAACCTTCAAATCCAAAACAACATCATGGAAGCTGCCAGAATCCATGGCACCAAAAAACTGTTGTTTCTCGGCTCTTCCTGCATTTATCCTAAACTTGCACCACAACCCCTCAAGGAGGAATACCTGCTCACCGGCCCCTTGGAACCTACCAATGAGCCTTATGCCGTGGCCAAACTGGCCGGAATAACCATGGCCAAAGCCTACCGCAAACAATACGGCTGCAGCTACATCTCCACCTTGCCTTGCAATATTTACGGCACAGGCGACAATTACCACCCCTTCAACTCCCATGTGGTAGGTGCGCTCATCCGAAAATTCGTAACCGCTGTAGAACAAAATACTCAAGAGGTAGAAATTTGGGGCACCGGAAGCCCGCTACGCGAATTCCTCCATTGCGACGACCTCGCCGCCGCTTGCCTACACCTTATGGAACATTACGACGGCGAAGACCCGGTAAACATTGGCAGCGGCACCGACCTTAGCATCCGCGCATTGGCCGAAACCATTGCCGAACTCGCCGGATTCAAAGGCACTCTAAGCTTCAACGACAAATACCCCGACGGCACACCACGCAAATTGCTCGACATCAGCCGCCTTAAAAACACCGGTTGGAACCAAGCCATCAGCCTCCGTGAAGGTCTTGCACGCAGCATAGAAGAGTTTAAAGGCATCTACGCTACCGAAACGGCCTAAACCTATGCCGCACCTGCACGCCATTCAGGTACCCATTCCTCCCGATTTGGAGGCCAAAAACCAAGCCCTGTTTGAGTCGCGAACCCCCTATTCGATTCCAAAACCCGCCATTAAAAGACTCCAAGGTGCTTTTATTAGCTACGAAGGTCTCGTTTTGCACCATGGCCAATTGGTTAAGGGCTGCGCCTTTAACTTAGACAGCAAACAAGACAAGTCCTTTTACAGGCCCTTTTGGAAACTTGCCTTCGAACAGTGGGCCGTGGCCAAATTTGGCAAGAGTTTGCCAGCGCAACATTACCATAAACCTTTGGTGGTTATCCACTCCAAATGGTTCAATTACGCCTTTTGGATCAACGGCTATTTGCCGCGCTTGCGCATGGCCATGCAGGAAGGTTTATTTCCCGAAGCCGTATTGCTACTTCCCGAAACGTTCCGGCAAATCCCTTACGTAATGCAGGCATTGCAAGCTTTTGACTTGCCTATAGAATGGCTGCCCGAAGGACACCAGGCTTTTGCAAAAACCCTGTATTTACCGGAATGTCGCCCCTACACTGCGGCCTTTTTTCCACCGCAAATGCAAGATACTCGGCAGTGGCTCAAAGACCATCATTTGCTCCAAAACAAGCCTCCTACGCGACGCATTTACCTTACCCGAAAGCAACGCGGGTTGCGCTGTGTCGAAAACGAAAACGAGGTGCTGGAATTGCTAAAACCCCTTGGATTTGAATGCATAAGCTTCGAAAACCTGAGCTTTGCCCAACAAATCCAAACCATGCACGAAACCCAAACCTTTGTGTCACTCCATGGAGCCGGAGCGGCAAATCTCATGTTCATGCAGAGCGGCAGCCAATTCTTGGAATTAATCAACGGCCCTTACGCCCACACCGAATACACCTTCCCATTCTGGAAGCTGGCCCATGCCGTCCAAGTGCACTACCAGGCCCAGTTTTGCCCCATCGCCGGCGACCAAAGCAAGCTGGCCCTGGACTACGGCAAACGCCAAGGCAAAGACACCGACTTCTTGGTGAACCAAAACGTGGTGGTGAACCTCCAAGAATTGGAACGCCGACTTCAACCGTGGGTTTAGGGCCCCGGTTCCAAACTTTGTGTTTCTATACTACGGCTGTCCTACGCAGCCCGGTCTCCTTATGAGACCGATTACGCGTTGTGTTTTCAAGTTTATAACCCTGACCAAGGCGTCAGGGGCGAATTAAGGCACGGCCAAATTGAAAGTCTCCTGACGCTTCGGTCAGGACAGGCTAAAGTTTACTAATTGTAAATGAGGACCCCTGACGCTTCGGTCAGGATAAAAAACTTGAGATTTGGCCGTAACGCAGACCCTGACGTTCCTGTCAGGGCAGGATCGCCGCCAGAATAGCAATGCGTAAACGGTCTCAAAAAGCACCTAGGCCTAAGGACTGCAGGGTCCCCGAAGGTTCGGGGCCGCTTCGTCCCAAGCCCTAGGGCTTTTCGGAAACCGGGGCTTGCTTCTCCATCCGGGGGCCATCCTTTGTCACTCTCCCCTCCGAGCGTACCTTTGCTCCATGGACTGGAAACAAAACCTGCTCCACCTGGAGCAAAGCCCTTACCTTCTTCAACATAAAGACAACCCCGTTTGGTGGCAAGCTTGGTCGCCCGAAAGCCTCACCATTGCCCAAGAAAACAACCGCTTGCTCATTATTAGCATTGGCTATTCGGCCTGCCATTGGTGCCATGTTATGGAACACGAGTCCTTCGCCGACCAAGAAGTAGCTGCCGTAATGAATGCCCGCTACCTTTCCATTAAAGTAGACCGCGAAGAGCGGCCCGACATAGACCACCGCTACATGCAAGCCGCCATGTTGACTTCACGCCAGGGAGGCTGGCCGCTCAACGCCATTGCGCTACCCGATGGAAGACCCGTTTTTGCAGGCACCTATTTTCCTAAAGAACGTTGGCTGGTTATTCTAAATCACTTTCACCGCATGTGGGTGGAACAACCGGACAAAATGATAGAAGCCGCAGAACACCTCATGCAAGGCATGGTTCGCTTAGATGCACCTCCCCAAGCCGACACCAAGCCTCTACCAAACCTTGATGCAATTCATGCTTGGAAACAACAGATGTACGAAAAGCTTGACCCCGAATGGGGAGGCCCGGACCGCGTACCACGCTTCCCCATGCCGGCTATTGCCCTCTGCTTTTTGGCTGACGAACAGGCCTTGGGAAATCGCATAAACACCTGGCTTATGCGCATGGTGGCCGGTGGCATTCACGACCATTTGGGCGGTGGATTTGCTCGATACTCCACCGATGGCGAATGGCTGGCACCACATTTCGAAAAAATGCTGTACGACAATGGCCAGTTGCTCGAAGTGTTTGCCCTAGCCTACAAAAAAGACCCAAATCCATTGTGGAAATGGGCCGCTGAGGGCATCTTATCATGGGCCAACCGTGAAATGCGTAGCCCCGACGGAAGGTTTATGGCTGCCCTCGACGCCGATTCCGAAGGAGAAGAAGGCCTCTTTTACACCTGGCCACCCGAAGAAATTAAGGCACTGCCTTCTGAAGCATTCGAAGCCTTTACGCGCCATTACGAATGGGCTGCCGAAGGAAATTTTGAGGGGCGACTTATTCTTTGGAACCCAAAGGGAAGACAAGATGCGCCGGACCAAGCAGACCTTGCTTGGATGAACCTGCTTTGGCAAAAGCGGGAACAAAGGCCGCGTCCGGCAACAGACCATAAAATCCTGCTGGGTTGGAATGCCTTAATGGCCAGAGGAATGGCCCTTTGGGCACTTAGTACGGAGACCAATGACAAGCTGCTTGAACAATTAAACAACTGCATGGAAGCCTTATGGCAACACCATGCCCAGAACGAGGGAACACAATGGTGGCGTTTGGGCAAGGACCATGGACGTGCAATCCCGGCCTTTTTGGAGGATGTAGCCGCCATGGGTTTGGCCATGACAGCCACAGCACAGGCCTTAAATAAACCGCTTTGGTGGCAAAGAGCTCAAATCCTAGCCAAAAGCATAATAAACACCTTTTCTATGCCCGAAGGGGCACTCTTGAGCGACCTTTCGGAACCGGATCCCATTACCGGATCAAGACCTTTGGAAACGGGAGATAATGTGATCCCCTCTGCCAACAGCATGGCCGCCAGGTTCTTTTTGGAACTAGGGCATGCCAATGGACAAACTCAGTGGATAGAACGTGCGGAGGCCATGGCCCAAGCCATGCACGAAAGGGTAAAGACAGACCCTTTCTGGCACTCGGGTTGGGTATTGCTTTTTGAACATCTGGCCCGTCCGGTTCCCGTGCTCAAATATGGAGCAAGTGCTAGAGCAAAGGCTGTGGAAATATGGAGGGAAGCTCCACTCTCTCCTTTACTGGTGCCGGAAAACAGCATAGAACCCGACCAAATGATGCTCTGCGTAGGCACACAATGCCTAATGGCGGAGACCTCCAAGGCCTCCATTTTGGAGGCAATCGCCCGGTAGAGACAGGAAAATCGCAAAGAATTGCCCCCGCGGGTGGCCGAAGCCCCCGTGCAGGCGGGAGCGCCCATGGCGGGCCGAGGAGGCGACCGCAGGAAGCCCCCAACAGGCCCATGCCATGGGCAGCTGCCGCATGTGCGGGGCGGGAGGCCTTGCCCGACATTGGAACAAGAACATGCATTGGAACCGGGGCCCAAAAAAAGAAGGCCCGAAGGCCTTCTGCAAAAAAATAGGGAATGGGTTAAAAAGGCAAGAGGGTGAGTCCAAACTGGAAGGGCACCACATCGTCGGCGCCTATGCCGGACTGGAAGAAAGGTTGCAGGCCATACTGGAAGGTGAGGCCCCAGCGGCCCCAGCCCATGCGTCCGTACACCGCATAGCGAAAGCGATTGATGCCGGGCAAGGCAAAGGTTTTTTGGCGCAATTCCTGATTAAGCATGGATTGGTTTCCTTGGCTGTCGCAGCGGTAATCGGGGCCGACGTACTTGTCTTTGCTGTCCATGACATAGCCGATTTTGAAACCCGCAGCCATTTTAAATGTGCCTCGTTTGCTGGGTTTTAGGCGAAAACGAACTTCCAGAGGGAGCTCAATAAGCACCGTTCCGAGTTTGTACTTGCCCCAATCGCGGAGGTTTCCGGGGTTAATGGCGCTGTCGGGATTGATTCGGGCATTAATATCGTCCCAAAAAACACTGTCGCTGCCTTGATTGCGGCGCAAAAAAGCGTTGGTAAAAATGTTTTCGGTGCCGATTCCAAGTCCCCAAGCCAAGCTAAAGTTGCTGCGTCCCAGAGGGTGGTCGCTCATAATGGCCACGTCAAAGCCGCGGGAAAATGGGCTTACATCCATGCCGGCGGGTTGGTTCATCCACCCATTCCAGTTAAAATTAAGGAGCAAAAAGTCTTGCTTTTTAGGCTTGGGTCTTTTGTTGTCCTCGTCGGTGGGCGTTTCTGAGGTTTTCTTTTTTCCAAGCTTTTCTAAGGTTTCGGTAATTTGAGACTGCGCGGGCAGAGCCAATGCAGCGCAAACAAACCAAGCCATCCATGTTTTCATAGGTCCCTGAGGATTAAAATGGTTTCTGGACAAATGTAGGCAATAAACGTGCCAAAGCTAGCTTCCATGTGCATTCCTTTCGGAGCTGTGGCCAAAGCGTGTTGGCTCACTTGCTGCTTTGCCTGTGCATTGAATTATTGTACCTTTGGTGGCTAATTAAAAGAAACCATGGGAAAATTTGGTGGCTGGGAAATACTTCTCATTGTACTAGCCCTTCTCCTACTGTTTGGCGGTCGCAAAATTCCTGAGCTCATGAAAGGTTTAGGCAAGGGCATCCGCGAATTCAAAACCGGAGTAAAAGGCGACGATCAATCCGAAGAAAAGAAATCGAGCGACAAGTAGGGAAACATGCAGCTAGAAAAAGGTTTTGCAGGCGTTCAGGCCTTTTTACAGACCCACCGGGTAGAAGACCTGGTTCAACTCTATTTGGAACGCATACGCGCACAAGCATCGCTTAATGCCTTTGTTGATGTTTATGAGCAAAGTGCTTTGGAACGTGCACGTGCGCTTGATGCCCAAGGGCCGGAAGGCCTGCCTTTGTTCGGCATGGTTTTAGGCGTTAAGGACAATATTGCTTACAAAGGACACCCGCTTGGCGCTTCCAGTAAAATTTTAGAAGGCTTTGAATCCCTCTACACGGCCACCTGCTTGCAGCGGTTGATCGATGCCGGGGCTTTGGTTATTGGTCGCCTCAATTGCGATGAATTTGCCATGGGAAGTGCCAATATCACTTCGTATTATGGCCCGGTTAAAAACC
>JAUHWY010000013.1 GCA_030427255.1 Bacteroidia bacterium | reverse complement strand
GGCAGTGGGGCTTGCGGGGGCTTGCTGCGCTCCGCCTCCGCCTCCCACACTGCCCTAAGGCTTGGTTTTCCGGGCTTTTCACAGCATCCGGGCCGGACTGATGCATTGTGGATGATGAGGTAAAGAGAGGATGCCTCCCGTCTCTGATTGATGATGAGTGAATGGCCTTTGCCTGCGCTTTCCTCCGCTTAAGCCTTTGCGGCTTGGCGTCTTTGCGTGCCACCTTTTCAGCGCCAATAATGAATGGGGAAGGGTAAATGATAAATGGTAAATGATGAATGGTAAATGATGAATGATAAATGGCCTTTGTGTGCGCTATACTCCGCTTAAACCTTTGCGGCTTGGCGTCTTTGCGTGCCACCTTTTCTGCGCCCATAATGAATGATGAATGATGAAGTAAAGACGGGATGCCTCCCGTCTCTCATGGACAAGGTAAAGACGGGACATTTCCCGTCTCTGAATGATGAGGTAAAGACGGGATGCCTCCCGTCTCTCATGGACAAGGTAAAGACGGGATGCCTCCCGTCTCTCAATAGCGAAATATAGTCCATCAACCTATTTATAGGGCAGCAGCACAGAAAAAACAAAAGCAACAGCTCCTTGACTTTTGGAGCATTGGGACACCCTTTTTTATGGAACCAAAAACTCAGGAAGTACACGCGCCCCGGCAAAGGTGTAAAGCCCGGAGCTTGGCGGCCCCTTTCGGCTTGGCGCACGGAGGCTGAGGTACGAAGCCCACGGAGCGCTTAGCCGAAGGTGGCCGGCAAGCGAGGACTTGGAACCGGAGACGGATTAGGCGCCCAAATCTAAACCTCAAATATGCTCCCTAAACGATTCTACCAGGTGTTGTCGCCGTCGTTCCATTGTCTTTTGCTGCGCAACACTTGCTCCAATAGGTCGCGGACGCAGCCTTTGCCGCCGGCTAGGGGCGATATGTAATCGGCGAGCTGTTGGATTTCGGAGGCCGCGTCTTCGGGACAAGCCGACATGCCTACCTGCTGCATTACTTCGTAGTCGGGCAAATCGTCGCCCATATACAATACGGTTTCGGCTTGCAAGGATTCTTCAATGGCCAAATGCTGAAACACCTCCCATTTGTCGGAAGCGCTTAGGATTACCCGGCGAATGCCCAAGGCCTCCAACCGCTCTTTTACTTGCTCCGAATTGCCTCCGGTAATTACATACATGGCCAGGCCTTTTCGCGCAGCATACTGCACCGCAAATCCGTCG
Source organism: Bacteroidia bacterium (assembly GCA_030427255.1). GTDB lineage: Bacteria > Bacteroidota > Bacteroidia > CAIKAF01 > CAIKAF01 > CAIKAF01. Next base: position 75,641 of record JAUHWY010000013.1, on the reverse strand, counting down.
CGGCTGTTTAGGGTGCGCACCACGGAACCATCGGGAAACAACTGCACCGAGCCGTCGGTAAAAACCCCATCTACATCAAAAATAACGGCTTGGATGTCCTGGAATTTGGCCTTAAGATCCATAATCGGAGGTATTGGAGAATCGTTGTTGTATGGCTTTGGAGAGTGCATTATAGACTTCCAGCAAGCCTGGCTGCCCGCTCAATAGCGCTCGATGGGCCTCCAAGCTTTGGATGTCGTTGCGGTAAGCGGGTCCGGTCATGGCTTGTTCCGGCCCCAGTTCGAGGCACTTGGCCAAGGTTTCTTCCATGAGTGGATGCAGCAACTCAGGGTCGACCCCGGCATTGTGGCATAAATCGCGGGCCAGCAACCAAGAGAAATTCACAAAATTGGAAGCAAAAACTCCGGCCAGATGTAATTTTTTTCGCTCTTCGCTTTGCAGCATGGCCACCTCTTGCGATAGCTGCGAGGCTAAATCAAAGAGCAAAGCGGTGCACTCCATGTCGGAGCCTTCAACAAATATGGGCAAGCTCGGCCAATGCAGGCGTTTTTCGCGTCGTATGGTTTGCAGCGGATAAAAAACTCCGGTGGGTCGATCCGGCATTTGAAGCAAGGGCTGTGCTCCGGAGCAATGCACCAAGGCTGCCGGTCCTTTGGGAATTTGTTGAGCCACCGAAGCAATGGCGCCATCGCTTATGCATAAAAAAATCAGGTCGACTTGGGCGCTTAGCAAGGCGCTGCTGCCCAAAGGTTCGGCCTCTACCCTACGGGCACAGATTTCGGCCTGTTCTAAGTTGCGTCCTGCAAATTCTTGGATGTGATGCCCCGCCTGAAACAGCGCATCGCTTAGATGCCAACTCACATTTCCGGTGCCCACAAAGCTGATGCGAAGCGGTTTCATGGACGGTTTTGTCTAAATCTAAACCAAGCAGACCAAAGGCTTCCAATGGCCAGCAAAAAACAACCTGCCCACAGGATTTTAATCCCGGGAAATACTACCGCCTTCATGATGATGAAATCGTCCATATCGGTGTATTTTTTGCGGATCATGGTGACTTCCACTTTGTTTTCCTGCGGCAAAAGACCGGTAACTTCGATTACCATGCCGTTGCGCGCTGCCGTATCAGCTCTGGTAACCAGACGGCTGCCTTCTACTCTAAAGAAAGGACGCACCGAATCAGGTCGACCTTCCAAGTTGCGCACGGTAAAGAGCGGAGCCAATTCCAGGTTCAGCAAGCTGTCGGCCAAAGTGGTGTCGGGGGCTTCCACCATTTCGATGCCTTCTAAAACCACGTAGGCGTTGGAGGAAAAGACGGTATCGCCCACGTCGAGTTTAAAGTGCTGAGGTTCTTCGTAGGTAGGGGCATCGACTCCGGCCATGCGGCGTTTTAGGCGGTCTAGGTCTACGTAGGTTACGTGGGTAAAGATGTCTTTGTGCAGGAAATGAGCGGTGGCGGGCTCGGCTACGTTGCCCATGGTATTGCTCATGATGAGTCGCGGATACAGGGTAAAGGCCTTTTCCAAACCGCCTTGTTGGTTAGGTTTGAGGTATTCAATTTGGTACCAGGCATAATTGCCGGACATGCTGTCGCCTTTATACACCAAATAGTAATCGCCCATTTGCACGGTGTCGTTGCGGAAGAGCATCACGTTTTCGTCGTTTCGAAACTCCTCGTTTAAGGCCTCTAATTGAATAAAATTCTTATTCTCGGAAATGGTGTTTTGATGCCCTGTGGCCACTACTACGCCCAGCATAAGCAAACCAAATCCTCCGTGGGCCACTGCTCCCCCGGCTTGAGCCGGATATTTGCGGAAAAAGCGGGCGGCATAAATTACCGCAGTAACCACCGCCATGCCTCCGCCCCAGGCCAAGGCAAGGTGTACCGGGTTACGAAATTCGTCCCAAAGGGCAACAGCGGTCAATACCAAGGCTGTAACCACCAAAACGGGTTGGAGCAATTGCCTCAATAAACCTTTGGGTGCTCCGGTTTTGCGGGCATAGGGCAACAACAAACTTATTCCCATAAGCACCGATACCAGCAAGCCAAACCACCATTGCACTTGATTGTAGTCGCCCACATCCCCTACAGCCATGCTGGTGCCCACCAATTTGTTAATGACAGGCTTGGAAGTTTCGATGGTTAAGTGCAGGCCACTCACGAGTAAAATCATGCTTCCTACCAGCATCCAAAAATCTCGGGAATAGGTGCTGTCTTCTACCAGTATTTGTCGGCTCTGAGTTCTATGGTTGAGTTGATGCACAAAATAACCGGCAGAAGCCAGGCCAAATAAGAACCAAAGCAGTTTGGCGGGGCCGGCAAAATCCGAAGCCAAACCAAAGAGGCAAACGGAAAGGGAAACCACCAAATAAGCGAATCGGTGCTTTTTGGGGCTCAAGACCACCACCGGCAGCCACATAAAAAAGAATAAGAAGAGCAACAATTGACCGGTTAATCCCAAGTCGGTAAAGGAGTGTACGGAAGCGTCGCCCAGGACTCCACTGCGAGTAAGGAAGGTGGAATACAGGACAAAAACAAAGGCAAAAATCAAGAACAAAAAGGCCAATTGAAGCACCAGCTTGGTCTTTTTGGGAATTAAGAGCATGTGGGCACCGGCGGTAAGCAAAAGCCAGGGAACCAAGGAAGCATTTTCTACCGGATCCCAGACCCAAAAACCGCCAAAGCTAAGCGCTTCGTAGGCCCAAGCGCCTCCCATAAGGATGCCGCCACCCAACACGGCAACGCCCACAAAAGCCCAAGGCAAAGCGGGCCGCATCCAATCCATAAAGGAACGGCGCAGTAGGCCATCCATCAAAAAGCCAAAAGGCACGGCCGTTAGGGCAAAACCTAAGAACAAAGTGGGCGGGTGAATGGTCATCCAATAGTTCTGGAGAGCGGGATTTAAGCCTCTGCCGTCCAGTCCGGCAAGGTAGTCGGGAAGCTTGGTAAAAGGTGCTCCCATAAAATTGGGATGCTCACGGGTGAGCAAAAAGGGATTGGAACCAATGGTAAAATCAATGCCTAAATCGGGTAAGTAAATGACCCGACCCAAGACCATCGTTCCCAAAAAAGCTTGGATTAGAAGTAGGGTAAACATGAGTCCTCCCTCATGTTTACGCGCCATATGCACCAAAAACATGCCTAAAATGGCATGCCAAAAGGCCCACAATAGAAAAGAACCTTCTTGTCCCTCCCAAAAGGACGCAAAGATGTACTTGTTTTGAAGGGCTTTATTGGTATGCTGCCACACATAATAGTATTCGAACTGCCGGGTAAGCAACAATCCAAACAAAAGTGCTACCGTAGCAATTAAGGCGGAGGCATGTATCCAAAAAAAGCTACGCCCCAAACGGTACCAACGTTCCCTAAGGAGCTCTTCGGAGCGGGTTCCTTTAAAATAAAAGAAGGCTCCAAAGGCAGCAGCGGTGAGCGCCAAAACCAATAACCAGTTTCCTACAATGCCCGGCCAAAGTTGTTCGTCAATAAATTCCATCAGTTCGCTACGGTCTGGGTCGGGGCATCGTTGTATTTAGAGGGACATTTGGTTAGAATATCCTTGGCTTGAAAGGTGCTTCCTTGCATTTTTCCAATCACCACAATTTGCTCGGAGCGGTCAAAGTCCTGTGGTCGTGGTTTATGCAGCACCACTTTACGGCTTAGGCCTTGGCGATCGGTCATGTGAAAGGAAAACAAGTTGGCATTGGCCACCGGATTGTAGTCCATGGGTTTGTCCAAATCCAAGGTGCCGGCTACATGAAAAACCCTTTCCGGGTCGTCTTCGGCTTGTTGGAACGAGGCATAGGCGTCGGAGTTCCCCAGAGCAACGAATATGACTCCGGAGAGCATAGCAACAAACAGTAAAATTAAAATATGCACCCGTTTCATGGCCTCAATTTCTTTGTTCAACAGGCAAAATTACTGCTTTGTTTTAGAACCCGTGGGGAAATAAGGTCTTTTTAAAGCCTAAAGAAAGCTAAACAATTGAGGCCATGATTGGCCTGCTTTCTGCGGTGTGCCATAAAACAATATCTTTGCCAAAAAGCAGGCATGAATTCCAAGCAAAATCTTTTCATGGGCCTTATTGCCCTAGCCGTTGTTGGCTTGTACATTCTTCATTTTAGCTCAAAAGAGCCTTCCGAAACTCCAAGCAAGAAACCCAATAAAGGCGCCGAACAAGGCATGCCTTTAAATGGAAAAATACTGTATGTGCAAGCCGACTCCATTATGTCGAGCTATCAGTACATGAAAGATTTAGAAGCCCAGTTTCTTTCCGATAACCAATTGCGCGAAAACAAGTTACGCGACGGACAGCAAAGGTTGCAGTCCATGCTAAAGGACTACGAACGCAAGGTGCCCACCATGACTTCAAGAGAGCGCATGAAGGAGGAAGAAAAAATTACGGCCTACCAACAACAATTGATGCAAGACCAGCAGGAACTAAGTCAATTGGCCGCCATGCAAGAAGCCGAAATGATTAGTCAGGTTTACGATAGTTTGCATGCATTCTTTTCGAATTTTGGAGCCGAGCGCGAAGTAGATTTTATCTTGGCCACACAAAAGGCCAGCGGTGTTTTGTATGCCCACCCCGATTTGGACGTTACCGGAGAAGCCATAGATGCTCTGGATGCACGCTACAAAGGCACCAAAGAAGATTCCACCTCAAACTAATTTGCTATGAAGGCTGCCCTACTCTCCCTCCTTGCCTGTTCTATTTCGCTTCCTTGGCTAAATGCACAACGCCAAGGCTATTGGCAGCAGCAAACTGATTATGCTATGGAAGTAGCCCTGGACCCTAAAAACCATCAGGTAGAAGGAGTCCAAACCATTCGGTATACCAATAATGCCCCGGATAGCCTCCGAAGGGTCTTTTACCATTTATATTTTAATGCCTTTCAGCCCAATTCGGTGATGGATTACCGCAGCCGACATTTGCCTGACCCTGACCGGCGGGTGGGCGATCGCATCCAAAAACTTAAAGAAGAAGAACAAGGCTGGCACCGCATCAGCAGTTTTCGTTGCCGTGGAGAAGAGCAAGCCTTTACTATTTTGGGTACGGTGATGGAAATCCCTCTATCCAAGCCCATATTGCCGGGAGAAACCGTGGAATTGGAAATGAGGTTTAAGAGTCAGGTGCCCATACAAATTCGTCGTTCGGGCCGCAACAGCTCGGAGGGCATCGACTATTCCATGACCCAGTGGTATCCCAAACTGGCAGCCTTTGACGAGGACGGTTGGCATACCGACCCTTATATTGCGCGGGAGTTTTACGGGAATTTCGGTCGTTTTGATGTAAAAATCACCCTTCCTTCCGAATACGTGGTTGGTGCTACCGGTGTGCTTCAAAATCCGGAAGAAGTAGGCCATGGCTATGGAAAAGGAGGCAGTAAAAGCAAAAGCTCAGGCGGAAAAAAAACCTTACAATGGCACTTTGTGGCCGAAAATGTGCACGATTTTGCATGGGCTGCCGACCCCGACTACGAACATAAGACCTTGCAAGTGACCGACGGTCCATTGTTGCACTTTCTTTACCTGCCCAAAACCAACGAAGATGGAAAATGGGACAAGCTTCAACCGCTGTGCCGCGCCTTTTTTGAGGAAATGAACCAAACCTTCGGTCCCTACCCTTACCCCCAATTCAGTTTTGTTCAAGGCGGAGATGGAGGTATGGAATATCCCATGCTCACCCTCATAACCGCCTCCGGCGATTTGGATGGTTTAGTACATGTGGCCTTCCATGAGGCCATCCACAATTGGTTTTACGGCATTTTTGGCTTTCACGAAGGCCGCTACCCTTGGCTCGACGAAGGTTTTACCACCTATGCCACCGATTTAATGGTGTACGAAGTATATGAATCCGGCGAACAACCCTTTTATTGGCAAAGCTACCAAGCCTACCGCATGATGGTGTCCGACGCCAACCGCCAACCCATGAGCACCCATGCCGATTGGTACAATCAAAACAGGAGCTATTCTTTATCTACTTACATTGGAGGTGCGGTGTTTTTAAACCAACTGCGCTACATTTTGGGTGAATATGCCTTTCAAGAAGGCATGCAGCGGTTTTACAGGCATTGGAAATTTAAGCATCCAAAACCCGAGGACTTTGTGCGCGAAATGGAACGTGCCGGGCAAATGGAGCTGGACTGGTACCACAGGGAATTTATTTTTTCTACCCATACCATTGATTACGCCATAGATAGTGTTTGGAGCCTAGGCAATAAGACAATGGTACGTCTGGAGCGTAAAGGCTTGTTTCCCATGCCTATTGACCTGGCTTGGAAACGCAAAAACGGTCCTCTAGGCCTGGCACTGATTCCCTTAGACGTACAAAGAGGGGTTAAAACGCCCAAGCGCAAATGGAACGAAGTCATTCAAGCCCCTGCCTGGGAATGGGTACGCACGCAATACGAAATTGAACTGCCTGTGCCCATGAACGATTTGGAAGTAATCATGATTGATCCCGATCAACTCATGGTTGACCAAGACCCCGAAAACAACCTTTGGCAACCCTAAATGGGGGCATCTGGCCTTTTTTTGCCTTTCCTTTTGTACCTTGAAGCATGGAATATACCCGTCTAGGAAAATCCGGACTTCAGATTTCCCGGCTCTCTTTTGGAAGCTGGGTTACCTTTGGTCATCAAATTCAAAACGATACGGCCAAAGAGCTGATGCATTTGGCCTACGATTCCGGAATTAACTTTTTCGATAATGCTGAAGTTTATGCCCATGGCGCCTCAGAAGAGGTAATGGGTAAGATTCTAAAGGAGGCAGGCTGGCAGCGTAGCTCTTATTTGGTATCCAGCAAAGCATTTTGGGGCGGTAAAAAGCCCAACCAAAACGGTCTAAGCCGAAAACACTTGGTGGAAGCCTGCCATGCCGCACTCCAAAGGCTTCAAGTAGACTATCTCGACCTCTATTACTGCCATCGGCCCGATAAAAACACCCCTTTAGAAGAAACGGTGTTCACCATGGATATGCTCATTAGGCAAGGTAAAATCCTGTACTGGGGCACCAGCGAATGGGAAGCGGCCACCATTGCCGAGGCGCATGCCATTGCCCGACGCGAACACTTAATTCCACCCATAGTAGAGCAGCCCCAATACCATATGTTCCATCGGGAACGGGTAGAAATTGAGTACCGCAATTTGTACGATTGGTACGGAATGGGCACCACTACTTGGTCGCCTTTGGCCAGTGGCTTGCTCACGGGCAAATACAATCAGGGACTGCCCGAAAATACACGAGCCTCTTTGCCCGATTTGGTGTGGCTTAAAGAGCTTTTGATTGGCCCTCAAGCGCAAAAAAACATAGCTAAAATCCAAGCTTTGCATGCTTTGGCTCAAGAGCTGAACACCAGCCTTCCTTGCTTGGCCATTGCTTGGTGCCTTCGCTTCCATGGCCTAAGCTCGGTTATTTTGGGAGCATCCAAAAGCTCCCAACTCAAGGAAAACCTTGGCGCCATTGAACTCTCCTCTCGACTAAACCAAGATGTTTGGCAGCGCGTCGAAGAAATTCTAGACAATCAACCCAAAACTCCGGACTTCGGATAAATAAAATACTCCATGCGTCTGCCCTCGCTTAGCACCCAACAAACCGATGGCCTCAATATGGGCCTTATGCTTCTCTCACTCGGTATTGCTTTTGCATTACCCTTTGAGCTGTTTTTGTTCAGCTACGCCGTACTTGGACCGCTTCATTACCTCACCGAAATATCTTGGTTGCACCGCAAAAACTACTTTGTACCGGGCAAAAAAGATGGGCTTTGGTTTGCCGTTTTGGCCACCGTACTTGGCGCTTTATTGGTCTTGGGTTCCTTTGGGGAGGAATGGTTGGGCAAGCGTAACTTTAGAGAACTTGGCTTTTGGGGGGCCAACCTCATATTTATGGCCTTTGCTTCGGCCTTTATTTTGGCCATGTTGCGCAAGCCTTTGCACCGTTTCATTGGCTTTGGCCTCATGTTGGCGGTAGGTTTAAGCTACAATATGGAAATGCCCATCACCACCGTCAATGGTCCCGACGGCACAGAGTTGGCGCGCACCAAGATTGGCAAACAGGACCAATGGGTCTTTTTGGACAATGCCCGTATCGTAGATGAGCAAAGGCCGGAAGGTCAAACCATGGACTTGCAATTCAAGGTAAAAAGAGAAGGCAGTGAAATCGTGGCCATAGACATGCATCGTGCAGCGCCTGAGCTCAGCATTCCGGCGCATGCAGCCGTAGCCGATATCCAAAACCAAACCATTGCCTTTGGCGAGGGCAAGGGACTGCGCTTTGGCTCCGCACAGGGCGGTAGTGCCCTATTCTTTGCCTTTTTTCTACCCACACTCATTCACGTTTTCCTATTTACGGCACTATTTATGCTGTTTGGGGCACTCAAAAGCGGTTCCGGCTTGGGATTGTGGTCGGTGGGCTTGCTCTTTGCCTGTGCGGCCTTGCCCTTTTTCTGGGACCCGGGCATTACCGGCTACGCCGTTTCCGAAACGGTACGCCAAAGCTACGATGTATCCTTTTTTGAGCTGAATCGGCAAATCATCGCCTTGGTGGAAGCCGGACCGGTACATGGCAACGATTTGGCCGTAGCCACGGTTTACAGCAGCTCCTTCGGCATAGCCCTCACGCGCTTCATTGCCTTTGCCTATACCTATCACTACCTCAACTGGTTCAGCAAAACTTCCATCATTCAATGGCACAAAATGCCTTGGGCCAACCTGGCCGTGGTCTTAGCCCTATGGGTCGGCTCCGTGTACCTGTATTGGACCAGTTACGAAATCGGCCTACAAGCGCTGTTTTTCCTCAGCTTTATGCATGTATTTATGGAATTCCCCTTGAATTTTGTGAGTATGAAAGGCATTGCCTCCAGCCTTGGCAAAAGGTTTAAACCGGTAGCAAGCTAGCTTCGCAAGCCATGCAAAGTCAGGAGGGGCCTTGTTCCATAGGGCATTTTACCATCCTATCCTCCCCTGGTTCCTGCCCTGCTTGCGGCCGGTCGGGGCTCCATGCCCCTGCGGTGGCTTGCTACGCGCCGCCTCCTCGTGGCGGAGCCCCAGCCCGGTCGCAGCACAGGGGCATCCACCCGGTCGGGGGCCTCAACAATAAAGATTTGCGTCCTTGCGTGCCTCAAAACCATTAGAGACCGTTAACGCGTTGTGTTTTCAAGCTTTTTGTCCTGACCGCAGCGTCAGGGGCGAATTAAGGCGCGTACAAATTGAAAGGCCACCTGACGCTGCGGTCAGGGCAGGCCGGAGTTTACTGGCTGTAAATGAGGACCCGCTGACGCACGGGTCAGGGCAAAATGCTTGAGATTTGGACGCAACGCAGACCCTGACGTTCCTGTCAGGGTTTATAATCCTGACCGAAGCGTCAGGGCAGGATCGCCGCCAGAATAGCAACGCGTCAACGGTCTCAATTAATAACGTGGAGGATAGCTATCCATCGCATCGTAAATGATGCCTTGGGCCTTGGCGCGAATGTCCTCCTTAATTAGGAGTCGGTTTTCAGCGCTTGGATGCACCCTATTGCTTAAAAACACAAACAATATATTGTATTCCGGATCCGCCCAAACCAAAGTTCCCGTAAACCCGGAGTGTCCAAAACTCAAAAAGGAAACACAATCGCAAGCGGTTCCACCACGGCCATTGGGATGCTTCTTGTCAAAGCCTACGCCCCTTCTGTTGCCATTGGCACAAAACTGACATTTAGCAAACTCTTGAATCACCTCTGCATCCAAATACACTTTTCCACCATACATTCCCTGATTCAAAAACATTTGAACCAATTTGGCCAAATCGTTGGCATTGGAAAACAAACCGGCATGGCCGGCCACTCCTCCCATGAGTGCGGCTCCTTGGTCGTGCACGTATCCGTGAATCAATTGCCCCCGATACAGCATATCGTCTTCGGTGGGTACAATTTCTTCTTTAGGAAAACGCTGCAACGGATTGTAGCCGGCCCTCCAAGCTCCAAGGGGTTTAAAAAAATCTTGTTCCGCTAAAGCGTCCAAACGCGCCTTTCGATACCTTTCAATAATGCGTTGCAGGTAATAATAGCCCAAATCGCTGTACAAATAGCGTTTTGAAGCCTGCAAAGGGGTTTGAATATTGCGCAGAAAAATAGAATCGGGCAAATCGTTTCGGGCAAAAAGTCCTTCGGCCACTTGCAGCTCAAAACCGGGCTCAGCTTGGCTTCGGTAATAGTTGCTGTCGGGTTTTCCGTTGGTTAAGGTGGCATTGTGAAAAGGAATCCAAGGTTTAAAGCCGGCTTGGTGGGTCAACAAATCGCGGGTGCTCACCGTGAATTTATCGGTACCCTTAAGTTCCGGAAGGAACTTACCCAGCGGGTCGTCTATGCTCCAATTCCCCTTTCCCGTCAACCACATGACCTGAGGAAGCGTACCGGCAATTTTGGTAATGCTGGCCAAATCGTAGAGGTGGTGGTTCTGTACTTCTCTTTCTTTTTGGTAGGTATGGTATCCGTAGCTCTTGTTCAAAAACACCTTTCCTCCGCGTGCCGCCAAAACCTGGCAACCGGGAAATGCCTTGTCGCGTATGGCCTTTTGCAGCAAACTGTCCAGCGCTTCCAGCCTTTTTCCGTCAAAGCCTGCATCTTCGGGCAAGGTGTATTCCATACGAAAGCCGGCAGGGGTAGACAAGCCAATGCCGGAAGAAAACAATCCGGGAATGGCCACGGGGAGCTTTCCTTGGGCCGGAATTCCACCAAAAATAAGCTGGGCCGCATAATCTCGTGCATCGGGAACATCTTCGTAGGCTTGCACAATGGCTTGGGCCCGCAACACTTCATCAAAATGCGCCAAGGCATAAGGTTGGGCAAAATGAACCAAAATGCCCGGCTTGTAGGAAAGCAACTCGCCAACAAAAGTTTGGGTTGTCTTGGCCCAGCGCTTGGTTCTAAACGGTTTTTCTCCGGGCCGGTGCATGGATAAAATCACCAAATTGTGGGATTTTAATTGGTTCCATAACTTGGTCTTTTCTGAGGCATCCGGGCTTTCGCTTACCGAAATCACAGGCATATCTGCATAGGCTTGCAAGCGTTCGCTGAATTCCGAACCTTCTACCTTGCCCAACTGAACCAAGACCGGACGAAGGGTGTCTAGGCTTTGCAAAGGCAACAATTGGTTGCGGTTGGTCAATAGCGTTAATGCATTTCGGTACAGGTTGCGGCGCAAACGAATGGCTTCGGGATGAAACAGGTCTTTTTCCAGATTCTTTATGGATAAGGCCTTCCATTGGTGCAGGCCTACCAAGTATTTATAGATTAAAATTTTGCGGCAGCGGGCATCTACTTCCTGCCGTGAAATGCGGCCATCCAAAATGGCTTGATGGATAGCGGCAATGGCTTTAGGCACGTCTCCGGAGAAAAGCAATACATCGTTTCCGGCAATTAGGGCTTCGGCATCGACCTCACCGGGAGGCAGGCTGTTGGAAACCCCTTTCATGTTTAGGGCATCGGTCACCACCAAGCCGCTGTAATTCATTTGTTTTTTTAGCAAATCGCCCACCACTTTGTAAGAAAGTGTGGTTGGCAAATGGCTTTGGGGTTCCAAGGCAGGTACCGAAAGATGGGCCACCATTATGGCAGCAACTTGAGCGTCGATTAACTGTTGGTAGGGTGCAAGTTCTACGGAATCTAAGCGTTCTCTGCTTTGATTTACGGAAGGCAAGGTGTGGTGGGAATCGGCATCGGTGTCTCCATGACCGGGAAAGTGTTTGGCACAGGCAAGCACTTTACGGTCTTGCATACCGGAAGCATAGGCAGCTCCCAATTGGCCAACCCGCAGGGGGCGGTCGCCAAAAGAGCGTGCATTTATGACCGGATTGGCGGGATTGTTGTTCACATCTATTACAGGGGCCATGTTCATGGTAAGGCCAATTCGGCGGCATTGACTGCCAATAATGCGGCCCATATCGCGGATTAGGCTTTCGTCTTGAATGGCACCTAAGGTCATTTGATAAGGAAAAGCCATGGTAGAATCCAAGCGCATGGCAAGGCCCCATTCTCCGTCGATGGAAAGCAGAAGCGGCACTTTGGCCTTTTCTTGCAGCCGATTGGTTTGCAAAAGCTGGCGTCCCGGTCCGCCCTGCATAAAAATCAAACCGCCCACGCCCTGTTCTACCACCAAGCGCTCTACCTGGCCGGTGGGTTGTGTGCCATGTTTTGAATAGGCCGCTACCATAAACAATTGAGCGGTACGTTGGGCAGGGCTCATGGTTTTCATGAGCGAGTCGGCCCATTGCACGGCTTCTTTAAGGGCAATGTCCTGACCAAAAGAAGTGGAGTAAAAGCAAAGAACCACCCCAAAGCACAGAGCGGAAAAAAAGGTGCGCATACCATGAATCATACTACAAAAATAACGTAGGCTTGGGCGCAGTGTTGTAGTGGAGGGTTTGAGCTTTCAGCAGTGGCTTGTTGAAAGATCCATCGAAAACCCTTGGAACAAAAGATATTTTGGATCGTATACTCGTTGAGACCTACCAAAACATGCGGTGGGTTAATGAACCATGTAGGAAAGAAAACACATGCCCGGATTAGGATTTAAAGGACTCAAGCAACCGCAACCCAGGAAATTTCGGTACAAACCCATGTATTACGATCCACGGAAGGATGAGGCCTATATGGAAAAGCGTAGGTTGCGGGCCAAAATGGAGCGCAGATTAGATCCTTTGGTGCACGGAGAAACCATGTACGAAAAAATGACCGGAGGGATAGACCCGCAAGATGAAGTAGATTATGGAGAAGAGCGCCGGGCCAAACTGTTTCGTTTATTGTTTGTGGGCATAGCCCTTGGGGTTGTGCTATTTTGGTTATGGTTCTAATTTGACGAGAAGCTTTTCTGGCGGCATATTTCCCCTGACGCTTCGGTCAGGATTATAAACCCTGACGCTGCGGTCAGCATTATAAACCCTGACGCTTCGGTCAGGATTATAAACCCTGACGCTTCGGTCAGCATTATAAACCCTGACGCTTCGGTCAGGATTATAAACCCTGACGCTTCGGTCAGGATTATAAACCCTGACGCTTCGGTCAGGATTATAAACCCTGAGGCTGCGGTCAGGATTATAAACCCTGACGCTTCGGTAAGGATTATAAACCCTAACGCTTCGGTCAGGATTATAAACCCTGACGCTTCGGTCAGGGACTACGTCTTGAAAACACCACGCATCAACGGTCTCTAAATGTGTTTAAGGATCTCGGCCCCGGATTGAGCGATTAGCTTGGTGCAGACGGCCATTAGCCAAGCTTGGCAGGCGGAGGTTCGGTCCTTAGACCGAAACCCCGTACTGCTTAGCTTGGCTTATGGCTGGCAAGACAACTAATAGGGAAAGCCGGAAAGGCCGCCCACTAACAAATCAGGCCTAGGCTTGTTACCTTTGCAGCATGAAAGAGGAGTTGGATCCAAAAACGCAGTGGATTGCGGTGTTGCCCGACGATGTGGCGAATCAGATTGCCGCAGGGGAAGTGGTGCAGCGGCCAGCAAGCATTGTTAAGGAGCTGGTAGAGAATGCTGTAGATGCTGGAGCCACGGAAATTGAAGTATTCGTTTCCGACGGTGGACGGCACATGGTGCAGGTGCGCGATAACGGTTGTGGAATGTCGGATTTGGACGCTCGGCTGGCTTTTGAGCGGCATGCTACCTCCAAAATTAAGACCGCGCAAGATTTGTTTAATCTGCACACCAAAGGATTCCGAGGCGAGGCTTTGGCCTCCATTGCTGCGGTGGCCCAAGTAGAATTGGTTACCTGTCGCCGCGGCGCAGAAGAAGGCGCGCGTTTGGTGGTAGAAAACAGCAAAGTGGTTGTTCAAGAGGCGGCCCCTCCCCTGCCCGGATCATGCTTTACGGTGAAGCAACTGTTTTTTTCGGTTCCGGCACGAAGAAAATTTTTGAAAAGTGCCCGTTCCGAAATGGGACATGTACAGGAGGAATTTCAGCGGGTGGCATTGATACACCCTGAGATTTCTTTTGTGTTGCAGCACGATAAGCAGGTGGTATACAAATTACCTGCGGGCTCGTTCAAAAAGCGAATCTCGGATTTGTTTGGGGCCGGCTACCAAGAAAAGTTGGTGGATGTTAAAGAAGACACCTCGGTGGTGCGGATTTCAGGCTTTTTGGTGAAGCCTCAATTTGCTCGAAAAACCCGTGGAGAGCAATACTTTTTTGTAAACGGCAGGTTTATTAAGAGTCCGGCCCTGCACCATGCCGTAAGAGATGCCTGCAAAGACATGATGTCGGCAGAGGCGCATCCCGGCTATTTTATTCGGCTTGAGGTAGATCCCAACCGTTTGGACGTGAACATACACCCCACCAAAACGGAGGTGAAGTTTGAAGACGAGCGGATGATATACACCTTATTAAAATCCACGGTTCGTCAAGCCTTAGGCAAATCTCATGTAGCGCCTGTGTTGGATTTTGACCAAGAACAGGCATTTGAGCATTTGTTGCCCAAAGATCTGAGTCAAATTCGACCGCCCGAAGTGCGGGTTAATCCCGATTACAATCCATTTGAAAGCACCAAAGCCAGCCAGAAGCCCAAAGACTGGGATGATTTTTATGCTGTACAAAGCAAGGAAAGTGTAAATCAGCCGCAGTTGCCCGGTATATCGGAAGAGGAAGAACAGTTTTCGTTTTTTCAAATAAAAAAGACCTATTTGGTGGTAAAAATGAGCGGTCAATTGCTCATTTTAGATCAGCACAGGGCGCATGCCAGGGTTTTGTATGAGCGCTTGCAAAAGCGGGTTCATGCGCAAAAGCGGAGCACGCAATTGAGCATGTTTACGGAGACCCTGAGTTTTCAGCCGCAGGAATATCCTTTGGTGGTAGATATGCTGCCGCATTTGCAGGCCATGGGCTTTGATGTGGAGGAATTTGGCCCTTGCACCTTGGTATTTAGAGGGGTTCCCCCGGAAGCGCAAAATAAATCCCTCAAAGATTTGATGGAGCGTTTGATGGAGGATTTTAAGCATCAGCCGGGATTGGGTCGCGAAGACCGTTTGGATTCTATGTTGAAACGAGCAGCGGCAAATATGGCTGTTAAGGCAGGCTATGCCTTGAAGGAGGAGGAGGCGGCGCAGCTGGTAAAGGATTTGATGCGCTGCCGCATGCCTTGGGTATCGGTGCATGGAAAGCCTGTAATTGTAAGTTTAAAGACCGAAGAGCTGGATGAGCGTTTTGGGAAATGATAAATTATTAACTTGGAAACATCATGTATAGAGGGCCGGGAGGATTTCGCATATTGCCACCAATAATAAAGAACCTGTTGATTATCAACGGGATATTTTATTTATTTTTTGCTTTTAGCAGTGGACAAGCGATTGGACAGTGGATGTATGAGCACTTAGCCCTGCACTTTCCGAATATTTCGGAGGGGAAAATGGGTTCGTTTAACCCCATACAATTGGTGAGTTACATGTTTTTACATGACCCTACCAGCATATTTCACATACTCTTTAACATGTTTGGTTTGTGGATGTTTGGTTCGGTGATAGAGAATGTAATGGGTTCCAAGCGGTTTTTGAGCTTGTATATGTTTAGTGGCATTGGTGCAGGCATAATTCAGCTAATAGTCACTTGGGTTCAGTTGAGATACTTTCCGGAAAGCTTAATGGTTCCGGGCTATTTAGGTCCGGTTATTCCGGTGGTGTTGGGCGCATCGGGTGCGGTGTATGGGGTGCTGTTTAGTTATGCCTATTACTTTCCCAACCAACCCATTTACTTGTACTTTTTTATTCCGGTTAAAGCCAAGTACATGATGGCCTTATTGATTTTGGTAAGTATTGTATCGGGTTTTGGCGGCGGCGATGGAATTGCGCATTTTGCGCACTTGGGAGGCGTTTTATCGGCCTTTCTGTTTCTTAATTATTATCGAATTAAAAGATTGCGCAGGTGAGTCAATACGGATTCAGCAGAAGGGGAGGCATGCAAGTTCCGCCCAAATCGCCGGTGATGCAATTGCTGGTAGTGAACTTGGGGCTGTTTTTGGCCGGGAATTTGGCCTTTTTTGTGGTGCTTTTATTTCAAGGAGCCGAGGGAGCGTCGGCCTTAAGAAATATCCTTAGCGATTGGCTGGCCATGCCCTACAATTTAGAGGCCTTTGCTTTTAGACCTTGGACCTTGCTTACCGCTGCCTTTTTTCACCAAGGCTTTTTTCACTTTTTGTTCAATATGATTTTCCTCTATTTTTTGGGGGGCTTATTGCAAACCTTGCATGGTGCATCCAAAATATGGCCGCTATACCTTTTGGGTGGCATTTTAGGAAACCTCTTTTCCTTTTTAATATTTCAAGCGCCGGGAACCCAGGCTATGTTTGGCGCATCCTCCTTGTTGGGGGCTTCCGGAGCACTCATGGCTTTTATGTTTGCCGCAGCCAGATTGTATCCCAATATGCAAGTGCAGCTGCTGCTGTTTGGAGCGGTTCGGCTAAAGTATATTGCCATTTTTTACTTTCTGCTGAATGTATTGATGCTGGGAAGCGCAAGCAATTTAGGTGGCACACTGGCCCACTTGGGAGGAGGCTTAGCCGGACTTTTTTATGCCTGGCAATATGTAAACGGCAAAGATTGGTTGGCCAAACCGGCAAGGTGGTACCAAAAAATTTCGGGTCAAAAAGAACGAGCACCGGTCATGATGAAAGTACAGTATGGCCGATCCTTAAACGATGACGAATACCGTGAAGTAAAAGCAGAAAGGGAAGCCACCTTAGACGAATTATTGGATAAAATCAATGAAAAAGGAATCAATGGCCTTAGCCGAAAAGAAAAAGCCTTGCTTCAAAAATATTCCAAACAGAAGTAATTAAAAAAGCTAAGGCCCTAGCAAACGGAACTTTACTAGGCTTTACAGTACAAGACTTTTTCTCTCAAAGGGAAAGTTTAAATTTGCCCTATGGAACAACACAACATGCACGCAAGTCAAAGTCATTTTCCTGTGCGTACCGACTGGACGCGCGAAGAGATACAATCCATATTCAACCAGCCTTTATTGTCTTTGGTATTTCAAGCGGCTCAGGCCCATCGAGCCTATCATGACCCATCGGAGGTGCAAATGAGCACCTTACTGAGCGTAAAGACCGGCGGCTGTCCGGAAGATTGCTCTTATTGCCCTCAAGCAGCGCGCTACCATACCGACGTAAAAGGAACGCCCTTGTTGAATGTACAAGAGATTGTAGAATCTGCACTTAAAGCCAAAGAGGCAGGAAGCAGCAGATTTTGTATGGGAGCAGCCTGGCGCGAAGTAAAAGACAACGTGCACTTTGACCGCATGATTGACGCGGTAAAGCAAGTAAATGCTATGGGCATGGAGGTGTGCTGTACTTTAGGCATGTTGAATAAAGAACAAGCCCTTCGACTAAAAGAAGCCGGTTTGCATTCCTACAACCACAATTTAGATACCTCGCCGGAATATTACGACAAAGTCATTCAAACCCGCACGTATCAAGATCGCCTAGACACCCTTGAACATGTAAGAGAAGCCGGTCTTAACGTCTGTTGCGGAGGAATTGTTGGTATGGGCGAAAGCGATGCCGACCGAGTAGGCTTGTTGCATACCCTGGCCACCCTTCCGGAGCACCCTCAATCGGTGCCGGTAAACGCCTTGGTGGCTGTAAAGGGAACTCCTTTAGAAAAACAAGAAAAACTACCCTTCTGGGAAATGCTAAAAACCATTGCTACGGCACGCATCGTAATGCCTGCCAGTATGGTTCGTTTATCGGCAGGCAGAACCGAATTGTCGCCAGCAGAACAAGCCTTGTGCTTTATGGCAGGTGCCAATTCCATTTTTACCGGAGACAAGTTGCTCACCACTCCTAACCCCGACTTTAATGAGGACGCAACCATGCTTCAATTGTTTGGGCTGAAACCCCGTCCTGCATTTAAAGATCAAAACCAAGAAGCGCCAATGGCCAATGCCTAAGCCTTGGAATGGAACGGACGATATAAGCCAACGCATTCTTTTTGCTCAACGTAAGGGATATTTCAAAAGTCCCATGCCCGAAAGCAAAGGAGGGGATTTTTGGTCCAACGACTATTTGGGCGTATTGCATGACAAGGAACTTCAGCAAAACCTAGTCGACTCCTTTTTGGGTAGCAAGCTTCCCTTAGGAAGTTCCGGATCTCGTTTGGTTTCCGGAAACTTAGACCTGTATTCGGAGTTGGAGTCCAGCCTTGCCGAATGGACAAAAGCTGAGGCGGCCCTTTGGATGCCTTCTGCCTACACGGCCAACTTACTGTTGCTCCAAACCCTTCCTCAACGGAACGACTTAGTGCTATTTGACGCTGAAATCCACGCCTCCTTGCGCGATGGGCTGCAATTGAGTCCGGCGAAGCACCAAAAATTCCCACATCAAGATTGGGACTCTTTAGAACAAGCACTTAAAAAGCATAAAGACCAAGGGGTGTATGTACTTTTAGAGAGCGTATATTCGATGAGCGGAGACCAAGCCAAGGCAAAAATTCTTGGTGAATTGCAACAAAAATATGGCTTTCGCCTGTTGGTAGACGAAGTGCATGCCGGTGGGCTGCTAGGTCCCAATGGATCCGGTTGGTTTAACCAATATGCTTCAGATGTAGAGGTTTTTGCCCGTGTTTTTGGATTTGGAAAAGCCTTTGGCAGCTCTGGAGGAGCCATTGTTGGGAATCTTGAGCTGATTAACCTGCTTAAAGGAACCGGACGTGGGTACATTTACACTACGGCGCCCTCGCCCTTTTCTGCACACCAGGTATTGAAACTGCTCGAAAAGCCGGAAATTCTAGAAAATAAAAGGACTGCCTTGGAGCGCTTGTGCATCCAAGCAGACCACTTTTTACCTGCATCAGAAAGCCCTTGGCTTCGTTTTTTGAGGTGCACGGAAGCCAATGCCCCTTCGAATTTGGCGCTAAAGTGGTTTGGGCCACCTACAGTACCATCAGAAAAATGCGGGTACCGAATAATTTTGCATGCCCACAACAGCGTGGAAGAGTGCGAAGAACTAAAAAAATGGATATGGGACGCGCATCCGCAGTATTTGTAACGGGTATAGGAACCGATGTAGGCAAAACTTTGGTTTCCGCCGGGCTATGTTTGGCATGGAATGCCAAGTATTGGAAACCCTTTCAATCCGGAGCTTCTGTTGAAACCGATCGTGCTCGATTGGTTTCCGAATACGGAATTCCCGAGTCGCAAACCCTACCCGAAGCTCAAGTGCTTCAAAGCTTTTCTTCACCGCACCATGCCGCAAAACAAGAAGGCCTTAGCTTAGATCCATGCTCGGTTAAGCTACCCCAAGACAGACCTTTGGTGGTAGAAGGAGCAGGTGGATTGTTGGTTCCTTTGAACGAAAAAGACACGGTTGCGGATTTCATTCAACACCTCAAGCTTCCTGTGGTTCTGGTTATAAACCATTATTTGGGCGCCATAAACCATAGTCTATTGAGTTTGGCCTATTGCAAGCACGCCGGAATTCCCATTCAAGGACTGGTGTTTAGTGGTGTCCCCTTTTTAGACAATAAGGAAATCATTTGTACTCAATACCCAAATGTACCGGTATTCCCGGATTTACCTCAACTGGAGGATCCCAAATCTACGGGTTTAAGGCATTGGGCCCGGGAAGTTTCCCAATTTAATGCAGTTCCCTATGTCTGGTGAATCCCTCTCCAATTTAGACCAAGCATGGATTATGCATCCATTCAGTCGACCAATGGAGGAAGGCTTGCTGCCTGTGCTTACAAAAGGCGAGGGGGTTTGGCTTTATGATTCCGAGGGCAAGCGCTATTTAGACGCCTCCGGTTCGTGGTGGGTAAACTTACATGGCCATGGCCACCCCTACATCAATCAAAAAATCAAAGAGCAGCTCGAACAGTTGGAGCATGCGATTTTTAGCGGATTCACCCATCCACAGGCCGTACGGTTGGCAGGGAGACTTTTGCACCTGGAAGGAGCTCCAAAGGGAAAAGTGTTTTATTCCGACAATGGGTCTACAGCCGTGGAAATCGCCCTCAAGCTTGCTTGGCAATATTTTGTAAATCAAGGGATTTCCAAAAAAGGATTTGTGGCTCTACAAGGCGCTTATCATGGCGACACCCTAGGGGCCTTAGCCACCGGAGAACGAGATGTCTTTGTACGCCCCTTTGAGTCGCTGCTTGCGCCTGTAGAATATATTGAGCCACCGGGCCCACAAACCGATTGGGAATCCCTAAAACGTTTTTTAGAAGAAAAGAAACCGGCGGCCTTCATTTACGAACCCTTAGTGCAAGGAGCAGCAGGCATGCGTATGTACGAAGCCGAACCACTGAAAAGGTTGCTGGGCCTTTGTCGAGAATTAAACATTCTGTGTATTGCCGATGAAGTCCTCACCGGGTTTGGCCGCACCGGAACACTATTGGCCTCCGAACAGTGCGGCACACCGGACCTAATGGCCTTATCCAAAGGATTAACCGGGGGCTATTTGCCCATGGGAGCAACCTTGATTTCGGAGCACATTGCTGCGGAATTCCACACCGATAATGCCCAAAAGTTATTTTATCATGGGCACAGCTACACAGCCAATCCCTTGGCATGTGCTGCAGCAAATGCCAGTTTAGATGTTTTGGAGCAACCGGAAACCCAAGCTCACATGCAATGGTTGTACGCAAGCCTAGCATCAAAAGCGGAAGAATGGAATGCATCCGACCACTTACCCAAGGTCCGCGTAAAAGGAAACATTTTTGCCTTTGAACTGGCGAGCAACTATAAGGGCTACTTTTACAACAATCCGGCACGGAAAAAAATCTATGCTTGGTGTATTGCCCACGAATTGTTGATGCGGCCCTTGGGCTCCGTAGTGTATGTTATTCCGCCCTATGGAATCCAACCGGATGAGTTGGACTTTTTGTTGGACCGGTTAAAAACCTTAGCTCAAACATGGCCCTTGAAAACATCTATATAAATGACCTAAGGTCCATGCAGTCCATGCCCGAACCAAGCCTTGGCCTTGAGTCTCCTTTTTTTTGGGATTCCCGAGGGTGGTGGAATCGATGGCCGGAGTGGCAAAAAGAAAACCGCAGCCCGCATTACCTGCAACAGGCCTTGGATTTATATGCCCAAAGGCCTCCTGATTTGGAGCAAGAAAAGGACGCCGCATTGTTCACCGGTTCGGCTCGTGGTGCGGAGTCTTACTGGTTCGAAGCCCAACATGGTCCTAAGTTTAGCCCCTACACTACTCCAGGCTTTTTGGCCAGTCAACTGAGTCGCCGATTTTTTCAAGGACCGGCTTTGCATAGCAGCCAAACCTGTAGTTCCGGTTTGCAAGCTGTTTTGAATGGACTTGCCTGGCTTCAAGCCGGATTTTGCAGCCAAGCCTGGGTAGTTGCCTCAGAATACCCTATCCACCCTAAAACCCAAGCCCTTCTCAAAGCAACAGGAATTCTCTGCACCGACCCCAACTTAGGGCCTTGGCCGCTATCCAATAAGGGTACCGTTTTGTCGGCACAGGCCGTTGGCTGCGTGGTTAGCAGAGAAGCTAGTTTAGCCTCCCTAAGGGTGCTTGGTTTTGGCATAGGAAATGAGGAGGGTCCAAGTCCTACGGGCATTTCGCCGGAGGGGAAAGCCCTAAGAAAAGCTATGGAACAATGCATGGCAAATGCAGGAGCAGGACCGGATTTGGTGGTAGGCCATTTTCCGGGGACTCCTAAAGGAAACGATGCGGAGTGGGCAGCATGCCAAGCAATTTGGGGCAATTCCTCTCCTCAAATTACAGGGACCAAGTGGTTTACCGGTCACGGGCTGGGCGCCTCCGGCATGCAAAGCCTAGCCTGGGTGTGGGAAGCTTTGGTTCAAGGTAAAGCTTGGCCTAAAGGTCCCGAAAGCAGCTTGGCAACCCAACAAATACAAAGAGCCATGATAAATGCCCAAGGCTTCGGGGGACAAGCCATTTCAATAATGGTGGAAAGACTCTGAAACAAGGGGACAAAGAAAGCGTACAATACCTTATGTTTTTAGATTGGTTTGCTTCATTGAATTTTTGGGAAGTGGTGGCTTGGAACAGCTTTGTAGCTAGTATAAGTCTAACCCTTTTGTTGGTTTATCTTGCCCAAAAGGCCGATTATAGATCCAGCGAAAGAGAGCTGCTTAAGCCTAGGAGCTTTCCCATAGTGGTTGGCTTTGGATTGGGTATGTCTTGCGCTTGGCTTTTGCTGGGTTGGTGGATGGAAGAAGGACTGCTTAGGAGCGCTATTTCTTTTTGTTTAGGACTTGGTGGCGGAGGCCTTGCGGCATGGCTCACCTATCACTTTAAAGAAATTGTTAATAAGCTGCCTTAAATGTTGAAAAAACCTATTCAAAGCCTTGCTGCATAAGCCTTTCAAGCGAATCAAATGCCTATCTTTGTAGCTCTGTATAAAGTGGATTATGAGCGAAGAGATGAAATCAGCAGCGCCGGGCAGTTATGGCGCGGACAATATTCAAATTCTAGAAGGACTAGAGGCAGTACGTAAACGTCCTGCCATGTACATTGGAGACACCAGCGCCAAAGGTCTACACCATTTGGTCTATGAGGTGGTCGACAACTCCATAGATGAAGCTTTGGCCGGTCATGCTTCTACTATCGAAGTGCATATCCTAGAAGACAACTCGATTCGGGTATCGGACGACGGAAGGGGCATTCCCACCGGAATGCATACCAAAGAAAAAAGGTCGGCCTTGGAAGTAGTTATGACCGTCCTGCATGCAGGTGGTAAGTTCGATAAAGACTCCTACAAGGTTTCCGGAGGTTTGCACGGCGTTGGGGTATCCTGCGTAAATGCCCTCTCCACCCATTTAAGGGCAGAAGTCCATAGGGAAGGAAAAGTATTTGAGCAAGAATACGAAATTGGTATCCCCAAATATCCGGTACGCGAAATTGGCACCACCGACAAAACCGGTACCACCATTACCT
The DNA here is from genome assembly GCA_030427255.1 of Bacteroidia bacterium. Lineage (GTDB taxonomy): Bacteria > Bacteroidota > Bacteroidia > CAIKAF01 > CAIKAF01 > CAIKAF01. The sequence goes on along the minus strand of JAUHWY010000013.1, from coordinate 52,748 downwards.
TTACGCCGGACGGCACCATTTTTACCCATACCGAATATTCTTGGGACACCTTGGCCGCCCGTTTGCGCGAACTTGCTTATTTGAACAAAGGTATTTCCCTTACCTTGTTTGATCACAGAAACCTAGACGAAGAAGGCAAAGCCAAAGAAGAAACCTTTTTCTCCGAAGGAGGTCTCATGGAATTCGTTAAATACCTTGACGGCACCCGCGAAGCAATTATTCCCGTGCCCATTTATCTGGAAACAGAAAAATCCGGTATTCCCGTAGAAGTGGCCTTTCAATACAACGCCACCTACAACGAAAACATCCACAGCTACGTCAACAACATCAATACCCACGAAGGTGGAACCCACTTGGCCGGTTTTCGTCGAGCCCTTACCCGTACGCTTAAAAACTACGCCGAAAAAGAAGGCCTGCTCAAATCCCTGAAATTTGAAATTGCCGGGGATGATTTCAGAGAAGGACTTACCGCCGTTATTTCGGTTAAGGTACACGAACCTCTCTTTGAAGGTCAAACCAAAACCAAATTGGGCAACTCCGAAGTATCCGGAGCTGTAGACCAAGCAGTAGGTGAAGCACTATCCAATTTCTTAGAAGAAAACCCCAAAGAAGCCAAAACCATAATCAATAAGGTGGTGCTGGCCGCTCAAGCCCGGCATGCTGCGCGAAAGGCCCGTGAAATGGTTCAACGCAAAGGAGCCTTTACCGGTTCCGGACTGCCCGGTAAGCTTTCCGACTGCTCTGAGCGAGACCCATCCAAATGCGAGGTGTATCTGGTGGAGGGCGACTCGGCCGGAGGAACCGCCAAACAAGGTCGTGACCGAAAATTCCAAGCCATTTTGCCCCTTAGAGGTAAAATCCTAAACGTAGAAAAGGCCCTTTCCTACAAAATTTTCGAGAACGAAGAAATCAAAAACATCTTCACCGCCCTTGGCATTTCTATAGGTACCGAAGAAGACTCTAAGGCCCTTAACCTTACCAAACTTCGTTACCATAAAATCATTATTATGTGTGACGCCGACGTCGATGGCTCCCACATTACTACCCTTATCCTCACCCTGCTCTTCCGTTATATGAAAGAGCTGATAGAACAAGGCTATGTCTACATCGCCACCCCTCCTTTGTATTTAATCCGTAAAGGCAAAAAAGAAACCTATGCTTGGTCCGAAGCCGACCGACAACGGATTACCCAAGAATTAACGGTAGATGGCAAAGAGTCCGGCCTATACATTCAGCGGTACAAAGGTCTGGGTGAAATGAACGCCACCCAGCTGTGGGAAACCACCATGGACCCAAATACCCGTACCTTAAGACGGGTAACCATAGACTCCGCAGCCGAAGCCGACCGCATTTTCTCCATGCTTATGGGCGATGATGTTCCACCGCGCAGAGAGTTCATCGAACAAAATGCCAAATACGCCAAAATTGACGTATAGTCCCTAAAGTCATAAAAAGTAAAAAGCCGGCCATGTTGTACATGCCGGCTTTTTTTAATTCAAACCGTACTCCACAATTAACCCAATCCGGAAATTGAACTGAGACACCGGATAGGCACTGTTCAATTCTTGCCCTAGGCCTCCGGTAAGGTCCTCTCTAAAAGTAAACAGACGGTTCAATGGAATGTGGTAGCCAATATGTGGCCTAAACCGCCATTTACGATCCTCTGTGGAAAAGTTGAAGCCCATATTCATAACAAAATCAAATTGGGGCTCCACTTGAGCGATCAAAAGCGACCCATTCAGGTCAAACTCATCTCCATTGGCCAACGAAGCCGCTCTAAAGCTTTGACTGCTTGTTTGCGCAAAAGTCAAGTCAAAACCTCCTCCAAAAAAGAAATCTTGCGACTGATACTCTGCAATGGCATAGCCACTAAAAAAGCGGTTGCTCCAAGTCTCTGTTATTCTAAATTGCTCCCCGGTACTAATGTCTGTTCCAGGATACTCCACACGAAACGACTTGTTGAAATGTGAAACGCCGCCTCGCACACTAAAATGCTCGCTTATTCTGTAACGGACGCCTAAACTTAATTGGTAGCCCGGCCCGGGAGTACTAAAAGCATAGCCCAAAATATTGTTGTAGGCATATTCATCAAACTCCATAATATTTAACGAAAGCCCTGCCGTAGCTTCCACAGCCAATTTACCGGTTGGCAAGTCCTTTTCAGGACTTTCCTTTACCTCCGGTTCGTGGCTCACATCAATGGTATAATTGCCGTTTTCTTTGGTCCAAGAAGTGGCAGGTCTCCCCTTCTCTACCCATGTATTGTAAGCCTCCACCAAAGCCTGTAAGTCTGCAAATTCATAAAACTTATCGCGCACTTGTGCAGCCAATTCGGTGTGGTCGGCAATGTGAATGGGTATTTCCTTTCTAAAATTCCTATCGGTGATTTCGTGAATTTTATCTGAGCCTTCTCTACGCACAAAATAACGTACAATAGTTACATAGTCTCCACGCTTTTTAACCCTATCCTTAAGGCTATACAGCACCAGCTCGCCGCCTTGCTCAACCTTAATAAACTGCTCGCGCTCGTCTACCACATGCGATTCAAAACGGCGCTCATCCAGTTCAAAAGCCTTTACTTCGCGGGCATTGTAACGCTGAGGATAGGTGTCCATGTTGGGCGTAAACTTCACCGAACGGCTCAAACGCTCCTCCTTAAACGGCTCAAAAAAACCGGACATGGAATCTCCATTGGCCAGATACAGCGTGCCCGGTATCATTTCATCGTCTTGCGCCCAAGCCATACCCGATCCGGCAAGAAGCCAAACCATCAACACATAACGCCACATGTAGTAAAAATAGGACATTCCTATTAGTGCAAACGCAAAATGTATGCCGTAGTTTCCTTTTTTTGGTTTTTTTAAGGCGCTTGCACCGTCCTAAGGGCCGGTGCACCGGGCTTTCGCCCTTCGGGGATTGGGTTTGGCCACGCACGGACGGCCTTTTGGGGGCTTGCAAAGCGCCGCCGCCAAAAGGCACGCCGATGCGGGCCAAACCTCAATCCCGCTCCCGGGCTCTATCCCTAGCGCAAAAAAAAATCCCCAATATTTTGGGGATGTATCGTGTAATTGTGCTTAAGCAATTAGTGTGCAAACCAAGGTTGAACCAACATGTAGGTACCCGCTCCTGCCAAATAACCCAAAAGCGCCAACCAAGAAATCTTTTTAACGTACCAGAAAAAGTCGATTTTTTCCATGCCCATAACTGCAACGCCGGCGGCAGAGCCTATAATCAACATGGACCCTCCCGTACCTGCGGCGTAGGCCAAAAATTCCCAGAAATAACCGTCTTGCCCCATAATGCCTCCGGCCACTTCATCCATGGGGTACATGCCTTGGGCGGCAGCTACCAAAGGAACGTTATCAATGATGGCGGATCCGGCACCAATGGCCAAGGCCACAGCACCTTTGTCGGGCAGCACTTGATCCATCCAAGCGGCAAACTGATTCAACAAGCCCATGGCACCTAAACCACCAATAGCCAACAAAATGCCCAAAAAGAACAAGACCGAGGGAACGTCTACTTTGGTGAGGGCATGAATGGCCGTATACTCTTTACGTTCTTCTTCTTCCTTATCCAAGTGAAGCAACTCTGAAACCGCCCAAATAATTGAGAGCGAAATGAGCATGCCCAAATAAGGAGGAAGGTGGGTATACACTTTAAATACAGGCACAAAAAGTAAGCCTCCGACTCCTAAGAAAAACATCAAACGCGACCCTTTGACCCGTTCTGCTTTGCTGGCTTCGTCGTAATCGTAATCGGCGCGAATAACATCGCCTTTGAGCATCATCATGGCCACACCTACGGGAACAATCATGCAAACCAAACTAGGGATAATAAGGGTTTTGATGATGTTAACATCGGTGATTTGGCCTTTAATCCAAAGCATGGTGGTGGTAACGTCACCAATGGGTGACCAAGCTCCACCGGCATTGGCAGCAATCACAATCATACCCAGGAAAAACATGCGCTGGGTTTTGTCGTGAATAAGGCGGCGCAACAAAGACACCATTACAATAGCTGTGGTAAGGTTATCTAAGGTAGCCGACATAAAGAACGTGACCACGCACAAAATCAAAAGCAACTTCTTTTGATTCTTGGTTTTGATTCGATTGGTAATGAGTTTAAACCCTTGGTGTGCATCAATGATTTCCACAATGGTCATAGCTCCCAAGAGGAAGAATAGGATTTCGGCAGTTTCGCCCAAATGCTCTCTAAGATGGTGAATAACGCCATGCTGAAAGTCTTCGCCACCGGGACCCATAAGCATGTAAACCGTCCAAATAAGCCCGGCAGTGAGCAAAGCCGGAGCCGTTTTATTTACCCGCAAGGGGTGTTCCAGGGTAATGGCTGCGTACCCTAGGATAAAAATGATAATGGCTAGTGTGGTCATCATAATTGCCAAATTTGACCGCTAAGATAATGAGAGCGTTGATGCGATGCTATTCTAGCGGCAACTTTGCGTTGCAGCCAAATCTCAAGGTCCTCATTTACAACCAGTAAACTGCGGCCTTTCCATTTGTCTGCGCCTTAATTTGCCCCAGACGCCTTGGTCAGGGTTATAAACTTGAAAACGCACTGCATCAACTGCTTCATAATGTAAAGGCTTATCCATGGTAAGAAAAACAAAAAAAAGACCATGGGCCAGGGACCGCGGCGGCACCCCGCCTTAGCTAGGCAGCTGCCAAAAAGAGCAGCAGCGCGGCGACCACAGGAAGCCCCGCAGCTGCCTTTTTGGCCTGCCTAGCTAAGGGGGAGTATAGCCAAGGGCCCGGCGGCCGCCTTAGCAGGCACTTAATTGTTCGAAAAACTACAGGGCGGCCGGGCCTCCCAAAGCCAATAAATCGCTGTAAGATTCAGCCACCAAATCCTGTTCCTCAATTTCCAACAGCTGCATGTAGTGTTCGCACAAATCTTGCAAATCGCTGGTTTTCATTGACCTATCTTTGTCAATAACCTCAATTTCGACAAAATCGCCAAGGCCATCTACCTGGTCAATATGAAACTTAACGTGGTCTATGAATAAAATTCGGCGGGCTTTTCGGACGGTGATTTTTTCGCCCAAAGCGGCCAACAAAACAGGCCGCAAATCCGTGTCGGCAGGAAGGCGGCTTAGGTGCACGTCGGAAGCCTTTGGGCCCTCGTTATTTTGACGTTGGTAAAAAATCAGGCTGTTTTCGATGTTTCCTTGGCGCAATTTAAGCCGCCCCTGAGGCACCTTAAAATAGGTATCGGTTTGGTGATCAACCCCCAAGTCTTTGGCTCCCAAATGGAGCAAGGTTTGGTATTGCTTATTGCTTTTTTGGGTGCGTGCCTTTATTTCAATGTTGAGGTGTGCCATGTTTAAGGTTTTCCTTTGAGGTACGAACGGTCAAAGCTGTCGCAACCCGGGTTTCTGGAACTGGTGTTGATGTTGGGGAACAACAAACGAAGACCAAAATGAAAACTAATGCCGGAATAGCGGGTTTTGAGCAGATTGCTAAGTAAATCGCCCGAACCAATAACTACGGGCCCTGCTCGGAGAGAAAGGCCCCAATTGATGAGGCCCATATGATCGAAGGACAGCGGACTGTAAGCCCCAAACCATTTGATTTCCCAGCGGGGAGTTACGGTAAATTGGTGCAAATAATGGCTTTTGAAGGCATTCGACTCGCCGGTCCAGAGGGCAAATCGTCCGCCGAAATGTAGTCCTAAATTGTAATTGAGTTTAAAATCGACAAAGGCATCGATTCTGCCGGGCAGCCACATAAGCACCGTAGAATCGTTAGGATTGACTCCTTGAAAATTATTTTCCAACATTTCGCCCAGGTCTGCCGGGCCTTCTACGCCATCAAAAATGGAAAGCGGAATAGAATCTTGGCTTACTTCAAAATTGGCTGAGCTAGGGTGCACCGGATAAGGGATAAAGCCTAAATCTCCAAAGCTTAAGCCCAAGCGCACGGCGTAGTTGGTTTCATCTTCGGTGCGCAAGCCCCAGTGTTCTTGGTAGCGTTTGGGGCGAATGAGTCCATCGCGTTCGTAGGTGCCGGGAACAATTTCCAAGATAAAGCCTACATCCAAACCAAAGCCCGGTCCACCATCGAATCCAAAACCAAAGTTTTGATTGGCCAAGGCAGGAGAAAGTACCAATTCGCCTTGAAGCCGCCGCATGGTGAGGGTATCCTCGTTGTGAAAAATGTAATTATACCCGTTTCCATAGAGCACTCCGGCGCCCAAGCCTTGGAGTAAGTGCAGGCTTAGTCCCCCTTTAAGGCGAATCATACCATTATCGTAAAGGGTTCTAGCTCCTGTAAAGCTGTATTGAGCCCATAAATTGGTACTGCCTTGGGTCCAGCGGTTTCCAAACTCCTGGTTAAACAAAGGTGGGTAATCGAGGCCTTCGGCAATGAGCCGCGCAAGATTTTCGTCGACTCGGTTTACGTTGGTGAAGCTACGGATGGCTGGAGCAAAACCAAAGGAGGTTCTTTCGTTGAGTTGGAACATAAAGGCCGGAGCCTGTACATGAAGGTTTACATAGGCATCGTAAAACTCCTTGTGGTCGCTGTAGTAAATGTAGCGTTCATCAAAATTTGGATCGTTGAATGTTTCCTCCGGATTAAATAGGGTTTGAATATCGAGGTTTACATAATTGTTTTGCACCCTGGCGTGCATGGCCAACAGACTTACATCGAGTTTGTAGTTATTGCCTGCTAGGAAAGCGGGGTTGTACCCAACGGCATGAATGCCTGCATAATTGGACGTATGGTATCCCAGCCAGTCTTGAGCCACAAGACCGGACCAGGATAGAAGTACCAATAAAATCGGTGCACATGACCGAAGAAAATAATGCATAGGTATACCCTTCGCGTTTGCTTTAGGGCACCATTACCGGGTACAGGTAGTTGTTATCTTCGTCCGGAACAACACGTACCAAACCACCACCGGTGGAGCTTACTGTGTAAATGCCGTACCTTTCATACTCCAATCGGTGAAACAGCAATTGCTGATCGTCGGAGGTCCACCTCGGATAATAGTTTGCCCTTCCATCTCTTAATAACTCCGCCAATTCTTCTCCATTGTTCCAAACAGAAAACAAATTAGCGGATTGGTTGGGATAAAGTTGATCTTCTACTTCGGTATAGGCAATGCGCTGCCCATTGGAAGTCATGGCCGGTCCGGCATTCCAATAGTCGTCATCGGTCAATCGAGTTTCATCGACAATGGTCCAATTGGAGGTATCGATTTTTCCGGTATGTACTTCGAGAGACCAGCGGGCATTGTAGGTAAAAGGCTGGGTTTCACCTTGAGGCCAAGCGGCGTAAACAATTTCAAAGCCACCCCCGGGGTTAAAGGAGGGTTCGTAATACATTCTGCCGTCTTCGGAGACATTCCGAGGATTTTTACCTAGGCTATCGCACACGAAAATCTTCCAGCGATTTTCGCCGGTTTCTTCATCGAGCATTTCTACGTTTAAGATAATCCATCGTCCATCGGGAGAATACTTGGCGTGGTGCATAGAGAGCCAGTTGTTCTCTTGAAGGCTAATGAGTCGTTCGGCTTTAGAACCGTCCAAATTGTAGCGCCAAAGCTCACTGGTATTAAAACCGTTCATAATGGGCCCTTTAAAGCAAATGAACTTATTTCCGTCGGGATGCGGTTCCGGCAACCAGTGGTGGTATTCCAAATCGGTGGTAACCAATTTAAGCGAGTCGGGAGTCCAACGAAAAATTTGAAACTTGCCTTCTCTATCTCCGCAAAACAAAAGGTTTTTTCCTTGGAAATAGGAATTGACATCAATGGGGTCTTCTCCGCTGCACGAAAAGCTACCCGCAGCAATGGCAAGGCTAAGAACAATATGGGTAAAAGACAGGCGCATAAGCAGCAATATTTTATTCCTTACAAATATAGACGGATTTCCCGGCTCAGGGGTTGTATTCCTTTCCTTGAATGAAAACCCTATAGTTTAGGCCACTTCCAAATCGGTAGGGTACCATGGCAAGGGTTTCCATAGGTTCTACGGAAATAAAGGAACCAACTTTACCGGGCCAGAGGCTACCATGGCTGTGTTGCAGCTCCATGGCATGAGCGCCGTTTAGGCTTAAGGCACTGAGGGCCTCTTCGGGTTCCAAACCCATGTATATAGAAGCCAAAGACCAAATAAACCAAGGATTTCCTGAGGGGCAGGACCCCGGGTTGTAATCGGTGGCCAAGCAGACGGGCAAACCGGCATTTACCATGGTGCGGGCCGGTGGATAGTCCATTTTTAAGAAAAAGGCCGTACCCGGCAGGAGCGTGGGAATGGTATTGGAATTCAACAGGCTTTGAATTTCCTCCGGCCCGGTATGTTCTAAATGGTCTACGCTTAGGGCTTGATGAGCCACTCCGGCCTGAATACCTCCGGTGTTGCCGAGTTCGTTGGCATGAATTTTTCCTCGTAACCCAAAGCGGGCGCCGGCTTCTAAAATGCGCTCCGTTTCTTCCGGAGTAAAAAAGCCGGTATCGCAAAACACATCTACATAGTCGGCCAGTCCATCTGCGGCGGCGGCAGGAATAAGCCGGTGCACAATCATGTCAATGAAATCCTCGCGGCGCTCCTTGTATTTGGGAGGCAAGGCATGAGCCCCAAGCAGGGTAGCCTTAACGGGAATAGGCAAAGATTCTTTAAGTCGGGCAATGACCCGAAGCATTTTAAGTTCGGATTCCAAACTAAGTCCATAGCCTGATTTAATTTCAAGAGCTCCTGTACCAAAGGCCATGCATTCATGGCATCGCCTCAGGGCTGCGGCAAACAGATGACCTTCCTCGGCCATTTCCATTTTTTGGGCAGAATTTAAAATTCCACCTCCTTTTTGGGCAATTTCGGCATAGGACATTCCCCGAATCTTGTACAAAAACTCTTCGGGCCTCCATTCCGGAAACACCAGATGGGTGTGGCTATCACAAAACGCAGGAAAAACCCAGCTTCCCTCCATATTGAATTGATCTTCGCCGGGCAATACCGGGGCTTCACCAGTGCCTATGGCATGAATCTTTCCCTCCTCGTTTACTTGCATCCAAGCCCCGTCTAAACAGCGTGGCTCCTGCATTTCTTTTCCTTTTAAGGGCGAGGCACCGTCTTGATGCATCCATAATTTTCCAATATTGGTATACCATTTGCTCATGCATCAAAAATAAGAATCTTAAGGCTTGGCCTCCGACTGCTCAAGCCGTATCTTTAGAACGATGAAGTTGCTCCTTAGGGGATTTTTGGGGATATGTCTTTGCTTACAGGTGTTGGTGCATGCGCAACAAGCTTTAGACATAAAGGGTCAACTTTTGGACCCAAAGGGGCAGCCGGTAGCTTTTGTTGCATTAGAATTTAAGGGGCGCGGCTACAATCATGCACTTATTACCGACTTTGAGGGAGCTTTTCGCTTAAAACTGCCGGAAGACCAAAAAATCTTGGTTTTTTTAAAAGACCCCAGGTTTTCCGGAATACTTACAAAAATTAAAACCGACAGCCTAAGCTCCGAAATTCGGCTGCAATTAACCAAAAAGCAAAGCGAAGCACTTTCTTGGCCGGAAATTCAAGCGAACGACAAGCCTGAGCTGTTTGCTATTCGGGAAGCCATACGACGGAGAATTTGGAACCTAACTGCACCCGGCAATTACCAATGCCGTGCCGAAACCATTTTGCGGGTGGGAGTTCCTTCGGCCAAACCCTATCCGCGCTTTTGGCTTTGGGAAGTTATTCCGGATAGTTCCGAAACCGGCACAAATTATTTAAGTCAATCCATAAGCTCGCTCTATTTTGGCCACCAGCCCAGAGGGTTTTTAGAACACATAGAAGGCTACAGATACCGAGGTTTGGAGCAAAGTTTTTCAAGGCAAGCAAGAGCTTGGCACCAGTTTAGCCTATACGATAGCCGCTCTGCCCTCCCGGGTTTTTCGGACATTCCTTATCAATCCCCTATAGGCTGGGGAGCCATGGTAAACTATACTTACAGACTTATTGGCTATTTCTACAGAAATGGCAGAAGAATGGTGCATTTGGCGGTAGAACCCAAAAATCCATTTCAGCCCTTATGGACCGGGACTTTGGTCTTGGAAGAAGGCAGTTGGCAAATCACCCGTGCCGAATTAAAAGCCTTAAAATCGACGGGTTTATACCGTGTAGACAGCTTAAGCCTTCGAATGGAAAGCTCCTTAACCGACTTAGGTTGGCTACCCTCCAGCTTAGAAATTCAGGCCTGGAAAAAAGCCTACGGGGCAGTTTTGCAATACGACATTCAAGCCAGCTACCACAACTACAAAACCCTGGACAGTCTTCCTAAAGGAATGGCCAGAAAAGGATATCGCCTGTCGGAGCAAGCACTGAATTACGACGAAGCGTATTGGGAGCATTTTACCTGTCTAAGCCCTGAGGAAAACGCAAGCTTGTGTGCCGAAGACAGTTTGCTGAACCTTCCCTACACCAGTCGGGAGGTTTACGATAGTCTAAGTCGGACTAGGAACAGGCCCATACGTTGGTATGCAGCCATAATTGGCCATACCTTTCAAAACCGAAAAAAGCGAAGCAGCCTGTATTTTGACGGACTACTCAACGACAAGCTCGAATACAATACGGTGGAAGGTTTTGTAATGAAACAGTCGGTGAAATACACCAAAAGCTGGCCCAGCCTTTGGCACATGGAAGTGGAACCTATCTTACGTTACGGGTTTTCGGACCAAAGGCTCAAAGGCAGGTTAAGCACCCGGCTTTGGTCAGAAAGCAGCCTACAGTCTTTCGATTTAGAAGGCGGCAGCTACATGTTTCAAATCAACAACTCGGAACCCATCAATTCCATTATAAACACCTTTTACTCCCTCTTTTTTCGGCAGAATTTCATGAAATTATACCGAAAAGAGTATGTAAAGTTTAATTATGAACGAGAGGTTATAAATGGACTTTACCTTTCGGCAGGAATGGAATGGGCCAAACGAACAACCGTAGAAAATACCGCCGACTTTTCCTTTTTCTCCTTGGGCAATGGCTTTACTCCCAACAATCCAAACAGCACGCTTTCGGCAGATCATAGACTGTATGGCCACCAAGGCACTTGGTTTGGGCTTGGACTCACTCTAAAACCCGGTCAGCAATTTCTTAGACACTTAGGCAATAAAGAGGTCCTAGAGTCAGACTATCCGGTTTTTTCTTTGTTCTTGCACAGCGGAGTGCCCGGAATATTGGGCAGTAAGGTAGACTATAACCTCCTGGAGCTTTCGGCCTCAGATCGAGTTTCCTTTGGAGCTGTTGGAGAAACCTCCTTTATTTTACGTACCGGAATTTTTATCAATGCCCGCGAAATGACCTATTTGGATTTTGTGCATTTTTTGGGCGAGCAAACCTATTTTTTGGGTTCGGCGGCCAATGCTACCTATTTAGATCAGTTCAGGGCTTTAGACTATTACCGCTACTCTACACGAAACAGTTACGTTGAAGGACACTACCAGCACGATTTTCACGGCTTCTTGTTGAACCGAATTCCGGGCATAAAACACTTAAAGTGGAATTACTACGGAGGCGTAAACTTCTTAGTGATGTTCAACCAAAGTGTAACTCCCTACACCGAAGTGTATCTTGGATTTGACAACCTATTGGGAGCCATACCAAGTTTGGAGTGGTTTAATTTCAGATTCGATGTGGCCATGCAAGTAAACCAAACGGGCGTTCTTTCTCCTACCCTATTGGTGGGTCTAGGTACCCGCTTCAACGAATTGCTTCGTTGATTTAGCTCATAGCAGCCTTAACAAAATGTACAAACAAGGGGTGCGGCGCATCTACGGTACTGGAGTATTCCGGATGAAACTGGGTTCCAATAAACCAAGGGTGGTCGGGAACTTCCACAATCTCTACCAAACCGAGTTCGGGATGGCGTCCGCTGGCCAACATGCCGGCTTCTTGCAGTCGGTCCAGATATTCGTTATTAAATTCCAGGCGGTGTCGATGCCTTTCGCTTATGTTCTCTTTACCGTATACCTTATGGGCCAAACTACCCGACACCAAGGAACAATCAAAAGCCCCCAAGCGCATGGTTCCTCCTTTTTCTACATCCTCGCTTTGGCCATGCAAATAATCAATCACCAAATGAGCGGCTCTGGATTGAAACTCAGCCGAATGTGCTTCTTGGAGTTCGGCTGCATGGCGGGCAAATTCAATCACTGCGCATTGCATGCCAAGGCAAATACCAAAGAATGGAATACGGTGGGTACGGGCAAAATGTACGGCGCGGATTTTCCCCTCAATTCCTCTATTTCCAAAGCCCGGCGCTACCAAAATCCCGTCCAACTTTTTCATTTTGGTCAAAAAGTCCTCCTCACTTAGCTCTTGCAAGTCTTCGGAATGGATCCACTCAATTTCCGGCTTGCAGCGGTTGGCTGCCCCGGCATGAATCAGAGCTTCGGTAATGGACTTGTAGGCATCTTTGAGTTCAATGTACTTTCCGACGATGCCAATGCGTACCGCACGCAAGGGATGTTTAAGGGTATACAAAAAAGACTCCCAACTTTCCAAATCCGGTTCGCCATAACCGCTAATGTTTAGCTTTTCCATGACCACCCGGTCCAACTCTTCCTTTTTCATTAGCAAAGGCACATCGTAAATGCTCTCTGCATCAATGGACTCAATTACCGCATCTACAGACACGTTGCAAAACAAGGCAATTTTAGCCCGGATATCCGGCCCTAGGGGGTGTTCGGTGCGGCCAACCAAAATATCGGGTTGAACGCCTTGTTCCAGCAGGGTTTTAACCGAATACTGGGTGGGTTTGGTTTTGAGTTCACCGGCGGCACTTAGAAAAGGAATCAAGGTAAGGTGAATCACCACGGCATTGCCGACACCCAATTCGTATTTGAGCTGGCGAACGGATTCTATGTAGGGCAAGGACTCAATATCGCCAACGGTTCCACCAATTTCGGTAATGACAACGTCGTACTTGCCGGTTTCGGCGAGAAGTTTTATGCGCCGTTTGATTTCGTCGGTGATGTGTGGAATCACCTGCACGGTTTTGCCCAGATAATCGCCGCGTCGTTCTTTTTGAATAACGGACTGGTAAATCCGCCCGGTGGTCACGTTATTGTCTTGACTGGTTCGAATATTTAGGAAACGCTCGTAATGACCGAGATCCAAGTCGGTTTCGGCACCGTCCTCGGTAACGTAGCATTCGCCATGTTCGTAGGGGTTTAAGGTTCCCGGATCCACATTAATGTAAGGGTCCAGTTTTTGAATAGTGACCCTCATACCTCTAGCTCTCAGCAACTTGCCTAAAGAGGCGCTAATAATTCCTTTACCCAAAGAGGAGGAAACACCTCCGGTGACAAAAATAAACTTAGCTGCCGGCATAGACTGAAAATTAAAGCACTATGCCTGCAAAGATACCAAGTTCGGTGCAGCTCTAGTCTAAAAAATGTGGATGATTTTTTGGGCGCCTTAACCTGCTTTCAGTCTCCGGCCCTTACCAAAAACAGCAGCCTCCAAGGGAAACCGCTGATGCGTTGCTATTCTGGCGGCAACTTTGCGTTACGGCCAAATCGCAAGAGCCTCATTTACCCTTAGTAAACTCCGGTCTTTCGATTTGTCCGTGCCTTAATTTGCCTTGAAAACACAAAGCATCAACGGTGTCCTAGGTTGTGGGGCTTTCCGGCTGTGGCCGTCAATCTCCTCGCCTAGGTGGCTACAGGTTTTTGGTTGCGGGCGCTCCCGCCTTCAATCAGGGGCGCGGGATTACTTAAAAGAGGAAGAAACTACCAGCTCTTTGCTGCCCGGGGTGTAGGCATAAAATCCTTCACCGGATTTCACTCCAAGCCTTCCGGCCTGCACCATATTGACCAACAGCGGGCAAGGTGCGTACTTAGGATTACCTAGGCCTTGATGCAATACCCTTAAAATGCTGAGGCAAACATCTAAACCAATAAAATCGGCCAATTGAAGAGGGCCCATGGGATGTGCCATGCCCAGCTTCATTACGGTATCGATTTCCTGAACTCCGGCCACTCCTTCAAAAAGACTGATAATGGCCTCGTTAATCATGGGCATTAGAATGCGGTTTGCCACAAATCCCGGATAATCGTTAACCACCACAGGCACTTTGGATAAGGCCTCCGACTTTTTCCGAATAATCTCGGTAACGGAAGCATCGGTTGCGTAGCCATTAATGATTTCTACCAGTTTCATTACCGGCACCGGATTCATAAAGTGCATTCCAATCACTTTTTCGGGGCGATTGGTCACACTGGCAATGCGAGTGATGGAGATGGAACTGGTGTTGGAAGCTAAAATACAGTCTTTTGGGGCGTGTGCATCGAGTTGCTTAAAAATTTCGAGTTTCAAATCTTCGCGCTCGGTGGCCGCTTCAACCACCAATTCTGCTTGTGCAACCCCGGCAGGAATGTCGGTTCTAAAACTCAAATTGGCCAAGGTTTGGGCTTTTCCTTCTTCGCTTAAGATGCCTTTGGCCACCATGCGGTCGAGGTTTTTGCTGATGGTTGCCTTTGCTTTTTCCAAAGCGGGTTCGGAAACATCAATCAATTCTACCTTATGCTGATTCATAGCAAAGACATGCGCAATACCGTTGCCCATGGTTCCTGCACCAATAACGCTAATATGTTCCATAGATTAGAAATTGTGTTGGCCAAAGATACGTAGGATGAGCCTAGCCAAGAAAGAAAGAGGGATAAAATGGGGGAAGGTTTTACCGGAGAATCACTGCCCCGGACCGGTACGGAAACCCCGGATGTTGGGCGGTCTATTCCGCCACGCGCCGGAAAGCGGTGGAGCTTTGCGGAACCCCTTTGCGGCCGGCAGCGGAAGACCGGCCGGCACCGGAGTTGGAGGGAGGGCCGGATGGGGCCCAAAAAAAACAAAAAAAGAAAAGCGCCCTCTGGCGAGGACGCTCTCCTTAAACCAACCCTAACTAAAGAAAACCATTTCAGCTCTCTTTGTGATGTAAAAGTAAAAAGCCTTTTTAAAAATGCAAAATTCTCATGAAAAATTTAACATTAATAAATGAAATCGGTCAGAGAATAATCATTTGCCTTCCGCCCTTAGCACAGTAATTACGGTAAAAGCAAGAATTTTTATGTCTAAGAGTAGATTTACGTTTTGCAGGTAAAGTAAGTCGAAGGTGAGGCGGTCCACCATTTCGGAAACATTTTCTGCGTAACCGTATTTTACTTGTCCCCATGAAGTTATTCCGGGCCTGACCCGGTGCAGCAGTAAATACTGGGGCGCATATGCTACAATTTGGTCAATGAAGTAGCGGCGTTCGGGTCGTGGACCTACGAGGGACATATCGCCTTTTAAGACATTGTAAAACTGGGGTAGTTCGTCGACTCTGTATTTGCGCATCCACCTGCCCATTCGGGTAATCCGTTGATCGCCGTCTTTGCTGAGAGCGGGTCCTTTGGCCTCGGCATGGGCCACCATGGAGCGGAATTTAAAAATCCGGAAAGGCTTGCCGTGCAGCCCAATACGTTCGTGGCTGTAGAACACTCCTCCCCTGCTGTCCAAAGAAATAAGCATTGCCACCACTATAAAAAGAGGGGCTAACAGAATGAGCATGGTAGCGGCCACGAGCACATCGAACAGCCTTTTGGTGGTTTGCTGCCAGTCCGGCATTTTAACGGCGTGGACCTCAATGAGCGGAGTTTCGAACAAATTGGAAAAACGTACGGTTCCGGAGACAATATCGTACATGTTTGGATGGATTCGAATGCGCAGGCCGGCAATATGCAAGTCGGTAATGAGCTTTTGCATGGCCTGATGATCGGTTTCCTTCATAGAAATCACTACGTCTTCGACCTCTTTCTCCTTTAAAATCTGAGCCATTTCATTGGGCGTTCCCCAATAGGGCAAATTCTCCTCAAGCCCATGAATAGGCTTAGGTGCCAGATAGCCCACCAAGTGATTACCGGAAAGGTACCTGTTGGGATGCATGGTTCTAAAAAGTTCTTGCATTCCGTCGTGATCTCCAATCAACAGAGCAGGAAAGCGAAGTTTTCCTTTTCGGATGCGTCGATGCATGAGGCTGGTATGCACAAGCCGTGGCAGCCAAGTGAGAAAAAACTGGCACGAGATGTAGACCAAAATATTGATGTAGTAGTCCTTGTAGTTATTTACTACGTCGTCTAAAAACAAAGCAAAGAACAGCACCACAGTGCCAAAGAGGGTAGTAAAAAAGGTGGTAGAAAGCTCTGCAAGTCGGCTTTTGCGCTCCATATCGCGGTAATAACCACTAAAGCTGTGCGCTAAGAGCCAAAAGAGGGGCAAGGCAAACAGGCCTATATAAAAGTTTAAGTCCACATGGATTGGAGCATCCCAGCCCATAAAAACCCGCTCCGGAAACAGCTTTCGATACCCGTAAAAAAGCAGCCAACTAAAAGCAGCAGCGAGGGCATCGTGGGCCATGTATTTCCACCGTCGGCGAGCGTTTCGAACTCTAAAATAAGGTTGGGGCATCAATACAGCACTTTCAGGTTATCGATACGCACAATTTGGTCCTGAACAGAAGTGTCTTGGTCTATTCTAAAGTATATATGCACGGACTCACTCAAGCCACTGAGTTGGTCAACAGGTTGGGTGATATTTACATAAATTTTGTTGTACACCTCCCGAGGGCGAATGCCAATTAAGGAAGTGGTCTGATTGGTTCCCCCGGCTCTGAGTCCAATAAGAAAATCGCAGTTGTTTCGGTAGTTAAACTCAATAAAATAGCCTGCTTGTCCCGTGGGCACGGGAATTGAACTGGTTTCCAGCACCATGTGGCTTGCTCCCGGAGGCAAATAAAGTTCAAGAGAGCCGCTTCCTTCAAAGGCCTCTTGAGGGTTAAGGTCAATGTTATAGAAACCGTTACCATCGACTACACCGAGTGAAATTTCCGGTATTTGGGAATTGTCGAAAGTAACGTTAAGAGGAATTTTAAGTCCTTTTTGGTACCGAACTCTAGGTTCCAAAAGTAATGTGTCCTCCTTAACCAAGCTGAGGTTTTGTTGCCAAAAGGCATAAAAAGGGTATCGAGAGGCTTGGGTTCCGATTCCGTTTTCGGACACTCCGGCAAAGACAGTAATTTGCTGAGCGCCTTCGGCCAAGACAGGAATAACTGCCGGAAGTTCGTGAACGCCAATCAGGTTGTCGTCAACATAGACCCAAGCAAATCGAATGGCATGAGAAACAGAGCCTGTAGAGTCGAAGGAAGTACTATCCACGGCGATGGTATCTATACGAATAAAGGCCGGGCGCTCGGCTTCTGAAGTATCGCAAGAACTTGGCACCAAAGCCAACAAAATCCAAAAGCCGGGGAAAAAGATGGCAAGTTTCGAAAATACGGTTCGTAAACGCATAAGGCAAAGATAAGGAATCCCCTGCCGCCGAAGCATGGGCTTTAGTGTTGCAGTGCCTCCACAATGCGCTGCGCGAGTGCAACGTTTCTAAAACCGTGAGCTGCGGTTATGGGCGGGGGTGTATTTTCCGATATAGATTGAGCAAAGCAGCGGAATTCTTCGAGGATAGCATTGTTTGGGTGGACGTAAAAAGGTCGAGTTTCGCTGCTTCCGTTGGGTGACCAAACTTGACTCCAGGCCTTTTTTTCCAACATATCGATTTCAATGGTTTCTTTGGCTTGGTACCATGAAAGCAACCTTGCCTTTCTATGGTGGGCTCTGGAGGCCGTTAGACGAGCTACCACTCCATCTTCAAATGTTAATTCGGCAAAAACGGTGTCGTGAAAATCGGTAAACACTTGTTGTCCAAAAGCCCGAACCTGAGCAACCTCCTTAGGGTGTAGAGACAAAATTAAATCCAAGTCATGAATCATCATGTCCATTACTACGGGCACGTCTAAGCCACGTGAGCCGGGACCTGTAAGCCGGACGGCTTCAATAAGTTTAGGACGTTTCATTTGGTCGCGAGCGGCAATAAAAGCCGGGTTAAATCGCTCCACATGCCCTACCATAAGTACAAGGCCCGTCCTCTTAACAGCCTCCATAAGTTGTTGGGATTCTGAGGCCGTAGCCGTTAAAGGCTTTTCTATAAAGCAATGTTTTCCTAAATCAAGGGCCTGCATGGCCAATTGGAAATGAGCCGGAGTAGAAGCGGCAATATCTACTGCTTCGGATACCTCAAGCAAACTTTCGGGAGAGTCAAAAACAGGAATATCAAATGCTTCAGAAAATTGAATTGCTCTGTCTTGAAGTACATCATATACTCCAACCAATTCAAAAGAGTCCTTCAATTGCCGTATAAGTCGACCATGGATGCTTCCCATTTGTCCGGCACCAAGCACACCAATCTTAATCCGCTTCATCCGTTGGCTTTTGGCAAATGTACTATTAAAATATATTTACCATTCCCTATTTTTGCGGAATGGAAGGTGACTCCTATAAGTATCAAGGACAAAGAAAGCAGCTGGTTGAGTTGCTCAGGCAAAAGGGAATCGAACACGAAGGAGTTTTGGAAGCCATCGGATCCATTCCAAGGCATTTATTTTTGGATTCACAATTTGACCGATTTGCGTATCAGGATACCGCTTTTAAAATTGGAGCCGGCCAAACCATTTCGCAACCCTATACGGTAGCCTTTCAAAGTGCCCTACTCAAGCCCGAACCCGGCCTTAAGGTATTGGAAATCGGCACAGGCTCCGGATACCAAACCTGTGTGTTAGCGGCTTTAAAAATGCAGGTATTCTCGGTGGAGCGGCAGCGATTGTTGTACGACCGCAGTAAAATCCTTTTACGCAAGTTTCCTTACAAACTACGGCTCTTTTATGGGGATGGGTATGCAGGTAAAAAGGCCTATGCTCCTTTTGATCGGATTTTGGTTACTTGTGGTGCTCCCGAGGTTCCGGAATGCTTACTCGAGCAACTGGCTCCGGGAGGAATTCTTGTAATTCCGGTAGGTGCCGGAGAGACCCAAGAAATGCTTCGGATTAGCAAATCAATGGAAGGAACCTATCATAAGGAATCCTTTGGCACCTTTCGATTTGTGCCCATGCTTCCGGAAAGAGCCACAGATATTTAAAATTGCTTTTTTGCGCGGTCAATTTCTCTTTTGGCATCGCGTTGCTTGATACTTTCGCGTTTGTCGTGGGTCTTTTTCCCCTTAGCTAATCCAATATCCAGTTTAGCTAAACCTTTTTCGTTTAAGTAAAGCTTCAGAGGAACTATGGTATAGCCCTTTTCTTTTACGCGCTGATGCCACTTTCTGAGTTCGTGTTTATGCACAAGCAATTTTCTTTGCCTGCGTGGGCTATGGTTTGCGTCGGTACCTAATGTATAGGCCCCTACGAACATATTTCTAACCCAAAGCTCATCTCCGTCGATCACACAAAAGGCTTCGGAAAGACTACCCTTTCCTTCTTTAAGCGCCTTAATTTCAGTACCCTTTAGCACTAATCCTGCAGTTAACTGATCTACAATTTCGTAATTAAAGAAGGCCTTTTTATTCCGTACATCTAGTTTAACCAAACTCATGGGACAAAATTAGGTTTTTCTTGGTGGATGCGTGGGTATAGCCATCCATGAAATGTACGGAATAAGTGAACCCTCTCTAAATTTTCGATTGAAAACGGAAAAAGTACCCTTAACAGTCCCATAATAAACTAAACAATGGAGCATGCGGCAGGCCTTTTGGGACCAAGTCCAAAAACAGACCATTTAGTCCTTCACTGATTCCGTTGAATAAATTAAAGACTTGATTAGCTATAAATTAAGGCATAAGCTAGCCGTATAGATAACAGTCGAAAGAACCAAAAACCTTGTTGAATTCCAAAATATAGACAAAAAGGTCAAAAAAAGAACACAAATCGGCCACAATTTCAAAATATTAAGTACATTTGTACCACCAAGTTAGAAGACTAAAGGCAGTTTATGGCACAACCTACGTGTACTCAAACACTGGGCGAAAGAGTTCATTTTACCCAATATGGAAACGTGATTCGCGTGTACATAAGAACCTTTTATCGTGGTGACAAAAACAAGTTGAAACGAGAATGGTATCAGTTTTGTTTTTTGTTGAGCCTTGGTCTCCCTCTCGTGCTTGCATTAGTGCTTTCCTACCGATGGAATACCCAATGGGCGGCCATTTTAGGCTTTAGTCTGTGGGCTGTACTCATCATTGCAAATCTTATTCGCTACATTTCCAACAGGTATGGCGTAGAAACCATTACCATGGAAAAAAACAGAATGAAGTATGCTGCCGCCATTCAAATAGACAACAAACGGTACGTGCTCTTTTGTAAAAATCTTCAAGGGAACCTTTCCATTGCCCTCAAACCTGAAATGAAGCCTATACTGCACGGACCAAAGATTATTCCGGACTCAGGAAGGCGTATCTTCATTTCAAAGCAAAACAAAAAGATTAGAATGACCATTCAACTGGATAAACAATCCGGTGGCAGTCTAATCCAATTAATGAAAAATGCATATGCTTAAGGAAATCTAACCCTTAACTGCATTTTTCAGAATTCCTTTCTGCTCCTTTAGGCCCTTAAATTTTTCAGGAAATTAGCCCTGTATAACTACCTATCTTCATTTTCGGAAGTGAAGTTCTGCCCCATGGCATTTTGAGACGGTTGATGCCTTACTGTTCTGGCTGTGAGTCATTCCCTTGACGCTTTGTGTTGACGCTTTGTGTTGACGCTTTGTGTTGACGCTTACTGCTGACGCTTACTGCTGACGCTTCTTACTGACGCTTCTTACTGACGCTGCGCACTGACGCTGCGCACTGACGCTGCGTACTGGCGCTGCGTACTGATACTGAGGTAGTATCTGTTAGTCAAGAACTTAAGCCCTGACACTTTGGGTAGGAACTTCGGCCCTGACGCTGTGTACTGACGCTGCGGTCAGTATCTGTGAGTCAAGAACTTCGGCCCTGACGCTGTGTACTGACGCTGCGGTCAGTATCTGTGAGTCAAGAACTTCGGCCCTGACGCTGTGGTCAGGAACTTCGTCTTGAAAACGCAAGACCGCTCCACCGGCTTGTAAGCAGAAAATAGCTTGGGTATAAAAGAAAAAAGCCGACCCTTGGGTCGGCTTTAAGCAATTTTTGGTGTCGAGAAAAATCAACGCTCGAAAATTGTAATTGTTCCATTGGCCTCCAAACCTCTGTTTCCGGTAATGGTCCAGTAATACGTTCCTTTGGAAAGTTGCGTATCACCTTCGGTAAGTCCTTTAAAACAATCTGAGCAATCTAAATCCGGAGCAGAGGCAACATTTTCTGCCACGTAGACAGAGACTCCCCAACGGTTATAAATGGTAAGCTCGTAGTCGTAACACTGGTTAAAACCGGGTGCAAAGGTTGTGAAGTCTAACTTGTCGTTTCCATCAAATTGTGGGTTCAATACCAAGGCATTTGGCATATTAGGCAATGGAATTTCACCAACCACATTCACCAATTTAGTGGTGTCCGATCTACAACCATTGGCATCTTCAACCAACAAGGTAACTAGCGTGTCATTATCGCTAGGAAAAATATGGACAAAACTATCTGTGTTTGTATAAACCGTGTCTTGGTTGTCGCTTCCAACCATTGTCCAAGTATAACTATACTCACCTTCGCCGCCGAAGGATGCATCGGCAAAGAGGACTTCATTGAAGCAAATAGGAGTACTTTCAAAATCTGCTTGCAATTCAGGATACACTTCGAATGGAACTTCCACCGAATCTGAGCAACCTGTGGAAGACTCTAAAAATAAGAACATGGTATGCTGCCCTGATGCATCAAAACTAAAATTCGGACTAGTTCCTGTGCCGCT
The DNA here is from genome assembly GCA_030427255.1 of Bacteroidia bacterium. Taxonomy (GTDB): domain Bacteria; phylum Bacteroidota; class Bacteroidia; order CAIKAF01; family CAIKAF01; genus CAIKAF01. Next base: position 31,005 of record JAUHWY010000013.1, on the reverse strand, counting down.
TTGGTTGCCACTGGGCCCATCTGCTGTCCAAAGCGCCAAAGCTATGGTTCCTCCGGTATCAATTACCGAGTTATTGGTGAGTTGCAAGGGGTCTCCAATACACACATCTTGCACGGAAAAGTCAGCAGTGGGACCTGGTCGAACCGTAACTTGAATGGAATCTTCCCTACGACAACCTTCGCTTGAAATAGCCGTAACCTTAACTGTAATGGAACCACTCATGCTAAACGCATAATTTAGGGTATCCAATACTAAAGTGTTTGAATCTATAGATCCATCGTTGGTAAAATCCCAAATTAAGGAGTCAACGGTGGTAGTAAATCCGGGAGGGTTATTAATTCCGGTGGTTGTAATCAAATCCAAAGGCTGTCCTTGACAAATATTCAGAGGATTGGCATTAAGATTAATGTTGGGTCTTGGATTCCGAGTAAGTACCAAAACAGTATCGTGCTCGCATCCACCACTGTTGGTAATTCGCATGGGCACATTATAAGTTCCTGGAATGGGATTGGGGAAGGGAACGTCCCCTGTTGTACTGGTTGTTTCGAAGGTACCGTTGTTATCGAAATCATATTCCCAATTCACCACACTGCCAACGGGTGTAGAAATCGACCCCTGAATGGTTACTGCATCTCCGGCGCAGCTGGGGTCTTGGAAAGTAGCCAAAGCGGTGGGAAGGTCTACCACTTGAATACAGAGTGTGTCTGTGCAGGTAAGACCGGAAGTGTCCGCAATAGTTACAATAACACAACTATCGTTTTGTAGCGCAAATAATGTATCTGTACCAGCTTGACCCGGGGTTCCGGTTAAACCGGTAGACCAAGACATGTTAGATAGCGACCCTGCATTAATTACGATATTGTCAAGCCCCCAGTTATCGCAACAAGATCCAGAGGAATATATTTGAATCCAACGAAATCGAGTACTTGGTGTTTGTGCTCCAGGGGGGATTGGTATAGAAACGGTGTTCCAAACCGTGTAAGGGGTCGGACCATTGGCAACACCAGTGGCAGGAGGCCCCGGGTTCGCTGGTAATTGAAACCCACCCGGAGAAAAGTAGGTAATATCAACCCAAGTTGCACCGGCATTGGTAGAATATTGAACAGAAAACCCTTCAGTAGACAAGTCGGGTCCCTCACAAGGTTGTGCCCCTCCTTGTTGTTCCATTACGAATTCAAAATCGATGGTTCCCCCTCCGGACACATCCAAATCAGCTGTTTCAAGCTGCGGAGTCAATGTTCCTGCGGACCCAGCCCAATAGTAAGGAGTACCATCAGGACTAGGCAAACAAGGGGCATTAAAAAAACTTGACCCCGTTGTACCCCATCCGGGCGGCAATCCACCTCCATTGAAATCGAAGTTATAGGATCCGGCGTTTTGTATGGCACCAGTCGCATTTACAATTACGTCCGTACCTTTACATACCGGGTTTTGGGCAGTAGTAACACTAATATTGCAAGTTTGAGCCTTCACATTCAGAAAGCTCGCCCCCGTAAGCATAGCAACTACCCAGATGATATTATTGTGCTTGACCATCTTGAGCAGAAATTAAAGACCGTTTATTGAATTACAAGGTTTTGCAATTCATAGCGTGTATAATCGCTATAATTTGGTTGGCTTAAGTTCTTTTGAAATATACTTAACATCCCTTTTTCTGCGGTATCAAATACGCAATCTCCGGAAATGGTTTGTCCGGCGGGAATATTAATAGTGAATTCATATTCGCTATTAGCGCAAGTACGGCATTGGTTGTCGTAATAAATCGCCATTAGGAAAGAAACTTGTACATCGCTGGCCGTTTTGTTCTTCATTTTCAAGAAGGTGTACATCATATCAACATTCGCTGCGGTAATGTTGCATACGACATCCGTCTGCTCGAAAATGTCCACTTTAGGCGTGCTTTGCACCAAATTCCATTGATTGTTTTGAGCATTCGCTCCACCAACAATCAAAAAGAACGACAGGAGAGCTACTCCTTTCGAAATCATGTTTGAATAGATATTTTTCATCGAAACCTACTTTTGTGCTAAAATACTAAAAAGCTAATTGAAATCCAATCATAATACGATGTTAAACTTTTCACAAAAAATCCACATCATACATATCTTGAGGTTACAGAGTCCTTTGACGCTGCCTTTAATCCCTCAGGAGGCCCGCTAAAAAGCAAATGTCCTCCCTCCGGCCCACCTTCCGGCCCTAACTCTATCAACCAATCTGCATATTTCATTACCGAAATGTTGTGCTCAATTACAAGCACGCTATGGCCTAAGTCTACCAGAGCATCAAAGGCTTTTAATAATCTTCCAACATCATGTGTATGAAGTCCTGTGGTAGGTTCATCAAACAAAAACAACTTCTTTCCCTCCTGTTGGCCTTTGCTCAAAAAATACGCCAGTTTTACCCGCTGAGCTTCACCACCGCTAAGGGTGCTGCTGCTTTGACCCATTTTTACATACCCTAGGCCCACTTCCTGAAGAGGTAATAGCTTCTTCACTATTTTCTTGTCCAATGGACTCGCTTTGCCTTCTTTCTGGAAAAAAACCAAGGCTTCATCAATGGTCATTTCCAAAACATCGCTAATATGCTTGCCTTCATAGCTTACTTCCAACAACTCCTCTTTAAACCGTTTTCCTTTGCACGCCTCACATTCCAGCTCTAAATCAGCCATAAACTGCATTTCTACCCGTACAATCCCCTCTCCTTCGCACATTTCACACCGGCCTCCGGCAACATTAAAGCTAAAATGGGCCGGTTTGTAACCCCGGCTTTTGGATAGGCTCAACCCTGCATATAAGTTTCGGATTTCATCATAAGCCTTTATGTAGGTAACCGGATTTGACCTGCTTGACTTTCCTATTGGGTTTTGATCCACCAACTCCACGTCGGTTAGCCCATCCAAATCTCCACTCAATTTTCCAAACTTACCGGTAGCACCGGCATGGCCTCCATAATACTTCTTTAGCGCCGGGTACAATATTCGTTTTACCAATGTGGTTTTCCCCGACCCACTCACGCCTGCCACTACCGTCATTACCCCCAAGGGAAACTCAACGGTTAAATCCTTTAAGTTATGCTCCGCTGCACGCTCCACAACAACCCGCTGTTTCCACTTTCGCTTTGAGCTAGGCATGGCCAATTGCATCGTTCCGTTCAAGTAAGCGGCGGTATAGCCTTTGCCTGCTTTCATTACTTCTTTGGGACTTCCGCAGGCCACCAGATATCCGCCTTCGCTTCCTGCTTCCGGCCCCAAATCCAACAAGTAGTCTGCTCGATGCATAAATGCTTCATCGTGCTCAACCACCAACACCGTATTGCCCTCTTCTCTAAGCCGCTCCACAACAGCTATAAGCCGCTCCGTATCGCGCGGATGCAATCCAATGCTTGGCTCATCCAATATATACATGGACCCCACCAAACTGCTTCCTAAAGAGGTTGCCAAATTTATCCGCTGACTTTCTCCTCCGGACAAGCTACCTGAAAGCCGATTTAAGGTAAGGTAACCTAAACCCACTTCTTTTAGAAAGTGAAGCCTGTCCCTAATTTCCCGCAATAAGCGCCGTGCCATCTTCTCTTCATGTTCCCTCAGCTCCAATTGCTCAAAGAAATGAGCAACGTCTATTATGGTCATTAAAACCAAATCCATGATGGACTTTCCGCCCACCTTCACGTAGCCTGCATCCTTTCTAAGTCGGGTTCCTTTGCAATCCCCACAAGTAGTTTGCCCCCGGTACCTGCTCATCAACACTCGGTACTGGATTTTGTACATGTTCTCTTCGACGAATGCGAAAAAATCCCAAATGCCTTTTACCTCCTTGGCGCCATCCCAAAGCACCTTTTTTTGCACCTCGGTTAGGTCTTCGTAAGGTGTATGAATTGGAAATCCATAATCCGGTGCCACACGCATAAAGGCTTCCTGCCAACTCGACAAGGTTTCTCCTTTCCAGCAAGCCACTGCGCCCTCATACACCGACAAACTGCGGTTGGGTATAACCAAGTCTTCATCAATTCCCAATACCTTTCCAAAACCTTCGCAGGTTTTGCAGGCACCATAGGGATTATTAAAGCTAAACAGAGCCGTGCTGGGTGGCTCAAATTGCATTCCATCGGCCTCGAAGCTATTTGAAAAAACCACAGGAGCAGCCTCCTTTTTTTCCAATGGCAAAAGATGGGCTATTCCTCCACCCTCATAAAAGGCGGTTTGCACATAGTCTGCAGCAACACTTTCCCAATCCTCGCCCGCCAACTTTAATCGACCTATTACAAGATCGGGCCATGGGGTCTTAGACTTTCCTTCATAGCCTTCGATACGCTTAGCTTCGCCATCCTCCCAAATACGACTAAACCCTTGTTGCTGCCTAATTTGCAACACCTCTTCCAAGCTTCGCTTTCCATCCTTAACCATCGGAGCCGCAACCACAAATTCTTTTCCTTCGGCTTGCTGTTTAAGCCAATCCACCACATCCTCAACAGTATGGCGCTTCACCTCCAATCCGCTTACCGGGGAAAACGTACGACCTATACGAGCAAATAGTAGCTTAAAGTAGTCGTAGATTTCAGTACTCGTGCCAACCGTTGACCTGGGGTTTCGGGTATTCACTTTTTGCTCAATCGCCACCGCCGGCGATATTCCTTGAATCCAGTCCACATCCGGCTTTTCGAAGCGCCCCAAAAACTGTCGTGCGTAGGAAGACAAACTTTCTACATAACGTCGTTGACCCTCGGCATACAAGGTTTCAAACGCCAAACTCGATTTCCCGGACCCGGATAAACCGGTGATTACTACAAACTTATCGCGCGGAATGGCTACATCTATCGACTTCAGGTTATGCACCCGCGCCCCTTTCACCAAAATAAACGACTTAGGATCCAAGGACTCCAAATCCACTGACCCATTTTCTTCTTTCAACTGCTTGCTCACAAACGCAAAGATACCTCGGTTAAATGTGTTTACGATAAGGAAACTCATTTTGATGCACTTTGTTTTAAGTTAGGATTAAGGGGCCGCATTTCCGGCTCTCACGGGTAGCTGACTCTCCTCAGGGTGCCTCTGCTGGCTTCCGGGTGCTTGCTGCGCGCCGCATCCTCAGCTCAGCAGATGCCATCCCTTCGGCTTCGTCAGGCTACCCTGCTCCATCCGGGCGGCAAATCCCCTTCCAAAGAAAATCAGACAAAGGCTTTTTAAGCTTTGTGTTTTCATTAGTAAGCCTTTGCCCAAAGCCTAAGTACCTGTTTGTCGCCAATAAAGCATGGCATCTATGGTATAAGCCTACCCAGTTCCGGCCTTTATTTGCCTTGGGTTTGTGCGTTCATATCAAACAACCTTGCATAATCTTGCGTAACTTCGCCTCAACACCGCAAAGTCCATGAATGAGCTACACGCCTTGCAAGCCATTTCGCCTGTTGATGGTCGATATGTATCTACTACCCAAGCTGCTTCCTCTTATTTTTCTGAAGCTGCGCTAATTCGGTATCGTATTAAGGTAGAAACTTTGTATTTGTTGCATTTAAACCACTTGCAACTGCCCAAGGGCCCCTCCTTTTCTCCGGACGAAATACAGAAAATAAACCATCGTCTGCTTTCTGTTTCACAAGAGGATTGCCTAAGAGTAAAGCACTTAGAAAAAACAACCAACCACGATGTAAAGGCAGTGGAGTATTTTATGCGGGAGGTTCTAAAAGATTTGGGCTTTCAAGAGCAACAATTGGCCTTCATACACTTCGGGCTTACTTCTCAAGACATCAACAATACAGCGGTCCCTTTGGCTTTGAAAGACTTTTTTCATCAAGAGCTTAGTCCACGCTTCGAGGCTCTTTTGGAGACCCTTAAAGACCAGGCCAAGGCGCTCAAAGACATTCCTATGTTGGCTCGTACCCACGGCCAAGCAGCTAGTCCTACGCGTTTGGGAAAAGAATGGATGGTCTTTGTGGAACGGCTGCAAAACCAATGGGAACTCTTAAAAACCATTCCCTTTCAGTGCAAATTAGGAGGCGCCACGGGCAATCTGAATGCCCACCATATTGCTTATCCTGAAATTGCCTGGGATAAAGAAATGAACCATTTCTGCCTCAAAGATTTAGGTTTAAATAGGCAGCAATTCACTACACAAATCGAGCATTACGATATGTTGGCAGCTTTTTGTGATGCGTGGAAACGCATGGCGGTAATTCTTGTTGACTTTGCGCGAGATGTGTGGCAATATATTTCCATGGATTACTTTAAACAACAAGTAGTAGCAGGAGAGGTAGGCTCCTCGGCCATGCCTCACAAAGTAAACCCAATAGATTTCGAAAATGCCGAAGGGAACCTTTTATGGGCCATTCAAATGTTGGAGTTTTTTCCGCAAAAGCTTCCCATTAGCCGTCTCCAACGCGATTTAACCGACAGCACAGTGCTTAGGAACTTAGGCATGCCCTTCGCCCATTTGCTTATTGCCTTTTCGTCCCTCCAAAAAGGGCTTAAAAAAATTAAAGCCAACGAAGAAAAAATAGGAGCCGATCTGGCATTGCACGCAGAAGTTTTGGCAGAAGCAGTTCAAACCATCCTCAGGAGAGAGGGTATATACGACGGATACGAGAGACTAAAAGCCTATACGCGCACAGGAAGCGGTTTAGACTTGAATAGACTCAGGAGTTTTATTGCGGAGTGCCCTCTTCCCACTGAAACAAAGGAATGGCTCTTATCACTCGAACCTAAAGACTATACCGGCCTGAACTTAATGGAATCATGAAGGGCTTTTCGCGTCTTTTTAAATACATTCGACCCTATTGGCCATACTTGGTGGGTTTTACCTTTCTCACATTATTGGGAACCTTATTCAGTGTGCTTTCGCTTACTATGGTCATTCCCTTTTTGCAAATACTTTTTGATCAGGTTTCGCCTCCTGAATCCCAACCCGAATTTGCATGGGAAATGAATACCCTTTTAGACATTCTTTACTTTAAATTAGGGTCATCCTTGGGTACGGTGACTAAAACCGGGCTTTTGGCCACCATTTGTTTGGGTTTGGTTTGCATGTTTCTACTCAAGAATCTAAGCAACTATTTTGCCCTGCACCTCATTGCTCCTTTGCGTTCAGGAATGATTCATGACTTAAGAAAACAAGCCTTTCATCATTTAATGGACTTGCCTCTCTCCTACTTTGGACGACAAAAGAAAGGAGACATTATGACCAGAGTCTCCGGCGATGTGTTGGAAGTGGAATGGAGCATCATGAACTCCGTGGTTTCCTTGCTTAAAGACCCCATAACCGTACTTGCATTTTTGATAGCCATGCTTATCATGAACTATCAACTCACATTATTTACCTTGGCCATGCTTCCCGTTTCGGCTTTAATTATTGGGAAAGTAGCCAAAACGCTAAAAAAGGCTTCCTTTCATGGCCAAAGCATTTTATCAGATTTAAACGTTTTGACTGAGGAATCTTTGGGCGGGATTCGCATCATAAAGGCCTTTCGCGCAGAAAAACACCAAAAAAACAAGTTCGATGCTTTAAACGCCCGGTCCTTAACCTTGGCCAATAAAATTTTTAGGCGAAGGTCCCTTAGTTCACCCCTTTCTGAGTTTATTGGCAGTATAGTTATAGCTGTTGTGATGTGGTTTGGAGGAAATATTGTACTCGAGGGAGGACTTGACCCCAAAGCCTTTATCACCTACATTGCCATGTTCTCCCAAGTCATTTCTCCGGCAAAGGCAGTAGCAACTACCTATTACAATATGCAAAAGGGAGTCGCCAGCTTAAATAGAATTGAGGGGGTTTTGGATGAGCCAAATCCCATTCAAAACCCAATGAACCCGGCCCCTTTTCGAGGATTTAAAAAATCAATTGAATTTAAAGAAGTTTCTTTTGCCTATGGCCAAAAAGAGGTACTTAAAAGCATAAATCTAAGCATTGAAAAAGGCAAAACCATTGCCTTGGTAGGCCCTTCCGGTGGAGGCAAATCTACCTTAGCAGATCTCATACCAAGGTTTTATGACCCGCAAAAAGGGCAAGTGCTAATCGATGGTATCGATATCAAGACCTTGGCCTTAGAGGACTTGCGCAAGTGCATCGGTATGGTTCCACAGCAACCTGTTTTATTTCATGACTCTGTGGCCAATAATATTGCATACGCAGATCCAAACCCGGACATGGATCGAGTAATCCATTGTGCAAAAATGGCGCATGCGCACGACTTTATTACCGGACTTGAGCAAGCTTATGAAACTTCCATTGGAGATCTCGGAAACCGCTTAAGCGGTGGGCAAAAACAACGATTGGCCATTGCACGGGCTTTATATAAAGACCCCCCATTGCTTATTTTAGATGAAGCCACTTCTGCCTTAGATTCCGAAAGCGAGCAGTTGGTTCAGCAGGCATTAGACAAACTTATGGAGAATAGAACAAGCTTGGTAATTGCGCACCGCCTAAGTACCATTTTGCATGCCGATGAGATTGTGTATCTTGAGAACGGAATGATTCATGAACAAGGCAGCCATCAAAGCCTTCTGAATATGGAAGGAAAATACCGACAACTTTTTGATGTTCAGTTTAAGGCAGGAAATTATACCAACCATGGCTAATTTACGTTATGGAGCCATGCTCCTAAAAACAGCAATTCTTTTTTTAGGGCTTGGCTTTGCCATGAAGCTTAATGCCCAGCTTGGAGGCTCCGGAGCCTATAGCTTTTTAAAACTCCCGGCTTCTGCACGCATAGAAGCATTGGGAGGAACCAATGTTTCTGTTTTCGACAATGATCCCGCCATGGTTTTTGAGGCCCCTTCGCTGCTTAATGAAGCCATGCATAATCAGGCTACTGTAGACTTTAACAGCTATTTTGCTGGTATTGGGTACGGTACCGTGGGTTATGCCCGCTCCTATGCCGGTATTGGCAACTTTTTTGCCGGAATTCAATACGTCCATTACGGAACCTTTACCGCAGCGAATGAACAAGGAGAGAAAACCGGCACCTTTTCGGCTAGCGACCAAGCCATTTATCTTGGATATTCAAGACCCTTTTTTGATAGCCTTTTGTATTTAGGCGGAAACTTTAAAGCCATATTCAGTCAATACGAAAGTTATGCAAGCACCGGACTCGCTTTAGATTTAAGCGCAACTTATCAAAGCAAAAATAAACGCACCCACACTTCGCTTACATTTAGCCACATAGGTTCAATGCTTGATCCCTATACCAGTGGGACTTACGAATCGCTTCCTTTTGAAATCAATCTGGGTTTTGCCCATGAGTTAGAACATTTACCCTTGAGGCTTATGGTAACCGCAACAAACCTCCAAAGGCCGGACCTGAGTTATATTGACCCTGAAAACCGATTTACCGTAGACCCTTTAACCAACGACACCACCGAAAACCGCATAGGCTTTGGTGAAAATTTTATCCGACACTTTATTATTGCTGCTGAATTGATGCCCTTTAAAAAGCATTTATTCCTTAGGGTAGGTTATAATTTCCTAAGAGGCGGTGAGCTGTCGGTAGAGCAAGCCGGTGGGGCAACAGGTCTAAGCTTTGGTTTGGGTATTCGTATTTCGCATTTTACCTTTTCTTACAGCCGAGCCAATTACCACCCTGCCGGATCACCCAACCATTTTAGCTTACAGGTAAACATGGGCGGACTTTTTGGCCCCAAAACCAAAAAACCCATAGACAATTAGTCCTTAATGCTTCCGGGTAAGCGCTCCTTTTATTACTTTCACGCCCCAGGATGGAGCGGAAAATCAACATTGCCATAGATGGCTTTTCTTCCTGTGGAAAAAGCACCCTGGCGAAGTCTTTAGCAAAAAAACTCAAATACAGGTACATCGACACCGGAGCTATGTACCGGGCCATTGGGCTTTATGCCCTTGAAAATGAATTGATAGATCAGCAGGATCAGGTGTTAAACGAGGCCTTGATTGAACAACTCCACAAAGTACAGGTGGAATTTAGGGTAGACCCTGTAAGTCACAAAAGCAAGGTTTTTCTAAACGGGCGATCCATTGGAGACCAAATTCGCACCATTCAAATTGCAGACCTTGCCAGTCAAGTGAGTAAATTGAGGCAGGTTCGCGATAAACTACAAGCGCTACAAAGGGTTTTTGTGGAGGAAAAGGGCGTAATTATGGACGGAAGGGATATTGGAACAGTAGTAATGCCCCAAGCAGAACTTAAAATTTTCATGACCGCAGACCATGAAGTGCGCGCCCTTAGAAGATTCAAAGAACTGGAGGAACGGGGGAAACCCATCTCACTTGACGAAGTAAAGCAAAGGCAAAGAAAGAGAGACCAAGACGACGTGCAAAGAGCTGAGGATCCTTTAATTCAAGCCGAGGACGCTATTGTTCTTGACAACAGCTTTATGAGCCCCGAAGAACAATTGAATTTCGTTTTGGACAAAGTACATGCTTTGATAAACCAATAAACCCGGCCTTTTAAACCGGGTTTATTTCTCCTATTCCTTTTTGATCGGATTACCTGAAATCAGCATAGTTATGGGCTTTTGCGGTTAATTTTCACCCGGATTTTATGCTTCCCTTGGCTAAGTTCAAGCGTATATAGTCCGGAAGCTAAATTGGGCAGTTCATTAAGTACAACTGCAGTTTCGCCTCCATGAACGGCCTCCTCCCCTCGGGCTACCATGCGTCCTTGCAAATCCACAATATGCCAAGCCATTTTACCGGGCTCCAAAGCACTCCACACAATGTTTAATTGATTCCCAAAGGGGTTGGGATAGACCTTAAGATTCCCAACAGCTTCTGCTTGGTCAATCCCCGTATTTCCAACATCCACCATTTGACAGGTTTCAGAAACACAAAAGCTATCTGCTACGGTTAAACACACCGTGTAGGTTCCCGATGCCCAATAGGTTTTTAAAGGACCCAGTTGAGGAGAGAAGGTTCCATCTCCAAATGTCCAGGAGTAATCGTTGTATGGGTCAATTTGATCGGGCAAAAACTCTACCGTTAAGCCACCCTGAGGAGTAACGTTAAAGGTACTTGGCGGCAAGTCTCTTACTTCAATATCCCACTGAGCCGAACTTGTACACCCCTGGTCTGAGCTAACTTGATAACTAACAGTATACATTCCGGGTCCGGCATAGGAATGTTGAGGAACAGACAAACTGCTGTTTGAACCATCGCCCAAATCCCAAGCATGGGTATTTATTTGTCCACCACCCGGTACGCTGCTATTGTTCACCCAAGAAATGGGCTCCCCATTACACAAATCGGATACTTGAACATTAATGCTTGGTGAAGGATGCACCGTAATAGCGGCAAAAAGGGTATCCCCACAACCTTGATTGCTCTCCACAATCAAACTCACGGGGTAGGTTCCCGCGGATGAATAGCTATGGGTAGGGTTAGCAACATTGGCTTGAGTTCCATCGCCGAAGTTCCATCGGTAGTCTTGCAAAAATGCCCCACCTGAACCCGAAAAATTAATGTTTGGCTGAGGGTTCCATGAAGTTTGGCTGCATAGGCCGGCAACAGGAAGTCCTAAAATTTCGGGTTTTTCAAGTACTTGAACCGTTTGGCTTAAGGTATCCGCACAGCCGGAAGGGTCTTGGACTACGTAGCTGACTTGATAACTACCGCTTTGTTGGTAATTGTGTTGCACGCTGGGCCCAAATCCACTGTTTCCATCACCAAAATCCCAGGTTCCGGTAAGACCTCCAGTGCTTCCGGGGCTTCCAAAGGCTTGAAAGTCCAAAAGACCCAACGCGCATCCGGACTCAAGCACCAAAGAATCCAGTTGAGGGTTACTCAATACCTGTTGGTTAATAGCTAGAGAGTCTTGACACCCATGATTGGTTTGAACCAATAAGTAACCTTGGTAAACACCGGGGCCTGCATATAAGTGCTGCGGGTTGGATTGATTGCTTCCATTGTTGTCCCCAAAATCCCAAGTATAGCCTGTGATTTGGGCTTGATTAACATTAGATAAACTCACATTGGGATTAAAGGATACTACATTTCCAAAACAAACATCCGACAATACCAGGGGTGAAATTTGTGGGTTAGGATTCACCTGAACCTGCACAGTGGAGCTATCCGAACATCCTTGATTGGTGGTAATCACCAATTGCGCTTGGTAACTTCCAGGTTGGCTGTAAAGGTGTTGCGTTTGATTTCCTTGCCCTATGTTTTGATCTCCAAAATCCCAATCGAAGCCTGTTATTACTGCACCTTGGGAACTATTCACCTGTTGGCTGTGTGCAAACTGTACTGCTTCTCCATCGCAAACCGTATTGGCCGACAAAGCATTTAGTTGGGGGCTTTCTAGTAAGGTTAGGTAGCCTGCATTCATGGTATCCCTACAGCCAAATCCATCCACTACCACTATACCATAATTTCCTGAATTCTGTGGCCTTAAAGTAGCCCCTGTTTGGTTCGGAATTACCTGTCCACCATACAACCATTGAAAGCTTTGACCTCCCGAAGCATTAAATTGAAAATTTGTGCCTTTGCAAACCAAGCCCGGGTTCATAGGGCTCAAAACCGCCTGAGGTGCAGCTTGCACCGGAACAGTTGCCGTGGCCTGACCACTACAACCGTTTTGACTTAAGGTATAGATGACATTCGGATCATTTACACCTAAAGAAGGGTCGAATAAACCTAAAATTGAATCCACTATAGCTCCTCCGGTCCAAGATCCCCCGGAAAGATTGGCTTGCAAATTAAGGTTGCCTTGATTGCTACAGACGGTATTTGGGAGCGATATACTCACATTGGGTGTATCCAACAGGGCCAATTGAAGGGTGTCTACACCTAAGCAACCATTTAAAACTACAGAGTAGGTGGTTTGGAAATTTCCGGGATTTAGCCCAACCAAGTTCATTTGACCGTTTTGATTGATGTTGGTTCCTGACCATACTCCTCCGGTTGTACCTACAGAAAATTGAACACTGCTTTGGCCAATACATAGGGTATCCGGTCCTTGGATAATGGCATCGGGGCCTTGAGTTACCTGAACGATGGCCGTATCCGCAGAAGCGCAGTTATTCACCGAAACTTGATGAATAATTTGGTGGGTACCAACGCCTGCCACTGCCGGGTCAAACTGAGGAGCATTATTGTTGCTCACACCGGGACCTGTCCAAGCACCTCCGGAGCTGGGAGAGCTGAGTAAAGCAACCGGGTCGCTGCTGCAATAATTGCCCCCTAAACCAAAAATACTGGCATCGGGAATTGGGGTTACCGTTACGGGTACAGGGGTTCTAAGACTAGCACATCCGGGTGCGCCTGGCCAAGTGATGGTTACTTGACCATTTTGGTTTTGAGAAGCGCCTCCTCCGGTGATATTTTGGGTAACATTGGCTCCATTTATGGCATAATTGGAGCCTCCTCCGCCCCCGCCACCACCTGCGCTGCCGCAATTGGAAGGTATGCTGCCGCCGGCACCGCCTTTATGGCCGCCGCCGCCGCCACCGCCGGCAGAAACTCTAGCGTTGGTGCTGCCCCAGCCACCGCCGCCGCCGCCGCCGCCGCCGCCGAATCCGCCGCGTCCGCCGGAGCCGCTAACCTGGGCTTGTTGTCCACCATTTCCAAAAGCGGTTCCAAAACCACCGCCACCGCCGCCGGCGGCCCAGTTGCTGCCGCCATTTCCTCCGTTTCCTCCACCGTTTGAGTTTCCGGAAGCGCCGTTACTAAATCCGGTGCCTCCGGCCCCGCCGCCTTGGGGACCAACGCCCCCTTGACCACCGGAGCCACAACCTCCGTTGCTGCCGTTTCCTCCGCCGCCATTGCCGCCATTGCCTCCGCCGTTGGAGCCCCCGGCACCACCACCGCCTCCGGCGGATACGATGTGGTTTCCGTTTTGAAGCAATCCGGAGAAACCGCCTCCACCGCCCGCAGAACGATTGTAGCTGGATTGTTGTCCAGCTCCACCGATGATCACTTGATAGGAAGCTCCCGGAGTTACAGAAAGGGTGGCCACCATTCTTCCGCCTGACCCACCTTGAACCGAACTTTCGGATGCACCGCCGGCTCCTCGCGCATCTACCGTTATTTGATTTACTCCTGCAGGAACGGTAAAGTTTTGGACACTACCCGTAAAGTTAAAGGTTTGACTCCCACCTTGGCTTGGTTGACCAATTTGAGCCACATAATACGTAGTGGTATTGGTTAAGTTTGGAGTGGTAATGCTGTTGGTGGTAGATATAGGAGACCCTCCGGTTGCCGAGGTATACCAGGCATAACCATTGGGGGCACCCGAAGCTGTAAGCGTAACCGAACCTTGTCCACAAACACTAGCGCCTGAAGCCTGCGGAGCTGTTGGAGCTGAACTGGTCGATATTTGAATGCTTCCACAAGGGCTAGGCTGATTGTTAAATAAATAATTTGCGTAGTATGTGGTGGTTTGCGTGGGATTAACGACAATGGAATTGCCGGTGCCAATGACCTGACTATTGCATTGTGCGGCAAACCAAGAAACAGGGCCTTGGGCACCTGTTGCCGTTAAAGTAACCGCCTCACCCGGACAAACGGTAGAATTTGAGGCTGAAACCGAAGGCGCAGATTGTCCCCAAAGGCTTAGATTGCTCAAAAATAATAGACTAAATACTAGGATTTGGTTTGCCATGCAGTTCATACGCTTAGTATTGTTCAAAAATCACCCTTAAATTAGTAAACTTTAATTACATACTTGCAGAAATGTTCCGTCTTTTCTTATTAAAGTGCCCTATTTTTTCGCCAAATACAGTCAAAATAAACCATACAGCAAGTATTGAAAGAAAAATCTAGCGTCCAGTTGTAAACAAAAAAATGGCGTCTAGAAAAAAAGATATAGATAGCAAAAGCCAAAAAAGATGGCCCCCGGACAGAGCGGACGCCACCGGCTTTGGACCAAAATAGGGATGCCGGCTTGGCGGTGTGGAGCTTTGCGGAACGCCCGCCGAGCCAGTCAGCCCTTTTGGTCCATGCCGGGGGCTGGAGGGATGGCCGACATGGAACAAAAAATAAAAGAGAGGGAGGGGCCCAAAAACAAAAAAAAGCCCCAAAACGGGGCTTTAAAAAGTGAATCCTCTGGGGCTCGAACCCAGGACCCCAACATTAAAAGTGTTGTGCTCTAGCCAACTGAGCTAAGGATTCGTTGTCGAATTGGGAGTGCAAATGTAAAAGCTAGTCGGGATTATGCCAAACAAAATAGCAGATAATTAAGAAAAAAAATCGTTGATAAGTCCTGCATCCTTGAGAATCAAACTCCTTGAAGAGTCCTTATTTTTATGCACCAAAATCGTTTTTGAAACGTTATAACCCACATGATGCACACGATTACTCGTTTCTGGTTGGCTTTGGCACTGCTATTGCTCACAAGCGGACAAGCCCTGCCCCAACTATGGAAGGTGAATCCGGAGGCCTGCCCGGAATCCTGCTCCAAAGACGCCGAAAAATGGCTGAAAAAAGTAGAGAAATCCGATATATCAGGCGAACAACGCATGTTTTTGCGCAAGGCCGTAGAAAGCGATCCTTCCTGCGTTGAAGCCCAATTTTTGCTTGCAAAAAAAACCTGGTTGGCAGAACGCTTTGACGAAAGCTTGCAAGCCTTTGAAGCCGTGGCCGAATTGTGTCCCGAATACAGTCCCTATACCTATTTCTATATGGGGAAAATGAAATATACCTTGGGACTAATCCCTGAAGCGGTGGCTGCTTGGGAAAAGTTTTTGACCTTCGACGATTTTTCGGACGCTAGCTACGAGGAGGTTAAGCAAAACTTGCCCCTTTGGAAAAAGGAAGGCGATTTAAAGAAAAATCCGGTGCCCTTTGACCCTAAAGCCGTAGCCGATATTTGCACCGAAAAAGACGAGTACTCCGCCTCTTTGGCTCCAGACAATAAATACATTTATTTCACTCGAAAAGAACTACGGAAACCTAGAGGTGGAATTGCCGGAAGCTCAGCTGAACCCATAGGTGTAGAGATTTTTTACCGAAGCAAAAGAAAGGCAGATGGTGCTTGGGAATTAGGAGAGGAAATGCCCAGGCCATTCAATATGGAACATACCAACGGCGCAGCATCGGTTACGGCCGACAACAAAACCATGTATTTTGTGGTCTGCACCAACAATGCTGCTGAGGCCTGCGACATTTGGACCAGCTATTGGGACAAATACCGGTGGGCTCCACTACGAAATTTGGGTGGTGTGGTTAATTCCAGCACCTGGGACTCCCAACCTACCGTAAGCTATGATGGCAATACCATGATTTTCGCCTCTGCTCGAGGGGGAGGGCTGGGAGGCACCGACTTATATATATCTACCCGCGATGAGCTAGGCCGTTGGAGCAAACCCGAAAACCTGGGGCCGGTAATTAATTCAGACCAAAATGAGCTCACGCCTTTTTTGCACAGCGATAGTCAAACCTTGTATTTTTCCTCTAAAGGCCACAAAGGCTTGGGGGGCTACGATATTTTCTATACCAAAAGAAACAGCGATTGCAGCTGGAAAGAACCGGTCAATATAGGGTACCCCATAAATACCGAAGGCGACGAGGTTAGCTTTTTTGTTTCCTTGGACGGCAAAACAGGCTTCTTTTCGACCAATCAATTGAGTCTACCAAATGGCACGCGCTTGGGAAAAGGTGGTTTGGATTTGTTTTCGTTTGAATTGCATCCCGCCGCACGCCCCGAAAAGGTGATGCTGGTGGAAGGCGCACTGGAAGATTCCGACGGCAATCCCCTGGGTGGAGTAATTGAAGTAAAAAACGAAACTACACAAGAAGTAACCAGACTTCAGGCCGACTCCACCGACGGAAGCTTTGTGGCTATTGTAGCAGCAGATGCCGAACATAGGGTCACCGTCCAGTCTGAAGGTTTGGCCTATGCTTCTACCACCATCAAACCAAAGGAAGCAAGCCCAGATACCAGGGTTAAACTCAGCTCCGGCCCCATTAAAGAAGGAGCCGCATACCGCCTTCAAGACATTGTTTTTGCCACCAATTCTTCCGAGTTGAACGAGGCCGCCATTAAAAACATTCGAGGCTTTGGTGAATGGCTAGCCAAAAAACCAAACCTAAGGGTGGGCATTCATGGGCATACCGACAACGTTGGCCAAGCTGCTCAAAACCTTGAGCTTTCACAAGCAAGAGCTGATGCGGTTAAGGCCTATTTAATGTCTATGGGCATTGATGAGCAGCGCTTAGAAAGCAGAGGATTTGGCCAAAGTGAGCCGGTGGCTGATAATGCAACCGAAGAAGGTCGAGCCAAAAACAGGCGAACCGAGTTTGTTATTCTTGCCGATTAAAGCTTGCGGTGCGGCCTTTACAAGTCATTTACATACTTCTTAGCCACCTGAATGCTGCTGAAGTGTTAATAGGTGTTGGTAAAAATGTAAAGGCAGGCAAAGTCAAGCTGCCTATATTTGCAGGGTGGCCTTGTGGCATTATTGTTTTTTCCTACGGTAAACCTTTTCAGAAGTAAAGCACCATTGCATGGGCTTAGAAATTTGGTTTAAACAACATAAAAGGTGAAGCATATTCCTACATCGGCCATTTGGTTTCAAAACTTTGTACCATGCACCAGCGAATGCTCATTTTAGATTTTGGTTCGCAATACACGCAGCTCATTGCAAGAAGGTTGCGTGAACATCAGGTATATTGCGAAATCCTTCCCTTTTCTACCCCTTGGGAAGAGGTAAAAGAGCATTTGTCCCAGATTAAAGGACTCATTTTTTCAGGAAGCCCGGCCAGTGTCCGACAAGAAAACCCTCCCGCACCCCAAGCAGCCTGGCTAAAAACCGGGCTACCTATTTTAGGGATTTGCTATGGCGCTCAATGGATGGCACAACACTGCGGAGGACAAGTAGAGGCTTCTAAACACCGAGAATACGGCCGATCCAAAGTATGGGCTGAGCAAAGCAATGCACTGTTTAATGGCCTTGAAAACCCAAGTCAAGTTTGGATGTCTCACGCCGATTCCATCGTTGACCCGGGAGCCGAAATTGAAGTAATCGCCCGAACCGAGGACATTCCTGTGGCGGCTTATGCCCACAAAGAAAAACCTTGGTTTGGCTTGCAGTTCCACCCCGAAGTTTACCACTCCACCCAAGGCAGCCAATTGCTCAAAAACTTTTTGTTTGATATTTGTGGCTGCACCGGCGATTGGACACCCGGAGCTTTTATTGAAGAAACCATTGCTGCCATACAAGAAAAAGTAGGCGAAGCCGAAGTTGCTATGGCCCTTTCGGGCGGAGTTGACTCTACCGTGGCAGCCACCTTAATCCACCGAGCCATTGGCTCCAAACTGCATTGCTTCTTTGTGGACCACGGCTTGCTCCGACTCAACGAAGGCGACCAGGTAATGGAAGCCTACCGCGAACTCCAACTTCCGGTAAAGCGGATTGATGCCAAAGAAATGTTCCTAAAGGAATTAAAAGGAGTAAGCGACCCCGAAAAAAAACGAAAAATCATCGGAAGGCTGTTTATTGAGCTGTTCGAAAAAGAATCCTCGAAATTAGCAGGCATTTCTTTTTTGGGGCAAGGCACCATTTATCCAGATGTGATTGAGTCTGTCTCTGTAAATGGCCCTTCGGTTACCATAAAAAGCCACCACAACGTGGGAGGCCTACCAGAACAGATGAAACTAAAGGTGCTGGAACCTTTGAGAAGTTTGTTTAAGGACGAAGTACGAAGAATGGGCCAAAGTTTAGGCATTCCAGCGCCCTTTTTGCAAAGGCACCCTTTTCCCGGTCCGGGACTTGCCATTCGCATGCTGGGCGCCATCGACGAAAAAAACTTAGAAGCATTAAAACAAGTAGACCATATATTTATTGAAGGACTCAAATCTGCCGGTTTATACGATCAAATCTGGCAAGCAGGGGCCATTTTTTTACCGGTAAAATCGGTGGGAGTAATGGGCGACGAACGCAGCTACGAACATGCGGTGGCTCTAAGGGCCGTAAGCAGCACCGATGGCATGACTGCCGATTGGGTAGATTTGCCTTATGAATTTTTGCGGCAAATTTCGAACCGCATCATAAACCAAGTTCCGGGGGTGAATCGTGTAGTGTACGACATTAGCTCTAAACCACCCGCCACTATTGAATGGGAATGATAATTGCAGGAAAAAGAATTATGAAAAAAGGCTTTGGGCTCATTTTGTTTTTAATCTTGGCAGTTGCTGCTCGTGCACAGCAGGTACACCAAGTGCAAGCAGGAGATACTTGGTACGGCATTTCCAAGACCTATAAAACCACTGTAGATACCCTCATTCAAATGAATCCCGAGGCGGCAGAAGGCTTGCAACCGGGAATGATGCTCCGCATCCCCTCCATCGCATCAAGCCAAAGTCCACAGCAAGATGCTCCCCCCGGATTCATTTCCCATTTGGTGAAAGAAGGAGAGACCCTTTATGGACTTTCCCGGTACTATGAAGTCAGCATCGACAGCATGTTGATTTGGAACCCATCCCTAAGACAAGGCCTCAAAGCCGGGCAATCGCTGCACATTCGCTCCAAAAAGCACCAAAGCAGCCAAAAAACAGTGCCGGATACCGCTCAAGCCAAAAAAGGACAAAAAGACACTGCCGGGCTGGCGCGCTTGGAGCTCCCCAAGGCTGTCCCTTGCGAAATAGTTGAAAAAAGAACTCGAGCCCTCCGGGTTTGCCTCATGCTTCCTTTTGGCGGCGGCGCTGAGCCGGGAGCTTCTTTGGCGGCATCCTTTTACCAAGGCTTTAAAATAGGCTTAGACAGCTTAAGTCCTGTGGCAGGAGATGTGCAATTAAGTATTTTCGACACCCAAAACCCTTCTTGGGAATCCCGACTTAATACCGGAAATTGGATAACAAACAAGGACACTCCGGATGTGGTGGTTGGCCCCCTTTTTACCGACAAATTCCTTACTGCAGCACAAGCACTTAGCTCAGCAGGCCGACCGCTGATTTCCCCCTTCAGCCAAAGTCCCGACATTTCTAAGGCACCCGGCACTACCGTTCAGCTCACGCCCACCGAGGACAGCCATTGGCGCGAACTGTTTGGATACTTTAGAACTTGGTACCCCAACGCTCAAGTGGTGCTGGTTCAAAACCAAAATAAAGGCGATAGCATAAGCCACAACAAAATTAAACGCATACTATTTGAAACCTTAGGCAGCGACAGTACTCGGGTTCGGCAACCCGCATTTAGACCCTCTTCGGTTTATGCTGAATTGCATTCTGAACATAAATCAATCGTTATTTTGACGCGCTCAGGCGAATTGGATGTAAAAAACTTTTTGACCGGTTTCAATCGATTGCTTAAAGAAAAGGACGATCTGCTGTTGGTAGGCCGACAAGCATGGATAAACTTTCAAATTTTGGAAGTAGGCTATTACGACCGCATGAACTTGCACCTGCCCGCCCCCTACCAGCATGCATGGCAGGACAGCCTCACCAAAGCCTTCAGAAACCGCTACCGCCACCAATATGAGTTGGAGCCTGACTACTTTGCAGTGCAAGGCTTTGAGTTGGCAAAACTGTTAATGCACCAATGGAACGCCTATGGACGCCTGGCATTGCATTGCCCTCTCAACGAAGACGGTCCCGCAGCCTTTGAACTCACGGAATTTGAACCCGGCAGGTATCGAAACATCTTGCATCGATTCATGATTTTTGACCAGTTCCACTATCGTATAAAAAGCTTATACTCAGAAAAGTAGTTTTCAGGTAAGAAAAGGAATTGCATTTGGGGCGCCCCAAGGGTCGGGTGCTCACCTTTAGCGTGGCATTTGGTTGGCTGCCAAGCCAAGGCCGCAAACGAGCTTCCTGTGGTCGCTGTTTGAGGCCAGGCTTGGCATAGCCACCCAAACGCCCCGGCTACCGGCTCGCCCCCTGCGCCAATTAAATCATGAAAAAAACCGAAAAACCCCCTCTAAAAAATCTTAATTCCTTGATTTCTTACACGATTTTTTTAGGTAAGAAATGGCAATTATCTTATATTTGGAAGATATATATCCAACACAATGAGAAACACTTTTACGCGTTTTCTTTTACCCCTGTTCTTTATCCTTGGCAGTCAGTCTTTTGCACAAAATGTGTGTAATATAAGCGTTACCGCCAACCACAACCCTGTTTGTAACGGTTCGGACGTAATTCTGACAGCCAACGGTTTTTTGCAATCCGGCGGAGCATACAATTTTAATTTTAACAGCGGGGGACTACCCTCCGGCTGGACTACTACAGGCAGCACCTTCTTCAGTTCACCTTGTGGTCCAAGCCCTAGCGGTACGCCTTATTATTGGGCAGCCAGTGCAGGCAATACTACTCCACAAATTACCACGTCGGCCTTAAATACCACAGGGGGAGGTACTATTGATTTCAGTTTTATATATTCTGTTCAAGGGGGAGGCCAACCTTGCGAGGGACCAGACCAGGCGAACGAGGGTGTCTCGTTGCAATATTCCATCAATAATGGGGTTTCTTGGGTAGACATTACTTATTTTTCGCCCGGTGGATTTCAATTACCGGCCAATCCTGGCACCTTTGGAAATGCAGCCATGGGTCCTACTCCTTACACGGTTTGGAATACGGTGAACATTCCCATTCCTCCTGCGGCTCAAACACCCGCTACCATGTTTCGCTGGATTCAATTCAATTCCTCCGGAACCTGCTGCGACAACTGGGGTTTGGAGGATATTCAAATCAATTCGGGTTCTTCCGCCTCGTTTCAATGGTCCACCGGCCTCTCCGGTGCCAATGCCAATACCGATACCCTGTTTAACCTTACCCAAGACTCTTGCGTAATTGTTACCATTGCAGATACTTCCGGTTTCTCTTGTTCAGACACAGTGTGCATTCAGGTGATTGATTTGGCCGGGGCAGTAAGTCAAGTTCCCGGTTGTTCCGGTTTGATTAATTTCAGCGACACTTCTTCGTACGCACAAAACAACCAAATTGCCTCTTGGAATTGGAATTTTGGTGATGGAAACAGCTCCAACCAACAAAATCCATCGCATACCTATCAAAACTACGGGAACTATACGGGAACACTCATAATAACCGCCAATTCAGGTTGTCAAGATTCCATATCTTTTCCGGTAACCGTTGTAGATGCTGATCCACTTGCCGGCTTCCTATTACCTACCGATTGTGGACTTACCGCCAATTTTACTGATACATCCACTACACCGAGTGGACCGGGACAAATAACCGGTTGGAGTTGGGATTTTGGAGACGGCGGAACTTCCAATCAACAAAACCCCTCACATACCTATGCACAACCCGGCCAGTGGAACGTAACCTTAACGGTAACTGCTGCAAACGGCTGCACAAGTACCTCAACGCAACAGTACACCAATTGGGCCTACCCCGCCGCACAGTTTTCTGCGCCATCGGTTTGTGATTTACAAGCCATGACATTCACCGATCAAAGTACGGTACAATTCAGCACCATTGCTGATTGGCATTGGGATTTTGGCGACAATGGTGCAACCGATCAAGGCAGCGCTACCACAAACCATGTGTTTAGCAGCCATGGAAGTTACAGCGTGCAACTCATTGTTACCTCTGCAGAAGGTTGCAGCGACACGGTTAGCCAGTCCATTGACATTTATCCCTTACCCATTCCTGATTTTACTTTTACGGAAGTGTGTGAGGGTTACACTACCCAGTTAACCAACCAATCCACCATACCAAGCGGTTCTATACCCAACTATACTTGGAATTTGGGTGCAGGTCAAGGCAGCTCCAATGCCACCAACCCAACTGCAAATTATCCCGGAGATGGGCTCTATCCTGTTACTTTAATTGCTTCCAGCAATCACGGATGCATTGACTCCATAACCAAAAGTTTGTCGGTTTGGCCAAATCCGGAAATTGACTGGGATGCCGACCCTGTAGATGGTTGTTATCCGGTAGCTCCCTTGTTTAACAACCTAACCACCATAAATACGGGTCAAGTAGTGGATTGGATGTGGACTTTTGGGGATGGCTTTACTTCTACCCAGCAAAGTCCTACCCATAGTTATCCAAATGCACCGGGAACCTATGACGTTTCTTTGTATGCCCGTTCAGACAAAGGTTGCGACACAAGCATAACCAAAACGGCCTACATTACTGTACGTCCTCAACCTACGGCTATTTTTGAATATAGCCCGGAAACACCTACCACCAACAATCCATTGGTGCAGTTTGGCAACCTTTCGGATATGGGAGAATCAAGCGAATGGGATTTCGGTAATGGGGAAACCAGCACAGAGAATAACCCCACCGTTTTGTATCCGGCAGACACGGCTACCTACTGGGTTACCTTAATATCATTTAACCAATACGGCTGTGCGGATACGACCACTCGTCCGGTTACGGTTTTGCCTGAATACAGCTTGTATATACCCAATGCCTTTACTCCCGATGGAGACGGTCTAAACGATGTCTTTTTGGTGCGCGGCGCTGCTGTGGTGGAGGTTGAGCTGGACATTTTTAACCGCTGGGGTGAACTATTGCATAGCCAACGTAATTTAGAGCCCATGAAAAAAGGATGGGATGGAACCAAAGATGGAGAGTTGTTGAAAAAGGACACCTATACCTATCGAATTCGTGCCCGGGATATTTTTGGAGAATGGTATGAGTACCGCGGTAGACTTCACCTGATTCGTTAAATTTTAAAAGAGGCTTCGGCCTCTTTTTTTTTTGCAAACCATGGCTTAATAATCGACCAAAGGTTGATTGAGTTTGTAAATAGACAACTAAAAACCTTAAAACTTAAAAAATGAAGTAGTTTTCTTGCCTCTTTACTTTGTAAGGTTTAATTTTGTATGTTCATACTATAATAGTCACTCAAAGCTAAGGCTATGCGTTCTATCAACCCCACCATCGCCCACATACTAAGTGTATTGTTTTTTTTCGGGGTAGGCCTTAGTTATGGTCAGGGAGTTAACTTAGGCTGTCCCAATGCAGATTTTTCTTTTGGGAGCTTCACCAATTGGGTGGGGTCTATGGGCACACATAATCCATTAGGGTCCATAAACATTACGCAGTTCAACACCATAAACCCGGGACGACATACCATTATGAATCCGGGAACAGATCCCATAGCTCCAAGTTTGAATACGGTACCACCTGGATACCAGCACTCTGCAAGGATTGGAAATTCTGGTATTTGGGCGGAGGTAGACCGATTGAGTTATACTTTTGTTGTTAGTCCTCAAAATACACTTTTTGAATACCAATGGGCGGCAGTTATGGATGCACCGCTAGGTCACCCCCCGAACATACGGCCCAAACTGCAAATCCAAGTTAGGGACCAATTTGGGCAGCCAGTCCCCTGTACATTTTTGGATTATGTTCCCCAAGCAAACAACTCAGGTTGGAACACCATAACATTTGGTCCCAACAATGTTAAAAATTGGAAAGATTGGACCGTCTCAGCTTTAGACTTAAGTGGCTTAATTGGTCAGAACGTAACCATTGAGGTAACCACGGCGGATTGTGCCTTGGGTGGTCATTTTGCGTATGCATACCTTGTAGCACGGTGTCGCCCTCTACAAATTGATTTAAATTATTGCCAAGGGGACACCACGGCTGTTTTGTCTGCACCGGCAGGGTTTACCAACTATTTATGGAGCAATGGAGATACCACCCAAAGCGTCACCCTTCAAAATCCCCCACCGAATCAGGCTCCTTGGACGGTTACCCTTACTTCAGAAACAGGCTGTACTGCTACGCTTTCGGCAAACATTCATCCCATTGTACCGATTGCTCATTTTGGTTATTCCAATTTGTGCAACAAAGCGGTTCAATTTTTAGATTCAACGGCAATACCAAACTCCTATGCCTCATATTGGTCATGGGACTTTGGAGATGGCCAAAGTTCAAACGCACAAAACCCAACACATCAATACCAGCAATCAGGGACTTACAACGTAACCTTAATTGCTCAGAATTTGGCCGGTTGTGGAGATACCGTTACCCTACCTATAACAGTAGCTCCTGATATACAGGCAGATTTTGTGGTAGACAGTCTTTGTGGCTTGAGTAAACAATTTACCGACAGCACAAGCATCTCCGGGCCTGGGTCTGTTGCACAATGGTTTTGGGATTTTGGAGACGGAAATACCTCCACCCTTCAGAACCCTGTGCACATGTATACTAGTCCGGGAACCTATAACGTAATCTTAAGGGTTACAGATGGGTTTGGGTGCTCCGATTCCATATTTCGCCAAATTCTGGTATATGCCATTCCCAACGCAGCATTCTCCTTTCAAACAGCATGTCCGGGTAACAATATCCCTTTTAGCAACCAAAGCAGCATTCAGGGCTGGGGAGGCATGAGTTATCAATGGGATTTTGGAAATGGAGGTTCTTCGTTTCAGCACAGTCCATGGTATGCCTTTCAGCAATCAGGCTCATATAATGTATCCTTAATTGCCAATGGCCCCGGAGGCTGTGCAGATACAGCTACTCAATTGGTGAACATCCACCCCGTCCCCCAAGCATCCTTTAGCTTACCTCCGCCATGTGGTTTGTCCGGACAAATCACCAACACTTCTACCATAGCCAATCCGGGAGTCATTACAGGGTATCAATGGAATCTCGGCAATGGGCAGACCTCCAATCAGCAAAATCCCAGCTTCAATTACAACACACCGGGTACTTATACCCTAAGCTTAACAGTCACATCTTCGCATGGCTGCGTGGATTCCGAAACTCAAAGTTTTACGGTGGCACCATCCTTGCAAGCCCAATTTTCTGCACCCCAAACTTGTTTTGGGAATGCGGTAGCATTTAACAATACTTCTGTAGGTCAAGGCGGGGGAAATCTTAGCTATACTTGGGATTTCGGCAACGGCCAAAGCTCCAACCAACAAAGCCCCAATTACACGTACCCACAACCTGGCAATTACAATGTTAGCTTAGTGGTTTCAGAACCCAATGGATGCACCGACACAGCCCATCAAGTGGTGGTTGTTCATACCGGCCCTACCGCTTCCTTTACCATGCCGGACTCCTGTGGACTCAACGGCACTTTTTTGAGCACAGGCAATGTGGGGCAACCAGGAAACCCCAACACCTACCATTGGGATTTGGGCAACGGACAAACACAAAATACCCAAAACGCCTCCTACAATTACCAAACGCCCGGTACGTATACCATTACCCATGCCGTAACCAGCCCTGACGGTTGTACCGATACCGTTTCGCAAAACTTTACCGTCTTTTCTATTCCTCAGGCAGCCTTCTCCGGGCCGCAAACTTGCCATGGAAATGCTGTGCCCTTCCAAGACCAGTCCACCATTCAGAACTCCCAAATCACTCAATGGGCTTGGAGCTTCGGTAATGGACAAATTGGAACCACACAAAATCCGGTCTACAACTACCCACAACATGGACAATACAACGTTACGCTTGTTGTAACCGGCGTGGGCGGTTGCACCGATACGGTTACCAACCAGGTAAACATCTCCCCCACTCCAATAGCAGCATTTTCTTTACCTGATTCTTGCGGACTAACCAATGCCTTTTCCAACCTTTCCTCCATTGCCCAACCCGGGACCATTACTTCCCACCAATGGAACTTTGGCAATGGGCAGAGCTCCAGCCAACAAGATCCCATTCACCAATTTACAAATCCCGGCACATACAATGTTTCCTTAATTGTAAGCTCCAACGAGGGATGTACAGACACCCTGGTGCAAGCCTTTAGCACCTGGGCTATTCCCCAAGCAGCATTTAATCACCCTCAGGTCTGCGATCAAACTTCGGTGCCATTTAACGACCAATCCACCATCCAAAACTCAAGCATTGCAACTTGGCAATGGGACTTTGGTGATGGCAACAGCTCCACACAACAAAACCCCTCCCATATATATGGTACTCATGGGCAATACAATCTTAGCCTTGTAGTAACGGGTCTAGGTGGTTGTGCGGATACGGCAACCGCTCCATTAACGGTAAGTCCAACGCCCGTTAGCAACTTTAGTCTTCCTCCTTCCTGTGGGATGACAGCAAACTTTACCGGCCAAGCTACAGTAGCTCCTCCAAGTAACATATCAGGATGGAATTGGAGTTTTGGAGATGGGAACAGCGGTTCCGGGAATGCTCCAACGCACACCTACGCCACCAATGGAACCTATAACGTTAGCCTAGTTGTTACAACAAGTCAGGGCTGCACAGATACAACAACACTGCCATATACGAATCATCACTGGCCTTCGGCGTCCTTTTCTGCCCCCAATACTTGTGATGGCTTAGCCACCCCATTTTCAGATAACTCTACGGTGCAAAACGATCAAATCACCCAATGGCAGTGGACCACAGGGGATGGAGGAAGTTACAACAGCAATACGTTCAACCATGTGTATGCCGGTCCGGGCGCTTATCCAGTAAGCCTAATTGTAAGCTCTGCAAATGGGTGCAGCGATACGGTTACGGGTTTAACCAATGTATGGGTAGTTCCTACTGCAGACTTTTCTTTTCAAAATGCCTGCTCAGGAGTTCCTGTCTCATTTCAAAATATGTCTACCATTTCCGGCGGAGCCATTAGCGGGAATGAGTGGGACTTTGGGGCGGGAGGTTTGGCCAACTCCACTATGGAAAATCCGGTGGTTCAATTTAGCAACGACGGTAGTTTCCAGGTAAGCTTAGTTGTTAGTTCCAGCGAGGGTTGCACAGACAGCATCAGCGACTTGGTAAGCATTCATCCAAGGCCTAGGCTAAGCTTTAGTGCAACGCCCCTAACCGGTTGCGCTCCCTTGCAGGTTGTGTTTGAAAATGAAACAACCATACCTGCTGGAAATACAATCGCAAGCTACACTTGGGATTTAGGTCTTGGTACCACAACAAATGTTGAACATCCGAGTCAATGGTATATGAATCCGGGGCTATATACCGTGACTCTTCATGCCGTTTCAGATAAAGGCTGCGACAGCACAATTCTTTTGCCCCAAATGATTGAGGCCTACGCCTTGCCGGATGCTCAGTTTTCATTTACTCCCTCTGAGTTAACGGTGGTAGATAGAAGCATTGTTTGTACGAATCAAAGTTTAGGTGGACCCAATCAGTTTTACTGGGACATGGGCGACGGTAGCGTGTATAACTCCATGAATGTTTCTCATGTATATCCGGCCGACACCGGTAACTATCAAATATACTTATGGGTTGCTAATGAGCATGGCTGTTCTGACTCTATAAGCCACTCCATTCAAGTGAATACAGATTTCACCGTGTTTATACCTAATACCTTTTCTCCCAATAATGACGGAATAAACGATGTGTTTAAAATTGAAGGCCGGGGAATCGTAGATGCCGAATTACGGATTTACAGCCGTTGGGGAGACGAAATCGTCTTTTTAAAGAATAGAAATGCCCTAACCACAGGGTGGGATGGCTATTATAAAGGAGAGGAGGTACAGCAAGGAGTTTACGTGTATTTCATTCGGGTTCGGGATCCCTTTGGAGAATGGCAAGAATTCAGAGGAAAATTGAACCTGGTTCGCTGAAGACCTTCGGGTGGAAGCTTATTATTTTGGACGGAATTTAGGTTTTCCTTGCAACACACAGCAAAGTTTAGAAAGTTCGCCCCGGGGCGCGGCGATACCCCGCAAAGAGCAAGCCCTATGCAAAAGAAGGCCTTTAGGAGCGGAGCGCAGCAAGCTCCCTAAAGGGCTCTTATGCAAGGGCTTGAACTGCGGAGTAAAGCCAAGCACCGGAAAAGGCGCCCCAAACCATCAACTTAGGTGGTAAATCATTTGCACAAAAATGCGCAGATAAAATGGGCAATGATTAGAGTCAAAATGCGGAGGGATCATTTACGGATGCCTAATTGAATAGGGGCTTTTGGGGACTCAAAGTTTAGACTCAGATGCAGCACGTTGAAAATAAAACAAGAAGTATCAGAAATAGTTAAAAAGTGATCATCAAAGATTTACCATAAGTTTCAAATTTTCCACAAGCACAAAAAGACATTGTCTACTTTTCAAAACAATTTGTCTTAGATAAAATAGTTTAGTATTTTTACATGTAAGAAACAAGTGTTTTTTTACATACCAGTACTAGACATGGGGAAAAAGTTACCGTTCTTTAAACAAATCCTGTTATTTTTTGGTGGGTTTTTGTTGATTTCTGTGTCACAAGCTCAGGTGATTAATTTTAGTTGCCCGAATGCTGATTTTTCAATGGGCAATTTCACCAATTGGACAGGAGCAACCGGGCAAATCATACCAGGGACAGGTCCCATTCAGATAACCGTAAACAATGTTATTGTTCCTGGGCGTCACACCATAATGAATCCCAACATTGACCCCTTAGTACCTGCTTTGGTAACGGTTCCGGGAGGCTATGCTCATTCTGCCAGGGTTGGAAATAGCGGCACTGGATATCAAGCAGAACGATTGTCTTATACTTTTCAGGTAACCGGTCAAAATACCCTGTTCGAGTACCAATGGGCAGCTGTTTTGGAGGATCCGGGCCATCCTCAAAATGTGCAACCCCGGATTCAAATTCAAGTTCGGAACCAAAACGGACTGATAGTACCATGTACTTTTGTCAATATTTCTGCACAGCCTGGGGTACCCGGTTGGAATAATCAAGGAAGCATTCGCTGGAAAGACTGGACCTTATCCGGTATTGATTTAACGCAGCTGGTAGGGCAAAATGTAACGATTGAAATAACCACTTCGGACTGTGGCTACGGAGGCCACTTTGGCTATGGTTATATTGTTGCGAGGTGTCGCCCCTTGCAAATTGACGTAGCTTATTGTCAAGGAGATACTTTGGCAACCTTGACTGCCCCTGCGGGATTTCAAAATTACTTGTGGAGCAACGGTGCTACTACCCCATCGGTTACCGTTATCAATCCTCATATCAACCCAATCCCTTGGTCGGTAACCATTACCTCCGAGACCGGATGTACGGCGATGTTGACAACCAACGTATTGCCTTTAATTCCTGTAGCTCATTTCAACACCTCCAACCTTTGTAACGGAACCGTACAATTTACAGACTCCACTATCATTCCTAATTCTTGGCCATCCCAGTGGTCTTGGGATTTTGGAGATGGAAATACGTCCACCGTACAAAACCCGGTACACCAATATCAACAACCGGGAACCTACAACGTTACCCTTATTGCCCAAGCTCCGGCAGGTTGCGCAGATACTGTTGTTATTCCGGTTACTCCGCCTCCTGTTATACAAACCGCTTTTTCGGTCGATACCTTATGTGGATTGTCAAAGCAATTTACAGATGCATCAACCGTTGGGTCACCCAATACCATCACTACTTGGTCGTGGGATTTTGGGGATGGCAATACCAGCAACCAACAAAACCCAAGCCATACTTTCGCCACTCCGGGCAGTTATAATGTTACCCTGGTAACTACAGACAACTCCAACTGCACAGATACCTTGGTGCAACAAATCAATGTGAATGCCTTTCCGACGGCAGCATTTTCTTTCCAATCGGTTTGTGAAGGAAATCAATTGCCGTTTTTTAATACAAGTAATATTACGGGGGGAAGTCCATTGACCTATCAATGGGATTTTGGAGATGGAAATAGTTCTACGCTTCCCAGCCCTGCCCATAATTACCAACAAGCAGGCACCTACAATGTAACCCTGATTGCTACCGGAGCAGGAAATTGCAGCGACACCCTTACTCAGCAAGTAAGCGTAAACCCTCTCCCAGTTGCCTCCTTTACCCTTCCACCACCCTGTGGATTAACAGGACAAATTACCAATACTTCTACCATTGCCTCTCCTGGCACCATTACCTCTAACCAATGGAACTTAGGTAATGGTCAAACCTCCGGGCAACAAAACCCGAACTTCAATTACGGTAGCCCTGGGACCTACACCATTACTCTTACCACTACCTCAGCTAATGGATGTGTTGACACCGAAACCCAAAACTTTACGGTGTACGCCATTCCAAACGCACAGTATTCTGCGCCGCAAACCTGCCATGGCAATGCTGTGCCTTTTACCAATACATCTACTATTCAAGGCGGTGGAAACCTTGCATACAATTGGGATTATGGCAATGGACAAAGCTCCAACCAACAAAGCCCCAATTACAATTACCCACAACCCGGAACCTACAATACCTCGCTCGTGGTTACCGGTCCCGGTGGAT
>JAUHWY010000055.1 GCA_030427255.1 Bacteroidia bacterium | reverse complement strand
CTCCATTGTACACATTTGAAGCTATCTGCAATAAGATAAGTTCTCGCTGTGTCATATTGCCAAATCCACTATCTGCATTCTGAAAGCGTTCTGATACTTTCTTTTGAAATTCTTCTCTTGTCATTTGTTCTCGTTTTCAAATCCGTAAAAACCCGATTGCGTTGTGGGCAATTATTGGCTTTCTAAGTATGCTTTAATTACCTGGTCAGGCTTTAATTGCTTTGTTCGATAGTTAGGGGCATTTTCTTGAATGAAAAGCAAGAAAGCTTTTAACTGTTCGCCTTGCCCCATGGCATTATAATACCTTTCGTATTCCATAACCACCCTCTCAGGTATTTCAATCGAATAGTTTTCTTGGCACCAAGCGGCGAAATTTTTCGGGCAGACAAGGCCGCCGCCTCCCAACTCCCCGGCATCTGACCTTAAACTACCCATCATCCCCAAGATTTCCCGGTAAGCTTCAACTTTACCCGTTAGCTCCCTTTTGGCTAACTGGCCGCCGCCCTCATATTCGTCGTCCCAAATCTTAAGCTCATACTCTAAGCTTTTTAGCTTCTCCTGAATTTCGGTTAAAATTTCGTTGCTCATTTGTCTAATTTTTAAAATTACTCAAACCCCAAACCTAGCTTCAACTGCTCGCCCAGCCCCGGCCGGTCAGGGAAGGTCTCTACCCTAGCCGCCACCTTGCGAAGCTTATCGGTAATTTCGGCCTTAATCGGCTCCGGGCATGGAACGGCCTTATCTACCGGCTTCGGCCATTGAACCGTCGGCCATGGCCTCGGCTTTAACTTTCGCTTCAAGGTCAACGAATCGTAAGCGCA
The DNA here is from genome assembly GCA_030427255.1 of Bacteroidia bacterium. Lineage (GTDB taxonomy): Bacteria > Bacteroidota > Bacteroidia > CAIKAF01 > CAIKAF01 > CAIKAF01. The sequence goes on along the minus strand of JAUHWY010000055.1, from coordinate 1,672 downwards.
CAAAATCGGAGCGTATTTCTTTAACCTTTCCGCCACCCGGCTCGGCTCGCCTTCGTATTTTGCGGCCAAGGCAACCGGGTCGGAGTTGCTAATAATCCATGTCGGAACGCTTCTAAGACGACGGTTTTCAAGCACCTCATACGCAAAGTTTATACCCACGCCGTACTGCTTCCAATCGGGTTCCGCTCCCATGTCGTCTAAAATTAACCACTTTCTTGCATGGGCAGCCAAAAACGTTGCTAGGTGATGCTCCGGGTTTCGGTTCGACTTGATTTCCATTTGCAGCTTTGACACGTTCCAAATCACCGGCCTTTCTTCCGGGGGCAACGCATTGTGCAAAATCTGTACAATCGTGCTTTTGCCGGTTCCTGAGTTGCCGTAAATGTACACGTTTCGGCCGTCTTCTGCAGCCTTAAAAATAGCAGCCAAAGCCTGTTTTTCCGAATCCCCGGCCAAATAAAACCCGGGCTGACCTCCTTCCTCTACGGGTAAAAGGATTTGTTTAGACAAGTTCCAAGCCCGTGTTTTAAGGTCGAATCTGTGTAAATCGTTCATACGTCCAAATTTAAAGCCATTAAATCAATCTTCCCACCCTCGTGCGCCTTTTTAACTTCATTTAACTCAGCGGCGTTGGGCAGCCTTCCGGTTTCCTTTAAAAAATACAGGTCGGCTCGCAAATCCAACGCCTGAGCGAAGTTTTTGTAAGTCTCTAAGTACTTAATGTTCTGTTGCAACCAACCCGGTCTAAGTTTGTCTATCGCTAAGCTGCTTCCGTTTATCTGGATTTGCGCCGGTTTAGCCGTTGCCGGGTGCTGCTCGATTAAGTGCGGCATAAAGTCGGGGCCCGGTCGCTTCGGATGAAATCCCTCCCACTTGCCTAGTGCAGCCATCTGCAATGAATTGATACAGGTGCGTATGTCGTATTGCTCCAACTGGTGCTTACACGCCTTGGCGGCCGCCCCTGTCTTTTTCCCTTTTTTCTCTTTGTAAAACTCGGCCAAGGCGTTGCATAGGTCTAAGTAGCCGGGTTGCCTCGGGTTAAACTTTTCGGGTAATGCCGCCGCCACGAAATCCGCCTCCGAAATTGCCGGCTCTGTACCTTTTCTTTTTTGCGCGGAACTTTTTTTCTTTTGGCCTTCCGGCTCGGCTTGAGTATTTAAGGCTGGCGCTTCCGGCTTGCCCGATTCTGACTTGTCAAAATTTGGCAAAACTTCGGGAGTGGGTGCTTCTCTCTCTCTTATTGTATTCTCTCCTTCTTTCCTTCTTTCCTTCTTTCCTTCTTCTAAGGTTGTACTATTTGTTGTACTATTTACTGTACTATTAGGTGTCCTATTTGCTGTCCTATTTAGTGTTCGTTCTGGTGTACTATGGCCATCTAAAAATAGCAGTCTAAGCACCTTTATTACTGGGGTTTTCTGTTGTTCTATGTACCTTTTTTCCTCCAATTCGTCCAAAAAACGCATCACTTTGCCTCTTGACCATTGCCAACGGTCTGCCAAATATTGGCTTGAGCAATGAACCTCACCCGGATTGCCAACAACCTCAATACCTCTAATTCGATACCTTTTTTCTCGGTACAAGGCTAAGTTAATAAGGTCGATTAAGGCCTGACCTCTGCTAAACTTTTCGCTTAGGTACTCGTCGGATTCTATTATATCCCTAGGGACTTTAA
>JAUHWY010000012.1 GCA_030427255.1 Bacteroidia bacterium | reverse complement strand
GTAAGCATACGGTGAACTACATATTTTTTCCCCCAAAGCCTTATTCTATTTTTATCGCGGCAGAAGTTCCAACAGCCTGTTGGCGGGGTGATCAGGCAGTTTGCTGAGCATTTCGGTCATCCATTGCAATGGATTTATTCCTCTTGCTTTACAAGTGCCTAGTAAGCTGTACATAATAGCCGCACGTTTGGCTCCTTCATGAGAACCGGCAAACATGTAGTTCTTTCTGCCCAAGGCTATCGGACGAATGGTGTTTTCGATTAGGTTGTTGTCTATTTCTAATCGGCCATCTTGCAGATAGACTTTGAGCCGATCCCAGAATTCAAAGGTATAGCCAAAGGCTTTTCCTATGGCACTTTGAGGCAAAAGGCTGTTGCGTTGCTCTTCTAACCAAATCTCAAAAGCATCCCATATTGGTTCTGCATATTCTAAACGATATGCCTTACGCTCTTGAGTATTCATTTTGTCCTCTCTAGCCTTGGCTTCAACGGCGTAAAGCGCTCCTATAAAGTCCAATGCCTTATTGGCTCTTTTGACATCGTTGTCCTTGGCATGCTCAAACTTGCGGCGGGCATGAGCTAGACAGCCCAATGCAGTAACCCCTTCTTTTCTGGCCAGGTCATTATAACCGGCATAGCCATCCACTTGCAGGAAACCTTGAAAGTCCTTTAAAAATGTGTTGGGCGCAGCCTTTCCTCGGCTGGGTTGATAATCAAATACCACCAGTTTGTCTACAGGCGAATAATAGGCCCACAAAAATCCTTTATGCGCAGCCTTGGGGCTGTCTTTGGTTAACACCGGCAGGCCGGTTTCATCGGCACATACATAATCTCCACTGGCGATTTCCTTTATCATCTGGTCGTAGAGTACTTCCAGATATTTGCATACCGCAGCATACCAACCGTTGATGGTTGATTCGGGGATTTTGATGCCGTTGCGCGCAAGAATCTTTACGATGCGGTGAAAAGGAAGGTGGTCTACAAACTTGGAGACAAGCAAGAAGGCCAATAAGCTTACCCCTGCATTTCCTTTGGGGATGATCATGCTTGGCAAATCCCCAATAATGATCCGGGTTTCTCCGGGGGCAGTTGGAACGGCATACTTAGGGCGTTCGATATGCCTAACAAATAATTTGCCGGGCTCATACTCGAGCACTTCGGTCACATCTACGCCAATCTTGACGGCACCTTCGGGTACTGAGTCGGGTTCGATGACTTCGATCCGCCGTTCTAAACCTTCGGGAATTTCAAGGCGTAAGGGCCTTTTCTTTTCCTTGTGTTGGCTGCGCTCATGGGCAGGAACCTCAACAGTTGAGGGTTTTTCAACATCTTCAGCCTCGTCCGGAAAATCAAAAAGACTTAACTGGTTGGGATGTGCGGTGTCCAACTTTCGTTTCTCGCTTTTGGAGCCAAAAATCAAACGCTTGAGCTCTTTAAGCTGGAATTCAAGCTCTAAAATCCGTTGAGCCTGCTGGGCATTAATTCGTTTAAATTGCTCCAATTCGGACATGGAATAAAAGTACGAAAAATGCGGCTGAAACCCCTGTTTTTACTAGCTTTTTATTCACTTTCTATGTGGATAAAATCGAGTGCTTTTTCTTGCATTTTCCAAACGAATACCATGGATAATCATCACCAATTCATCATAGCTCAAATCGGCTTTTCCGCCCTCTTTGGGCAGGGGAAATGTGCCTTTTTCCAAGCGTTTGTAAAACAAAACCAAGCCTCCCGGCTCCCACCGCAGCAATTTCATGCGGTTGCGGCTGCGGTTGATGAACACAAACACATCTCCACTCATTACATTGAGCTGCATTTGATTGGTCACAAGCCCACAAAGCCCATCGAAACTTTTGCGCATATCTGTGGGAACTTTGTACAGAAAAAAGCGCCCGCCGGTAATAGAAAACATGGCTTAGTACCCGATAAAAGTCAGCACTTGAGCAGCTGCCATTCCGGGAGGAAGCAAAAGCTCTACTCCGTTGGGATAGCGTACACAAATCTGTCCTGAACTTGGCAAGGGCAGTTCCAAAAATTCCTCCGGTGTAGCGGCGGCCTTACTTTTTCGAACCCAGTATTGAAATTTAGCAAAAGAGATTTGGTGTTTTGCAGCAAAATGAGCCTGGGTTTCTCCACTTTGACGCCATTCCTCTACCAAAGCCAGCATGGCCTCTCGTTTTTGATCGTTATTGGACATAATTTTTTGGTTTGCCCAAAGTTGAGGGGAGTTTTGGAGGTGAGGAATATGGGGTTGGCTGAATGCTTACCCAGCGCAAAGGCTACACGGCACCGGGCCCTCATTTTTGGGCCGGAGGGGCGATATTTTGGAGTTGCTTTATTTTAGGGAAGCTGTCTCTTTGTTTGCTCATAAACGTAATTTAAGCATTTAGATTTTGTTGTCCAGTTTTGGCCGACCACTACAGTCGCTATAACAACTTGACGCCTCAAAGATTGGAAAATGAAATTTCGGAAAAATAAAAACCTGGAAATCATAATTTTGAGATTCTTTCTACCTTTTCTTCCTAAGTTTTATCGCAGGCCTTTTAAGAACGACCCAGAAATGTGGATTTAACAACTCCAAGCTTAACAGTCGGCTTTCAAGGTTTAGTATAAACTTTTCCAAAACCACATTATAGGGAAGTTCATAATATGCCCACGAACTTTTTAAATGTCTAGATGAATCAAATAGCTCAATATAAAACTTGTCAGCGTGATGGATAACAAGTATTTTTCCATCATGAACTACAGGTTTCCTTACCAGATAAAAAATATCAATTAAAGAACTATCGAAATTTGGGCAAAGCCAAGTTTGAGGAGGGGATTTGAGTAACGAGAACTCTGTTTGATTTATTTTGAATACCTTACAACTATCCTCATTGAGTAGGAAATAATAAACGGTGGTTGTAGGATAGAGGCCTCGTCTATAACAAAAAAATGGATCGCCTTTTTGAAGAAAGGTGTTTCTCAAACTATCTGAGATTCTCCTATAATCCACATAGTTTACAACATATTCAGCCTTTGAGCCTTTACAACCAAGACAAACAATACCAAAGGAGAAAGCCAAAAGGGCTAACATTCTTATTACACTATCCCTCATTAAGTTTTAAATATATAGTGGCCTTTAATCATTAGAATCATGCGGAAGCCCTCTACCTCCCATAAATGTTGGTACAGTATACTTAATTCTACCATAGCCTTTTACTCTTGCACGTTTTATTTCACTGCCAACCTGATATGTTTGTCTCAATCTATTCTCAAAATCTTCAACTAAACCGTTGTGCTCTTTCTGAGAAAGACTAGGTTTGGTACCCCGCAAAAAGGGATGATACAATTCATGCAATCCATTCATCGAAATATCATCAGCTGTTAACTGTTTTTCTTCTTTAATGAAGCCATCGTGCGCTATTAAGTTTCCAAAACTATCGTATTTGGGGTTTATTGGTGACTCAGCTCCTGTATAACTTTTTGGATTTCTTGCAAGGTAGATGTCTGCGCCTATAAACCTGCCCGTCTTACTAATAAAAGAAATAGTTACAGCCCCTCGACTCTCCAATTCCAGGCTAGTCTTTTCCTGTAAAGCGTTACTGCCAGGAAGAGGATCTCCATGGTTAACCATAATAATTCTTGATTGCCCATGTTCAATTAGATAGACAGTTGCATTAATAAGGTCTAGGCCCTCGCAAGTAGCTTGTTCCCTTGCTAACTGTAAAATCTCTTTATCAAATCGAATTTCAGAAGTGCTTTCATCATAAAAAAATGGGTTAATCCTCCCTAGTGTCTTTTCAAAACCTCTCATATAAACCTCAGCCCCTTCTTTGGAAGCTGTTATAGTATCACCTAAAATATCCATAAAGTACACCGGATTATTTGAAAATACTGAGTAATTACTAAGAGAAGCATCTGGCTTCGGATCCACATTCCACCGCCTCCCCAACCGTGCATCGTAATTCCAAAACTCTGCCGTATAGGAATTTCCTTCCCCCATCACCTCATTATCCTTCTCCTGCCCATTAAACCCATACCGATACCCCGCCTTCACCAACACCGGCTGCGTGCTGGTGCTTTGGTAGCTAATGTTCACATTGTCCAAATAAAAGGTCTCCACCGTGGAGGCGCAGGAGTTTTTTCGGACCATGATCATGACTTCGCAGCCGCTGGCGGAGGGGCTCAACGTCGCCGGATTAAAGGTAAACGACACCGGACTCGTGCTTCCCGCCGTGCCCGAAACGTTGGTCATAAAGCTGGAACTGGTCCAACTGCCGCCACCGCCCGGACAACGCCAAAACAACAGCACATTCACCGAAGTCGCCGTGCCAAAAGTCACGTCCATCGTCACCGTATGCGTCTCATCGGTCGGATAAAAAGTGAACATCGCCCCGTTGGTGCAATACTTGGAATTCACCGCCAACCAATAGTTGCTCGAGCCGGATTCCTGCTCCCGCTCCACCAACACATCGGCCGTACACCAGGTGGTCTGCCAGTCGTCCCATTTGCTCTGCGCCGGAGGACCACTACACAAAGATACCCCCGTAGCAGATTCAAAATCAGCGCTGTGCACCTGAGTGGTGGTGGTCACCTGTTGGTTCACGTATTCGGAGTCGAAGGTACGGCCGGGGAGGGGCGCGCCGAATGCTGAATAGTCGGTCGTATGTTTTATGTTAGGAAAATAATAACTCACCGAAGTCCCTCCAGGAGCTGCCGGCAATCCTTTACGAAAATCCGTGATGGTGGCTAACACATTTCCTAAATGGTTTTTCAGCTCATACAAGCGGGTCCCGAGTACAACAGTATTGGGGGGAGGTCCTCCCGGTGTAGTTGGTTGGATAGCTGGCGAAGTCTTTTGAAACGCAACCCCGGTTTGCACATTGGGGAGACCAAAGTTTGGATCGTAAATGGCTCCTGCGCCCGGCACGGTATTCCCCGAATTGCTCATATGGCCCGGGAAAGCCGGAACAAACACGGCAGGTTGATGCTGAGAGGGGTCTTCCAATGGCGGTTGACTGTAGCTGCTAACCTCTACTTCACGCGTATACATCCCAATACGCTCAGAACCATAAATATGTGCTTCGGTGCGTGTCATAACGTATTCCGAACGAGAAGGTACGTATTTTATTTCATAAACGCTCATCACATTCCCTTGTGCATCCAAGCGGTAATTCAACCATTTCCACTTGGTTTTTGGCTCTATACCGGATCCGTTTCTTGGTTTAACCACTTTTCCAATTCTACGACCTAGGGCATCATAATAGAATTCCAGATCTGCTTTGTTAGAGCTTGCGGTTCTAATTACTTCCTTAACCTTTCCTGCTAAGGTCCATTTAATCTGGTCAATTTCTTCTCCTAAATCTTGGACCAAATTGCCTCGTTGGTCGTATTGATAGCCCCGAGTGCCCTGGTTGATATCGTTGTCGTACAACTGGTCGTCTCCTTGGGTTTCGCAAAGTTGTTCCAAACGGTTATTTTCAAAGCTGAAGTCAGAAACGGACTGGGCACTGCAACAAGGAATGCAGCAGCTAAGGTCACTTGAGCATCCCGGCTCCAAACAGGAAGGTTCAGCCGGGCATTCCCCTTCATCCGAGGGACAAAAGGAATTCAAATCAGCACCGGAAACACCTCCATACTGATAAATGAAGTTCTCCATTACATAATTTCCATTGCTGTTTAACTGGTCGCCATTCCTGCGTTGAGTTAAAATGTTCCCATTGGCATCATAGGTAAAGTGCTCTCTGTATTTTTCAGAATTAACCACACCACTTCCTGCATTCCACAATGCATAAGGGACATGGGTTCCAGGTGTGGTAGGGTAGCTGTAGGAAGGAGCAGGAGACATCGAGTGCAAAACATTACCCTTATGTACAATCCGGTTCAATTGATCGTAATGATAATAATTCCCCATAACCTCCATGTGCTGTTCGTTAGGGTCTCGAAGGGCTACGCTCATTCGGCTAATATTCCCGTTATATAGTCCATGAGTGGCATTGTACAAAACATTGTAGTCATAGGCTGTTCCATTGGTTTCCTGTTGAAAAGGAATCCAAGGCAAGGTAGTGTGGCCTTCTCCAGCAGCAATATAATCCCGTTTTACGGCTCCAGAACCGGTATTTCTATTGTAATAGCCAAGGGTAAAGCCAATAGCATCGTATGCTACCAAGCCATTGGGGTTGGTGAAATTCGGGTCAATATACCCGTCTTTACCCATATCATGTATAGGCAGCAAAACATCTGAATTCACCCCTTTTAGCCAGCCTTGTAAGGTATAAGCATAATCCAGGCCTTGAACTCGATCGGCACCTAACTCCATACGGGCTAAAGGTCCGTGTAAATAATATTCATAGGTAGCATCCTTGATCCAAAAAAGGTGAGGAAGGTTAATATTTGCCAGCGTAGAAAAGGAAGGTGTGTGTACTTTAGTTAGGCGATTGTCTGCATCATAATGATACAAATGCTCAAAAGCATCAACCTTACCCAATTGATATTTCACATTTACAACCTTTCCTGATATTTGATCAAAATAATAGTCGGTTCGTGCAAAGCGTTGCCCAAAATATTCTATGGCACGATCATCCTGCAATAGGCTAACCACATTTCCAAATAGGTCGTAACGGTAATGGTATGCGTGATCATATACCCCTGTTTGAATGGGTGCTTTTTCCGAATAAGTAACCTTACCTATTCTAGCACGGACAAAATCTCCTTTGAATGCCGCACCTGAAATATCTGAGGCAACATCATAATAGGTACTAACAATTTCACGCTTATTGCCGCTTGTGGAACCAAAATCCCAAGTCATAAGTGCTGCGGAACCGCCACCTAGGTCTCCATAATTGAAAACCCAGTCTTGTTCTTGTTCTGCGGTTTCAATAATTCTGCCGTGGGCATCATACCAAGTTTTGGTGGTCCAAACTTGAGCTGTAGTCTGTGCATTAAAAGAGCTTGATGTGTAGTCTTGAACGGCCACATGGTGGCTACCCAACACGCCTTGATCGGCATTTATGGAGGCCAAAAGTTGGCCTTTCTCATTATAGGTGAATAATGTATAACCCCCATCCGGTGTCCACTGGGCTACAGGTTGATTTATGGAGTTGTATTTATACCTTGTCTCCATAATATGATTTGGCTGCTCAAACTGACTGGTGGATTGGTTTACAATGTATTTGCCATTTGAGAAATTACCGGCCAAAGGAAGGGGACGCACCCCGTTAGGAGGTACGGTTTGAACTAGGTTATTTGCTTGGTCGTAGTAATAAAGGGTATAATGGTATTCATTGGTTTGTCTAGTTACAAAAAACTCTTCGGTTACCTCATCGCACACTTGTTGGTTAGCAATATCGGCCCGTTCTTTTTCAAAAATAAGTTCTTGGTCAATTGCTACATTCTCATCAATTAGGTTGGTCAAATATTCAATACAATCTTCAGACCATTGGTTTGGGGGGATGCTAAAGTCAAGGTCAACAATAGCCATTTGCTCATCCCAGCAATCGGCGCCGCAACAACCGTCCATACTAAGGTGAATATTTATAAATGTAGCAGTTGTCCCTGCACTTGCATTATACTTGTAAGTATGAACCCCTCCACTGTAAGCGTTTGAATGTAAGGTGCCGATGGAAGTAATATCAGCAAGGGTATAACCTCCATCTACGGAAATGGTCCAACCGCAGCAACTCGTAGATCCAGCCTCACAAGGATCACACCCACTAGAAGTACATGCTTGCAAATGTTGAAAACAACCAGAAATCAAATTTTCGTTTGAAACTATTTGCAAAGATGTGGGAAAGCAATGATCTACAATACTGGCCCCTAAATCCACATTTACCACTTGGGTTTGGCTAGCCCTATTATTCATGGCAGTAACAATATCGGTCATGAATTGACTGATTTCTGAGCTAGACGGGATATGACAAGGTACATCCTGATTGCACTCTTGATAGGTAGTGTAGGTATACACAGAACTCAAATCGGACTCATTGACCACGGGCACCTGACTGTAGTCTTGGGAGTAGACGATATAAACGAACTGCGAACTAAGGGTGGTCATCCCACAGTTGAAACCTGCATTGGCAAGTTCGGTTGCAAAGGTTGTTCCATTGAGGATTTGGGCCGCATCATAGGCCGGACTTAATGGGTCTTGACTGTCGGTGGCCCAATCCCCACTTGTAATTAGCCCTAATGGATTTACTATACCACATTTGCTTATGCAGTAAGCAACTAAATGGCTTTCCAAAGCTTGAAATAAAGAACATAAGGTGGTAGTACAGGTTGGGTCTGATAATTGTGAATACATGGTGGAAAAGCTTCCACAGGGAGCAAGGACTTGTCCTAGCCAAAGCTGGGCATTTGTTTGACAACCAGTTGAGCAAGGTGGAGTGGGTGGATTGGGTATAGATCCCCCAAAATAGTTTTGCGCAATACTATTGCTTAAATTTTGACTTGAAGGAGGCTCGGTTACGACAGGGTCTGAAGAGGAATAATATTGGCAACCTGCTGCTTGCACAACCGTTGATGAATTCCAAACGCCTTCTCTTTCAGCAGTATATCTACCTACAAATGCTGTCCACTCTTCTTCTTCAATTGAATTGCCAGGAAAAAGGTTGGGATTGTTTGCAAAACTTGAAAACTCCCAAATATTCAAATAACCGCTATTTACCCCTGCAGGCTGATGCAACATTACCAAATCCACCTGACTTACGTTTAATAATGGGGCAGCCCCATAAATGGGATCTGTGAGCATGGAATTATTGTAAGGTATGGAATATACGGCATCGGCTAAGCTTTGATGAGTATTGTGCTGTGGATTGAAGTAAACACTACCAGCCCCATCCCCATTTGGAGGCCCAGGGTCATTTCTCATATGAGTGAATTGGGTTTGTCGGATGCTGTATATTTGACTAGGAATGTGCGCCAAACACCTCTCATAATGGCAATATTCAGGGTGAAACGTCACGATAACATCCGCCCACGAGTCTTGCCAATTAGCAGGGTTTTTTAAATCCACAGCCGACGTCATTGCGGTACCATTGCTGTTTAATAGAATAATATCATTCGGTCCAGGCACAGTGTTAGAAGCAGGATCAAATAGCTTAGGGGCAATTACAGCCCACATATCCGCAATTGTAGGGGAAGTTTGAAAATGATCAGGTGCTGAAGGTGGGAGGCCTGTATTATCGTAATAGTAAAGCCCTCCGGGACTTACTTGTTCCTTCATACGAGTTAAAAGAGACTTACAGCCCAACTCTAATTGTGCGGTTAGCTCTTCATCGGTCATGTTAGAACTAGGAGTGTCGCCGCAGTCGTCTGTGCTTATCTGAGATGTGTAATAATTTGTTAAACTGGTAGTTACTTGATTGTAATGGGCTGAACCTACCGGCGGTAATGTGGCCAGCCAAGTATTCATTTCTTGCTTATCCCAGCTGAGGCGTTTAATGATTCTGTAATTTCCAACATCGGGAAATAATGCCTCGAAAGTAACCTCAATCAGAGGAAGTTCTAAGTTTTGCTCGCAAGTACTATTATTAGAAAAAGGCAGGTCAAATTCTAAATTATTATAATTATTTCCGTACACATAGGCAAATGGGAGAGGGGTAGTTAAGCTAGCACCACCCACTTTTACGTCCTTTAGCTCCATGGTTATAATAGTGCCGTCTTCTTTTGCTAACTCAAAGTAAAGTTTATAATTGCATTCTTTGCAATAAGTCTCTTCATTGGGGCTTACTCCGAAAATGGCTTGAAGCTGCCTTGGGGTGACTCTATAGGTGAAGTCAAAGGTGTTATTTGGCACTTCATTGAAAACATAAGTATCGACTAAATGCTCCCCTGTGTTTGCATTATAGGATTGGTTTCCCATTAAATCATGGGTTACCGTTTCCACATTGTTGTAACAAAGTGCTTTCAAATTATCAGGAGAAGCCCCAAGCAAACTTGTTGCAACTGTTTTCCCTTCATTGTCGGTGTAAACTGCAGAAATTTGATCATTGGCATCCTGAACGATTTGTTTTGTATAAAACTTGGCGTCTCCTACCTCTAACCCAAAAAGCCTATGAAGCTCGGTTTGTGTGGGGTTTGAATAATAATATACGGTTTCATGGTTAATGCCACTTGGGTCCGGCTGGAATATTTTCCCAACGCCCCCCTGACGCTTAACTCTTCCTGTGTTGTCTTGCATGTATTCCACCACGCTATAAGGGTAGTTTTCTGCCTGTGGAGTAAATTGAGCAAATTTGTTGGTTCCAATAAAAGGGTTTAAGGGAGAATAATACTCGGAAGCTCCTGCGGTAGTATTAATTCGGTCGTCACCGTTGAACAATTCAAAATCTTGTTTGGCAAATTCTCCCCCGGCCATATCAAAATGTCTATTTGGCTTATAGGATAAATCTTGACATGGTTCCGGCCAAGGCATAATGGACACTACGCCTCTACCCTCGTAATCATACATAGTTTCTTGAACCAACGTGACATTGTCTGTGCTCAGGTTGGTCAAGGTTTGTCTGGGTCTTAATAAGCCATCATGATAAGAAATAACTTTTTTATGTTTTCCATCCTCACTGTATACAGCCTCCCAGTTCCAATTTCTTTGTTTTTCAAAAGGACTTAGGCTAATTGCTAGTGGAGTTCCCCAAGCCGGATGGATTACTTCTCGACTATGATTAAAATTACCGGTTGAGTTTAAGCCAGGTATAAGCCAATTTGAAGACATGACAGGCCTCACTCTAACATAAATCACTCCGTCTGGATACTCTTCCGGCACAAGCCAGCTAGTTTGACTAGATGGGAGTTCAATCCGAATTGGAGTAGCCAAATCCCAGATAGAATGCTCAATCCCAGAAACTTGATTTAGCTTTGTTGAGCCAGTGCCATCTGTATACCATTCGTTATCTACATAAATATACTCCAATTCATAAAGTATAACAGGTAAAGGAGAAGCGCTCCACCTGAAAAATTTGCGGGTCCTAAACGTGCAAGGGTCTATCTCTATGGGTTGGGTTGGAGCTACAACTACATAATCGGTTGCAAATTGAAAGCCCCCATTTCCATCCGGGTATGCACCGAAAGGAATAGAGTAACCTATAAGACTTAGTTTTAACTCTATATCTACAGGGATCAGAGGGTTAGTCTCTGGGGCAGATAAGCAGCTTCCTCCACCATATCGTGCGCACACGCTTAATACCTCCATCCCAATGGCATGCCAACCTTGCCCTCTGAAATGGGCCATTGCTTGAATGCCGGGCAAGGTATCGTTGAAGTCAATTTTTAAGGTATCATTTACAAAGGAAGTGGTATCATTTAAATCATATAGCTTAAATATGATTTCATATGTCCACGGAGTTCCTCCTGCAAGATCAGTTAATTCATCCCTAACGTAATTTAAACTCACAAGAGCTTCTCTATAAACCATTTTTGTGCTATCGCTATACGTTGTATCCCCATCACTAACCGTTAGATTTAAGCCAGGTATAATTTCCCCCTTACGCTCGTATTGGTCATAAATCCTTTGTGCATTTCCATTTTTTATGATAAACACAAAAAGAAAAAGGATGATTAAGAAGTTTTTGAATGGCATAGCTTAAGGATTTTTGGTTCTTGGACTTCTAATGAATTGGAAACCACGGAAATTATCAGAAGGTGTAAACTCTTTTGAATTTTCTCTTTGCTTTAAATAGGTTTTTAAACTAAATAATTCATTGTATTCTGCCGCGTCTACTCCAAAAACCGCCGAAACGAGATTCCACTCCAATGATTCATACCTTTGACCTTCCTCATTATTATAGGTGAATACAATTTTTTGAAACAGACCTTTATTGCTGTTGAAATAGTAGTCCACTCTTTCCATTGTGTAGCCAGAATCAAGATAGTAATAGTGCCTAATCTCGCCGGTTGAATTTACCATTTTAAAGAGACTATCCACCGAATACATCTCACCAACATCAATGTTTACTAAACCTTCTAAAACCTTGTTTGGTATTTTCAGTTTATTAGTAGACCCTTGGGTTAAAGAAACTAAACGTATACGTTTTGATAATTTGTCAATTGTTAGATAAATAGATGGACTGGTATAGATTATTTTTGAGGGCATTTCTACTACCAATACCGTATCTCTTCTCCGGATTGAGTACTCCATTTCAAAATTTGGGTCATTCGGGTTCCTGGGAAAGCCTTCAAGTTTCATTAATAACTCAAAATATTTAGACGTATCTAAGCGGTTGCGTTGAATTTCTGAATCCAATGCAAAAGACTGCCCACTTACTTCGCTAAAAAAAGTAATTGTCACCAAAAAGTAAAGAGAATGGCGTAGAAGCATAATAATTATCTCTTTTTGTTTGATTGCATTACTTTGATTGTGCGCAGACCTTTGTCTGTCAACCTTTGAATGGATTGTAATTCCCCGGAAGGAGTATATCCATAATGAATAGGAACGTTATTCTCATCACTTTCTGAGAGCATTCGGTAGTCCTTAACTATATGAGTATCATAAGTCCACGTTTTCATTAAGGCCTTTTCTGGATGAAACCTGAAATCATCAATGAACACATAGTACTCGCCAAGTACTTCATCAAAAATTTGTTGGGGGTTTGGTCCACAAGGGCCAGTAATTGCCGAGGTGGAGACGTCAGGAACCGTAAGCCGAATTGATTCCGTGCCCACGGGGATGTTAAATGACTGGTCAACTCTCCGCCATTTATAACTACCCTTAATTCCGGCATAATAAATACTTGAGGGAGATAGTATCAGCTCAAGAAATGAGCCTTGAACTCCTTGAGCAGTAAAGAGAAGAGGTGAGCTATTGACATCCAAACATTCCAACTTAAATTGTTGAGTTGGCGCAAAACAAGTAGCATCTTGAACCTGAGAAGGGTAAATTCCGTGATAACCTCCCAGCCAATAAGAAATATGGTAAGATTTTCCAGCCTCAATAGATACTGGCAATATTATCTGTCTTTCTGAAAGTGTTCCAGCTTTAATCCTCAAGGATTGAGCACCGGAAAAAACTTGAAAATTAGTGGCTTCCCCCTTTGGGAAATTGTCGGCCCAAAAATCCGTATTGTCAAAACCATCATAAATTACCTCATCTCTTTTTGCATTCGTTACTACATAAACTACTTGGTTATCGTTGAAATCAAAACCAGAGGCACTATATACTCCCAGAATATCTTTGGATTCCTCGGCTTTTCCAGAGGAGGAATACTTCGTAATTACATTATTATAGACCCAGCGAGGATGTAGTGGGGCAAAAGTAGAAGGTCCATAATTATGCAGGTAGTATGCCAAATCCCATGATCCATTAGCAGAATTAGGGTTTCCCTGAAACACTCCTCCCTCTTTGATGGAAGGTGTACTTTGCCTAGTTTGAAGAGCCACAGAGTTCACATACCTATCGTCGCGGTAATAGTAATCATGCGTTGGCCTCCAAATGCCTTTTTCGCCAGAAGCATACGGATTGGGACTATTATAACTAATTTGAGAAATCATTGGCTGCCCGCAGGGCCCTATAGGAACCTCAGCCCAGTTATCGGAAAGCCATGCTGCTGAAGCTTGTAAAACCTTTTTCAAATTGTAAGTCACTTTATTTCCAGTGAATGAACAATATCCTACATCTCTGTCCTCAGAATTATCTAAATAATCCACCGAAATTTGCCCTGTCCCGTTGGTGTACGAGAAGGCACTTAAATTGGGCTCTAAAAAATATTCGGTAACATGTGAGGCATTGCTACTCCATGTACCATCTGCATCTATCCGTGATTTATTTGCTCCATCATTTGCAATGACCTTTAATACATCCCCTGGGAAAACACTAAAATTTCTTACCACGAAGACCACTTTTGTATTCTCGGAAAAGACATGAGAGAATTCCACCGGAGATGTGGGAATATGGGTTGTTACTACATTAATAGGGTTTCCGGGAAATTGCATGTACTGTTGCAATAAGTCATAATCCACATGGCTGTAAATTTTGGTATAATTCAATGGCGGATTTAATATGCTGTTTGTTGTAACAGCATAAACATCCAAAATATATGGTATTTGATTAGTAATTAATTGGATACTAAAGTCGTAGTTTATTCCACTTGAAAAGATGGGAGTATTAAATGAAAATCCGTAGGCACCTTGGTTTGGGTAAAACAGATTTGGAGCCCAATCATTTTCTATTTGAGAAAGGCCTACCGGAGGATCACCAATTTTTGACCAAATTGTTGATGAATTCTGCATATCGCACTCTGGTTGAAAATCCCAAGAAAGAACTCTGTAACTTCCAATTTTTAGACCATTACCAGAGAAGGAGAGAGGGTTTATGGTTACACTGGATGGAGATGCATGCCCTTCAAGAAATCCTCCACCTTGCGGCAAATCAATTAAGGTCATTCCGTCACCACAGGTACATTTTGATTTTGGACCAAGGTAAACGCAGCATTCCCCTAATTGGTCAAAATCAATATTTCGGTCAAATAGGGATTTCCTTACAAAGGAGTTTGGAGTTAACTTCATATAATAATCCTCAGGACATGCTCTTCCAAACAAGGGTTCATTTGGATTTGTGTTAGTATTTCCTCCAATGGGAGAATCAGCATAAATTTCAATTGCCTCAAATAGGGCAAAGAGTGTGGGATAACTATGAGCACAAGAATTTTGTGCATCAAAGTATTTATCATCTGAAAGAAAATATTTACCCACCTTTAGCACCCCTCCGTCTGCATTAGGATTAGTATTTGGGATGGTTACATCAACGACAACTTCTGTATTTAAAAAATCAACTAATTCATTTCCTATCATATCTTGGGTAATACCAAGAGGCGAGGTTGAAAGAGTTCTATTAATTGTTGGGTTTTCCATGCTGGTAATATTCCCAACAGTTGAACCAAGGAGGTTTCGCCTTCCAGATCTTGTTAGCTTGAATTGAATCATTTGACCTAAAAGATCGTTGACAGCCATAGGGTTAGGCAATGGTGTTGTATTTGGAGGAGTTGGAGGAGGTGGGGGAACAATTTTAGACGATTCGTCAAAGAGAAGATCTAAATGAAAAATAAGAGCAGGGGCATTTCCTCTATTGCTTGGTTGAGAACCACTTCCCAAAATACATTCACTATAAAGTTGTGCAGCATTCAAACTGGTTATCGTCGCAACACCTTTATACCTATTCTGGGTACCTAAAGTGTAAAAAAGGAATTCGTCACCTTCTGAAAGCAACCTGAAGAATGTGCTCAAGTTGGTCCAATTGGTTTGTTTGTCAAACGATCTTTTTAGATTGGCTAAACTTATGGTGAAAAACTCCCTATCGCTATCTATCCAGCTAATGTTCGAAACGAACTCAAGGTCAGTATTTACAGAAGCCAGCCCTGTGTTTTCGTAGTACCATGGAGCCGGAATTTTATAGTTATACTCTGGGGTGTTAAAGTTATCTGTGGTTTTTGTTAAAATTACAGCTCCGGAAAACCCATCATGCAGAATATTGCTTGTATTTAAAGAGTAATTTTCTTTTCTGGTAGTAACTGAGCTTAAAATCCCGCTTTTATTAACAATTTTATTTATCACAGACAAATAGCTGTTCGAAGAAGTGTAACTTTCATTTGGCCAGCCTGAGGGTAAAATAGGTGGTGTTGGAGGTGGCGGATTGGTTGGCACTGCTACACTAACGTTAACCCCCCCGCTTGAAGCTGTACAGGAAAAATGTCTAAAGTCAGGCATAACATCAACGTCTACACCAAATTGCATTGGTTCGGTGCATATATCTAAAGTGCTGCCTGTTTGATTTGGACATTTGTCAATTCCAATATGGTGTGGATCCCAAACAGCAACATTAATAGTATTATCCAACTCTAAAACATTTGCCCCCTGATAAACCAGGTCTCTTGTTTTGTAAGTGTATGTTGTTTCTTCTGTGGGAAGAGCGTTTATAGAACCATCAGCATTTAGTTTATATAACTCTACTGACGCTTCTCTACCATGCATGTCATTGTTTATGATAACGTAACCCTGACTTGCTGAAAATGTATATTCCACGTTAATTCCGATTGTTGGAATTGGAATAGTGACTTTATCTTGTTGTATCGTCAATGGAGTTTCGTCAACAATGGTTGGGAAGTCTTTGGAGGTATAAAATTTATGAACCGTTACCCCAGTTCCTAAGGCACCTAGTCTATTGCCTGCAATAACTTCACTCGTATTTATACTCTTGGTTTCAACTCTTGCGTAGCCTACAATAGGAGCGGGAAATAATGCATCATTTGATGGTGCTTCAAAGAAACCATTTGCATCCACATTCATGGCACCAGAATTCTGATAGAATAAGGGATATTTCAATGCATTCTCTTCGGATAAATGGGTAGGCTCATAGGAGGCCACTCCACTTGACTCCAACAGCACTTCTTGCTGTTCAAAATCTACTTCATATCGATAATCTACTCCAATAACATCATTTGAACCTTCAGTCAGCCAGTCGTCTTTTATTTCAATTCGTCTTACCCGATGACCTCCACCATACTTTTTTCCATCTGGAGATCCTAATTTTATCACGGATTGTTCCAAATCTATAATCTTAGAGTATCCTTTGCTGTAAGCATATCCACGGAAACCCGCCATAACTGGGAGTAGGGTTAAAAGAGAATTTATTGCTAAAACGCTAAGGGTAAAAGGGTCTGGATATGAATTATCTACCCCTGAAATCGTGCTGAAGAAGTCCTCCGAATAATTGTTCTTGAAGAAATCCCAGGCTCGAACCGACAAAGGAGGATAATTAATTGGGCCATCATCAGCCATAACTTTTTTTAGCGTTAGGTAGCCGTAGTTATGAGCATTGCCTGTTTGCGAAACCCCATCAATAGTGGTGTAACTACCTGGAGTAAAGTCGAAAGATTCCCCTTGGTAAACACCAAAAACATCTGTCCCCTGCGTTTCAACTTCATAGTAACTATCAATGTATCCCTCTTTTCCTCCATTTCTTAAGTAGGTGAGAGCTTTTATACGCGTATAATATCGCCCATCAGGAGCCCTTAGAGGTTCAATATACTTTTCAAAAAGATCATTTGCCAATTGACTATAGTGTTGACTTTGATTTGGCCCTTGATAAACTGGCACCGGATATTCTAATGGAAAATATATCCTATAATGACTTTCTTCTGAATCATCCCAATTTCCATCGTATAGCTCGTCTTCTTTGCCTGAGCCCGGAGGATTATAGGCACCTGCAATTGGAAACATTTGGGTAGCTTTTTTATGTTGCACATGCCCATATTCATCCGGTTCATATTTTATGGATATTTCGCTTCCTCCGGGTAAACTTATCTTATCTAAGCACCATTTATAAGAGTCTGAAACTCTATCTTGATGAAAAGCAGCCTTAACCGCATCACTTTGTTTGTTATACTTATCAAACTGTGGTGTATATTTAAAACGTCCACTTGCAATTGAATTTCCCGGGAGCCAAGGTGTTTTATTGAATAGCCCCCAGCCGTCTTCATTGATTCCATTTTTATCATAAGGCTGATTGTTTGAATAATAGAACACATAGGGTGTTAGCTTACCAGAGAGGTCTCCACGATAGGTGAAATAAACTTTTCTTAGCGTAAGCTTTCCATGATTGTCATTGCCATTAGCTCCAATAGAAGGTTCTGTAATCTCATTTCCTGATTGTCCATCATTATTTGGCACATCGTTGCAAAGTTCATAGGTGTACTTAAAGTGTGCAGTCTTAATGGGGACTGGAATGTTTTGGTTCTTTATTTGTTTATAATATTCGCTTTTTTCATGAAGTTCTATGCGATCCAATTTATAGGAATAAGAATCATTCTCATATGGTTGTGGATTGGTAAAAAAGAGATCAGTTTCGTTTGAATTGGTCTTTTTATATCGGTCATCATGTACTTCATTTACTAAACCTCTTCCATCTTGCCTTTTTGAAATACAAAATATCAAAATGTGAGTCTTTGTTTCAGCTGTGGCCAAATACCAATTCTCTTTTTCTCCGGATGACAAAAATCCCTGATCATCATCTGGATTATCATGAAGTCCTTCTATGAATTGAGCTCCTAGATAAGGATGCCTGTATTTGTAGGCGTCAGAGGTTTTAACGTAGTTGAACTTAACCCAGTAGCCATAGTCTTCATCAGATACTTGGCCATCATTATTCGAATCAACATAATCTGGTCCGCAAATAGAAGTTAACAAGTAAGAATGTGCGAATTCTCCCGTTTCCGTCCTGTTATAACTTGGTTGAGATCCCCCCATTGCCTTATAATTTGGCCTCAAAAACGGACTTGTCTCAGTATCATAATTATAATTCACTCCATTGTGTGGCTTTGAAGGGTCAATACTGAAACTCTCTTCAATTTGTTTATGGTTATAAGCCGGAATGCCGTAATTATAACGAACTCCTTCTTCGTTGAGAATAGAAAATCCCCCAAAGTGATTTTCTTTCACGCCTCCATCGAATCTCAAATCCCGACTCTCTTTAACATGTCCGCCAGTTTCTTCCCCATAGTTAGATATTTCCGTTGTGTTGTTACCCCACAAATTTTCCACATCACCAACTTCAAAATAGTTTGCCTTGAAATAATATAGAATTTCTTTAGCAGATGTTGAGCCATTATCTCGTATATCATTTAACTCCGCATTGGTAAACATTTGAATGGGCCTTTTTTGCTTTGAGGGGTGCTTTTTTAGTGCTAGATCATCACTTATTGTCTCCAAAACAGGAACTTTTCCTTGTCTTTTAGATCGACCTCCAACCATTAAATTATTAGTCAATGGGATGTTGTTGTTGTCATGAACTATCCTCATTGGATACTCATTAAATACCTCATCATAGGTATCCAAAGGCTCAGGGGCAAAATCATTAGAAAACCTAAAGTATACACCTCGATCATCATCAAAGGATTGATTTGGCCCTCTAAACACAAGTTTTGAGCTTGAAGAGCTGTAATCTGTTCCTTGCCATAAAGAGTTTCCATTTACCCAATCACCTTGAGTATCTTCACTATGGGTGGCTCCTAAATCTCCTCCATAATTTTGATAGTTCGGAGGTTCTTTTCCAGGCGCCCCTATTTGAAAACCTCCTTGTCCACCAGCACCCAAGGATAACTGATAACTTTGGTTTGTATGGCCTATTATGGCTCTGTAAGGTCTAAAAACACCACTAATGCCCTGTCCTGAAACAGAGTAAGTATCAAAAGAGTAAGAGGGTGAATATAAATTCTTGACTTTCGGATGAAGAGGAGCATCTTGATTTCTAGATACATCCTCAACAATACTAACTTTATCTCTAATATCTGGTTTATTATGCATATAATAGTAGCCATATGCAGGAAAATCAGATTCATTATAAGCCTCATCTTCAAGACTTATGGATATAACTCCACCCCAATATGTGTAAGGTGTGGCTCCATACCCATAAGAGAAATCAAAACTGCCATTTTGAGAACTTCTCGGAAATGAACCATGAGGAATGGGAACATTCTGTGAAAAGTTTAAAAATTCAGCTTGACCACCATACCCACCACCAGGAGGATGTTCTACACCTGCATCTGCCTTTTTAAATACCCTAGAAAACTTTGAAGAAAATGCTATTCCTGATCTTTGGGAATATGAGAAACCAAGGCCAAATTTATTTGTCCTATCTTTTTCCGAATTCTTCAGTGCGTGTTCATAGGAAGCATTAAACCCACTGTTGAAACTACCACCTTGTTGAGAGTCCATACTAAAACCTATGGATGCTGAAATGTCAACGGACCCCTTCCTTTTATCATTCGCGTTAACAATATCAAAAGAAACTGAGCTGCCAACAGTTAGGGCGACTCCCACACCACTCTTGTTGTTCATGTAAATCCCAAAGCTACTATTTAATCCACCTGACCCTCTTCTTGAATCTGAACCAAATAAACTCCACCCTTTAGTTGCAGTAATGGTTGCCTGAACATAGGACGGCATATCTTGATACTGCTTCAATTTCTGGGTGCCATCCCAATCATCAGGTATTCCACGCACATTCCTAGAAATTGCTCCTACGTTTAAATTCCACCCCAAACCTACCCAAGATGCCTCCTGTTCGTTTGTAATTCCTGCATTGTAAAATAAGTTGACAGGATAACCGCCGCTTGGCCCCGGCAACTCCATAACCGGTAAATTATAACTAAAATCCCCAGTAAATGTATTTACCATATCGTTTGCTCCAACGGGAGCAAAGGAAGAGGCTTCTGGAGAGCTTGGGCCTCCTGTAATTGCCCAAGCAGAACTAGGCCAAGCAATTTGTATTAAAAATGCCGTGGTTAGTAAAAGGGCTACCTTTCTTCTGTTTTTCCTAAAAACTCTCATGGGATGGAAATTTACAATCGATGATTTGGGTTAATTGGTCCACTTTAAAGTTGAAATTTAGAATCCCCAATTGGAGGTTCTTATCTTCAATGGAAACCATTAAGTTTTTTATAGCACTTATGCTGTCTTTGGGTAGACTAAGCCCAAAACTGTAAGATATTTGATCGTGCCTTGCCTTGCCAGCATAATCATAAGCATAGGTGGAGGGGTATCTAAAGACATCATCTGTCTTGATTTCCAATCCATGCCGGTGTTCTTCAAAATAATACCCCTCATTTCCAAAGGGGAATGCATCCGTTGCAGGGCGCTCGCTCTTTAGAAGTGTTCTTACTTTCCAAAGAAGTAAAATGCTTTCTTCATCTCCTTTAACTAAACTTGTATCATGCAGGAAATTACAGCCTTGCACCCCACCGGTAGTCAGGGCAACCTCAACGGTATACTCTCCTATAGTTTCTTGCTTTACAAGACCTTCTTTGTGGTTTTTCCAACTTTCCTTTACCGCCTCACAAGTGCATGGAATGCTTTGTTGACAGGAGGCCAAGGCTAGGAGTAATAAACCCAAAATAAAGCAGTATGGTAACTTATTGACCCGCATTCAAATATTTTTGATTAGCAAATTCAATTAAGTCTTTGGTTATATTTAGCGTGCTGTCTCCGTGCATTATGCCGCCATCTGATTTTGCACCTAAGATCACTCCATAGTCGTATTCTTGGCCAAAGCGACTCACATGTTCGTTTAGTTGTTTCCAAATCTCGGTTTCGAACCGGTCCTTGGTTGCCATTAGCCCTTCTTCTGAGGCTTTAACTTTTTCAGCAAAAGAAAGCGTTAGGTTACTGGGTTCTCCCTCCCCATCCAATTGATCCAACATCCTTAAGCTGTCCAACTTATTTTGAAATCTGTTCCGGAGCCCCTCGTATTCAACTTGCCTTTTTTTGGTTAACTCGTAGTTATTGTAAAGCTCATTTAGGTCAACCCAAGCAACTTTAGAGTTGTCTCTAAAAAACACCTCTAAACCAATTAAGGTATTTATCAGTCCTAAAAACAAGGCTATTAAGGCTATTATCCAAAGGGGCTTCATTAAGGACAATTCAAGTTAGTGAAACGGCATTTTAAATACCTTTCTTCCGAAAGGATACCCACGTTTAGCTTTAAAAATTCTCCAGCCGGGGTATTGTTAATTCCTAAAAAACAAGGGGGTAATTCTAAATAGTTCATTCCTCGCTTTACGTACAGGGGAAAGTTGTTGTGGTCGGCCAAAACGTTCCCATCCATATCTTTTAAATCCCATTGAACTAAAATGGAATCCCCAACATAATTTCTTTCCTCAAAAATGAATTTTAAGGGTTGGTTATCAAAAACATGCACCTCTCCGGCCCAATCGCTTTGGAGTTGTGCAAACTGATTATGAAGGGAGTCTGGTAAGGGAGGGCTTTGTACACACATTACAAAGGACCAATACTGAGAGAAAGCAAGGACATTACCATTGGCAACAGCTTCAACGGTCCAAGCATAGGAGTTTCCAGGAACTAAGGTTAAACCATTGGGGGGATAGTTATAAATGGTGGAAGGGATTAACGTACCATTATGGTGGCTAGGATTGCTTTGGAGTGCTTGCTGGGCTGTTTGCCCTTGGAGCATTTCCGCAATTTTAATGTTGTAAGTAAATCCTCCAAAAAGATTAGGGTCAAACGCCGGAGTCCATGTGAATACGGGAAAAGGAGAGCACAGCGTGTCTCCATCGCTGGGGCTCAATAGGGTGGGAGGAAAGATTTGCTGTACTTGAAATGGGTAAGAAGTTTGGGTTACCGGGCTAAATACCCCATCGGAGGGTCTTCCTTCTAAAATAAATTCGATAACATAGTTTCCCGAAGGAAAAAAACCTCCACCTGAGGCTGCGGCCTGATAGGTAGGGCCACTAACATAACTAACCGTAATAGGGGAGATTTGCCCAATAGTACCATAATTTACCACAAGTACAGCTCCAAAATTGGGAAAGTTAGCCGAACGGGACTTTACCAAAAGGTTTGTGGCATCATCCCAAATATTGCAAGTGATTCTATACTCCAAATACATAGAGTCGTTGGGAGTTGTCAGGGTAAAGTTCCAAACATCTGCATGGTTGAACTGAGGTGGAGGTGGGACTGTAGTAAAAAGATACTGAGCCTCTACATTCAGTAGGGTCATTAAGGAAATACTTAATGTAAACAACCACTTTTTTATTGCATTTTTTTTCATAAGTATTACCATTGGTAGCCCAGCCTTAATAAGCAAGCAAATTCTGTAAACCTTGGATATATTGCTCCCCAGCTCATCATTTGGGGTATTTCATTATGCTCTAATACTGCCTCAACTCGCAACTTTCTAAAAAACTTGGTAGAAGCAGAAATCCTATTCGAAACCCTTACCGAAGTTTGCGGACCAAAAAAGACCATGGAGTTGCCTGAAAATGTCCATTTCTTGTAGTTAAACATTCCATTAACCGAGTAGTAGTGGTTTCGGCTGGTAGAGTCAATGAATTCCATTTGAATAAGTCCAATGCTTGCCCCAAATAATAACCCGTTTTCCAAAACCAAATTGGAGCTAACAGAGAGGTTATAATTTACCATGTTTCGGGTTGGGTCAGGGAATGTCAGTTCCTGTCTTGCACCCGCTCCCATAAGCATAAGGTTACTTTTGCCAACCTTTAATTGATGGCTGACCTGAGCGTTCCAAGCGTCCATCCGAAATACTACGGTATCGTTACTTTGGATGGTAGGGTTATAACCAACTGAAAAGCTTGGTAACTTAGGGAAACGGACATCAATTTTTGCCCCTAAAGCAAGTTGATTTCCCATGTCCACCGCATTTAAATCGGTAGAATCTGAATTACTCCAAAAATATTTGCCGTTTAGGGTAACTGTAATCTTACGTTTCAAAAGGGATTGTGCAAGTTTTAGGTCAAATCCATCCACCCCGGTTAATAGAAAGGGCACACCCAAACTTCTAAACCCACTACCTATATGTTCAAATGTTCCTGTAGCTTTTGTTCTTCCCTTAAAAAAATCCACCGCCAACTCTCCTTTTGCAGCTTGGCCAGTAAAGAAGTCAGCTCCATTTCCTTGTTCTAGCATTTCCGAGACCCAATTCCTAGAAACAGGAAGACTATCTCCTCCAAGGACATTAAAGTGCTCAGCACCAGTTTCTCCAATGTCCGGCATGTAGTGTGATCTGCTGTATTCACCCTTTAAACGTACCCGCTTTTTAAAAAGCATTAGTTCCCCATGTATAGAAGCAACTTTATTTGCTACCGGTTTTCTGTAATAGGCAAACAAAGAATCACGTGGGTTTATGGAGTTTTCGTCATCTCTTTGTCCACTATAGGAAACTGAAAGGCTCCCCAAGCTCTCTTTACTTAAACCAATGCTACCGCCAGATACTTCACGTCGGTATGAAGCAGTACTTAGGTCTTGAATAGGAACTGCTCTTCGGCTTTCTCCATGGACAAACTTGAATACCAGTGGTCCGGGAGAAAACTCTAAATCCAGTCCATTTACGGGTATCCCGGCTAAAGTAAAGTCAGAAAGGTTTGGAAATACTGTTCCAAAGGAGAATTTATTTATTGCATTAAGAAGGGTCTCCCCTTTAGAAATTAAGCCTTCTCCTTTAAGAAATCGTTGTAGCTTTTTTGGTTCTGCAAGGCTACCAATGTTCTTTCGTGGGTCATCAAGCATTGCATCTACTTCTGCCAAAGAGTCCAACCCAGTTTCTTCCCACTTTCCGTCAAGGGTTTTCTTTTTATCGAGCATACGCTGATATCCCAGCTTCTTGGGAGATAATCCTTTCAAGGAATCTTGGATAGCTTTTAAAGAATCTGCTTTTTCTTGGGCAACATCAAAATACCTTGGGGTGTCATCGAATTCTTCGGTGAAGGCCAATCCTTTATCTTCAGCTTCCTGCTTTCTCTTTTCAAAGGCCCTTCGTCGTTCCTCAAGTTCCCGTTTGGAGCGCTCTTGCCCTTCTGCAATTAAACGCTCCTTAAGTTCTGGATAATCGCCCAATTGACTTAATGAGTCCTGTAACTTAGTAGCAGATTCTAAACGCTCCAATTGCTCTAGCTCTTTTAAAACTTCCGGATTCTCCAAAACAGCCGACAAGTGCTTATACTCATTTACAAATCCAAACTGCTCTTGAAATTCGGCCTGTTTTTCACGATACAATGCTTCACCCTTTGCTTTAGCCCGTTTCAATAACTTATTTCTAAATGCATTAGGATCAAAGCCAATCGTATAGTTATTCAAGGACTGCAATTGACTTGAATTCATTGTACTTAAAGTTAGAGACCCGGTAAAAGGTATGTCATAAACCACCAAGCTTGGAAAAATTTGCCAAGTCAAGTAGGAGGCAGGTATTTGGCCATTTGGATACGCATTGGTGGAAACTCTGCTCTCTACATTTGTCCTGCCGTGGAATGCAAACAATTGCTTATCCGATTTCTCCTTTCCTGTTTTTGTCACATTAAAACATGTCCTACCAATGGTTACTCCTGAGGTGGCGTTTGACAACTCTAAGCAATAGGTGTTTCTTCCCTCTTTTAGAGATTTTGCAAACCTTTTAAAGTCCGGCAAGAATGGATCCAGCAATACCTGGCTTTGGCCCGGCTCTATGGCAATAGCAATACTTTTAACCTCAAAAGATTCTCCTCCTTGCAACCCGCTAACGGTGACAAACAACTCTGTAGCGGCTCCCATATTCATTACATCGAATAGCAAAACAGCACCTTCAGGATGTTCAACCTCAGAATCTCCAGAGTGCCTGAAAACAACTTGTGCTCTCGCTAAGCCTTGGCTAAAGCCCCAAAAAACCAAGGGCATACAGGAAAAGAATGCTTTTTGGATCAATTTTTGGACGATTAGGAGTTCAATATTACAAATGTTTATTTAAACGGACAACAAAACTTCATTTTTTATCGGACTAAAAGTATTGTGCCTGTTTTCACCTGTGTTCCATACCGCAATTCAAAAAAGTAAGTTCCCGCAGGTGCCTTTTTCCCTTGGGAAGTATCTCCAGCCCAGTTGCAGGCCCCTGAATGATCAAAATGAATTAGGTTACCCCACCGATTGAAAACCCGTAATTCACTGCATGGCTTAACAATCTCATCCAATCCAATCTGAAATACATCGTTGATTCCATCTTGGTTAGGAGTAAATACATTGGGAATGTGAAGTCCAATTGCCTCATCATAAGACTTTACCGGCACCTCGACCAATAAGGTATCTCTGCACAAACTTGCCGCATGTCCAACAACTTGAATTTTTCCAAACTCTTCAAATTTTGGCAGCAATACTAACCCTCCATAACCTGAATAAAAAGCGGAATCCTGTTCCTCTAAATATACTTCCAAGGAGTCGCCCCCACCTTCTAAGAACAAATACTGCTCAAAACCGAAGCAGCTTACCGAATCGATTACCAATAAATCTAACATCACCGGAAGCTCCTTCACTTCCACATACACTTCTATTTCACTAATGCAACCTAGGGAATCCGTTGCTTCCACTGTATAACTCATACTTTCTTGTCCACCATAAATGGGTTGGGCACTATTTGGGTCAGAAAGATAATCGGGTGGAGTCCAAGTAATGGTATTTGCGTTAGTAATTCCCCCAAGGGTAACTTCTTCATTTAGGCAAACTTCTGTAGAGTCAAAGCCAGTAAATTCTACGGGGTCAGCCGGACTAAAACTTTGAACTACATTTTGACGACATCCATTGGAATCTGTTAATAGAACTTCTAAATGCAAGGTCGAGTCTAAGGTTGTACTGAAAAGGTAATTGGTTGAATCCTGATACATTGGATATGGA
Organism: Bacteroidia bacterium; assembly: GCA_030427255.1. Taxonomy (GTDB): domain Bacteria; phylum Bacteroidota; class Bacteroidia; order CAIKAF01; family CAIKAF01; genus CAIKAF01. The sequence continues at coordinate 54,326 of JAUHWY010000012.1, read as the reverse complement.
GCCAGCCAAACAAAATTGGCTTCTGTAAGTAAGGTAAATGCCACAGTATCCCCTAAACACCCTCTTGTTGAATCTACAAAGGTGCCCAAAGGTAACTTTAGGACTTCAACCCAAACAGAATCACTTGGTGGGCAAAGTCCTTTTTCAAGCCTAGAGAGGTACTGGTATCCCGATTGAGCAAATGTACCATACCAGTTATTACTATCAGGGAATAACCTACCAACACCATAGGTATTAAATGGCGATGTGATATCCCCTCCAATAAAAATGGGTATGGTATCTCCCGCACAGGGAGTATCTGTGGCATGAATAGTTAATTCCGGAATGTCAATTATCCTGACAAATAGGGTGTCGCTTCCTAAACCACATCCATTTAATGAAGTAAAATGGGCAGCCACCCACCCCGAATCTCCTTGCCCCCAATCAACAATTGCATATCCACCCATAGAGGTGTCAAAAGTATTTCCTTCTACTTCCCACCTTACCTTTAGCAAGCTATCCATTTCTGGAGATAAGTTATAGGACACCTCACCGTTGCCCTTGCATAAAGTATCAGGACCCGAAATAATCGGTAGCTCTAAACTGTCCACGAGCACATTAAACTGAAAAACAGCATCTTTTGGTGGGCATCCTTCATCTTTGATGCTTAAAAAAACTTGACCGCTATCCATCAATAAGCTGCAATCTCTTTCGAAGCAAATCCTCACCTGTAATGTAGTATCTTTTGTAAACACGGTGTCTAAAAAAGGGGTTCCTATGCCCAAATCGTTTTCAAACCCGGCTGAAAACAAATCATCAAATAAAATGCTATCGTTTTCCTTATCAGCAAATTCCAATATAAAGCAAGTGGTGTCCCCCTGACTAAGAAGAATTGGATTGGGAATAGAGTTTTGTAAAAAAGGTGCGTCATTTAAAGGGCAGGGAAGTCCAAAGTTTTGCAAGTCCCTTTGGGTAATCCCAACCAGTTCCCCTATATTATTGTACTCTCTGACTTCCAAAGCAAATACATATGGTCCAGGAACCTGCATATAATATTGAGCGATCCCTGTGGTAAGCCCTATTTGATAGTTCCCTGAATTTCCAAAGGGCTGTTGGTATGAAAACCCTTGGCCATATAATGTTTCAGGAATAAGGAGTGGCAAATACGGGTTTGGCAGATTCGGAGTAGTATTCACTTGACTACCAAAACCGCTTATGGGCTTGGAAATACTATACGATAAAAAATCTCCATCACTATCGGAAGATTGATGAAAGCCCGGTGTTGAATCATTAATGCATACAAAGGGCAAAGGGGGGAAAAGAAAAGAGGGACTTGAGTTTTTGTAGGAGGTGTTTCGCATGTAGGCAATAAACCCTTGACTTTGATTCGGATGAATATTAACCACCCCTACATTTCTACAACACCTTTCATAATAAAACCAAACGTCCTCCAAATTAGGGTCTAAAAGTATTCGCCCTTCATAGCGTCCTTCATATATGCAACTTTGATCAGCTATTGAACAACCTGGCGGTGTACTCGGTGTATATTTAACGGAATCCAGTAAGTCCACTCGAATAGAGTCCAAAAAGGCTCTTTCCCCCAAGGGGGAGTATTGATTCCTTGCATAAACACCTACCCATAAAGGGTTTTCCGGAAAAGGAATCTCTGAACTTGGAGCACAATCGGTGTATGTAATAAGTACAATTGAGTATTCCAATTTTCCATCGGATGTTTCCCCTTCAAACCTGTAGCCTAAAGTTCCCCCCAAAATATGACTTGCCCTCAAAGTGTTTGTACTTGAAAAGGTTAATGACAACAAGCATACTATAAAAGCTAAACGCAGCATGGAAAACTTATATCAGGAGCTTTACAAAATGGTAATCCCCATTATTTAGCACATAGCTAATCACCACAAGCTTTGGGCGAATAGTTGTATTCAACAGGTCATTCAAATCAATTTTCTCTGGCATATTCATTTTAGAATATTCTGCCAAAACAAGCCCGGATAATCCATCGGAAATTTGGAGATACTTCCATTGATTTTGTGGAATACCTAAAATGCCATTCCTAACAGTGATAGCACTAAATGGAATATTAAAGTTAGTGCTAAGGGTTGAATTACAAGCAATCTGAATTTCGACCCCTGCTCTCTCAACCGTAGCATCAGATATAAGTTGCAGAGTCACTCCTTCATCCCCCACATTTAGTGTTTGGCCTTTGAGCTGATTACCGGAATATTTTCCTATTAGCTCCCCTCCAATTCCAACTCCTTTGAACACATAAAACTCATCAAAAAACTCCTCTAACTCAAAGTCTAAGAAATGGAGGGAATATTCTACATCGGTTTGATAAAATATGATATACCCATTGCTGTTGGGCAAATAATTACCGTCTACTCCCCCCTCATCAAATACTATTGAAGTGCAAGTTTGCTTAAAGCCCCCATTTCCTGAGCTAGGAATCATTAAGGTATCTTGGGCAATAGATAGATTGAAAAAATAGTGGCCGAAAAGCCCGACCACTATCCAACAACATTTGAATTTAAGTAAGTAAGATGATAATCTACGGATACTCATTGGATGGTTGAGTTGAATTCAAAAGTATGGAGTTTTTCCCAAAACTGAAACACCTTGAGCCCAAAAAGACAATATTTTCCTTCCTTCGCCCTAAAATCAAGGAATTGGTTCAATGCTATGATAGTAAAGAGGTGGTTCAGAAAAGATACCTTTTTAGCGTCTGGGTTTTTGATTGCTTATTTAAAGCATCCTCGAAGGCCAGGACTACCCCGAAATTCATCTATCAATAGTTTATGCACTTGGATAACGCTGTCTATTGATATCATTCCGCATGGCGCCTAAGCAGATTAGGATCTTTCTTTAAAATTTTGGAGAGGTACTTTGAACGCTGGATTTCGTCGGACTTGGCTGAATTCATTTGGTTGAGGTACTCCAACAATTCCACAAGCACTCCTTCAAGAAGACCTTCAATCGACTTGCGAATTTCAGATTTGATTTTTTCAGTGTTCATACCGCTGCTTCTTCAAATCTAGTGAAATCCTGTTTTTGTTTTAATGTGCAAAGGTGGTCAACCTCTTTATAAAACTTTAAAATAAATTTTAATTTGTTTGTTGTTAGACCTAGTCGAATTCCATCAAGACTCCCTTAAAAACCATGCGGTCAACAGAAGATGCTACTTTGTGTCCTCATAAGGAAGGTTTTGGGATATTGATTTTGGGGTCTGATATGGAACGGCAACTACACTTACAAGCCGTTTGGTTTTGATCGATTCTTTCAATTATTGAAGACGAAGGCTTCTTTGGAGGCAAAAGGTGTCCTAATCCATGCAGGATGAAAAGAACCTTTTGTGGTGCATTCCGGATTCTTTTTTTGAACCGATACAAAAACTAGCCGGTGGGGATTTCTTTTGTCTTTTATATGGGCTGGCACACATCACCGGCCAAAAAGAGATGTAGAGATTTTCACTTTTAAATGCCATTGATAATCAATTATTTAAACATAAACATGTAGAGATTTTTTTCTTTTAAGAAAATGGTCAAACGGAGCTTAACGCGCCCCGGCGCAGGCCAATTAGCCTGACGAACTAGGGTGCACAGCCGCCGCGAGGGCAAGAGCGACCAAAGGAAGCTCCTTGGCCTCGCATGGCGGCGCAGCAAGCCTAGGAGGCAGCTAATGGCCGGAGACGGATTAGGCGCCCAAATTTTTCACTTTCCGGACACGGTTTGGGTGCATTGCTTTCTGCACCCTTGACGGGAGCATGGCACGAGGTCTAATGCCTCATAAAGTCAGCTTGGCACAAATCTATGAACAGATTTAATGGCCGGTTTCAAAAAAAAATTCAGATAATGCTTTGTAGGATTTGGCCGGGCTGCTATATTTGCACTCCTGAAATTCAGGAACGTCTTCCTCGGTAGCTCAGTTGGTTAGAGCATCTGACTGTTAATCAGAGGGTCGCTGGTTCGAGCCCAGCCCGAGGAGCTTTAAAATCAAAGGCTTACAGCGTTTTCGTTGTAAGCCTTTTTTTCTATCCCTCCATTTGTATTAATTTCACCCTATGCGATTTCTGTTCCTTACCCTTACGGCATTTTTCATTTTTTCTGTTGGCCTATCCGCTCAATCCGTTGGCATCAACACCCAAACGCCGGACCCCTCGGCCGCACTCGATGTGCATAGCACCCAAGGGGGCTTGCTGGTGCCGCGCATGACGGCCGCTCAAAGAAACAGCATCAATCAACCTGCCGACGGCCTGCTGATTTTTAATACCACTTCCGGCTGCTTGGAAATTTTTTTCCAAACCATCGGTTGGCGAAGCATAGAATGCAACTGCCAACAAGCCCCGGCCACGCCTGCGGCCATTCAAGGTCCCAATTTGGTGTGTCCGGGTCAACAAGGTCTGGTGTTTTCCGTGCCCGCCGTGCCGGGCGCCTCTCAATACCAGTGGACGGTTCCGCAAGGCAGCCAAATTGTGGCGGGCCAGGGAACCGATACCATAACCGTGCTTTCGGGCAACAATTCCGGAACCATTAGCGTAACCGCTTCCAACAGCTGCGGGCAAAGCGGCACTCAAAGTTTCAACCTGACCGTGCAGGTGCCCGATGCGTCTTTTTCTACAACGCCTGCCAATCCGGCCATAAATTCCAATGTGCAGTTCACTTCTGCCACTTCCGGGGCGAACAGCTACAGTTGGACGTTTCAAAATGGTACGCCGGCCAGCTCTATTCAAGCAAATCCTACGGTGCAATGGAGCCAAACGGGGACTTTTTCAGTAACGCATATCGTGTCCTTTGGTCCCGGTTGCGCCGATACCGCAACACAGCAAGTAACGCTTAGCAATTGTCAGCCGGGGAGTCAGACCTTTACTTACACCGGACAGATAGCTACCTGGACGGTGCCTTCTTGTGCCGGCAATGCCACCATAACGGCTTACGGGGCCTCCGGAGGAGATCGAGCGCAAAACTATTCCGGAGGCTTTCATGCCGGGGGAAATGGCGCCCGCGTTACCGGAGATTTTGTCTTGACTCCCGGCCAAACGCTTTCTATTTTGGTGGGAGGTGAAGGAAGTACCGGTTTCAGTGGTTCCAACGGTTCCAATGGCTCCGGGGGCGGAGGAAGTTTCGTTTGGGTAAATGGGTCCAATAATTTGTTAGTAGCCGCAGCCGGTGGTGGTGGAGCGGCCGATACACCCGGCGGCAACGGCTCAGGCACAAGCAGCCCTAGCAGTGGGGGCGGATCCGGAAGCGGGGCTCCCGGCGCCAATGGGAACGGAGGAGGCGGTGGCAGCCAATCGGGAAGTCCGGGCAGCCCGGGCACCGGAGGCGGCGGTTGCGGTTGGCTAAGCGATGGCAGCAACGGCCAGGTATTTTCGCAAGGCGGCGGTGGTCAACGTCCTTTGTCGGGCGGCGCCGGAGGACAGGCAGGCAACGATGGCGCGGCCGGTGGTTTTGGCGGTGGCGGCGGAAGTGCGGGTCACCGCGGTGCCGGTGGCGGCGGCGGGGGCTACAATGGCGGCCCGGGCGGCAATGGATGGAGTGGAAGCTCCTGGGGCTCCGGCGGTGGTGGAGGTTCTTTCAACGGTGGAACCAATCAAATCAACCAATCCGGTGTGCAGAATGGCCATGGGCAAGTGACCATTACTTGGTAGACAAAAGCAATTGAGGCCATTGACGCGATGCTATTCTGGCGGCGACTTTGCGTTTCGGCCAAATCTCAAGCTCCTCATTTACAACCAGTAAACTGCGGACTTTCAATTTGGCCGTGCCTTAATTCGCCTTGAAAACACAACGCGTCAAGGGCCTCCAATGTTGCCCTTAATCTTCCTCGGGTGCTTCCGGTATGGAACCTAAAAGCTTTTGGGCCTCTTCTTCGGGAAGTTCGGTAACGTTTCTAAGCTTGGAAAGCATCATCCTTGTGCGTGTACCCACCAGTTTGTCGATTTCGTTGTTGGCCTCGCTGATTTTCTTTTGGGCCTTGCCCAACACGTCGCCAAAGCGGTGAAACTCGGTTTTAACAGCCCCCAGAATTTCCCATACTTCGCTGCTTCTTTTTTGAAGCGCGAGGGTTCTAAAGCCCATCTGCAAGCTGTTTAGAATAGAGGCCAATGTGGTGGGCCCGGTGACAATGATTTTAAATTCCCGCTGCAACTGGGCAATCAAATCGGGTTGTCGAACAATTTCAGCAAAGAGCCCCTCGGTGGGCAAAAACATAATGCCAAAATCGGTGGTATGGGGCGGCTCCAAGTATTTATCGCGAATGTCTCGGGCAAATTTCTTGATGGATTGTGCAAGGGCTCTTTGTGCGGATTCTATGGCAGGTATATCTCCTGCATCGTAGGCGGTTTGCAGACGGATGTAGTCTTCTTGAGGGAATTTTGCATCGATGGGAAGGTATACCGGTGCGTCGTTTTCTTGACGTCCCGGCAATTTTATGGCAAATTCTACCGATTCGCTGCTGTTTTTTCGGGTTCTAACGTTGGTATCGTATTGTTCAGGAGCTAGGATTTGATCGAGCAAATTGCCCAATTGAATTTCGCCCAAAACGCCGCGGGTTTTTACGTTGCTCAGCACTTTTTTAAGGTCACCCACTCCGGATGCCAGGTGCTGCATTTCGCCCAAGCCTTTCTGAACGGCTTCTAGGCGCTCACTTACCAATTTAAAGGACTGCCCTAAGCGTTCTTCCAGCGTTTTATGGAGTTTTTCGTCCACGGTTTCCCGCATTTTTTCGAGTTTTTTCTCGGTGGTTTCCACCAACTCTTGCTGCCGAAGCGACATTTGGTCAAACTTTTGCTTTTGAAGCTCGTTGAACTCGCGCACGCTATCGGAAAACCGTTTTCCAAAGGATTCGAGTGCTTTGGAAAGTTCTTCGCGGTTTTCTTTGCCCCCTTTTTCTAAGCCTTCACGAATGGCACTCAGGCGAATTTCCAGTTGTTCGCCCAAGCGATTAAGCCCTTGCGCCAGCTCTTCTCGATTGTCCTTTAAGGATTGAGACAATTCGCTGCGGTGTTCGCGCATGCTTTGCTCCATGTAGGGTCGAAGCTTTTCTACAGGATCTTGCTGCGCTTTTTCTGCCTGCTTATGCTTAACAATAAGGTAAATAAGCAGCAGCAAGGTAATTGCCTGCGCCACCATCCAAAGAATTTCCATGCTTTTATGCGTTTATGGTTGGGCTTAGGCAAAAATAGGGAATATTATAGGCCTGATTTAGCTAAATTTCAAAAAAATAATAACACCTTTTATTTCATATAAAATATGAAACTTTAGCCCCATATTTTCGTTATAGCATTGAAAATCATATTAATAAATTCTATAAAACCTTACACAGGTAAATTTATGCCAATTTTAACAAAGCATGAATAAATCTTATTTTTGTTGATTATGTCTTTGCCTAGCTAACGCATGCCATCCGCAAATTAGGCCAAAGACAGCCCAAACAATACGCTTATGTCCACACACATTATACCCGCCTCCGAAGGTTTAGATATTCGTCAACCGGAATCTGTCCAATGGGCCTTTTTGCAAAAGCAAGAAGCTGCATGGCAAAGCTTGTATGCCAAAGAACGGGCGGGTGGTAGCGCACGGGCTTGGCTCCGAAAAGTGGGCCATGTCTTTTCAGGGCAGCGCTTCCAAATACTAACCGACCAGCATGCAGCAGATTTAGACAGGTATTTGATTACCCATCGCAAATCGTACCGCAAATTGGCAGAAACAAATGTGGAGTTGTTGGCGCAGGACAAATTGAAACTTAAGGTTACGGCGCGTCGTAGAGGCTGGCTGGGTGGCCATGCTACTGCCTTTTCCGGCAGAGTTAGGCCCAAGGGACACAGCGAACTTTTTGCCCATGCTTCTGCCAGCTCTTTGGGCATCCATGACGACCTATGCTTCCCCACCGCGTTTGAAGGCAATATAGACCACTGGGGCAATATGAAAATGGCAGTAACCTCCTTTGGATGTGGCCCTTACAGAACCTTGCCTAAATCTTACAAGGCCGTAATTCATGCCGATGGACGCATCGATGCCAAAATTCATCAAACCCAATGGTTAGGCGCGGCTTTTGGAGCTTTGTTTGTAGACCGAATGGGAGGAAAGCACTTCTCTCCTACCGGAAAGCGTGCCCATACGTTTCAGAAAAACCTGAATGAGCTGCACGAAATGATGGCCGAACTTAGGGAAGAACTAAAGCGTTAATTTTTCTTTTTTCTTTCAAGGCTTGTCCTAAACCTGTTTTGTCCTTAACTTTCAAATGCGCAACTTTGAAGCGCTTTTGAACGAACCCAACAAAGGCACGGATTTTGGTTTGATAAAACGGTATGGAGTTGCTTGTTCTTTCATCAATGACCCTGGTAGGTCGTTCTTTTCCCTCTAAGGGACACCGCCTGGCCAATCGCAGTTTTAAAATCGACGATTTGCCCCAAGACCTTTTTGAGGAGTTGGTGCAGTTTGCCCTTCCGGCATGCCCCGACAAGGTCATTTACCGCATTCACAGCATCAACCCCCATGCATCGAACCAGCCCGATAAGGCTTCGATGTATTTTTTAGGCTGCCCCGAATGCCATGGAGCAGAACCTCCCACACCTTTTGAACATTTCGTAATTCCGGCCGGAGCCTATGGGCGCCAAGGAATCCTTCCCGGCCTGTCCGGCACCAATTTGGAACTCCCGGAGGGTTACCAAAAAAATGAGCACTTATCTTTTGAGCGCTTGCAAATGGACGAGGACTTTGCACGCATTCAAGACATTGACTGCTTTTTTGCCTTGCAAAAAATTTAAAATCTTGGGCAAACGGTTTTTAAACCCCGTACCCGGGTAAGGTACTAGAAAACCCGATAAGCGATACCGAGGTATATTACACTGTTTTTCAAATCCTTACCCGGAACTAGGTTGATAAACCCTTGCCCATACCGCAGGCTTAGCGTCCAGTCGTCGAAAACCTCATAGCCCAGACCAAGGTTGATTCCAACATCGAAAGTCTCGAAATCACTCAGGCTTTCCTCTTGCGGCACACCCTTGCTGCTGCTAAGGGTCAAAAGCCCCAATTGTGGCCCAATTTCGGTATAGAACCGCCCTTCCGTCCATTTAAGCATAACCGGAATATTAAGGTAAGAAATGTCGTAGCGCCCCTTTTTCTCTGAACTTTCGCCCTGCAAAGACCAAAGCAACTCCGGTTGAAGTTTCAGGCTTTTGGTCAAGGGAAAAGCGGCATAAAGCCCAAAAGAATAGCCCACTTTACGGTCGCTTTCGGCAATGGCATCCTCGCCCCAAAGCTCCGCAAAATTCACGCCGGCTTTCAGCCCATAATGCGCCGTCTTTTTTTCACCATACGAAAGGCTGTCTTGCGCTTGGGCCGGCAAAAGCAAACCAAGGGTTGAAACAACAAAAAAACCAAGCCTAAGTTGAGCTTTACAAAACCAAAACATAGATCGATTCGACAATTCGTTACTTTAAACAGGTTTGAAGACCTATTGCACAATTGCCCCAATATGGGCTCCTCAAACTTAACTCAAATTTTATTTTTTGGCCCGCATTTCCGGCTGTCCCTGCAAGTCCTCGCCGCCAAAGGCAAAGCCACCATGGGACTGATGATACGATACTATTCTAGCGACAACTTTGCGTTGCAGCCAAATCTCAAGGTCCTCATTTACCATTAGTAAACTCCGGCCTTTCGATTTGTCTGCGCCTTAATTTGTCTTGAAAACGCACCGTATCATCAGTCCCATTCAGCGGTGCGGGGTCTGCCCGAAAAACGGTCAGCCTCCACCCGCTGAGTGGCTTTAGCCTTTGGCTGCTCCGGGCTTTCCGTTCCATCCGGGCGGGAGATCTCTATACTATAGGCATTCTTGAAACCCTTTGGCTTTGCTTTCTATAGCTCGAATTTGGGCCAAAAGAATGTTTTTTTTGACCGTTCCGGGACCGAAATGCCCAAAAGCCCACATGTAGAGATTTTTAATTTTCATTAGTATTGATTATCAATTATTTAGCTCTTTTCATGTAGAGATTGGTGGCGGTGAACGCATGTGTTTTTTATGGCCTAAAATAAGGTCAAAAGGCCATGGTTTAGCCATGGGGCTTTTCTGCTTTCGATCCGTGGAAATTAGCCGCGGCAAGGGGTAAAAAATTTGGGTAAACGAAATCATAATATGGCCCCCCGGCCTAGTGGAGGGCCGCCCGACGACCGGGCCGGGCCTCCCTTGGGCGAGGATTCCGACCTTAGGAGGAACCCGGAGCCTTAGGGAGGCCCGGCCCGGGCTAGGGAGACCGGAGCAAAGGCCGGAAACGAAGCGGAATGTTCCTATGGGCGAGGGCCCAAAGCCCCAATCAATAGCTGTGTTCGTCCACTTTTACTTTTCCGCGGAAGGTCCAAAAGACAAAAGCCGTGTAAATGGCCACCAAGGGTACGCCTATGGCAGCAACGGTGAGCATGATGCCGAGGCTTTTGTCGCTGGAGGCGGCTTTGTAAATGTCCAGGCTATTCTGTGGCTGAACCGGGTCAAACAACAGCACAGGAAACAACTCCACACTCACCACCATGAGCAGCACCGCCAAGACCAAAGCACTGCTTATAAAACCGCGCAGGTAGCGGCCTTTGATGACTTCGCGCGGAATATTGGCCAGCAGCAAGGTCAAGACCACGGGCAAGGCAAACATCCAGGGGTTGGCTCTAAGCTTATCGGACATGTGTGGAATGTAGAGCAACACATAGAGCGTGGCCAAAACCAGGGTAAGGATGAAGCCAATCATGGCTCCTCTTAGCAAAAAACGCATGCGTTGAAACAAGCGCCCTTGGGTTTTGAGCAACAAATACAATCCACCATGCATGGCAAAGGCAAAGAGGGTAACCAGTCCGGTGAGTACCGCAAAGGGATTGACAAAAGAAAGCCAACTACCGCGGTAAACGCCTTGTTCGTCCAGTGGAAATCCCAGAATGAGATTTCCTACCACTACCCCGAGGAGTACCGCCAAGAGTATGGAGCTTATGGAGTAAGACCAATCCCACAGTTTTTTCCACCAAGCCATGGGCTCTTTGCCGCGAAATTCAATGCTGATGGCACGAAATATAAGGGCCACCAAAAACAGCATAAAAGGAATATAAAAGGCGGAGAACAGGGTGGCATATACCTCCGGAAATCCGGCAAACAAAGCACCTCCACCTATTACCAACCAAACCTCATTGCCATCCCAAACCGGACCTATGGCGTTGATGGCTATGCGGCGGCTTTCCTCCTTCCTAAGGAACAAATGCAAGGCACCGGCGCCTAAATCAAAGCCATCCAAAATGGCGTATCCCGAAAAAACAGCACCAATGATTAAAAACCACCAAGTGGGATAATCAAGTCCTAAAAATGTTTCCATGGCTTAGGGGTTTAGGAGTTTGGGGATTCTAAGGCGCGCGCCATATCGTCTTGTCTGGGGCGGTGGTTGTCTTCTTGGTCGTGCGCATTGGGTCCATGCTGCACTTTACGGTTGAATAAATATATAAAAAGGGTAAAGAGGAGCAGGTACACCAGCGTGAACAGAATTAGACTAAACAGCACCTGGTTGGCCTGCACGGCTTCGGAAAGGGCATCGGAAGTGCGCAGCAGGTTGTATACCACCCAAGGCTGACGACCAACTTCCGCAGTATACCAGCCCAATTGGTTGGCCAACTGAGGCAAAAGTACGGAGGGCACAAAAAGCAACATGAGCCAACGCGTTTGGAACAAACTGCCTCGCCAGCGTTTGAACTGAGCAAACAGCGTAAGGGCAATTAAAAACAAGCCTATGGCCACCATGGCGTGGTAGGTTTGAAAAACAAAGTTTACGGCACCCGGCCGATCCTCTGGAGCAAAGGCCTGCAAGCCGGTGATGGGAGCCTCAGGATCCATGTGGGTAAGTAGCCCCAAGCCGCCGGGAATGGCCACACCATACGTTTCCTGACTAGCGCCGTTGACCCAACCAAAAAGGTAAAGATCGGCAGGGGCATGGGCTTCCCAGTGCCCTTCCATGGCGGCTAATTTGGCCGGTTGATGTTCTGCCACAATTTCTGCGGAGCGGTGGCCCGAAAAGAGTTGCAAAAGTGCAGCCACGGTGGCTACATGCAAGCCCAAGGTAAAGGATTGTTTGGCAAATTCCAGGTGGCGCTTCTTGATTAAATAGTAGGCGGCCACGCTCATTACCAAAAAGGAGCCGGCCAAAAAAGAGCCCAGCCAAACGTGCATTAAGCGGTCCATAGAGGAGGGGTTGAATACCATGGCCCAGAAATCGGTGATTTCGGCGCGGGCATTCATTCCTTCGCCCACCACTTGAAAACCCGCAGGCGTTTGTTGCCAGGAGTTGGCCACCACAATCCAAACCGCCGAAAACATGGATCCTAGCGTTACCATAATGGTAGAAAGAAAGTGTACCCAAGGCTTTACTCTGTTCCACCCGAAAAGTAAAATGCCCAGAAAGCCGGACTCCAAAGCAAAGGCAAAAATGCCCTCGGCGGCAAGGGCAGAGCCGAATACGTCGCCCACGTACCGGGAATACACGGCCCAATTGGTGCCAAATTCAAATTCCATAACTATACCGGTAACTACGCCAATGCCAAAAATCAGGGCAAAAATGCGCACCCAAAACCGAGTCATGGCTTCGTAGAGCGGGTTGCGGGTAACCAAATAGCGTCCCTCCATAAACACGAGCACCAGCCCAAGGCCAATACTCAATGGCGGATAGATGTAATGGAAGGCTACCGTAAAGGCAAACTGTATGCGGGAAAGAATTTCAACGTCCATGGAGTGGAGTTATAGGGGCTTTTGAGCTATCATACGCACCAACCGTGCTTCGCCTTGATGACCGATGCCTTCGTTTAAAAAGGCAGGTGTTTTGGCCAAGTAGTGCCAATGCAAGCCTGTGAAGTCGCGGCAAAGGTCTTCCAGACGATACAGCATGTTTTCTTGTTTTGGTCCTCCGGAACTAAAATTCAACTGTTCGGGATGAAAGGCTTCCAAAAAAACGAAGCCACCGGGTTTGAGCCTTTTCATCAAATCTTTATGTACCAAACTTCGGGTTTGGGGCGGCAAATGAAAATAAATAAGCCCAATCAAATCGAACTGCTCCACGGGAAGTGGCTTTTCCGGAAGCAAACCGTGCAGGTAGTTGAATTTATCTCCAAAGGCCTTTAGCTTTTTCCGGGCATGTTCTATGGCGGTTTCGCTGCCGTCCAACGCCGTAACTTGCCAGCCCTTTTGAAGAAGAAAGGCGGCATTTCGGCCTTCGCCTTCACCGGGCAAAAAGGCATGCCCGGGACTTAATTGCATGCGTTGAACGGAGGATTCAAACCAAGCGTTGGGGGCTTGCCCATAAAGTCCCGGACTCTGCTCAAATTTTTGGTTCCAAAAGTCCGACATCACATCTTGCCCTTAAGCATTTTGTTCCAATACAACCAAGGTAAGGCATACTTTTTAAGCAGCCACATGCTGTATTGTTCTTTGGTGGTGTCTACCATTTTGCTCAGCAAAGGATCCGAATCGCGGACGTTGTTGTACTTAAATTCTGCAAGCACCATTTTTCCGTAATCGGTCACCAAGGGACAGGAGCTGTAGCCCTGATAGGTTTTGGAGCTTAGGCCTTTGTTGTTTCGGTAGGCCAAGAGGTTGGCAACCACCACCGGAGCCTGCTTACGTATGGCCGCACCGGTTTTGGCGGTGGGCAAGCCGGCAGCATCGCCAAGCCCAAACACATTGGGATAGCGCTTGTGCTGCATGGTGTGGATGTCTACTTCCAACCAGCCTTTGGCGGGCGCTTCGGTGCCGGCCAACACGGAGTTTCGAATAAATTCCGGAGCCGATTGAGGTGGGGCCAAATGCAACAAGTCGTATGGCATCACAATGGAAGCTTCTCCTTCGATGCGTTCGCGCAATTGTTGGTCTTCGGTAAGGACGCAGTCGTTGTCGCCCGCCTTGGTATACCTAAAGTGAATTTCTTGTTTTTCGGCGTCGATGCGGACGGGCTCGTAATAATATTTTACGGTTATGTCCTTTTTGCGAATGACCTCGTTGAGGGTCTTGGCAAATTCTTTTACCCCAAAAATCACGGAGCCGGGCGTAGCAAAAACCACATTGGTTTTATCGCGTACTCCCGACTTTCTGAAATAACTGTCGGCCAGGTATAGGATTTTTTGAGGTGCTCCTCCGCATTTGATTGGAGTAGCCGGTTGGGTAAAAACGGCCTGTCCACCTTTGAAAGATTTCAACGCTTTCCAAGTAGCTTCGGGATCTATATAGTTGCTTACCACCTTTCCGGTGGCCAATCCTTCTTCCAGTCCGGGAAGTAAATCGGGCCGAAGTTGAATGCCGGGACATACCACCAGTTGCTCATATTCCAAGCGGCTTCCATCCTCCAGAACCACTTGATTTTGGTCCGGGTCGAGCGATTGAACGTATTGTTTGATCCAGTCAACCCCTTTAGGAATAAAATCGGCTTGAGGTTTCCAGGTCTTTTGCATGTCGAAGGTGCCGGCCCCGACCAAGGTCCAAGCGGGCTGGTACCAGTGCTTTTCGGCTTTGTCGATTAAGGCAATGCCTAAGTCGGGTTGCGCTCTTTTGAGTTGGGCGGCCACCATAATTCCGGCGGTTCCACCTCCGACAATGATTACAGGATAATTTTTCATGTAGTTTGGTTTTTATATTTAGCGGAGCAAGAGGTTTCCCGTCTTTACCTCGTTATTGAGGGAGACGGGAGGCATCCGGCCTTTAGCTCGATATTGAGAGAGACGGGAGATATCCCGTCTTTACAGAGACGGGAGGCATCCCGTCTTTACCTCATCATTCATCATTTACCATTCATCATTTACCATTCATCATTCCCCATTTCTAATTAATGCGGCATTTTATCCTTAAAAACCCCATACAAAAAGGTGCCAAGAATTCCGCCGACGGCCACAGGCAACATAGAAAGGAATCCCGCTCCCAAATTCACAAATACGGGACCCGGACATGCACCGGTAAGCGCCCAGCCCAAGCCGAAAATAAGGCCGCCCAACAAGTAACGTTTCCATCCCGGGGCTTTGTCGGGAATAACAATGGGCTGTCCCTTCAAATCCTTCAGTTTGAATTTATTTATAAGCAAATAGCCTAAAGCGCCCATGCCAACAGCCACCATGATGATGCCGTACATGTGAAAGGAGCCGAAGCGAAACATCTCTTGAATCCGATACCAAGAAGCGGCTTCGCTTTTATACATAATTACGCCAAAGAAAGATCCGGCCAATACGTAAGGAATGAGTCGTAGCATATTAAAAATGAATTTGTGCAATTAGATTAAAGTGATGATAATCGGCCTGATAATACAGGCGTGCTTTGGGGCAATCTGCGTCATACGCACGTTTGTGCACGTACAAAAAGCGCAGCTCTAGGCCTTCCAAAAACTGGTGAAACTTCCAGGTAATGTCTAAGTTGGACTGGAAATAAGACATTTGCTGGTATTTATTTACGCTAAAGTCGTCCATTTCAGGCGCCGAGAGGTGGCCAAAGTCTACTCCGATGGTCCAATCGGGATGCAAGTGCTTTTGCGCTCTAAGACTTAAGGAATGAAATTGACCTAAGCCTTCCATACGACCACGCGAAAGGGTGGCAAAAAATTGCTCACGGCCCCATTCCGTTGGAAAGGTAAATCGACCCGGTCCAAAGGCATGCAAGCTGTTCAAACTCATGTTCCAACTTCCTTTTGCCAGTCCCAATCGACTTCCTAACAAGTATACTTGTTGGTCAGGGAAATAGCTCTTTAAAGGATCCGAATTACCCCCATCGGCCAGCTGAAATTGAGCCATTCCCTCCACTCCGGCATGTAGTTTCCAATCCTTTTCGCCCAAACTCCAAGCCTTAGTTACTTGCAAATAACTCGACCATGAAACGCGGTCGAACCAATAATTCCAAAGGTCAAACCGGAAACCTTTCCATTGATGACCCAAATTCAAATAGCCTAAACCTCCACTGCTTATGTTTCCGGCGTAGGCACTGGGACTACCGTCGGGATTGAAACCGGTATTGTAAATGCCCACGGACTCTCCAACCGAATACCAGTTTACGGTAGACCTTGGCGAAACATGGGTCAAAAAGCCGGCTTGCAACCAAGAGTTTATCTTTGGAATCTTCCACTCCAGGTCAATTCCTTGGCTCGCATAGGGCTTCATGCGGGTGTCTTGCTGATTTACAAAGGGGGTATTGAGTACAAAACGGCCTCCGGTTATTTGAAAACCCTTATGGTGCCAATGCAAATACAACTCGTCCAAACGGTCCAGCTCGTAGTGGTTTTCGGGGTCGGTCACATCGAACAACTGCCTTTCGAAGCGAGGAAGGGCGCCTGAAATTTCGTCTTTCTCGCCTAAATGGGTTCCCGCAACACGAAAGGTAAAGACCCCTCCCAAACCCATACTAAACCCTTTAAATGAAGCGGTGTGGTAATGAAATCTAGCTCCCGTTGCCAAGGCAAACACAGGTTCGGACCCGGTTTCGTGCAGGGTAGACATGCCGTAGGTGCGCAAATGCCCGTGGAATTCTCCATGCGAGAACAACCAAGCCAGCTGATGCACCGATTTTTTGGTGGAATCCGGCGGGTCGGAAGCCTCAATTTCGGCTACCGGCACAAAGGCCAGCCCAAAAGCCAATGCCCAATGATGCTTTGAATTTAGCCGAGCAACCATGGGTAAATTACATGGGTCATAAATAACCCGCCGATAAAAAAGCCAACTACAGCAATTAATGAGGGAAGTTGAAACGAAGACAAGCCGGTGATTGCATGTCCGGAGGTGCAGCCTCCGCTATACCTGGAGCCGAAACCAATCAGGAAGCCGCCAAACAACAACAGCCACAGCGTGCCCCCGAGAAACCAGTCTTCGCCATACCATTCCAAAGGTTGGTAAGCAGCCGGAGCCGCAAAGCCCAAACCTTGCAATTGAGCCTGAACGCCGGCATCAATGGCGGGTATTTGTCCGCCCTCGGGCGAAAGAAAATGCGCTGCCAAAAATCCACCTATAGTTGCGCCAATTAGAAAAGCCAGGTTCCATTTCTGTGTTTTCCAGTCAAAAGCAAAGAAATTGGCAGCCTTTCCCGCACCGCACATGGTGCACATGGTTCTAAAGTTTCCCGAAAAGCCAAAGGTTTTTCCGGCAAACCACATTACCCAAAGGGTAAGACCAATCATAGCTCCGCTAAACCACCATGGCCATGGTTGGGTTAAAAATTCTATCATGGGTAAAATAATTATTTTGTTAGTTTAAATAAGGCGATAAGGCCGCTTTTAATTGATGCAAAGGCATAACTCCGGATTGGCGCCAAAGGGCCTCCCCTTTCCGAAACAGCATTAGTGTGGGTACGCCACTTACCTGAAAAGCCGCAGCCGCTTGTGGATTCTTGTCCACATCTACTTTTATGATTTTAAGGCGGTCTTTTTCCTCTGCTGCCAGCTGCTCCAAGGTCGGGGCCAAGGCATGGCAGGGACCACACCAGGTAGCAAAAAAGTCCACCAATACGGGCGTTTCGCCGGAAATCAATTCTTGAAAAGTGCTCATCTTAAGCGTTTGTTTTATGAATGAAGAGATGATGTTAGGCCTCAGCCTTTAGGGTGGAGGGACATACGTATTCGCTCACTTCCAATCCCGCTTCTTCGAGTGCCTTGAATCCTCCCAAAATGTTTACCACATCGTGCACGCCACGACTTTTTAAAATCGAAGCCGCTATTACGGAGCGGTAACCACCGGCGCAATGCAAGTAAAATGGCCCTTCCGCTTTAAACGCGTCCATGTGCTGGTTCAGGTAATCCAAAGGAGTATTCTGTGCCGAAGGCAGGTGGCTCGAAACAAATTCACCGGGCTTGCGCACATCCATTACTTTTGGTTGCCGCACCATAAGTTCTTTCATAACCGAGGCAGTAACGTTCTGAACTCTGTCGGTTTCTTTGCCGGCCTGTTCCCAGGCAGCTAATCCTCCTTTCAGATAGCCTAAGGTTTGGTCGTAGCCCACCCGCGCCAAGCGAGTTACCACTTCTTCTTCGCGGCCCTCTTCGACCACAAGCAACAAGGGTTGATCTATAGAGGGAATAAGCGCACCAACCCAGGGAGCGAATTGTCCGTCAATGCCTATGCTTATGGCACCGGGAATGTGCGAAGCAGTAAAGGCTTCGGGACTCCGTGTGTCCAGCACCAAAGCATGATGTTGCTCGGCCAGGTTCTCAAAGGCATCCGGACTCAAAGCCGTCATGCCTCTGTCTTTAATGCCTTCTAAGGAACCGTAGCCCTGTTTGTTGAGCCGCACATTCTCAGGGAAATAAGCCGGAGGGGGCATCAAGCCGGTGGTAACTTCTTTAATGAAATCTTCCCGACTCAACTTTGGGTTTAAAGCATAGTTCACCTCTTTTTGGTGGCCAAGGGTGTCAAAGGTTTCCTTGCCCAAGTTTTTTCCACAGGCCGAACCCGCCCCATGTCCGGGATAGACCAACAGACTGTCCGGCAAAGGCAAAATTTTGTTGTGGATGGATTCGTACAAGTGACCGGCCAAATCCTCCTCGCTTAGGTCGCCCTTTACCGCCAAATCCGGACGGCCCACATCGTTAATAAACAAGGTGTCGCCGGTAAACAAGGCCTTGGGTTCGTCGCTTTCGTCGCGCAACAAATAACAAGTACTTTCCATGGTGTGCCCTGGTGTATGCAACACTTCAATGCTGATGTTTCCTAAGGGCAAACGTTCGCCATCCTTGGCCTGATGCACTTCGTACAGAGGTTGAGCTAAAGGACCAAACACCACTTTTGCTCCGGTTTTGCGGGCCAAATCCAAATGACCGGACACAAAATCGGCGTGGAAATGCGTCTCCAGTACGTACTTAATTTCTACGCCCATTTCACGCGCTTTTTCCAAATAAGCTTCGGTGTCCCGCAAAGGGTCTATCACTAAGGCTTCTTTTCCGGAGGCAATAAAGTAGGCTCCCTGAGCCAAGCAACCGGTATAAATTTGTTCAATATGCATGGTATTGTGGTATTTTCGAATTGTTGTATACAAAAGTAAAGACTGACAAATGAACACTTGGTGACGAAGGTCACATGCCCATGAGCTGCTGGGCCATAATAAACACGCCCATCACCAGCACAAACCAACCAAAAGCAGGTTTCAGCTTTTCGCCGCTGATGCGGTCGCTCAGCCAACTTCCTACAAATATGCCTGCAATGGAAATGGCACTAAAACCTATCAAAAACATCCAGTCGATTTCGCGGTTGGCCACATCGCCTGTAAATCCAATCAAGCTCTTGGCCGCAATAATCAGCAGAGAAGTACCTACGGCCTGTTTCATGGGCAGCCCGGTCACCAGCACCAGCACCGGAATAATCAAAAAGCCGCCGCCGGCACCAACCAGCCCCGTCAGCACGCCCACACCTAAGCCTTCCACCAACACTATGGCATAGGATTTCCAACCGGAATGCTTTTCCTTTGGAGGAGCGCCGCCTTTCTTCTTCCGAATCATAGAAAAAGAAGCCAGAACCATCAGCAGGGCAAAAAGCAGCATCATCCAGGTGCCTTTAGAAAGGCCGGCTATGGTTTCCGGTAGCCAAGGCACCAAGGTATACCGGGTAAAAAATACCGCCACAATCGAAGGTGCCCCAAAAGCCAAGGCTATATTGATTTTTGCTAAGCCCTTACGCCATGCCTGAGCTCCGCCCACCAGACTCGAAATGCCTACAATAAACAGCGAATAAGCCGTGGCCGTTTCCGTATCCAGACCCAAAAAATAGAACAACACGGGAACCGTCAAAATCGATCCCCCACCACCAATAAGTCCCAGCGAAACGCCAATCGCAAGCGCCGATATCCAACCCAGTATTTCTAATGCCATCTGTTTTGCTTTTGCACAAAGGACGCAAGACTTTATTCCATATTCAGTAACAATAGTTACAATAAGGAAAAAGAAGCGCAAAGGTTTGGGCCCTCGCCCATAGAAAAATCCCGCTCCGTATCCGGCCACCGGCTGCGGCCAACCTCCCCGGCATTTAGCCGCTCTAAGGTTCCGGTGGTTCCGCAAAGCTTCACCTCCTCACCTAAGAGAGACTGTTGATGCGACGCTATTCTGGCGGCAACTTTGCGTTGCAGTCAAATATCAAGGTCCTCATTTACAATTAGTAAACTCCGGCCTGTCCTGACCGAAGCGTCAGTGGCCTTTCTATTTGCCTGCGCCTTAATTTGCCTTGAAAACGCAACGCATCAACAGTCTCTAAGAGCGGCTACATGCCGGCTTCGGTGGGTCCTCCGCTTGGGCCGGGGGGGCCATTCTATGAAAATTACGGATTTTAGGAGACTTCCGTCCCTCGACCCAATTTTAGGGCTGCAAAGTAAAGCGGATGCTCAAACCTCCGTTGCTGGTAGAAGTCGGAAATTGGTTCGAAATAAACGGATTGTTGCCCACATGGTCAAAGAAGAACCGCGCCGATATGGACTTGCTGAAGGCGTACTCCGCAAAAAACTTAATGTTCAAGGCTTGCTGTCCTGCCGTTACCTGCTGCACCTCTTCTTCTATCTTCCGAATTACGGTTGCATTATCTCTCCAGCCAATGTCCAAACGAATGTTCAATTGGTTGGCAATCCTTTTGCCGTTGATTAGGAAGGGGAAGGGGAATTCTGCCACTCGATAACCGGCACCCACCGCCACCTCAAAGGTGTTGTTCTCCGTCACCTGATTGTTGGGGAAATTCAAACTTATGTTACGGGAGGACTTCAGCTCCACCGTGGCTTGTATGTCGTTGTTAAAGGTCAAGTCTAGCTTTACCAGTGGATTAAAGCTTTCTTGCAAGGTCACCGAGTTCAAGAAGAAGCGGCTCACAAAATTGTTGTTGGGATCCAACTCCGTATAGCCAAATGGATTGTCGTCCCAATACCCGGCACCAACTTGGTTATAGGCATTATTGGACTGGTAACCGCTCATGGACAAGGTGCTTTGATATCCATGGGTAATCACAATATTCTTTAAGCGATCTTTAAAGAAAGGAATGTTCTTGAGCCCATCAAACTGAACCCTCCAGTTGGGAATAGGAATGTCCGGGAACATATCCAAAGATTGGCTTTCTGCATCTACTCCACGGTAAGCCGCCAAGAAGGAATACAGCAACACGTCGCTTTGGTTGGGACCAAACCCGGGCTGATAAGGAGCATTGGGATTCACCGTAACCTCCGGATTCAGCTCTCCCAGTCGCCTGGAAATTACCGTACGGTTTTGCAGCATTTGATCAAAAATGCGGCTTGTAAAATTGTCGCCATCCTTACCAAAGAAGGTACCCAAAGTCATATAGGACATGGTGAAATTACCCATGGTAAGTGGGTTTTGCGCTCTATAATCGTTGATGCTGGGCACAAACCTGTAGTTGGATTGGTAGTTTTCTGAGAAAGTTCGGTTGGCCGTGAAAGTTACTCTAAAGCCTTTAAAAGGTTCGTAGGTAGAGTTAGCGGTTAAATTGCTGGTATGGGTGCGCATGAACATCAAGTTCAGCGTAGAATCCCGTACCAACCAGCTGTCTGACACTATTTTTTGAGCCAAATCTTGGTCGTCGAATTGGCGCCCGAAGGCAAAGTCCGGGCCAATGCTGGGACCGCTAAAGTTCATGCCCAACACATCGGTTCCTTGGGCATAACCGGGCAATACGGTGCCATTGGTTTCGGTGTAGGAAACCGACATATTCTTAAAGCCGGTAAGTATTTTCACCATAGTTTCCGGAACCACCCCCAAATCAATTTTCTTGATTTTGCGCACGCCCGTAATCAGCACATCGGCACGCTTGATATCGTCGGAAGCAGTAAACAGCACGGCGTTTTCGTCCTTAATTTCCACTTTGCCTTGCACCGTATCTCCGTCTTGGGTAATCACAAATACTTCAACGTCTTCGGTTTTGAGCTTGTGGCGGAGGCGCCGCTTTCTATCTTTCTTAAAGGAATAGGGCTTTTTGGCCTTCCATTTCACTTCTTTGAACTTGTATTTGGTGCTGTCTATGTCCTCTCCGGGTTTTTCGGGCCGCTTAGGTTGGTGGAGCTTTTTCAGGTAGGGACTCTTGCGGTATAGGGTATTAAAGTTGATTTGGCCGTTGAGCTTTCGGCTTTGGTTGTTTTGCACAATATTCCCCCAACGACCTCGGGTAAATTGTTGGGTAGTTTGATTGCGCTCCAAATTGCTTGCCGTCCAACTAAAATCGCCACCATATCCCGCAGAAAGGGTGACAAAGTCAAGCAAAGGTATTTTGCTCAATGGCAAGGCATAATTCACATCGAATCTATGGTTGTAGCGGGTGTTTCGCCCCAACCATTGAACCCTCGGCGCAACCGTGCTGTCGAGCTGCATTTCGGGCTCGTCAATACGGGAATTATTGGTTGCGGAGAACGTAGCCGTTAAGGAGCGGGTGGGGTTGTATTGGAACTCGTAATTTCGGGTCCAAGTAAAGTTCTTCCTAAAGGTAGGAAGTATTAAAAGGTCGTAACGGGTGGTATTGCGGAGCTTAAACTCGTTCCAATCCCGCAATACGTTAGCACTAAAGCCCAATCGTTTGGGCATCCAAGTAAAGTTAAAGTCTTTAATCAGCTTTAACCATTTGGATCTAAAGCGTTTTGAGCGCTTAAAGGGTTCCCAGTACTTCACGCTTGGACTAAAAGACCAGGTCAAGGCCGCCCTATGCTCGTAGGTATTGTTGTATTCGGTATTGATGTCTTGAAAAAGCTCTTCGCTGTACGCGTAGGATACCGTAAAGTTTGATATGTCGTAGATTTTAGGCCCGGAGGAGCTTTTGCCGCGCTGCTTGCGCATGTTGTTGATGTTTACACTTCGCCGAGTGGTAATGGTCTGCACAATAGCGCGCAAGGAGTCTCTGGCCAGGTCGTTGGGCAGTGCTTGAAGCGCATCGGTAAACAAAATGTCGGGATCCAGCGGGTTGAACTGCGGATTAGCCAAAGAGTTGCTGTAGCCTATAAACAATGGAATTTGAACGCCGGCTTCTTTGCCAAAGAATTTTCCCAGTTCGAGGCGGGTGGTAAGGTCAATGGTAGTGGTATTTTCTCGGGCACGTTCTTGTGGTCTTTGTTCAATGGCACCAAAACCGAATCGGGTGGTTCCTACAGACAAACCTACCTGTCCAAAGTCGGCCAGATCTAAAGTGCTTCGCGCTAAGGCAGCCCAGCCACCGGGTTCAAAATAATCGGTTACCCGCAATTCGTTCACCCATACTTGCACGCATTTGGCCAGGCCATCGTCGGGTTGGGAGCCGGGCTGGCCGGTTTGCCAGGGGTTGTTCTTTTTGGCCGGGTTACGCACCCCAATCATTATGGTACGCACATTGGCCAGGTTAGGATTACCCCGCACCGAAACCCGTTGTCCGTTAATAACGTCAGAATAAATGACGTTGGGGTTCTCTCCCTCGGTATTCCTGCGGAGTTTTAGATCGGGGAGCAAGGCAAGCTCTATATTTACCCGGTTTTTCTCCGGCCAAACGTTTTCTCGGTAATCCGGATCTTGGTTTGGATCGCCGGAAGCAGCATTGGGTTGTATGGAAATGTCGGAAGGCGATAAGGGGATTTCGTATTCGTAGTAGTTCTCGGAAGCGTCCATGCCTAAACGCACAAAAACAGTAACGTCGTTGCTGTCTAAGGCGTAGCCTTCCACTCCTTCCAAGTGCGCATACATACGTAGAAACTTGTATGCCCTTAAATCCAACTCGGTATTCTTAAATACGGCCTTGCCTTCGCCGTCTTTCAGGTCGCAGGCGTTTAAGACTAGGGCTTGCTCGTTGAGCTGTTGCAATTGTGGGTTAGCCGGGTCGATCTCACGGGTAATTCCGGGCGGCAATACGTAAGGGAAAGGGTCTTTTTGTGTATTCTCCTCAATGTTTACCGTGGTGCTGTTAAAGTCGGCACCTTCTTGCCAAATGTCGGCCACATCGGCAATGAGTCCGGGGAACACCCTCCAATCGGCACGCACCAATTGCAAAGTGGCCAAACGCACAAAAATATCGTCGGGGAAATTCCTCATGGCCATGCGCATGAAACGAATGCTTCGGAAGTCGTTGATGTTTCCAAACTTCTCCTTCATTTCTGTTTGCACCGGAATCCGGAATTGAATCCACCGTACGGCCTTGTTGATGGTTCCGCCGCTTGGTCCGGGAACAGAGGCGGTGGTTTCCAAAATATCGCTGATGAAGTTTTCGCCGATTTGGTCCAGGTCTTGCGGCCTTAAACTGATGGAATATTGGTAATAGGATTCCGGTTGGTCTAAGGTATAATTGACATTGATGTCCTCTGAGTTGGGAATTTGCCCAAACGATTCGGTATTGTTTTGTGCCGGAGAGTTTCCTTCCGGCCCTAAGAAGTTTTTGTAGCGGTTGTGGATGTAGTTTTCGCCGGGAATATTTGCATCGTTGTTGTAACCGGAGCCTGCATAATGGCGGAAGTTATCTCCTGCCGGGTCGTTTTGAAGCAAAGCCAAGGAGGCGCTTCCTCCCAATACTCCGGCCGCCTGGTTCAAAAAGGCATTGAAGAAATCGGCTTCGTCCTCGTCGCTAAGACCATCGTAGCCAACATCTTGCAATTCACGGTTGACAGGGTCGTTGTCGAAGTTTTGGTTGATCGGTTGCAGCAAAGGAATCCGCCCCCAAGCGGTTTCAATCACAGGACGGTCTTCTTGAGGCGTAGGCAGTCCATTTTCGTAGCTCATTCTTCCATCGCGCAGGATGTCCTCACTCATATTTCCCACTTGAATCAGGAAATCACCGCCACCGTCCGGAAGCAAATTGGCGTTTGTGGAACCGGGCACTCCATTGTCCCACTCTTTTAATTGATTCAGGTCATCGGACTGGAAGGGGTCCATCATCCAAAACTCGATGTAGGCAATATTGGCGGCATCCCAATTGGTAGTTTCCATGCGGCGCATCATGAGGCCAAAATTGGAGCGAGGATTCAAAAGTCCCACTCGATCGGTGGCCGCAGGATCTAGGCTGTTTACATCAAAATTGTATGGGCCGCGTTCTGCAGGATAGTAGTGAATGTCCAACACCTGTTGGTTGATTTGCTGCTGGGTGTAGTTGGGCTGAAAACCCGGAAACACTTCGGTGGGCCGTATTTCCCTCAGGTAATTGTTGGCCCGCATCACAGGGTCGTTGCTTACGTTGGCAGGAGTTTGGCTGTTTTGGCGAAAGAACAAAGGGTCCATAATGAACCAGGTCATTTTGGCCCGATTGAATCCGTAGCGCAAATCGTCGAACAAATCGCCGTTGGGAAACTGAGGGTTGGATTGAGGCACACTTCCCAAACGCCAAGCGGTAAAACTTTTGATGTCGATGGCCGTTTCCGCAGCTTCAAAGTCATCTACAAAGGAAACACCACCCTCCCCATTCGCATCGATAACCCCATTGAAGCCCGGAATCAAGTGCGCAAATTCACCGTTAAAGGTCAACACACTAGGCGCTTTGGTGTCAATTCCCGGAATTTTGTCCACCAAACGCGTTACTATGGGAAGTTCACGGGTTAAGTTTACATCCAAACCCCAAATGGTATTGTTTACCGGTTCGTTTCCGATATCGATTTTTTGGGTTAGGGGCAGCTCATTCAAATTCATTATGGTAGCTCCTACCACAAAATCTTTATTGAACCGGTAATCGACATGCGTACCCATCAAACGCTTTTGCTGAATGTTGAAGGTGGCATTGTTCTCCATGGAAATATTGATGGGCAAACCCGAATTCAACACTCCATCGTTGATGATACGCACACGTCCAATGGCATAATCTACCGTATAGTCTGAACCTTCGGTTAAGGTTTGTCCGCCTGCCGTAACCGTTACCGAACCTTGTGGAACGTTAAAAGCGTTGAGGCTAATTTCCGATCCGGAGGCCCCTTGATACGAACCACCCAAATAAAAGCGGTTCTTTTCCTGATTCAGTTCTGCCAACTCCTGAATGTTTCCGTACAGCTCATCAAAAGCATAGCGCTCCGTCATCGCCTGAATGTCTGCCGAGGGATTGTTGAGGTTGGCTTGGGTAAATATCCGTTCTAAATATTCGGTAGAAAAAGGCTCCCTTACCGGAAATATGATGCGGCCATTTTGGGAGATGATGGTTTTACCCTCAATAAAGTCAAAGAAGCCGTCGGTGAGTTGATCGCCTTGAGGGTTGAGTCGGTCCAAGTTGAACAATTGAAGCAAAGGTGTGCCGCTTACTCCCGGCGCATTGGGGAAGTAGTTGACCTTTACCCCGGTTTCGGTATCCTGGTACAGGATATTCAAGGCAAAATCTTCTTGACCTATATTGAATCCTCCAATGCTGTAAATGTTTTTCATCATCCAAGGCCAGTTGGCCTCTTGCACATCCAAGTTGGAAGACTTGAGCAGTTTCACCACCAATGCTCCCGGCGAGGCCACATCCTGCGAGAATTCACCTACTCGAAAGGTTTGACCACCGGCGGTGTACTCGTAGGCTACCGCCAAAACTTCATCGGCATTCAGGGCTTGATTGAGCGA
Organism: Bacteroidia bacterium; assembly: GCA_030427255.1. GTDB lineage: Bacteria > Bacteroidota > Bacteroidia > CAIKAF01 > CAIKAF01 > CAIKAF01. The sequence continues at coordinate 27,856 of JAUHWY010000012.1, read as the reverse complement.
AATATACCCCAGCAAAGGGTCGAAGGTATATTCGTTTGGACCCAACAAACGGGCATTGGTCAATTTCTCGATTTGGGTACCGTTGTTGAGTTGGTTAAACAAGTATTGCGAAGTAATGTCGCGAACGGAGGGGTCTAAAGTTTGGGGATTAAAATTATTGGCATTGTCAGGGAACACGTTGGTGTTGGGCAGGTTTTCGCCCAGAGGCAAGAGGCCTACAATATTGCGGACGTTTTCGGTGGCGTTGATGCGGTTGGTGACCCAAACTTCGATTCGAGTAATGTTTACCGCAGAGGTTACGAAAGGCAAATTTTGGTTGGCCTGATCGTATTGATGCATAAAATAATCGCTGAGGAAGAAGTGCCTGTTGGCTTCGTATTTTGCCGCAGATATTTCAAATTCCGTTACTTGAGCACCTCCTTGGACCGTAATATTTTGGCGCTGACCTTGCTGTTGGGCAAAGACAGATTCGATTTCCCAGCGCCCGAATTTGAGTCGATTTTTCACCCCAAAAAGAGAGGAAGACCCTTGAATAAGTTGACCGTCAAGACCAAGGTTAACGTTTCCAAATTCAATCAGTTGCAAAATATCGTCTTCGCCTCCCTCGTAGGCTAGGTTCATTTGGTTTTCGAAGGCAAACACCGATTCGGTATTGAAGTTGGTGTTGAGCTTGATTTTGTCGCCAATGCTTCCCACCACGTTTACTTGTATGTTTTGATCGAACTGGAACGTGGTAATGGTGCGCTGCGAAAGGGGAATGTTGGGGTTGTCGTTGTGGTTTACCCGAACCCCCATAATTAATTCTGCACTTCCTTGGGGGCGAATTTCTATGTTTCCAAGCCCTCCGGGAATATCGCCCAAATTGATTTGAGGGATGAGCGAGTTGGACTCGTCGCCTTTGGCTTGTTCGCCGGCTTTTTTGCGCCAGTAATCTAAAGTTTGGCGCGCCATTTCCCGGGATCGATACTCTTCGGGGGAGAGGTATTCGGAGGAGATTTCGATGTCTCCCACCTTTTTCACTACTACGTATTGGCCGGATTCCGGGTCATAGTTCACCTCTTCGCTGATTCCCGGGGGATCATCGTCGCCCATTTGATGGTGGCTGGAGTCTTGCTGTGCCTGCAAAAGGCTAGGCAAAAGCGCCAGCAACAGCACCCACATCGGTAAGAACAGTTTCCTCAACCGCATTCTGTGTATGTTCCTGCAACTAACCAATGCTTAACTCCAAAAATTCAAAGATATTTTAAGGCAATGCGAATCCAATCCTCCACAGGTTGGTCCGGTTGAACTTCTTTTCCTGACTTTTGAAGGGCTTTGTCAATGGCAGCACGGGTGAAGCCTAAGGCTTGGAGAGCTAAGGCGGCTTCTGACCTTACCGCTGTATTTCCTCCGGAGCCCAAGCTATTATCGCCGCTAGCGCTACTGCCTTCCAATTTGCCTACTTTGTCTTTGAGGTCAACCAAAATGCGTTCGGCAGAACGGGTACCAATGCCCTTAACCCGTTTTAAGGTGCTTAAATCTTCCTGTAAAATGGCCGTTTGAAGATCTTCGGTGCGCAATGCAGAAAGCATCATGCGGGCAGTAGCCGCACCAATGCCCGAAACTCCAATAAGCAAGCGAAACATTTCGCGTTCGCCGGACTCGGAGAAGCCATAGAGCTGGTGGGCATCTTCCCGAATAACTTGGTGCACCAATACTTTACCCGAAGCCTTACCTTGTAGGTTGTCGTAGGTCTGCAAGGAAATGGAACAGAGATAACCCACTCCTTGTACGTCAACCACCACATGGGTAGGACTTATTTCCACAAACGATCCGTTGAGATATTCTATCATTTGGCCAAAAGTTCCCTTTCGTTGTCAGTTGTCGGAACTGAAACGCATTGAATTATTTTTCATTACACTGAAATTCAGCTTAGTACGGGTGCTTAATAGGCCTACAAAGATTATGGGCTGCCAAATATACAATGGATAATGGGAAATCCCTATGTTTCCTTTGGCAGAATCCTAACCAAAAGAGTCAGAAAATGCAGCAAAAACAGTGGAGCTAAGAAGGAGTGAAACCGTTGTTGCGTTGCTATTCTGGCGGCGACTTTGCGTTACGGCCAAATCTCAAGGTCCTCATTTACCATTAGTAAACTCCGGCCTTTCGATTTGTCCGTGCCTTAATTCGCCTTGAAAACACAACGCATCAACGGTCTCAGGGTAGACCCAACAACAGAAAATAGACGCGGCAGGGATGGATGCGGCAGCCCGGAGGTACGCAAGCCACAGCGCCTAGCGGGCGGAGGCCCACGAGGATTCGGGGGACCCCGTACCGCTTGGCGCTGTGTGCTTGGGGACCGAGGACTATAGCGGACAGCCCGGTTCAGCCGCCCAAAAAAAACGCAACTAAGCAATTTAACTTAGCTGCGTCTCCCTTTATTCATGGTTGCGCCTTAGCCTTCCAAACCTTGCACCAACTCGCTTAAAGGCAGTCGGCTGCGGGTGGCCAACTCGCGGCTTAGGAAGGGCTCGTTTAGCTGTTCGGCTTTGCCCGGATACCCCAAGGCGAAGCATACCCCGGGTTCAAAGGGTTCTTGCTCCGGCGCCAAGGCTTTGAACCCCTCGCTGTCGAATCCGCCCATGAGGTGGCCGTAAATGCCCAGTTCGGTGGCTTGGGTCATCATGGCCTGCATGGCTGCGCCTAAGTCGAAGAGCGCGTGTCGATTGTGGCTGTCTTTGCCGGGGAAAAGCGTCCTGGCCCAAGCCATTCCCAAAACCGGTGCATGAACGGCCCAGGCTTGGTTGCCTGCGGCTAGGATGTCGACGATGCGCTGATGCATGGCTTCTCCTTTGCGGGCGAGCAGAAAGCGCCAGGGTTGTGCATTGGTGCTGCTGGGTGCCCATCGGGCGGCTTCGAAGAGCAGGTTCAAATCTCCCTCGTCAAGAGGCTTGGGGTCAAAAGCTCTAGGACTCCAACGCTTGCCCAAAGCCGGAATCAGCTGCTTGGGAACTTCCTTGGTTTTTAGGTTCGTAAGTTGTTTAAAATCCATAGGGTTCATCGCATAGGGATTTCCATGAGCAATATGTGGCTGTTTTGATCGGCTTGGATTTGGAACTCCGAAGTGTCCCACATGCCCAAGGCGTCTCGGCGTTGCAATTTTTGCTGTCCTAGCTGAGCCCGGCCTTCAATCATAAAGAGGTAAAGTCCGTTGCCCGGTTTTTGGAGCCGATAGCTGAGGCTTTTTCCTGCCTCAAGTTGGGTTTGATGAAACCAGAGGTCTTGGTTTACCCAAACGCCTGAGTCTTCCGGATTTGGGGAAACCAGCAATTGCCATTGGTTTTGCATGCCTGTGGGGTCGAATTTTTTTTGATCGTAGCGCGGGGTCAAGTTGCGTGCACGAGGAAAGGCCCAGATTTGCAGAAATCGTCCTGTTTGCTCTTTGTGGGCATTGTATTCGGAATGTTGGATGCCGGTACCGGCGGTCATTACCTGTACTTCGCCGGCGGTGATTACGGCTTTGTTGCCCATGCTGTCTTGGTGTTCCAAGGCTCCTTCGAGGGGAATGGTAATGATTTCCATGTTGTCGTGCGGGTGTCGGCCAAAGCCGGTGCCCCCGGCAATGGTGTCGTCGTTAAGTACCCTCAGCACGCCAAAATGCATGCGCTCGGGGTTGTAGTATTGAGCAAAGCTAAAGCTATGGTAGGTTTTGAGCCAACCGTGGTCGGCGTGGCCGCGTGAATTTGCGGGATGAAAAACGGTGTTCATGGTTTTGATTTCTTTAAGCGGTAAATGATTGAATCCAACTTGGGGCGCCTTTTCTTCGGAGGTGTTTTTGGCGGCGGCGCCAAGTGCCGGAGCAGCAGCCAAAGCGGCAGCAGCCGCGGCTGAGCGTTTGAGGAATGACTTTCTGTCCATGGCTATGTGGATGTTTGATTATTTTCTTTTTGAACCATCTCAGATCGCATCAAGGCTTGCTGCACCAGCATGGGCAGTTCCTCGATGGGGCCAATGCGTCGCAGCCATTGCACTGCGTTGTGGCTGGACCGGGCGGTTTGCATAAGCCAGCGGTCGGTGGTTTCGCCGAAGCCTCCGCTTTGCACCACCAAGTCGAAGGGCAGTAGCTTGAGCAGGCGCATGGCAGTAGCCGAATCAAAAGCACTAAGCACTTCACGATCCGGATGTTGCAGCATTTCGGCCATTTGAGGCAGAAGGCTGTGTTGTGAACCGGTTATCAATATGCGTTTCATATAGTTGTACATACAACTATTATGCCAAAGCCGGGGCTGTCAAAATGGCGGATTGCTAGGCGTGGCTTAGGCGAGGTCCTGCGGGTACGTCCCTGTGTCGCCGTTCCAATTCCTTATGGATCAAGGCCAATTCTCTACCGGTTTGCCCGCGAACCGAGGTGTTTTCCCGTGCCCGACGTTCCATGTAGGGGAGCAGTTCTTTCACCGGACCGTAAGGCACGTATTTGGCCACATTGTAGCCCTCGTTGGCCAAATTGAAGGAAATATGGTCGCTCATGCCCAGCAATTGGGCAAACCACACGGCCGGAGCGTTGGAGGGAAGACCCAAGGCGGCCATTTGAGCCACGGCCTTAAGGCAGCTGGCTTCGTTGTGGGTGCCCAACACAATATGAATGCGGTGGTGGTGTTGGAGGCAGAAGGTGCAGGCCGCATCGAAATCCCGATCGGTGGCTTCTCGGTTGGGTTGGATAGGATCGGGATAGCCCTTGGCCGCTGCGCGTTCCCTTTCTTTTTCCATATAGGCTCCTCTCACCAATTTAGCTCCAATAAAAAAGCCTTCGCTTTCGGCTATTTGGTGTAGGTTCTTTAAATACTCAAGTCGATCGTGCCTATACAATTGTATGGTAGTGACGGCCAAAGGGATTTGGGTATTGAAGCGCCGCATCATTTGTTCTGCCAAAAAGTCAATGGCCCCTTGGAGCCAACTTTCTTCGGCATCGATAAGCACCGGCACCGAATGGTCTTGCGCCGCCAAGAAAATGCGTTCCACCCGGTTTTGTACCCGCTCCCAGGCGGCAGCATCGGCCGCATTTAGGTCTTGCCCCAAGCTCACCTTTTCCAACAAATCTTTTGGGGCAATTCCGGTGGTTTTAAACACGGCAAAAGGGATGCGTTCTTCCCCGGCCGCCCGAACCACGGTGCGGACAATTTCGTCGGTGGACTTGTCAAAACTGACTTCGTTGTTTTGTCCTTCCACCGAATAATCGAGGATAGTGCCGGTTTGGTGCCCACCCAATGCGCGTATTACGGGTTCGCAGGCCTCGATGGTTTCCCCGCCCACAAACTGGCGAAAGATGGTCTTTTTTATGAGTCCCTTTACCGGAAGCCCTGCTTGCAGCGCCCAGGAGCTCAATTTGCTGCCCACACTCACCAGCTCAGGCCGGGCCAACAGCTGAAACAATAGCCGAGCCTGACGCAGATCTGCGTCTGACTTGCCGGCAAATGCCACTTTTGTATCTTCAAACGACACCATGAATCAAGATGCAATTAACGAAGAAACAAACCTACAGCAAAAATGTTAGCCTTGCATTAGGTATTGTACCTTTGCGCCCAAGATTTGACTTATGTATCTCGTAACGGAGCACTATCCGGTTTATTTCGAAAAAGATTCCCTACCCTACCTTAAGGAGTTCCTCGAAAAAAAATGCAGCAAACGCCAAGTGTTTGTTTTAACCGACACCAACACACGCAAGCATTGCTGGCCAAAGATTTCGGGCATGTTTGAGGGGTTTGAACCACCCAAAGTGCTGACCGTTCCCGCAGGTGAACCCGCCAAAAACCTAGATACCGTGCAATCGGTGTGGAAGCAATTGCTGGAGATGGAAGCACGGCGCGATGCCCTATTCATTAACCTAGGCGGTGGCATGATCAGCGATTTGGGCGGCTTGGCCGCTTCCTTGTTTAAGCGCGGCCTTCCATTTATCCATATTCCTACCAGTCTGTTGGGCATGCTCGACGCCTCCGTAGGCGGAAAAACCGGGGTGGACTTTTTGGGCCACAAAAACATGGTAGGCCTATTCTCCAATCCCGAAGCCGTATTTATTTGGGACGGCTTTTTGGAAACCCTGCCCAAGGAGCAGCGCAGGTCAGGAATGGCCGAAGCTTTTAAGCATGCCCTAATCGACAACAACGGCTATTGGTGTTACCTTAAAAAATCGGTCCACGAATCCTTATCCTACGATCGACTGATTTTTAAATCCTTGGAAATCAAGAAAAAAATAGTGGATCGAGACCCCAAAGAAGGCAACGAACGCAAAAAGCTCAACTTTGGTCACACCATAGCCCATGCCATAGAAAGTTATGCCTTGGCCACGCCCGGACATCCTCCGGTTTTGCATGGCGATGCAGTGGCGGCAGGTATGATTGCCGAATCCTACATTTCCTGGAAAATGAATCAACTAAGCAAGGAATGTTTGGACGAAATTCGGGATGTACTTGGCGGCTATTTTCCGCGCGTTTCCATTCAACTGGAACAGGTAGAGCCCATGCTCCAATTCATGGCCAACGACAAAAAGAATACCGGTCAGACCCTTAATTTTACCCTGCTCGACTGCTTGGGTGGCGCTGTGGTAAATCAGCAAGTTCCTGCTGCCTTGGTGCGGGAATCCCTAAACTATTACGCTTCGCTGTGAAGCTGAGCTTTCGAAACGACCGTACCACCTTGCGGGTTCAACTGCCTTGGTCCAAAAGCCTGGCCAACCGCCATGCCGTGCTTTGGGCCTGCTCCGGACGCAGCTTGCCAAAAATCCTGCATGAGCCTTCCATGCCTCAAGACGTGCGTAGCCTTGCGGCGGCGCTGGAGGCACCCGATCAAAGCACCATCGACCTGGGCATGGGAGGAACCAGCCTCCGTTTTTTTATGGCCCAAGCCCTGTTGCGGAAAGGCCCCGTTTGGCTGGAAGCGCATCCACGCTTGCAGCAACGTCCCTTGGAGCCATTGATGGAGGCCTTGCGAGGTTTGGGCATGACCATTGGGGACGGCTGGCCCAAAATGCTGGTGCCGCCACATACCCCGGGCAAGGGCACCAAGCTTGACTCCGGAGCTTCCTCCCAATTTTTATCGGCCCTGCTTTTGGTGGGCGCATTTATGCCTCAGGGCTTGGAGATTGAATTGTTGGGGCCGGTAGCCAGCGGTTCCTATTTGGAATTGACCTTGCGTTGTTTGGAGGCCTGGGGAATTCGGCACGAAGGCAAGTCCGGCAGTTTCAAGGTGCATCCCGGCCACCAAGCGCCGGATCATTTTCCGTTGGAAGCCGACTGGTCTTCGGCGGTTTATCCCTTAATGTTGGCCGGTTTGCAGCAGCGGTCTTTGCAAATGGAGGGTTTGCGGTCCCAATCGGGTCAACCCGACGAAGCCCTGCGGAAACTTTTACCCGCCTTGGGCATGGAGTGGGATGGAAAAAGCCATTGGCAGATTATAGAGGGGCAAAACAAGCCATTGGAAATGGATTGCAGCGCTTGTCCCGACTTAGTTCCCGGATTGGTGGTATGGCTTTTGATGCGCGGCACCCCTTTTCATCTAAGCGGTTTGGACACCTTACCCGGCAAAGAATCGAACCGAATTGAGGCTTTGGCACGCGCAGCGGAAAAAGCCCATCGACCGCTAAAGAGCAGCAGTCGGCATCTGTCATGGAATGGGGAGGGAGCGGACCACCGCGGCGAAGAAATCCAGCTGTCGGCAGAGAACGACCATCGGCTGGCCATGGCCTACCCCGGCTTTGCGCATCGGTTTAAAGTCGTGAGCCTGGAAGGTTGGGAAGAAGTAAAAAAATCCTTTCCCGGCTTTTGGGAGCAGTGTGGTGGGTTGTTGAGGATAGAGAAGTAGGGTTAGGGGGCCTAGGTTCCATATTGCCATCATTTATTCTAGCCGGCCCTTGTTCCGGCCAGCCTTGCCCCTGCTTGGTTTGGGGGCTTGCGGTGGCTTACTCAAAGCATTGGGTCGTCCATAGGCCCCTACCGCAGCGTAGGGGCCTCCTCGTCCTTCCCAAACCAAAGCAGTGGCTGCGGCGGGTCCTCCCTTGTCCATAGACCCTACCGTAGCGTAGGGGGGCCGGGAGGCCATTCTTTGCCATTCTTTTATTCTATTGATTCGTTCCAATAAAAGTTTTTGAAAATTTAGCATAAAAACCAATGATTTAGGGATTTTTTTATCTGTGCAGCACTCCGTGCCCACCCTTAGGGCAAATTTCGGAGTTTTTAAAAATACAGTCGTTTATTAAACGCGTGTAAACGTTTACCAAAGAGAGTTTCACAATCGAAGTCTGTTTGCGGCCCATTGCATTATAATTATGGTAGAATTTATTAACTTAGAGTATGCGTTCAGCCGGAACCACCACACATTCCAGACCCCAGAGCCAAAGTCCGCTCTCCGATTCCGGTGCTCCTGAAGGAAGTAATTCAAGGATGGGTTGGACAGCTCAAATTAAGGTAGGGAGGATGTACCTTAGGCGAGATGGAACTTTTACAGAAAACAAGTTTGAAAATGACGCACACATTCCTGTTAGAAGGGAGTAAATCGAATGGTGAAATGATAAAAAAATTAAGTATAGCTGAAGTTGAAGTTCTCCCCGATATAATGGAAGAGCAAGATATTTTATTGTACATGGATAGGCTTTTACAAGATTTTCCTCACCCCGCTAGTGAAGAGTTTAATGAGGTGAATGAAATTCTTTATGAGTTGACATGTAGGCATGGCTATACATATAGGCCCCCTAATGAAGTGATGAAGGAAAAAATCACAAATTATATCAAATCCTTTGTAGATTTTTCTAATAATATTTCATTTGATGAGTGGACAGGGATTATTGGAATGCTAAAATTATATGATTTTTATCCAATTTTCGTTTCTAGAAGGAATGATAATACCTTGTCTGAGAATTCATTAATCCATCTTGCAATGTTCAAAAGAGACTTTGTGGATAAGGACGAATTGGTTGATGAAAATGGACTTCTTATTAAAAAGTAGCCACTACCAGAAAAAGGAATCAAGTAGATTTAAGGATAATAAAATTTAAATAACAATTAGAAAAGGAGTATTGCTATAATATGGAAGAAACTATTAACCCGTAAAAGTGTGTAAAGGCTTCCTGAAAATATCCTCTATACTTTTAAGTAAGCCGCGCCCTCTACTGAATGAGCTTAAGCAAATTCTTGATTTCGTTATCAGATATACTTTCTTGTTCAGACTTGTCGAAAATGGAAAGCAGAAAGACGGTGTCTCCGGTAACGTAAAAATGGGTGATTACTCGCGCACCACCGGATTTACCTTTTCCTTTTGAAGCAATGGCAAGACGTACTTTGTAGCAATTGTTTCCAAGCGAGGTACCAAGGGTGGGCTTTTCCGAAAGTTGACTTCCGAGTTCGGCCAATTCATTTTTAAGTGAAGGATACTTTTTAACTAGTTTTTTGGCTGCTTTACGAAAGGGAGCAATGGTATCAACCTTATATCTCATTTAAGAACTCGTTTAAAGGTTGAGCCTTTTTCTTGCCCGCCTTGATCTCATTAATTTCCTCAACGGCATTTAAAAGCCCCTCAAACACCTCCGCTTTATAAGGACTCAGCGGCATAGTCTTTACAAATTTAAAACTCTGAAGAAGTTCCATGATAAAAGCAGCCTTATCGTCTCTAATTTCTAGCAATACCTTCATTGGACTTATTTAAAAAAGATAACGTAATTGCGCCTGTATTTATTCAAAGTTACGTGTTTTGCTTTTAGAATCCCACCCAAAGGCCCGTCCCCAAGTGCTCATGAAGCTCTTTTAATATGAACTTACTCTTAAGCCTTGTCCATAGCCTTTATCGTAGCGTAGGGGAGGCCATTCTTTGTAGTTTTTTAATACTATAGAGCGATTTCGTCGCATCTGTCCCCGGTCCCCGGATTAAAATCCGGGGTTGGAAATCAGGGGTTAGGGCATCTAGAGCGCTTTTCATGCGGAGTTTTGCGCCGGATTTCTCTCCAAAGAACTGAAGGCAACTAGCGCTTTTATCCTGTGCAGCCCTCCGTGCCCACCCTCATGGCAAATTTCGCCTTTTTCAAAAGCACAGTCGTTTATTAAACGCTTGTAAACGTTTACCGATGAGAGCTTAACCACCTTTGTCTGTTTGCGGCCACTGCCATGTAATTTTGGTAGAATTTCTTAACTTAGAGTATGCGTTCATCCCGAGCCTCCATACATTCCAGCCCTCAGGGCCAAGGTCCACCGACCGATTCCGGTGCTGTGCGCCCAGACCCCTCAGCCAGCGGCTGCGAAGTGATGATCATGGTCCACAAAAACTCCTGCGCCTCCACGGTGGAAACCTTTTAAATTTTGAAAATATAAAATAAATGAGGTCACTCACTAAATTTTTACTATTACTCACTTTTTATTCTTGTGGGAACTCCCAAGTAGATAGGCAATATCAAAGTTTGAAGGACGAAAACCCTGATAGTTTATGGGCTGTTCATGGTACACTAGATTCTGCAATGGGGATTCCTAAAGATGGTTTGGCAATACTTGATTCAGGAAAATCAAGCGCTGGAGAAAATACAGAAATCGAACCTTGCGATAGGGGGATGAGTTATTCTCATGGAAAGCTTCAATTGATTCCTATTCCTAAAGATTCAGGTTTCTATTATTTTGGGCAGTGTAACTCCTTTATCGATTACGATATAATTTGGATTGATTGTAGTAGGGAAAGTAAGAAATATTTAGCAAGAGATTCTAGAATTGAAGATGTATCGAATAAACTTAATGAGTTGTCTAGCAAAAACGGTGCTCTTTTCGTTCCTGGATTCAAAACAATATATTTTCAATTACCCTTAGCCGAGGTTGACGATGAGTTAACGGGTGACCCCTACACTATTTTCCCTTGTGACGTTAATATTGGTATTGGGACTTCAAGGGAAGATTTTAAGATTGTAGAACGTAAAAAGGGGGTAAAAGATTTTATCGAGTACAATCTACTTAGGTATAAATGGTCTTTAATAATTGAAAAGGAATGTGAGGCAACAGATTAGAAAGTAAAAGGGTTGTGTCTAAAAAAGTGTTTAGAGGGTTCCTGAAAATGCCGCCTAAAACCTTTCAACCCTCCATGCCCACCCTCATGGCAAGTTTCGCAGATTTTAAAAGCAAAGTCGTTTAGTAAACGCTTGTAAACGTTTGCCAATGAGAGCCCCATAATCTTTGCCTGTTTGCGGCCCATTGCCTTATAATTATGGTAGAATTTATTAACTTAGAGTATGCGTTCCGCCAGAATTACTATATATTCAATCCAAAATTCTAGCGGTTTGCTCATCTATTTGGAAAGGTTCTTCCACACATATTTTCAAACAAAAAAAAACAGCATTGATTTTAAAGCCGTTTAAAGAGATATAGCTACTCAGACCATTGAAATTGTAATCAATATGGAAGAGACAACATTAAGGGAGCGTTTTGAGCTATATAATGACACCATTAATAAATGTGGAACTTATCTATTAACCACGGATGATGAGACGATTGAATATATTATCTATGAAGAGTTTGATATTGGAATTCATTCCTTTCTTCATATTGACAACCTTAAAATATTGTTTGAGAATGGCTTAATTAGCAAAGGCAAGATGAATAAAAGTCTTGAACTTAGAGAAAAGGTAATTCAACTTCAAAGTTCAGGTGAGTGGGGCATTGAATATTTGAGGAAATCAAAAAAATGGATGGAAGTATTTTTACTTTGTGATGAATTAAACATAATTGAATGAATGAACATCCACTTGCTGTAAGTGGACAGGGCTATTATTCTTATGATTTGGCCTTTAAGTAACTTACCTATGGTTACAAGAAATGTATAAGCCATCTACTTTTTCATTACCAACAAAGGAAGAGCCCCCTAAAATTAAGCAGCCCAAGAATATCGCCCCCCGGCCCAAACGGAGGACCGCCCGCTCCGCCAAGCTAGCCGCCCTTGGGCGAGGAGGTGGAGCTTTGCGGAACCACCGCAGCCTTAGGGCGGCTTGCTTGGCGGGAGGGAGTCCACAGTCAGTGGCCGGATACGGAGCCTAATTTTACTATGGGCGAGGGCCCTACCTTAGCCCAATGCTCAAACACCCTACAACTCAAACCCTAGTTCAAATTCCACTAATTTTTCGTATATTTGTTTTATGGATTTGCGCATGCAACTGGTAATGCTTTTTTGCTTGGTCTCGCTTGGTCTGAGCGCGCAGGCACCCGTTCCTTTGGGGCCCGACAGCCGCTACCCCCAAGTGTACCGAAACGCCAATTACTTTTCCAAGCATTCCACCCTGCAAGTACCTAAGGTTTGGAACGATAGGCCGGCCATGATTCTACCCAAATCATATACTTCCTCCATTAAAAAATATCCCGGTATTCAGGTGAGCGATATGTATTTTCCTGCTGCGCAACCCTTGGTTGGAGGTGCCATTTGGTCCGTTACCGTGGAGCAATCCAATGCTTTAAGACCTCTGAGCATTCGCCCATTCCCCTTCTTCACGGATCTCTTTCCTTTCGGTCTGCGATAACTTACCTCGATGGGTCGGTACATCTAAGATTGCCTAAGCCGGCTTACTGCTTCACCAAACGGCCCGCGTGAATGGGGGTGCTTCCCTCAAAAATCAATAAAATATAAGAGCCCTTTGCCACGGACGAAAGGTCCAAGCGAAACGCATTACCCGAAGCTAAGCCATCAAAGCTATGCACCATGCGTCCTTGCCCATCCAACAAAGTAACCTTGGGTTGCTTTAGGGCTTGCTTCAATTTCAAATCCACATGGTTTACGGCCGGATTCGGCCCCATGCGTACCGATAGCTTGGGTGAGGCCTCAAGTCCGGCAAAGCGGTCCACCAAAGCCAAAACGCTTAGGCCTACGTCCACGCCCCAGTTGTGGTAAATGGGCGTCCATTCCCCTTGATACTGTTCCCAGGCCGTTTTTGGGCGGTTGGGGTCGCCGTCGGTGCTGCTCCATAGGGCAATGGTATCGCTGGAATGCACCAAATCCAATACGATTCCTGCCGCAAAATTACGGATGGCAATGTCGGCCTCAGGTTCCCACAAATACACGCTGGCATCAAAGGCAGAAGAGGTATCCACATCGCTCAAAAACAAGGTGTCGGCCGCTAAAAGTTGATTGGGAAACAGCCGATTGCTGTCTACTACGGTACCGGCCGTATCGCAATCGTACCAAGCCAAAACAAGGCGGCTGCTGTCCTCGGGAAGCGAGTTTTGGGCCTTATAGGCAAACCAAAACAAAAAACCACTCACCCCAATGGCGGAGTCCACCTTAAACTCCTGTACTTTGGCGTATTCGCCATAACCGCTGGTTCCGGACAAAAAGCCACCGTTGGGTGCGGCATACAAGGTGATTTGATCTTCCAAAAAGTCTGCATGCAAGGTGTCCGTTACGGCCTTAAAGCTTGGCCCCTGTCCTACCTGACCTTTAAATGGAGTGGGAAGGGCTGTTTTGGGGCTCTGTTGTGCCCATAGGCCTTGAAAGCAAGCCAATCCTAAGAGAAAAAGTATAATTCGCGTCATAATTTAATGAGCAGTTTTTTATGGCTTTGCCCCGCCACGCGGAGCTGCAACACATAGGTTCCTGAAGGAATGCCTAGCAATGACATGTAGTTGCCCTGGCCTTTCAGCAACAAGCGTCCCTGCATATCCCATAGATGCACTATTTCGGTTTGCGGATGCATGTGCAGGTCTGTTTCCACCGGATTAGGCCAGAAAAGAGGGGCTTGATTGTCCGTTAAGGCATCTGCCAATCCGATAAAATAAGAGGCGCGCATGCTTAGGCTCACATCCCACAATTGAATGGGGCTTTGGCCATCCACCAGGCTGTCAAAAACGCCATTTCCGTTGCAATCGGCATAAAAATCTCCGCCCGAAGGGCTGGGCAATTCCAATTGATACCCCAACCAATACCCAAAAGATTGTGGATAAAAATCGTTGTTTAGCGCTTGAATTTGGCCTTGGCAAGTGTCTTTTATGGGATGCAGATTGGCCACCCAAAGGCTATCGCCGGAACCCAGGTTTACAAAGCGCAAGCGAAGGCCAATGGAAGTGTCCGGGCCAATGCGGTAAGGCATTTTGAACCAAATACGCTGGGCCTGGGTGCCGCTTAAGCTCTGGTTGGTGCTGATTGTGTCCGCTGTCAAAAGCTGCGTTCCCGGAAATCCGGAAGTATCCAACATAATAAGTTCACAAACCAATCGGTTGCTTTGCCCTGAGAGGTTTTGGTGCCTTAGGAGCCAGCCCACCGAATCGAGTTCCAGTGCCCCCTCCTGAGCAGGCACATAGCCTTGGATGCCATCGGAAAGGGTGTCAAAAGCTGCGGTAATGTAGGCTAAAGCCGAGTCGCCGGGAGCCGCTTGCTGTCCAATAGACCAAAAACGAAGGAACCCGGAGTGTAAACCGGCCAAATTAAAGGTACGCTGTCCTGCCTTTTGAGCCAGAGCCTCCGCACTCCTCCAAGTTCCAGCGGGGACTTGTTCGAGGGGGAGTTGTTGAGCCTTGAGACAAAAGGCAAAACAAAAGGCTATAAAAAGAGGCAGGCGAGTACTCATAGGCGTTAAAAGGACTTGCTTTCCAGCAGCGTTTTGAGTCCTTCCTGAAGTTTAATGCGGGGCCTTTGCAGCAACTGATCCATTTTGGTGGTATCCGGCAAACGGCGGGTCATATCGCCTTCCGGCAATGGCGGCAAATGTTGCAGGGTAGAAGAAGATTGGGTCACATCAATAATGACTTCTGCCAATTCCTTAATGGTGACCTCAATGTTTCCACCCACATTCACCACATCGTTGATGAACATGTCTTTTTCGAAGGCAGTATAGCAAGCGTCTACATTGTCTTTAATGAAACAAAAAGTGCGCGTTTGCTGTCCGTCGCCATAAATGGTGAGGGGCTTGCCCTCTAAAGCCAAATGCATAAAACGGCTAACGACGAAATCACGGCTTTGTTTTGGACCATAGGTATTGAAAAACCTAAAAATGGTGTATTCCAAGCCATATTCTTGGTAATAACTGCGGAGAAAAGATTCGCCAATATTTTTAACCACGGCATAAGGCAAGCGTGAGTTTAGAGGAGTAGTGCGCTCATTTTGAGGGAACTCCACCGGCTCACCATATACCTCCGAAGAAGAACTGAAAAACACCCGTTTTACTCCGGTGTTCTTGGAAAGTTTTAGGATGTTTTCAATGCCATGAATATCGTTCAACACCGAAACCGGATTGGCCAATGTGCGCTTAACCCCAACCAAGGCGGCATAGTGAAACACATAATCGAACTTAAAGGCATAAAAAATGCTGCTGATGTCTTCAAATACATTTACATCGCACTTAATGAAACGAACGTTGGGGTACTGCTCCGGATTGGGTAGCTTGGCCGGCTCCCCGGTCCTGAAATTATCAACCACCACCACTTGATGTTCGGGGTTTTGGGCCAATCGCTCGGCCATGTTGGCTCCAACAAAACCGGCCCCTCCGGTGAGTAAAATATGCTTGCTCATGCGCTCAAAAGTTGTGCTTACGTAAGTTCATTAAATAGGTTCCATAACCCGATTTTTCCAAAGGTCGGGCTATTTCCATCAATTGTTCATTGTTAATAAAGCCTTTTCTCCAAGCAATTTCTTCTATGCAGCCCACTT
Source organism: Bacteroidia bacterium (assembly GCA_030427255.1). Lineage (GTDB taxonomy): Bacteria > Bacteroidota > Bacteroidia > CAIKAF01 > CAIKAF01 > CAIKAF01. The sequence continues at coordinate 12,232 of JAUHWY010000012.1, read as the reverse complement.
TAAGGCCTTGACGTTCTTCAATAACCTGCACAAATTGCGAAGCCTGCATGAGCGAAGGGAAAGTGCCTGTGTCCAGCCAAGCAGTTCCTCGCTCCAAAATCTGCACCTTGAGGCGTCCTTGCTTCAAATACTCCTTGTTTACATCGGTAATCTCATATTCGCCTCGGGCACTTGGCTTTAAATGCTCGGCAATAGAAATCACATCGTTGCTGTAAAAGTATAGGCCGGGAACCGCAAAATTACTTTTGGGATGCTCGGGCTTCTCTTCCAAGGAAAGTACCTTTCCGTTTTCGTCAAAATCTACCACACCATAGCGGTGGGGGTCGGTAACGTGATAGGCAAATACGGTACCTCCATCGGGGTTCTCCAAGTTGGCCAGCTGGCGACCTAAGCCGCTACCATAAAATATATTATCGCCCAACACCAAGGCCACCGGGTCATTTCCTATAAAAGATTTGCCAATTACAAAGGCTTGCGCCAAGCCGTTGGGGACTTCTTGTACCTCAAATTCAAAACGGCAACCCAAGCGAGAACCATCGCCTAACAAACGCTTAAAGCCTGCTTGGTCTTCCGGAGTTGAAATGATTAGAATATCCCGAATTCCGGCCATCATAAGCACAGACAGGGGATAATAAATCATGGGCTTGTCGTACACCGGCATCAATTGCTTGGAAATGCCTAAAGTAATGGGGTAAAGCCGTGTTCCGGAACCTCCGGCCAATATAATGCCTTTCATATCGTAGGTGGGTTTTGGTTTTATTTTTCAGGTTCTAAAGATCCGTGTTTTGCGTAATTTTTGTCTATCTCTTTCTTTTGAAATCCAATGAGCATGGCCGGCAACAAGGTAAGGTTGGTAAACATAGCCACCAAAAGGGTTAAACTCACCAACATACCAAGAGCCACCGTAGCACCAAACTCCGAGGCCATAAAGATGGAGAATCCAAAGAAAAGAATAATAGAGGTATAAGTCATACTTAAACCGGTTTCGCCAAGGGCTCTGTAGACCGACTCCCGAATGTTCCCCTTGGTGTGCCACAATTCCTGACGATACCTCGACAAAAAGTGAATGGTATCGTCCACCGAAATCCCAAAAGCAACACTAAAGATTAAAGAGGTAGATGCCTTAAGCGGAATGCCCAACCAACCCATAGCCCCGGCCGTAAACAATAGCGGCAACAGATTAGGAATTAAAGAAATAAGCACCATTTTTGGCGACTTAAACATCACCGACATCAATACCGCTATCAAGGTCATGGCCACCAACAGACTCATAAATAAATTTCGCACCAAATAATCGGTGGCTTTCATCATCACTACCGATGCTCCGGTAAAGCTTACCTCCATATCCGTGCCCTCAAACAGCTCGTCCGCTACTTGTCCTATATCCGAAGATAAATGGCTCAATTCGTAGGTTCCAACATCGGCCAATCGGGCACGAATCCGCACAAACTGCCGCGTACTGTCCACATACATATTCAACAAAGAATCTTGACCGGTGGTACTGCGGCTCAAGTAAGACCTCAACAAACCCATGTCCAGCTGGTTGGGCAAGGCATAAAAATCCGGGCTTCCCTTATAGAGCGCCTGGTTGGAATATTTTATCAGCTCCACCATGCTCACCGGACGCGAAATGCCCGGACGCGCCCACATGCTGTCTTGCAAATCCGAAATGCGCTCCCACAGGTCTTTATCCCGTTCAACACGCCTAGGCTTTCCCGTGTTTATCATCACCTCAAAAGGCATAACGCCTTCGAAATGCTGCTCAAAAAAGGTCAAATCTTTAAACACAGGGCTATTCCTAGGAATGTCGTCAGAAATTTTTCCACTGGGCTCAATCTGCACCGCCCCGGCCAAAGCAAGCACCGCCACCAACACACTAAACCCAAACACCCACTTGCGTTGGCGGGCTGCTGTTACCACCAGCCATTTGTTTAAAAAGCCGGCCCCTTTACGCTTTAAGTGCTTCAACTGCACACCGCCCGGAGGAGGCAAAAAGCTAAAACACACCGGTATCATAACCAAAGAGAGCACAAAGAGTATCAGAATGCTTAAAAAAGCCACAATGCCAAACTCAACCAACACGTTGGCATTGGTTATTACCAAGGTCCCAAATCCGGTGGCCGTAGTTAAATTGGTTAGAAATATAGCCTTGCCCGATTTATACACCATCCGGCTCAAAGCCTTCATTTTGTTCTGGTGCATTTGATATTCCTGATGGTATTTGTTTATTAAATACACCGCATTGGGAATGCCAATCACAATCAATAGGGGAGGAATCAAGCCCGTTAACGAAGTAATGTAATACCCCAGCAAACCCATAATGGCCGAGCTCCAAACCACCCCCATGCCCACCACCGCCAAAGGAACCAAAATGGAGGTAAGGGAACGAAAGAAAAACCAAAGCACCAAGGAAGTAACCAAGGCCGCCAATAAAATAAACAACACAATTTCGCGGCTGGACTGCCGTATGGTTTCGGTTCGTATGAATGGCAAGCCCGAAATCCGAAGGTTTTTTCCGCTTTGGCGCTCATAGGTGCCAATCACCTCCAACATGTCCGAAACCACTCCCTCCCGCTCTTCGGTATGAATCACCTGCTCGTCCAAGCCGGCAAACAACATAAACACTTGTCGACTACTGTCCCACAACACCGATTCATAAAAAGGCAAACTGTCCAGTATAGCCCTACTCAAACGGCTTCCATCCAAGCTCAGGCTCTCAAAGTTCTTTAGGCTATCGTTGCGCCTCAGCTCCATGGCCGAATGCAAACTTAAGGTCCAATCTACCTTTTCTACCTCTCGCAAACTCCGCTCCAAACGCTGCCATTGCGCCAAGTGCTCGGCATCAAAAAAATCGGGGTGATCTACCGCCATAACCACCGCATTGGCCTCTTCGCCAAAGGTGGAACGAAAGTTTTGGTATTCAATCCAAGTGCTGTCGTCCGAAGGCAATACCTGCCCCGGAGCATAGCTCATACGGGTGTCTTTGGCAAAAAAGGCCATAAGCCCGGTACTGAGCAGTACCGCAAAAAACAGCCAAACCCGCTGCCGAATTATAAAAGATGCTATGGATGCCCACATCGTTTTTGAGTGGCAACGAAGGTACATACAACGGGCAATTAGGCAAAATATACCAACCATTCCCCAAACCCTACCACCAAAATATCTCATATTTGCAGTATGCGAACCCGGCGTTTTGCCCTACGTATGGCCTGGCGGTACCTTTTCTCTAAGAAGAGCAGAAACGCCATTCACTTAATTACCGGCTTGTCTATGCTGGCCATTGGGGTGGTTTCCGCAGCGCTGGTTATTCTGCTCTCAGCCTTTAACGGACTCGAATGGAAGGTCATTGGCATGTTCGACCTGCTCGACCCTCCCTTACTGGTGCAACCGGCCGAAGGCAAACGCCAAGAACTAAGCGCCGAGCAAGAAGCCGCCTTAAACCAACATCCGGATTTGGCAGGTTTTAGCCGAGTACTCGAAGAAAGCGTGCTCTTTACCTACGGAACCCAACAAAAGGTGGGACAAATCAAGGGCATTGAACCCATTTTTTTGGAACAAGTGGCCTTAGATACGCTGCTAATTTCCGGAAGCCTCCCAAAACCGCAAAGCAAAGGCCCGGCACAAACCTTGCTTGGACAAGGGCTCGCCACCTCCCTCGGCATTCGCATTGGCGAACCTTTTAAACAGCTGGTGGCGTATTGTCCAAAAAGCGGTGGAATTGACCTGTTTCAACCCTTTAGAGACCTGAGCCTAAAACCCTCCGGCATCTTTTTTGTCCCTCAAGAAAGCAACGAAACCCTTGCCCTGCTTGACCTGGAAGAGGCACAAAAACTCACCGGATCCGGAAAAAAAATCAGCGCCATTTACCTGTACCCAAAAAACGGAGCCGACCTCATCCCCCTTCAAGAACAAATCATCCAACTCCTAGGAGAGGATTGGACCGTAAAAAACCGACTGGAACAACATGCGCTTATCTACAAAATCCTCCGCACCGAAAAGCTGGCCGTTTTTTTAATCGTGGCTTTTATCATGCTCATTGCCAGCTTTAATCTTATGAGTGTGCAAACGCTTTTGGTGGTCGAAAAGCGCAAAGACCTGATGGTTTTATGGTCCCTTGGCGCTCACGCCGGCATGCTACGCAGCATTTTTACCTTGCTGGGAACCCTCGTTTCCTTTTTGGGATGCATCGCCGGAATGTTGCTGGGGTTGGCCGTTGTCGGCCTCCAAGCCCTCACCGGCTGGTACCCCCTCAACGCCGCCGGAGAACCCTACCCCGTCGTGGTCTATTTCAGCGATTTAGCCCTCGTTTTCGCTACCGTTTTCTCCGTGGGACTCCTCATTTCTTGGTGGCGCATGCAGCTGGTAAAATTCAAAAAAGAAGACGCCATCCAAGTCCTAAAATGAGTTTGCTACACCTTAAAAAGTGAACTTCTCATAAAGTTAAGGCACAGAAAATTAAACATTTACACTTTAAGGTTCTTTCGAATAAAGAGCGAAGGGTTTATTTGGCCGCCTATTCCCGCCCTCACTCATACTCCTCGCCGGCCCGGCACACAGGGCTAAGGCCTACGGGGGCTTCCCCGAAACAACGGAATCAGCCTCCGTGGCCTAAGCCCTGTGGCCGGCCCGGCTGTGGGGTATCCGTTCGGTCAGGGGCGGAAATCCTAAACACTACAATAATCCAAGCATCCGACAACTCACCAATAATGTTCCCTCAAATTTTGAACGGATCACCCCTTCATACGTATACTTAAAAAAAACCTACGTATGATTCGAGTTATCTTTTGCTTCTTATTCAGCTTCCCTCTCTTTGTAAAGGCCGCCGACACCCTAAGTTTCTCTACCGAAATTCGAAAGGTGCAGGTCTATTTCTCCGGCGCCGAAATCAGTCGCTCCGGTTCCAAATACCTCAACAAAGGAAAATACACCTTGGTATTGGAAGGGCTCCCCTACGGCATCGATCAGCAAGGATTGCGCGCCTCCGAACCCGATGGCCTTAGGCTTTTGGGCATCAAACCCGAATCCAAAGACGGACAAAGCTACCGCAAAAGCAAGGCCGTACTCCGGCTCGAAGACTCCATCGAGGCTACCGAATATGCGCTAAAAGCCTTGGCCTATCAAGAAAATGCCTTGACTCAAGAGCGCAAACTGCTTTTAGACAACGCCAAATTCTACAGCGAACAAAGCGGGGCAGCACTGACCACCATTCAGGAAGCGGCCACCTATTACAGGCAACAGCTCAACAACATCAATCAACGCAGCATAGAACTTGACCAAGAAAAAGACCGCTTAATGGATAGAATGGAAGGACAAAACCAACGCATGCAAGCTTTGGTGGCGGCACTCAAAAAGCCCAGCAGCACCGTGGTTTTGGATGTAGAATGCACCCGAAGCGGAACTTTTGCTTTAGAAATAAGCTACTTTTTGGACCATGCGGGTTGGGAACCCGGCTACGATTTTCGTTTGCCGGAGTTCGGCGAGGCCCTGGATATTGTCTACACTGCCCAAGTGTACCAAAGCACCGGCGAAAACTGGGATAAGGTAGAGATGAGCCTCCAAGCCGGCTATCCCAACCTAAGCCAAGAAGCCCCGGAAATCAAAACCTGGTATGCCGGACAAGAGCCGCCAAGGCCTGTCGAAGGAACATCAGAATCTTCTGCACACTTAGAGGTGTTGGTTATGGATAAGGAAAGCCAACCTTTAGAAATGGCCACGATAGAGCTGAAAAGGGGGGCAGAACTTGTGCAAGCAACCACTACAAATAGAGAGGGGAAAGCAAGAATTTCGGGACTTTCTCCCAGTTCATACTCATTGGTTGTTAAATCAAATGGCTTCTATGAAAGGAGTGCAACGGTATATTTACGCGCCGGAACAACCGAGCGTAAAAGCTTTGTCCTTTCTCCAGTTATTGAAAAGGTGGAAACCGTTGGAGGTGTTTTTGCAGGCAGCGACCAAGGCATAAATAGGGATGTTGAAATGAGTCGCACTACAATAACCAGAGAGGATATTTTAAAGCTTCCCTCTAGGTCACCAAAAGGCAAATCCTCGACCTATTACGTTTCCATCCTCTCCGGCAGCGCCCAAACAAGCTTGGCCATTACCTACACCCTCGACCAAAAGGTGAGTCTTCCCTCCAACGGAAATCCTCAGGCCATGGTGCTCAAAGAAACCAGTCAACCGGTACATCTGGTTTATCTTGCCGCGCCCCACCTTTCTTCCGAAGCCTTTTTACTGGCCGAGCTTACCCAATGGTCCAATTTGGACCTGCTGCCCGGCAAAGCACGCTTGTTTTACCAAGGCAATTATCGGGGAGAAACCAGTCTCAATCCCGAAGAAACCGGAGATACCCTGCGTTTGAGCATGGGCAGAGACCCATCCTTGGTCTTGAAACGCCAAATCGACAAAACGGTGGACGAAAAGCGCTTCCTTTCCGGCGAAGTTCGCGAAACCCTTGGCTGGTTTTTAGAAGTGCGCAACAACAAAGGCCGCGACGTAAAAGTGCGCTTGGTGGACCAGTTCCCCATCTCTCAAAACGACGCCCTCAAGGTGGATTTGAAGGAGCACAAAGGCGCCGAAATCAACCACCGTTTAGGCACCTTAACCTGGGAGTTTTTGCTGCCACCCGGCACTACGGAAAAGAAATATTGGAAGTACGAGTTTCGGTATCCCAAATAAGCCTATGGGTAGGCTCCCCACGGAGCTCCCCGCCCCGGGGCGAGCCGATAGCCGGACGAAGTAAAGCTTTGCTGCGGCTTGGCGGGTGGAGGCCCCCGAGCATTCGGGGGACCCCGCACCGCTTAGCCGCAGCTTAGCTTTACGAGGCCGCTAAAGGGGAGCACCGGATAGGCGGCCAAAACAAAACAACCAGTCAACCTTATTTTTTTCTATGCCCCGGCTCCCAAATCAATCGCATAAAGGCACTTAGCCCCTCGTTTCGGCTGCCTATTGGAATGCCCGCCACAATGCCAATCATTAAGTGTTTTGCAATGCCTAAGCGCATTTGGGGGCGCATAGTTATGTTGAACCGATTGTTTGTCAGTACCTTATTCCACTCCACCCCAACGAAGTTTCGAGTGCCGGTAATCATGTAGTGAAAACTGGTGTGAAACTCGTAACTCAGCTGCAGGGAGTTGGTGGAAAAGTGGTGCTCTATTCTAGGACCGGAATACAACAAAGAGTGGAAATTATTACCCCAACGCTTGGCCACTACCAAAAATGGATTATACACATTGCCCCAAATAAGTGGCTTTCCAAAGTTTCTGAAATCGGAAAGCTCAAACTCATGAATGTAGCCAATGGCCATTGAGCTTGCTAACTCCTCATTAACAAAAAAGGACCATTGGGTTGCAAGTTTAAGGCTGTTCAGTCGATTGGAAGGGACAGAATCTGTTGATGTTCCTGGTCCCGGAGAATAGAAAGTAAAAGGCAACTCTATTTCTAAACCAAGTCGGTTAATAGGAGCCCATTCATATTCTATTAGAGCTTCGTAAGAGTCAAAGGTGCGGTTATCTGAAAGCCCAAAGGCAAGATTCCATTCCTTTTCGCCTTTGCGCGCACCCAAATCGCGAATTAAATCAATATACAAGGGTTCGGCATGTAGTACCTTATCGGGCTCAAGCTGATCTTCTATTTGTTGAATAAAAAGGCTGTCTTTGGCGGCGTCAGAAACCTGTGAAAAACAGATTTTGGCAGATACCCAAAAAAACATGGGTATCCATAAATTAGTTACGTTCATTTATTGATTTGTTACATACGAAAAAAGCCTGATAATCTTATTATCAGGGTATTAAACACCAGGCGACAAATCAAACTTTAGGTGGAGGGGAAATGGGCCCATAAAAGCCATCGGTGGTGGTTTGGGCAAAATTAAGCGGCGGGTTTAAGGGGTAAAAACAAAGCCCAGCACTTTGCGGCAAAGTTTTGTTTAAACCCAAGGTCAAATCCAGGCGGTTTTGTTTCTCTTGGTTGTGGCCTTCCGATTCGGGATCATCGTACTCTATAATGGCGTGTTCGTAACCAAGGAATTTCTCTACCACAATTTCAACCACGCTTTCTTGGTCGTTAAAGCTTAGGTCTTCGGATTGGAAATTTGACATAGGGTCTGCAGTATCTACGCTTATATTGAGCAGGTACAAAGCATATAACCCCCAAAGGACTCTTAAAAACGTGCTATTTCGGATTTGAGCAATCACTACACAAAGGTAGGGTTGTTTGAGAGAATACTTTCCATCACCAAGTAAATAAACAAGAGGCATAAGTGGCCAAAAGAAAAGGTGCCCGTGTTAGCTATGGAGTAAAGTAGGCCCCGGCCAAAACCATCATTTCTCCATTGGAAAGGAAACCGCAGCGGTGGTTCCTTTGCCTTCTGCCGACTCAAAAGAAACGGTTCCGCCCATGGCCTTGCTGAGCTCAAGCACTAGTTTTATGCCGAGGCCTGTGCCCCGCTCCGACTGCGTACCTACTTCGGAAAATGGTCTCCCTGACAACAAACGCTCAATCTTTTTTGCCGACATCCCCACGCCGCAGTCCTTAACCTTTATGCGGCATTGATCCCCATCTTTTTGCACGTTTATGCTGATTTTTCCACCCTTATGAGAAAATTTGATGGCATTGGTCAGTAAGTTTCGGACAATCAAGGCCAGAAAATCTTGGTCGACCTTGAGGCGGCAGGGTTCCGCGACCAACTCGACCTGTACGGCTTTGTTGTCGATTTGAGTTTGGGTTTCGGCCAACACCTCTCGGATTAGCTTTTCCGGGTCCAACTCAACCCATTGCGGGCTAAAGGCGGAGTCCTGGGCACTTACCCAGCGCAGCAAGTTCTCCAACAGCTGGTTGGCCTTTTGGGTGGCGTCGCCCAACTGCAGCATAAGCTGCTCCATCATTTCTTTGGACAGTTCTCCCTTTCGATACAAATCAATGATGGCCGAGATATTGGCCATTGGGGTGCGGATGTCGTGCGCCACCACACCAATGAGCTTGTTGTTGAAGGCCAATGCATCTTCCAGTTGTGCGTTTATGCGCTCTTTACTATCGCTTACCCTTTGGTAGCGCACCTTTTGGCGATAAATCAAAAGCAAAATCAAGCCCAAACTAAAAGCGATGGTCACCAACAAATAGGTCAGCAAGGCTTGCCTTTTGTTTTCGGCTTCCAGCACCTGATTTTGCAATTGTTCTTTAATGAGCGCATCTCTGGCTTTAAACATTTCTACCCGGTCTTCTACCACCTCCAGCCAGTGATTAAAGGAAACATAATAAGCGGAATCGGCAAACATAAAGGCACTATCGTTTTGGCCTAGGGCATAATAGCTTTTGCTAATGGTATGCAGCGTTTTGTGGGTAAGTTCCTGAATGGGTGTTCCGGTTTTAATGGCGAAAAGGGAGTGGGCATAAACCAAAACACTGTCGTGGTCTTCGTTCTTGTAAAAAGCAGTAATTAAATTATACAGGGATTGGCTGTATTCTTGTGCGTTATCTTGGCTTTTGGCAAAAGCGGCGGCCTTTTTAAGGACTTGCTGCGCATTTTCATACTGTTTCAAATCCTTGTAAATGGCCCCCTCAATGGTAAGGTTGGAGCTGATGCGCCAACATTCCTCGCCCAGAATGGAGTCCAATTGCTGCGCCTTTTGGACCTCTACCAGTGCTTCCTCGGGTCTATTCAGCTCATAAAGAATGGCGGCCTTTCGATTGTAATAATAGGCCTTATTGGAATTCACTTGCATGCGCTCCGCCCTCTCCAGCTCGGAGTCAAGTAGGCTTAATGCGGCATTCAAATCCCTCAACTTCCTTAATAATTCGGCTTTGTTCACCTTAAAAAGAAAACTAAGGCTGTCTTTGTTTTCCCTTTCTGCGTAAGCAATTAAACGGTTGATTTCTATAAGGGCCTCTCCATAATCGTTGGATTGACACAGTGCTGCAAATCGGCTTTCAATCTCGGGGACATCTTCCTTGCCCACCTTTGTTTCCTGGTTTTTGCAGGAAAAAGCCCCAAGGAACAACAGCCCAGGCAGCAAAAATTGCAGCAAAAGTGAACGGTGAAAAGGCATGCAATTCCGGCTCATATCACAGGCAAAATAAGCAGTATTCATGAGTTTGTAAGCCTTTTTTTAGCATATGTACTACTTAAATTTCAGTACGGCTAAAACGAACTTAGGTTGAGGAGTAAACTGGCATGCACACACTTTAAGTATTGCCAATTATCTCGCCAGTTTTACGCACAGGCGGAATTCTACCTAAAGCATACAAAAATCAAGCATAAATAGGCTAAAAAAGCCTATTCATCCAGCATGGCGATTCGCTCCGCAGGCCGAGCAATCACAGCCAAATTGCCCTTTATTACAATGGGCCGTTGCAATAGCTCCGGATGGTCCGCCAACCGCTCCAATGCGGTGGCATGGTCGGGTACCTCCGCACCAAACAAAGCTTTGTACTTAGGATCTTTGAGCCGCAGCATCTCCGTTGCCTCCAAACCCAACAAATGACTGAGCTCTTCGAGCTCTTCCAAACTTGGGGGATTTTTAAGGTATTCAATGACCTTAATGTCGCCGCCCTTTTTCAACAAAAGTCCCAGCGCCTCCCGGCTTTTGCCGCAGCGCGGATTATGGAAAATGGTATATCGGTTCTTGGCCATTAGCTCAAAAGATATGCTTTTAGGAAACCGTCCAAATCTCCATCCAACACGGCTTGGGCATTGGAGGTTTCGTGTTCGGTGCGTAGGTCTTTCACCATTTTGTAGGGATGAAGCACATAACTGCGGATTTGGCTACCCCATTCAATCTTCTTTTTGTTGCCTTCTACCTCGGCGCGGGCCTCGTTGCGCTTTCTCATTTCTACCTCATAAAGCTGAGACTTGAGCAAACGAACGGCATTTTCCTTGTTTTGAAGCTGACTGCGGCTTTCTTGGTTTTTAATAATGATGCCCGAGGGCTTGTGGTAAAGACGTACTGCAGTTTCTACCTTGTTTACGTTCTGACCGCCCGCACCACCGGAACGAAAGGTTTCCCATTCGATATCGGCATCTTTTACTTCAATATCTATGGTGTCGTCCACCACGGGATATACGTAAACCGAAGCAAAGCTGGTATGTCGTTTGGCGTTGGCATCAAAGGGTGAAATCCGCACCAGGCGGTGTACCCCATTTTCGCCCTTGAGGTAACCGTAGGCATATTCCCCATCAAATTGCAGGGTTACGGACTTAATGCCGGCAACGTCACCTTCTACAAAGTCGGTTTCTTTTACCGAATACCCGTGCTTTTCTCCCCACATAAGGTACATGCGCATAAGAATAGATGCCCAGTCACAGCTTTCGGTGCCCCCGGCGCCTGCGGTAATTTGCACCACAGCACTCATGGCATCTTCCTTGCCGGAAAGCATTTTCTTGAACTCCAAGGCATCTAAGGCCTCTTCTGCGGAAGCGGCAGCGGCTTCCACATCGGCTTCTTCTGCTTCTCCTTCTTTAAAAAAGTCAAACAAGACCTGCACGTCTTCTAAGCTTTGCTGTGCATGCTCAAACTCTTTAATGAGCTTTTCTTTGGTTCGAATAGATTTTTCGACCAATTCAGCTGCTTTAGGGTCGTTCCAAAAGTCCGGGTCTTGCCTTTTAAGGTTTTCTTCTTCCAGCGCTACTTGTTTGCCGGGTATGTCAAAGTGACCCCCTCAGCGCTTCCAGGCGCTTCAAAAGTCCTTTGATATGGTCTTGCGTGATGGCCATTCCAAAGCTTTATTTAGGTTATACATACGCAACGGAACCTAGTGTTCCGATCTGTATCGCAGCAAAGATAATAGAATAAGCGGGCGAGGTGAATGGGGAATGATGAACGATGAATGTTGAATGATGAATGATAAATGGTGAATGGGGAATGATGAATGATGAATGGGGAATGATGAGGTAAAGACGGGATGCCTCCCGTCTCTGAATGATGAATGGTCTTTGCGTGCGCTTTTTCGCGCTGAAGTTAACAGGGTTTTAACCCTGTTCTTTGCGCCTTGGCGTCTCTGCGTGCCCTTATACCGCGCAAACAGTTTCACGCAAAGTCGCAGAGCCGCAAATGGCGTTTGACGGCGCCATCTATTTCATGCATTGGTCCTGCTGCGCTAAAGTCTTTGCGGCTTGGCGTCTCCTATGTTTGCTACCGCATATATTTGTTATGGATAAGTGGAAGAAATGGGAGCACATTTGCGCCTAAGTCGCCCTTTGGTAGACTCTCGCAGAGACTTAGCCCCATTTCTTTCCTTC
>JAUHWY010000054.1 GCA_030427255.1 Bacteroidia bacterium | reverse complement strand
CATTGTTGCCGGTGTGGAGCTTTGCGGAACGCCCGGCACCAATTAGCCTCCCGCCTGTTGGGCTTAGGAGGCCGCAGGCATGGGGCGGATAGAATTTCTAATCTTCTAAAAAAGCAGGGCCCATCCCTTGTTTTCCGGCAGGAGCATGCCCGGAACCAGTTTTTTGCGGTGCACTCCATGGAGGAATACCTTGCCGCCGGAAAGAAACAAGATTCTTTTTAGGTTTCGGGAAAGGTGTTAAAGACACAACATTGTCGAATGCTAATCCAATTTGCCTAATACCCACACCGGAGCAATAGAAGCTTTAGCCATCCCTTGCAACCTTTGACATGGTGCAGGTGGCCTATATACCTGCTTAATAAAGGGTTGCAAAAAGCTGGGTGGGACAGCATTTTTCAAGCTTCGCTCTATGAGTCAAATAAACCACTTTCAGGGGAAGAAACAAAGCGGTTTTTATACATATAATAAAAACGTATCATTAAAAAGCGAACCGGCTCTTTCTTAGGAATAAAAAAAAGGCCCTAAAAAATTTTATAAAAAGGCCCTTTTGGCAAAAAACACTAGAAAATGGCAAATATTATAAATTATAGACAAAAAATGGCCTTGGCAATCCAATAATGTAAATGCAAGGCCGGAAGCGTCTTTTGGGTTGTTTCAAGTCTACTAAAACAAGATTTTTGCGCAGAATTTTGAAAAAAGATGTTTATCATCATGCATTCCTTTATCACAAACGCTCTAAGTCTTCTTTTACTTATATGCACCATGGGAGCTTACTCCCAAACGGCTACCGCCCCTTCGGCTGGCACGGGTACTTCTGCGAACCCATACCAAATAGCCAGTTTGAATAATTTGTATTGGATTTATGCCAGCACCGCCCGCTGGAACGACCATTACATTCAAACCGCGCACATTGACGCTGCAGCAACAAGCACCTGGAATGGCGGTGAAGGTTGGTTGCCGATTGGGAACGCTACCACCAAATTTACCGGAAGCTATAATGGAAATGGGTTTGCCATTAGGAACCTATACATCGCCCGGAGTTCTTCTTCTTCTACAGGCCGTTACCAAGGGCTTTTTGGCTACATCGAAAATGCGGTGTTGGATACCATCCGTATGGAGTCTGCAAACATTACAGGCTATCAATACGTAGGTGCTATTGCCGGGTACAGCCTCAACAGCACCATTGACAAGTGCTTTACCTCAGGCAGCGTTTCTGCTCCTACAAGCGCCGGCCGCACCCATGTAGGCGGCTGGTGTGGCTTATACACCCACAGTTCTGTTAAAACCATTTCGAACGGCACCAACCAGGCGGACGTAACCGGCTACAGCTATGTGGGAGGGATTTTTGGACAAGTGACCAGCCAGACGAACTTTAGCCATGTAAGCAACAGTGGAAACATCCTCGCCTCCGGAAGTTCTACGGGCTCCAATTGGGCCGGGGGAATCGTTGGACAGGCCAGCTATAATGGGCCTTCCATGCAAATAGTGCGGCACTGTTCCAATGCAGGTACGGTTTCCGGGGCACGCGATGTAGGGGGCCTTTTTGGCGACATAAAGTACGCCGACATTAGAAGTTGCAACACAAGCGGTAACGTCACAGGCACTTATGGGCGTGTGGGTGGAATTGCCGGCGAAGCTACCGACACCTACATCAACTACTGTAGCGTTACGGCAACCACCATTAATTCGGGAACAGGCTCCGGAGATAATTACGCCGGAGGATGGGTAGGCTTCCATTCCTATTCCGATACCATAATGCTGGTAAACGAAACGGTTTCGGCAAACGTTACCGGTTACGATGAGGTGGGAGGATTCTTTGGGTTATCCAATGCCAATATTTCCTTCGATAACTGCAGCAATTCCGGCAACATCACGGCCTCAGGAAGTTCTACAGCTTCAAACTACGTGGGCGGACTCATTGGCAACTCTTCTTATGCCGGGCCTGCCATGAGAAACGTACACAATTGCAGCAATACCGGGGCCATCTCCGGGGCACGCTATGTGGGCGGCCTTTTTGGGAAGATAAGTTATGCAGACATTCGAAATTGCAGCAGCGGCGGGAACGTTACCGGCACTTATGGGCGTGTGGGTGGAATTGCCGGCGAAGCTACCGACACCTACATCAACGATTGCAGCGTGACCGCAACCACCATTACTACGGGCTCCGGAAACAACTCTTGGTATGCCGGAGGATGGGTCGGCTTCCATACCTACTCCGACACCATAAAACTGGTCAATGAATCCAATGCTGCTGATGTATCGGGGTACAACAGCTCAGGGGGGTTCTTTGGCATTTCCAACGCCAATATTGCTTTTGAAAATTGCAGCAATTCCGGCAACATCACTTCATCAGGAGACTTGTCAAACTCCTACTATGCAGGAGGCTTTATTGGCAACTCTTCTTATGCCGGGCCTGCCATTAGAAACGTACGCAACTGCAGCAATACCGGGGCCATCTCCGGGGCACGCTATGTGGGCGGCCTTTTTGGATACATAAGTTATGCAGACATTCGAAATTGCAGCAGCGGCGGAAACATCACCGGTACGAATGCGCGTGTGGGAGGAATTGCCGGAGAAGCTACCGACACCTACATCAACGATTGCAGCGTGACCGCAACCACCATTACTACGGGCTCCGGAAGCA
>JAUHWY010000011.1 GCA_030427255.1 Bacteroidia bacterium | reverse complement strand
AATCGCCGCCAAAGCATTCGAACAAGAATCCGTGATGCTGTCCTGGCAGTTGTTGTACCATATCGCCATTTGGCTGTCGTACCAAGCCTGCTGACCTATCAAATCGGTTTCATAATCCTCTTGGGCTTGTTGCAAGCTAAGCGTACACCCCGAAGGCGCCTCCTTACAACAATAAATGCTGGCATTTCTCACAGGATTTTCCATCCCGGAACGATCTCTGAAAATATACACCTGATCGGTGGTTCCCTCACCGCAGGCACAGGTGCTGTTCAAAAATTGGGTAGGCAAATACAAGTAAATATGATTGCTGTTGTAGCTCGCCTCAAAAGGGGGATGGTTGGCATTTATATCCGCTACTATGGAACTGAGCCAATTGTCGTAATCCAGGGAGTTGTTGATGGTTGGAGCCACATATTTTGGAAGGGTATAACTTGTTCTTGGGGTTTCTTCCCACTTGCTCTTCCCCCTAACTCTTGCTCTTCCTCCAAACTCTTGCTCCCCTTCCCCTCTTGCTCTTCCTCCTAACTCTTGCTGTTTAGGGGCCTTGCCCATAGGAAACTTTACTACCCTATCCGGCCTTGGTTCCGGACTCCCTCCCACAGTCGGGGGCGCAGGCCGCTCCGGGTTCCTCTCTAAGGTTCGGAATCCTCGCTGGCCTTTGCCCAACCGCCTGCGCCTCGGGCGGTCCTCCTCCTGGCCAGGGGCCCACATTTACCTAAATCATAAATCTTAACCGTAGCGACGCATGGCAATGCGTCGCTACCCTTCCTCAAATCTCTTGCTGCGACGCATGGCAATGCGTCGCTACTACGGCATTTTCTCCTCATTCTCATTCTCCATTTCATTCTCATTCTGCTCTTCCAGATGCTGCATTCTATCAAAATCACATAACTTAGGGAAATCCTTCGCTCGCACACTCAACCTCACGCTGTTTTTCTATGCCTGCCTACCAAAAATATGCATCCTCTCTCAAAATTTGCTTCGCCCTTGGTCTGCAATACCAGTGGATTGACCCACATACTAGAAACCAAATCCCACATACCACGGCCGCCTACTGGAAAAAACACACCAACGCCGATGAATTTATTGGTCAAAACCTTGCCCGTGAAATCTCCCAAAATTTGTCCGACATCCAAAACGCATACCACCCGGCCAACGCATTCCCTCTTAAAATCTTCAAGGTCTATTGCCGTTTGGCCATCAAAATCGTAAACCTTTTCTCTAAGGCTTCCATCAAAAAAACCTTAATTGACCATAAAAAGGAGTTTATCCATGCACTAGATCAAGCAACCCCGCACATTTCCTATAAATCCATCGCCAAACTCCTCCATATCAGCCCTAAAACGCTTTACCATTGGCGTACTTTAGTCCGCTTTCCATGTCCCGAATCTCCCTTAAACCTTTGTGCAAAAAGACACCCAAACCAAGCTACACTCCACGAAGTCAACACCATCAGAGCCTGGTTGAAAAACCCGGATTTCAATCATTGGAGCATACATGCCATTTGGGCCACGGCTTTTAAAACCCACAAAACAGCCCTGTCTAAAAATGCTTGGTATAAATACAACGCTTGCCTTAATCTCCGGCCAAAGGCCAACTTGCCCAAAAAACCAAAGAAAACACCGCTTAGAGCATTTCAAATCAACCAAATTTGGCATGCCGACATTACCATTTTCAAAACAGCGGACGGAAATAAATACTTCATTTATACCGTTCTTGACAACTTCTCCAGACGCATCCTCGATTGGCAAATCCACACTAGAGTTTCCGCAAAGCATCGACTCAACTCCATCAAGAATGCCCTTAACTTTGCCTTCAGTTCCAAAATACCTCCACAGCTTCAATTGGTTACCGATGCAGGCCCGGAAAACAACAACAGTACAATAAAGGAATTCCTCCAAAATTCAGGCGTGCAACTTTCCATCGCGCAAGTCGACATTCCCCAATCCAACTCCATGATGGAAGCATTCTACCATACCGCCAAGTATCGGTATTTATACCAAAAACCCATACAAAATCTTCAGGCATTGACCCTCCGATTTCAAGAACTCGTGCATGAATACAATTTCATCAAACCGCATTATGCCTTAGGCATTTACACGCCCAACGAAGTCTATAACGGCGCAGACCCAAACACCTCTCATAGGGATATCTATGCCCAAGCCGCAATAATTCGCCGAGAAACCAACAAA
Organism: Bacteroidia bacterium; assembly: GCA_030427255.1. Lineage (GTDB taxonomy): Bacteria > Bacteroidota > Bacteroidia > CAIKAF01 > CAIKAF01 > CAIKAF01. Next base: position 85,740 of record JAUHWY010000011.1, on the reverse strand, counting down.
AACACCAACTGTCCATTGAATTGTTGAACAATAGTAGAATATAATATGCCCACTCCTATTCTCCACACCTTACTTTCCACACCGAAATCCTAATGACTCCCCAAAACCACGAAAATTTGCGAATACCAACAGCCGCAAGGCTTTACGAAAATTCGTAGGGGTTTTCTGAGAAAGCTGTGGATGCCGCCAGGGTACCGCCAGGGGGCCGCCGTCCGCCAAGTTTTAACCTTAGCCCCACTAAAACTGCCCTACTTCTGTTACTGAGTACACACACTTTTGAAACATATAATTAAATTTAATTTCAAAAACAGCATTGGTACTTAGCATTACAACTTTAAGAAGGAGTTCTTCTTCATTTTCTACATATTTATAAATACAAATACCTTGTCTATACTCATAAGGGAAATCCATGAATCCATGAATTAGTTTTCTATAAAAAAGTACAGAATCACCATTCAAATTAGGTAAGTAAACAGCTTTAATTTTATACCTATCAAACCCTACAAGGCACTCTTCAGGGAAAAAGTTATTATTGATTATCATCAACAAAGAATCTTTCTCGACCCTTGAATCTTTTTCCAAGATAACAAAAAGATCATTAATTCCTGACTGAATACATATACATTTCTGAATTCCAATTTGCCCTTTGCAATATTGTGGGATAATATATACTAAAGGAAGCAACCAAAGCAATATGCTTAATTTCTTCATTCTTTTTTCTCAGGATTAGTTGGCAATACTCTTTCTTCTGGCCCCTTATCCTTTTTTGCATTAATTATAGCATCCGATCGCTTCAATGTTTCCTCTTTATCCACTCTTCCTGTGCCATCCATTAAAGGTATCGACACTTTGGGATATCCATCTTTTATAATAAGCTTGGGAATTCCTTCTTCATCCACTCCATCTTTTATAAAAACTTCATTAACAAAATCATCCCCTGGCTCACCTCCCTCTTGCCGACTACCGTCTAAATAATCTCCGTAATGCACCGTCTCATGAGTAAGTGTGGTAAAAAACGCAAATAATACTTGATCTATTTCTTCCAACTCTGCATTCTCCAACCAATTTGCCAAACTTGTATTGATTTCAATTGTATTCTCTCTTTCATCATAAAAGCCCATTGCTCCAACAAGTCCTCCCGGATTATCACTGAATTTAATTGTAGGGCCTGAACCCCAAGTTACTGCCTTATCTATTTCTTCGTCAGTCAAATTTCCTCTTGAATGATTAAACATTGCTGCCTTTATTATCTTACTTCCCATAACATCTTCCCTAACGTATTTCTCTAAGTATTTAGTAATCCGAGGATACTTTCTTTGAAGTTGTGGAGGAAATCTATATAGTCCCATTATATCAATAAAAAAAGTTGGCGTATTTCCTCCAAAAAGAAAGGGTGACTCTGATGAAAAATCTCCTGACATAGGATCCACACTCAGCCACCTCCCCAATCTCCCATCATACATCCGCGCCCCAAAATCATAGGCATTCCCAGCTCCCTGCCACTCGTCGTCCCGCTGCATGCCATTGAAACCATACCGATACCCTCCATCATCCCCCCGTTCAACCATCCCCATCCCAAACGGATAATAATCATTCGTACTCACTACATCCGCCCAATACCCACTCACCAAAGTATCCGCACACGAAGCCTTCGCCCTACGATCGCTCACCACCGTCAACACATTCCCCAAATGATTGCTCATCTCATAGCGCTTGTCGCCGCGCTCCAAGCCAAAAATACCCGCACGTGCCGTTATCGGAGAGGATCCCGCACCCAACAGCTCTACCTGCCTGCGCTCGTGGCTCCCCAAACGACTGCTGCCGTATAGCACATGGTCCGTCATATGCAACACCCCGCTGCTCTCCTTATGCCGATACGTTGCCATGGTATTGCCCTGCGCATCACGCACATAAAAGGTCCAAACCGTGGAGTCGTTGCCATAGACCGCCTTCTTGCTCAAACGATTCCCGTCCGGACCATAGGCAAAATGCAAATCCGGCTTGCTGCTCACCGATGAACGCACCACGCGCAACACCTTGCCGTAGGCCGTCCAGACAATGCTGTCAATCTCCTCGGCCACATCCTTAATCAAATTGCCCGTGGCATCGTACCCATAATTCCCCGCCGCTTGATCGTCAATATCCACCGAATAATTCCCCGAAGCAACCGCATCGTCCACATAAGCCAGCTGATTCGTACCGGCAATGTAATGATATGTCAAGCTATCCATCGCCAAGTTCACACTGTTGTGCCCGTTGCGGTTCAAATTCAGGATATTCCCATTGGCATCGTAGCGATAACTCGTCCGATAATCCGAAAGCGACGCCCCGCTTTGCCACTGATTATTAATCACATCCATATTCTGCCACACCTGCATCTCCTTTATCCGGTTCAGCTGGTCGTAGCGGTACTGCGCCCCCTGCGGCTGCGCAGCATGCGTCGATATGTCCTGCAATGTCGTCACCATGCCGGCGATGTTGCCGTTCCATAAATCTACTAAACTTCCGCCATATCCCGAAACATGATGCGCCGCTTTATAACTTGAAGTACCATTAATCGGCGCATAATCCCCATCGTAATAGTGCAAACTGTACGACAGCGCATCCGCACCAACCAAGCGATTCGCATTGCCCGTAGTGTCCTTACCGTCTCGACCCGGATCCCTGCTCACATCCAAACTATTGGAATTGATGCCCTTAATCCAGCCATGAATCGTATACAAATAATCCATGCCCTGCACCTTCAAATCGCCCAACTCCGTCCGCGCCAATGGCCCATGCCTATAATACGCATAGGACGCATCCTCCTCCCAAGGCCACACCTCAATCGACTCCAAGGGATTCTCCGTCGCCGTCCACTGATTAAACGACCAACCCATCTGCGACCAATCCGCCCCTTCCCAGGTCTCCACCCGCGTAATCCGATTGTCCGAATCGTAGCGGTACCGATGGAAATACCGGTCCCGACCGTTGGGATTATAGGCCACCGAACGCACGTTCCCACTCACCAAATCGTAGTAATAGTGCAGCACACGCGTCCCCTGACCGCTGCCCAAATCCTCCAAATCCTGATTGTACTGCCATAATACATTCACATTGCCATGAATATCGTAGGCATAAAACGAAGCCGCATCGTAAGTTGCCGCATTTCCATCGTCGGCCTGCTCAAAGGTAATGGCCGCCACCCGATTCCGCAGCTCCGTTTGGCTGTGGCTGCTAAAGCTCGGAGTAACATCGTAATAAGTCGAGGTGATTTCTCGGTAACTTCCGGCCCCACTCAACCAACTTGCCCGACTTGCACTTAAACCTGCCGTGGTCTGGGTCAATGCCGTGGCATTTACCAACTGACCTACCCGGGTTATCCGTCCCAAGGCATCGTAATCCGTAAAACTGTATTGGTCGTTCGGCTGCTGCCTGCCGTTCTGACTAAACACCAAGCGACCCAATTCATCGTACCAAAAGGCCGTGGTGCCGCCATCCGGTGAACGCTGCAATATCGGTTGATCCAAAGAATTGTAGCGGTAATCCGTGGCCAAGGCATAAAAACTGGTGCTCGGCACATGATGCAATGGCCGCAAGGTATTCACCCCACCCGAATCCCTTCGGGCGCGCACCGTCGCCAAATCTGCCGTATCCAAACGCTTCACTGCCAATGGGGGCACCGTTTTCACCAAACTCCCCGCCTGATCGTAATAATACAAGGTAAAATGGTATTCTTGATCCTCGTACTCCATATCAAACTTCTCTAGCGCCTGCATGCAATGCGCCGTATAGCCGCGCCTAAAGGCCGCCTCCACCGAATCTCGATAAGCCTCCCAAGCCACCTTCGCATTATGCCAGGCCACATTCAACAAATGCTCCACGCAGTCGTCCGTCAATGGATACTCCGGGAAAGGCTCTAACACCGCATCGCAGGGGCTATCCCATTGCAGCGTATCATCGGCTTCCCACAACCCGCAGCCCGCCGAAAGCGCCGTAATCACCGAATCCCAATAATGCTCTATAATGGTAACCTCCGACAAATAAATCGAATCAATCGCCGCCAAAGCATTCGAACAAGAATCCGTGATGCTGTCCTGGCAGTTGTTGTACCATATCGCCATTTGGCTGTCGTACCAAGCCTGCTGACCTATCAAATCGGTTTCATAATCCTCTTGAGCTTGTTGCAAGCTAAGCGTACACCCCGAAGGCGCCTCCTTACAACAATAAATGCTTGCATTTCTCACAGGATTTTCCATCCCGTAACGTTCTCTAAAAATGTACACTTGATCGGTTTGTCCCTCACCGCAGGCACAGGTGCTGCTCAAAAACTGCGTAGGCAAATACAAATAAATATGATTGCTGTTGTAGCTCGCCTCAAAAGGGGGATGGTTGGCATTTATATCCGCTACTATGGAACTGAGCCAATTGTCGTAATCCGTGGAGTTATTGATGGTTGGGGCCACATATTTTGGAAGGGTATAATCGGAGCACCACCCGTCTAGGAACTCATCAAAATACAAACTATCCCCGGACTGCCATTGCCCGTAATTGAAGGGCATATAAAAAGCCAATTCCAAGGAATCGGTGGGCACACAGGCCTCTGGTTCTTCGCAACAGCGAATTACCGCAGTAATATATGCCGCTTCGTTTCCGGAAAAAGTGACCGGTAAATTCTCGTCGCAAGGACAGTCCTCACCCAAGGCACTGGTGGGAATGGTAAGGCGCAACAGGTTGCCCTGTGCATGAGCAGTAACATTGCTGTTGTTGGTATTGACCAAATTAGCCAAATAGGTGGCTGCCTGCACTTCGGTCATTGTGTCAGGTAGAGTAAAGTATTGCGGCTGAATATCTATGCAATCATCACCCGGCATATCAAAATTATAATAAACACCTGTGGTATACTCTTCAGAAGACGGCAAATAAAAGTTCAACACCAAATCCTCGGCTTCGGTACAACTTTCACAATCCTCACACAAACGGAACTTCTTGCAATACTTCCCGTGGATGGTATCGGTAATGTTGCCCGGTCGCTTAACCCTCAAAAAGAACCAATCGGTATGGTGTCCTCCATTGGGCGAGGAGGCAAAATCCGGTTCTATGCTCAAATACTGTAAACCCGAAAAGCTGCTTACCGTGCTGCCATCCGAACGCCAGGTCATACTGCTGAAACAAGAGGTAGTGCTGTCCGGTCCTGAACCGGAATTAGTAATCAACAATTGAGCCGCCGATTGAAGCGCTTCCCAATTATCCACATCCTGATCCGAGCACTCCAAGGATTCCAAAAAGTCGCAATCGGTCAAGGTCAAGCTTGTTGCTCCGCCAATTATACTTGTAAGCAAGTTAATAGAATGGCTAGCCTGGGTACTGCTCAAATTTAAGGGCGGAACCGCCGGGTTGGGTTGTATCACTTCCCATACAATATCCCCTCCCACCTGTGGAGTAGAAGTAGTAGAATTGGGAGAACTAAAACGTAAGAAATGGAATGCCGCCGCCGGGTTAAAGCTTCCCCAGCCCCCACTTACCATTATGCGGTAGCCCTTGCCACTGGGGTTATGTATTAAGCGAAACTCTTCCGGAGTTGTAGTGTCATCGTAACGCCAAGAAAAAGTTCCTGAACCACCTAATTTGGGACCAATGGCCCCGGCTATCATTTGGGCCTCCACCTGGGTTAGATTAACCGCCGTGGTACTAAACAATCTGCCCCCGGCCTTTAGCACCGCCATAAGGTTCTTTAACTCAAGCGCCTCATCGGTCATGGCACACACCGCCTCAAAACTGCTTTCGCATCCCGTGAGGGTCATAAAAATACTCCCCTCCAAAACAACCGTAGTTTGGCTGCTGCCATTGCTGAATTGCCCGCGCAACTTAAAGGTAGCCTGCCCCCCAACCTGAACTATATCATGGATGCCATACACAAAGGTTAGGTTGGTAAAATTGGCCCAAGAAGGCGCTCCCGGTGGTAATTTCAAGGTAAAGTCACTGCTGCGGTTCATGTCCCACAGCAAGAATCGATCGCCCCCACTAAATTGGGGATTCCACATCGTATCGTTGGTACTCAGCAAATCACTAAACAAACCCGAACCTAAAAAGGGCCCTAAGGTCAACCGCACATTGCTTTGGTCTAACTTGCTCTTCTGAATCAGTTGAGCAATCATTTGCTCTACATCTCTACCCTTAGGACAAACGCCGTACTCATTAAAGTATTGTTGGTCGGCTTTGGCTTTCAACTCGTCCTCATCAAAGGGGTCGTTCTCCAAACCCAACATGTCTGCGTAGTGATCCACCGTGGGAAACCTTGGGGTCTTATTGTGGTACCAAAAAAAGTTGAAGTCAGTACAAGGGTTATTGCTAAAGGCAAAATTTTGAGGAACATAGTTGGTATTCCCGATGCATTGATTCGAAACGCCTTTCGCCAGCGCATGGGTAAGCATCCCAAACTGCACGGCCTGCTGCTGAGCACTCATATAATAACCTACGATGCTTTGCCATCCATTTTCATTCAATACCAAGGAACAATTCGAGGTGGTGCACGGTGGAAAGGTGGCCAAATCCTGGATGCAACCATCCGGGTACAGCGTTTGGAAAATACTTGGTACCGGAGACATTTGAAGCAAAGGGCCCAACTCTTCGGTACCATAGGCCAACTCCCAGGCATTCAAGGCCTCATTGGAAGTCATTTTTGCGGTTTTGGTCATTTTTCCATCAATCAATGTACCAACGGTTAGTCCTCCTCCATAAGGTGCCGTTAACTGGGTAGTATCCCTATAGGTATAAAAAGGATCTACATCCCTTGGATCCAAATTGCAGCCCAAAATATCCTTGGCCTGTTGCAAGGTCAAACTTCTCAGCTTTCCTGCCAATTGCCAAGTATTGATGCTGTCTCCATTCAAGGTATCGCGATCGTAGGTATTCGCCTTACACCATTCGTAATGCAGATACTCCGGGTGGTACACCACTAAAGACTTAGCAAACTCCGGATCCCAATTGGCTATAAAATCTTCTACATGCGCCAAATCTTCCGGATAAATCCACGATTGTAAGGTATTGGGGTCTTGATGTATGGTGGCATTGGGATGCACAGCAGGGGTAAAGCTGTTGGGCGTCAACTCATTCAAATATATCTTAACCCGCTCTCCAATGTCGTTCCTATACTCGCTCACCCAATTCCCACTCGCATCCAAAAACCTAGGGTTCCGCCAACTGGCAAGTATTAAACTGCCACTAACCGCAATCCCCGATATTTGACTGTTCAATCGAGGCTTTAAAAAGTTTATAGGACCTAAAATGGATAATGGATACCCGATGGTAACTACATTCCCGTTGGCATCTTCATCGAACTCTGCATATTGCCCTCCAGGACTCATATCCGCCAACATCATCTTATACCCGCTTTCGCACAAATCGGCTCCCGGATCGTTGCACACTTGGTCGCAATTCGATTTATAATCGTCCCAATACCTTCCATATTGGTTCTCAAAAAAGGTGGTATCGTCAATCGCTACGCTATCATCAATCAGCTCTTGTATCCGGTTCTGTATATAGGTGCTACGGCTGCCCATCGAAGCAAAGGTGGTTTCACAAACATCGCAGGTTATTTCGCAACCCGTCGTATCGGGCATTTCAAAAAAGTCGTCTACCGTCAACAAACAGGTATCCCGTTCCAAATACATTTTGGCGTAAATATCCAACACCGAATCGTTCAGGCTCACTACTTTTTCTATGGTATAGCTACCCACATCCAAGGTTGCGGTGAACTGACTCACCTGAAAGGTATCTGTGGCATTGCATGCCGTATCGGCTCCTCCGCCCAAGCGCACGCTTACCGCTCCATTGTCCAACTGCTCATTGCCGCAATCGTCCTTAATCGAAATGGACACATCGTACACGCAATCCATGCACAAATCCTGCAAACAAGAATCCAAATAATCCAGCCCTATCAGCTCATAATCAAAGGTGTAAACCTGAGGTGCGGCCACCAACAAACTGCTTATCACCTCCAAACGCTTTAGATCTTGTGACAGGTGATTCTCCTTGCCTTGGGGATAGTTTGGCGAAACATTCAATAAATCGCTTACCACTACCTTTTTCTCGGCATCGGGCAAATCCTGAGTATCGGCACTATCCCGTAAGGCCACCAAATTTCCCGGTTCTTGGCCCGCCAATGAGGTCGCCACTACCCTACCTGCCATATCCATATACGATACCGAAACCTGGCCATTGGCATCCAATACCATTTGTTTTTTGTAATGGCTGGCATAGCCTACGTCGGTTCCAAAGAGCATATCCAATTGCTCCTGTTGCGGCTTTCCATAAAAATAGCGGGTTTCGTGGCCACTACCTGCTTGGTGGTCGGGGCCCACTCCGCCTTGCCTGCGTATTCTTCCCGTATTGTCCGGGGTATACTGCACCACACTCATAGGAAAATCATAGGCATCCGGAACATAGCCTTGTATTCCTCCCAAATTGGTATTCGCCGTACTGTAATAGTGTGAAGCACCCGAAGTATCGTCTAAGCCAATAGGATTAGGAACACAATTGCCTCCCGATAAAGAATCCAAATCAAAATCTACCCGGCTATAAGGGGCTTGACTTGCCGCACTTACATTGAAATCTTCATAGTACTTTATCCTTGGGTGCCCGGCAGGGGCCGGCAAGATAGTAACCCCGGGTCGCCCTTGATGGTCGTAAATGGTTTGACCTACTACCGCTTCTTGCTGCGTGGACAAGTAGGTAACTTGTTGGCGTACCCTACTGCTGCCGTCCGCATAAGACACCACATGTTTGTTCTTGCCGTCCTCTGCATAGCTGACTTGCAACATCCAGTTTTTATCCGGCTCATGTCCTGTTACGGTATACTTTGCGTTAGAAGGTATGGTACTTAGCAAACTGGGACTATTGTAGTTCTGGTTAAAGGTCCAAGTGCTCACAACTTCGTGCTCCAAATCGCTCGGATTTCTTCCCACCCCACGGACGCGTGCCACCAAATAACCTCTATCAAACACATTGGGCAACACAATTTTGGTTACCGAGCTGGGAACACGCACACGGGTGCTGTTCATACTAAAATTGGCATACACTTGATTGTGCGGCAACATGGTAGTAGGATTGGAACTGCTTGAGTCATGGGCATCCACCCAAGTCCATTCCACATCAAAATGGGTTTCTCCATTGGTGGGTGCAGCCCAACGTATCTGTATTTGATCCAAATTGGAGGAGTACAGATAGTTTAAACCCGAAGGTGCAGTGTTGGGATCAAAATCACCAAACCGTTCCACATCCACCTGAGCTTGAAAATATAAATCTCCCGGATAATCGTCCCAGTCGCTATTAAAAGTCAATACCGTACCCAAGGAATCCCTGGCCGTTACCGAAGTAATATCAATCTCTATTTCATAAGCACCCGGTATAAAAAAGTTCTCTTCCTGAACATAATTGGTGTGGTTGTAGGGCGCAAAATCAATTTCAAAGGTCTTTTGCACGGTATGACTCACCAACGTAGACAAATTGGCATCCCAAGTTTTATAATCCACATCCACATCTACCTCATAACTTACATATTGGCTATAACACCAATTTACCTGAGGGTCCAAACCAACCGTTACCAAACCCATGGTTTGCCGGTCATGAAAAGTGGTGCCCGGCAAACTGCCGATTTGAGGATCCTGCACCAAAGCTGTAGTGGCCGAATCCAAATCGTATACCCAAAGGCGCGTAGTGGGAACCCCTTGCCCATGCAACAATCCATGAACTAAGGCAAAACACAGCAAAATAAGACGAACGTGCGGTTTCATGGTGCTTAAGGTTTTGATGGTTTGGTCAAATCAATAATTTCATAGCTTGCTAATGCCCCAAGGCCTCGATAGCCATCTCGACCCTGCTTTACATAGGCATCTAAAGAAAATAGCCCCTTTTTATAGCTTGGATTCAGCTTTATGGGCCCAAAGCGTAACTCCAAGCGAGGAGATTCGGTGTAGTTGGTTTGATAATTGTAAGCGTCCAAGCCCTGCCTAAAATACATGACATAGCCCCTGAGCTGTTGCATTTCCTTGTCAATCAGAATATCAAAATGACGGTAGGGACTAAAAGGCGATTTCTCAAAAGAAATACGAATCCTAAACCCCTCCGCTTGTTCGATCATCCGTACTTCGCTGGCAAGAGTCTTAATATTTTCCCAAGCCACCGAACCGGGATTGGGGCTTACAAAAGCACTGTCTAAGGGAGTGAGATATGCTTTTCGGCGACGTTTGTCGGCCTGCAACAAGCCTCCCTCGCCCTGCATCATCCAGACTTCTCCATAATCCATAACATAGTAGTCGCCCTGCCGCTGCATCTTCCCCTTGCTTTGCTCTATCAACTCCTCGCTGCTATGGCCATTGAACAACAGGTATTCAATATCCACCTCAAAATTTGAGTGCTTTTCGAAATAGGCCTGTACCCGTTCCACCACTTGATCAATGGCAGGGGTTTGGTTTTGAGCCTCCAGACCGTTACCGGCCCGGAAACCCATAAACCACCCTAAAGTCAACAATATGATATGCAGAAGTCTCATAATTCCCTTTGCATTATGGATTGGTCAAATCGTAGCGGAAAGATTTTTGACGGTTCTCTTGAATGGTCATCACCCCCCGAACGGTTTCTTTCTTGATTCGAATCAGATTCCCTTCCTCGTCGTACTCATAGAAGGTGGCGTAATTGTTCTCGTCCAGTTGGGCCATGTAACGGAAATTGCCGGGATGATAAACAAAGGACTGCATGGTTGCCTGGAAGGGATGGACTCGATAATCGTCAAAATAATACAGGTCACCCGTAGTATTTCTAACGCCAAAACGAATGGTACCGGAGCTGCTGGCCAGAATCGTAAACTCGGCCCTTATTTGCTGCCACCCGTCAATAATTGGGCCTCTGTCAATACTTAGGGTATAGGGAGTACCGTTAAGCTCCACCATTGGCTGAATCCCCGTATAGCTCTTCACCAATGGATTAAAACCGGACTGCTTCACCCAAAAAGAAACCATATACTGTTGGTCGCTGCCTGTGATTTCAGGACTAAAGAAGCCAAGCAAATCTTCATTCTGGAGTAGATAGGGAGCAGCATCGGTAGTCCTCCGGTTGTAATAGGTGGCCAGCTGCTTATCCACAAATACCGTATCTCCGGCAGGGACTTCCATAGAACGCAAACCTGTATGGGCTTCCGTCGTACTTAATTGACTGCTGAAGTTGTTGAAGCGGAAGTAGTATTCTTCACAAGAACTTGGGAAATAATTGCTGTAATAATCCTCAAAGCCATCGTAGGCAATTTGCCGGTAACGGGCATTCTTGGAAACGGCAATCGGTAAGGTGTGCTTATACCCATATATGGCCGTAGAATAATTGCCCAAGGCGTCCATGTTCTCAATTTCGGTACCGTGGGGACTGTAATTAGTGATTTCACTCGCCCATTTCCATTTGTCTTGAGCAATGACCGAGGCATTCTTTAACCATAGACCGGCACTTCCGGTAAGTGGTACCGTCCAAATATTCCCGGCAAACTGAGCAAAGTACCCGTCGGTCCTTAGATTGGCCGCCGTACTAAGGTTTCCCGGACTTCGTGGGGTTAGATAGGTGTAATTCCTAAATGCCCGGTGCTTGCCTCGCACATTGTAGATGTAGGGGTTGATTTTTTGCCCTAAATCAAAATTACAGGGGTAAATGGTGTGTACCGTATCACAGCCAGATTGAACATCGAAACAAAAGTCCTGTCCAAAGTGAAGAGAAACAGGTGATCCATTATCCAAATAAGCAGTTACAAAATGTGAATATTGGTTAACTAGTGGGTCTATGTTTGGATAGTACTGGGTTATTATGCCTGTCGTATCAAAGTAGGAAATATTATTCCATGTGCTTGTATCTACGGGAGAATACCCGGAACCTTGACTAATATTAATACCAAATATACAATACTGACGGCCTAAACTAGAATCTCCGCAAGACACTCCAAGGGAGTCAAAGCTTTCTATTTTCACTCCTCCAACCCCATTATATAAGGTATCCATGGTTAAGTATAATTCCCCGCAATTGGGACCATAAGCATTTACGGTATCAGAAAAGCCTGGGTACAACTGACTAACATTAATGCTATCTGCCCATAAGGAGTCCATTTTATCATCACGGATAAGTCGATTTAACAATTCTAGAAAGGCAGAAAAGCCTGTTTGGAAGCGACAATCAAGAACCAAGGAATCTTGCGAATAATACAAGCGGTTATCAAACATCTTCCATCGCTGGTCGTATTCAATGGCACTTGCTGAAAGCATTCTACTGGCCTGATCAAGCACCAAACTATCTCCACGGAAAGGTTGCTCCAACATTTCCAATTGTTCTGCCTGCGCTTGCAAAAGGTTTTGACGGCCTGCCTTCAATACCTTTACATACCCACTAATGGGGGTGTTGAAAGAGTTGGGCGTAATCAAAGTACCGGAGGCATCAATAAATACTTTATTTCCGCTTGAATTCACCGAAACCCACCATCGGTTGGCATGGGCTACATGAAAGTTACCCCCGTGCAAAAACTTAAGAATTCCCGATCGGCCGGGAATGGGACGAGTAACCACATCGCCGGGAAATAAATGCTGCGCTAAACTACCCGTTAATTCTCCGTTGCTTGCAATTTGTAAGGCACCGCCACTGGTCTGCGTATTTAAAACCACACCCCAGTTTTGGGTAGCATGCCCCATGCCTGGATAAGCCCAATAGGCCGGAACATTCAAAGCATAGCGATCGTCCTCGTATTCATTGTTTACTTGGGTGACCAACACACCGCCCCCTTGAGGATCAAATGCTTTGTTCTCGGTTAGGACCCTTGAACCCAAATCCACCTGTTCGGTCTTCATTTCTATACCTGCCCTTCGAACTACCTTAGTAAAGGTAGCGGAGCGGAAACGTGTTTCCTCACCCGAATAAGTAGGGACTGCGGTTGGAACAAAAGCAGGAAAAACACCCACTAGAAAAAATGCCAAATTCAAAGGAATATTTACTGCGTTGGACTCAGTACTATGCTCCCTAAAATCAAATACCATGTCTACATCCACACCTAGCTCTTGTTGATCCAAACTACCGTCGGAACGAAGTACGGGAACCCTTGAGCTTAGGCCACCACTACTGGTCAAATTGTAATAATGCCTAGTTTCTTGTAAGGGAACGGTTTGGCCTTCCGCAAAGACTCTTGTGGCTTTAGGCTTACCATGCATATCGTTGAGCTCAATATAAAAGCCTTGAGCCGCAGACATATAGTCGTAGGAATACACATTCAATAGACTTAAAATGAAAGGGGGCTGATCCCGATGCGGTTTCATCTCCGTGCGTTCGTACTTCGTAGGAAAATCCCTGGCTGTATAAAACTGATGCTCGGTGTAGCCCGTGGCGTTTATGCTTACCCCAGTTCTATCCAAGTTTTTAACCACTACTCGGCTATAGCCCACAGAGGGAGAGGGAAACAAGCCTTCACATAAGGGAGTTTCTTGATAAAAGCGATCGTCCGGCACCAAGCTTTTGGACTGACTAAAGAAAATAGGATAGCGGTGGGGGTTCTCGTCCGCTCCTAAGGCTGGTTCCCAAGAGGCCACTCCACTGCTTCGCCCATCTTCCAGAGTGTACTCATAGCTTTGTCCATAGTCGTAGGAGCTTTCGGTGGGCGTCATACTTGCCCAAGAGTCATTGATTTTTACGCTCTTTACCCGAACTCCCCCACCTAGTTTTTCTCCATCCGGCACATACAAGCGTATAAAAGACTCCGATGGACTAAATTCATGTCCGAAGCCTTTGTTGCGCATGGCCCGATTGGGCCCTTGGAAAAACTCAAATACCTGAGCCAACAAATTGGCATTGCCTAAGGCCTTCAACAACTGCTCAGGTGCAGAGGCGGACGGGTCGGGTTGATTATAAGCATAGCGCGGGGTTTGAATTCGGGAGAATTGCCAAGCAGCCTTTGAAATAGGCTGGGTATCCGGAGTTCCTGAATCGTTCAATGGAACCAACTTCACCCTTACGTAGCCGTGTGTATAAGGCCCACTTCCTCCATTTCGGGTTGCCCCTGCCCAAACATCACCCGTTATGGGATTGGTTTCTATTTCTGCATAACCCGAAACATATTCTTTTTTACCGGCATCTGCAGCTACATTCACCAACACCCTAAAGTAGAGGTGCTTTTTAGGTCCATTGAAATCGTTGTGCCAACCTTTTACATACTCCTGAATTACCTTTTCACTGGCTTGAGAACCAGAATACACCGTTTGATCGATGTGTTCATCCAAGGCAAAAAATAAAAAAGCATTGGCATTATGACTCCCGGCCTGAAAAAGCTGGTTGCTGGCCAAAGAAACATCCGTACTGCTGCCTGCACCCACCAATCGAAACATCTTACTTGCTTGTCGGTCTTGCACATAGGCATAGGCATCGCTTTCGTATTCCACCGATATTTTGCCCCCCGAAGGAGTAATTATCTCCCGTAAGCACCAGGCAGAGGCATAATCGTCTTGCACCGAGCGGTCTTGGTGGGTATACGAAAAATCCACATTGCTTATTCCACTATGGGCCACCTTATAATTTCCCCATCGGTCGTTTCTCCCAGCCGCATAATCGGGGTTTTTCACCGGATCGTTTTCCCCATAATCAAATTTATAGGGACTAAATTTAGACCTCCCACTCTTCTCAAAGGTGAAGTACACCTCTTTTAAGGTAAGTTTCCCCCCTCCATTCAGATTATTGGGTACTCCATCACACAATGCATAGTTGTATTTAAAGTGCACCGTTTTAATAGGAGTCGCATTGCCTCCATTGGATAAATAATCTTCTTTGGCATACAAATGAATTCTGTCAATTTTCTTTAAGGCACTTCCTCCTGCACTGCTGAATGCCGCAGTCCCTCCGTAGCCATCTTCCCTATCCGACAATTCAAAGGAAACCACCTGTGTTTTGCTTTCTATGGTCTTTAAATACCATACATCTTTGGTTCCATACACTAGGCTGCCTTTATCGTCCCAGGGAACAGACTTCATCCCTTCCATATAGTTTGCTACCGAACTGCCACTGCTCATGGGTGTTTTCCAGAAATAGGAAGGAATGTCCGGTAACCGACGGGTGGTATCCATAGGGTTGGGAACTCCATAAGTAAACAGGGTATAATTGCCCAAATCGTCCTCACTGGGTCCATTTCCGGTGATGTCGGAGTAATCCGCTGAATAAACCTCGGTTAAAAACCAGGTATGTACATAGGCCGGGGTACTGGTTTCATCGTAATAATGATCCAAGCCCCGCTCGTTGCTTGGAGAGGCCATACTGCTATTGATGCTCACATAACTGCCATCCCCGCTGATTTGAAGGGGGGCACCATCCATATTTCCAACGGCCATGGTAATTTCCTTTTTGCTCGTATTATAGGCCGGCAAACCAAAAACATATACTTTCCCCTCTCCGGTGATTATGGTAATTTGGGCTATGTGATGCGCAGGGGAATTAGGCTTTAAATATTTGGCATTGTGTGGGAAATACTTTCTAACCTCTCCCACGGTATGATACAAAACAGCAGAGGTGCGAATCTCTCGGCTTTGTTTGGCGTTATCTAAGGGTAAGGCTTTGGTTCTATTAAAACGGTTCTTGGTAAGAGGCCTCAATTCCGAAGCATTGGAATGATTCAAAGGCCGTTCGGCGCCATAACCACCATAGCGATGCACAAATTGATCGTCTCTATTTACCGACATCTCGTTGGAAAGGCGGAAATGCCAGTTTTCTCGAATATCATCAATATAGGGCCATTTGAATTTTAGTCTCCTACTGGCAGTATTCCCTTCCAACCAAGCCTTGGCGCGGGTGGTGACATTGGATATCTCAAATTCACCGCCAACATTCACCACTTGTCCACCGGAAAGCTCTATGCCTAAATTAGCGGAGTTGGAAATACTGACCGCTTCAGGATCGAACACATACCCCACCTCGTTTCTAAACGGACGGAAACTCCCGCCAATCCCTTGGGCCCTAATGTTGTATACATCGTAGGTCAAGCTGGCTTGAGGTAAGTTGGGTGTATTCATGCTAAAGCTTCCGTCTTTTTCTCGGTTAAAGTCTAGCATAACTTGCCGTTGGCCTTGGCCTGCTTCAAGGAAATTATAGCCGTAGGCAGGGTACTTTTTCCCCTCTCCCCTCGGCGATTGTTCGGTAAAAAAGCCGGTAAGTGCTATATCGGCGTCTCCCCCATACACGCCCGCCCCCATGCTGAATTTCCCCGTAAAGGAAAAGGTACTAAAAGGAATTTCTATAGTTGGAGTATGCGTGGGTGCTCCAAAGCTTAGCATTCCACCTAAACTGGCTACTTTATTTCTTGCCGTTTTCTTATCAGCAACCATTCGATTTAGCTTCTTATCATATTTTGGTACTTCCCAAGACTTTAATTGGGTAAATGACGCACCAAATGAAAGTCCCTGAGCACCTGCTCTAGAGTTAATTGGTAAACCAATATTCAATCCCAAAGCATTTTGAATGCCACCTTCCTTGCCAAACCTGCTTGAAAAAGATACGTTGGGCGAAATGGATAAACCGTCCCCCCCGGCACTCATCCCTAGGCCCGTGTTTAAACTACCTTTTCCACCTAACGAAATGGCTACTCCAGGACTCAAAGAAGTGGTTACCGAAATGCCCGAATAGTTGTTGTAACTCATTTGGGCTCCCGCACTCAACTGACCAAATGGAAAACCAACCGCCTCAAAGCTCAAATCGACGCCGGCACCAACAGTAATATTTGGTTTCATATTCCATTTGCGCTCTACTTCATCTCCCCTAAAATCATCGGGCAATCCGCGCACATCACGTACAATGGAACCGGTATTCACATTCCAACCCAAGCCCGCCCAAGTGGCTTCTTGATCCATGGTAGAACCACCCGAATAAGCCAAGTTTATCGGATAACCACCAATCTCCATCAATGGCACGTTGTACGAAAAATCCCCCGAAAAGGGATCTACCAAATTGGAAATGTCAGCAGGCGTAAAACTACTGGCCTCCGGTTGGTCAGGCCCCGAAGTCAAGGCATACAAATACTGGCCTCCAAATTGACCAAATAAGGTTTCTAAGGCTACTATAGCACATACCACTCTAAAGGCACGGCTTTTTCTTAAGCGATTCAGCGAAAAGTGGACTCCATGTTTCATAAGGAATGGCTTATCTGGGGTTCGTTGAGTTGATCGATTCGTAAGGGTATGTATATGGCTTTCTGCCGGTCCGGCAAGGCAAGCTCCAATTCAAATTGGTCTTGTCCCTCTTCCACCCCATAGGGCAAACTGATTAAGCAAATTTGTCGGCCATCCACTCCATTGGGTGGCTCGGCAAAAAAGCCCGAAGGACTACTTCGGTAACCATCCTTTCGAGTTATCCACAACCGATGCGGCAGCTCTTCACTAAAAAAGGAATAGTCGAAGGGAACATTTCCCGAAAAACTTAAGCGAAAATGACATTGACCCGCATACATGGCCTTTACAGAATCCAAAGCTTCCAGATTCGGTGCATCATTACGCAACTCCTGATAGGCCATATAATCCTGAGGCAAATAACACCAAGTAATATCATAGCCGGGCTGAACCTGACTGCTGCAATAGCCATTGTTCTCATCCAGTATATGCTTCAAATACTGCGATGGCTTTATGCTTTTGCCTGTGCATCCCATAAACACAAAGCCGGCCAAGATATATGCATGCTTCCAATTCATGGCTTGCAAGGGTTTACTTCGGTTCCATTATAAAAGCGCATCCATTGCACTCGGCCCTTTTCGGTCTTTACTTTAAGGGTGTAAAAGCCTTGAGCCAAATCCACTTCCTGACTGCAAATGAGCAAGCTAAATCGATTGTGCCCCATAACATAAGGCTTTTCTAAGCTGCGCTCACTGGCTACAACCTTGTTTTGCACATTCAATATTTCAAAACTCAAATGCTCCCTAGTTAGGGTATAGCTTTCCTCAAATTGAAAGTTCAATTGTCCATCTTTTACAAATACATAATCTCCGCCTACTTCGTCTACCAACTCAAAGAAAACTGAAGCCGGTTTTGGCTTACAACTGTCCGGCTCAAACTCGGTGTATATAAATCGCCAAGCCTCACTGCGGGCAATTTCTTTCCCATTGCTTCGTGCACTTACCATCCAAGCATACCAAACATTGGGTTCAAATTTTCGATATCCCGCTCCATAGGCCAATAGGTATTGACTCAACTTGTCTTTTTCAAAATGCGTGGGATTAGCCAGTAAGGCCTGATCGGGGGATTGCCCCTCCAACATGGGAGCAATTTCTATTCTATAATCTACCCGACTCATCCCCGGTCCCATAGCCGGACTCCAACTGAATACAGGATAGGGTTGGCTTAGGGTATCTCCATCCGCCGGCCCGATAAGCTGCGGAGGGAATAAACTGGTAGATTCTGCTACTTCTTCGCCTTCCGCCCAAAGCTCTGAGGGACTAAGTCCAAACACTTGGTAACGCACTTGATAGGTGCCGGGAGGCAATAAGCCCCCCTGCTGTTGCAACTGGCTTTGGAACGCTCCATCAAAAACCTCCTGCTGCAAACTTCCATAGCTGCTCAAAGAGGACTTGTTGAGCAAAAACATGCCTGTATTCTTGGTGATGGGACCGGTGCGCCAACGAATCAATGGGGCGCCCTGCTCTGTAAACAAGGCAGCTTCAACCACAAAGGCTTTCCCGGCCGCAGTAGAAGGCAAAAACACCGAAAGGTTAAATACATCCAAGGCATAGGCATTGGGCGGCAATACTTGGGTATGCAATTGAACCCCCTGAACGCTTTGCCCTCGAAGGGTAAAGCTCCAAATGCACATTCCTACAAAAATCAAATACTTAATTCGTCTCATTACCAATGGTATCTTAGGGTGGAACGGAACAGTACATCTACAAACCCGGTTTGCGGCAACAGTGGATCCAGCAACATGGGCATGTATTGATTCATTTCTATGCGGTTCATCCAGGATAAGGATTTATGCAACTGCCAATTAAGCCCAGTGCTTCCTCCCAGAGAATGTTCCCGCGAAAAACTATAATTCAATTGAACCGAGCCGTCAAATTGGAGCTTTTTCCCTATGGGAAACCCTACTCCACCCGACAATTGCAAGGTTTCAATCTCCGGCAAAGCCCCACTGCTTTGATGCAAATACCCAATTCCCTCCATCAATTGTGCTTTTAAGCCAACCAATTGTTGGGTAGCATTTAACAGCACTTGATTGAAGGTGTAAGAATTGGTGCTTAATCCCGCATCGGCTTGCTGGCGGTTGTAGCTCAACAACCACTGAGTAGGGGTTTTTCGTATTTTTCTAGAGTACTGCGCCTGCCCGGTCCAAGCATGCAAGTAATATTGGGTTTCTTCCCATTGCATCAATACCGGTTGGTAACTTAGCCTCAAACTAGGCCAGCGAGGAATCCGCAAATCCAAGGTAGTTCCCCAACCCCAACGGTTGCTTTGAGGGCTTATGCTGTCCAAGCCATGCACCATGTACTGGGCCATAGCTTCAAGGCGCAACCTCCCCTTCCACAAGCTTTTAGAAGCCCTTAGCTCGGTTAATTCAATATTTCTTTGCAAAAAAGCTACCCCATTGGATCGATAACCTCCATCCACACGCTTATACTTGGCCTCCGCTTTTAACCCAAGGCTACTCAAATCCAATTTCAAGGCCTGTTGCCAGGCATAACCCGCTTGTTGGCCTACATAATTACTATGACCCCTAAGCATTGTGCCATACAAATCCGGCTTTTCAAGACCCAACAAGGTATCGTAAGCAATAGAAGCGTCCATCTCCGTAGCAGACATGGCCCATTCACTGGTAAATCTAAGCGCCTTGTCAATCAAAGAAACCTGCCCCTCTACACTCACCGCAATGTTTTGCTGCGGGGTAACTTGGTATTGAAACACGCTATCTCTAGGTTCAATAGAGCTTATATCGTCGGCATTTTGCTGCCAATTAATAGCTAAGAAGTGGCGGTCTTTATGCCCTACACCGGCACGAACCCCGGTAAGCTTCCGTCCATAGCTGGCTTGGCTGGCCTCCAAGGATATTACCGGCTGAAGCAGTTGCCCATGCACCACTTCCAAAAACACATAATCCGAAGCCCAAGCAAAGTGCACCCCATCCGTTCGGGTTCTGTCCAAGGTCAGCTCACTGAATCTGGCATAATTTGCACCAAAGCTAAGCCGGTTTACCCGCATAAGCCAGCGCAACCACGGGCTCCCCAAGCCTTCCGCATCCAAGCCCTGCTCTAAGTCCTTCAATCGTTCATAATCGCTGCTCGATACAGGTGGCACTAAAGTATCTACCAACGATTGATGATCCAGATAACGGTCCAACTGAACCTTCCTTTCCGCCATATCGCGGTACCCCTCGTAGGCCTTTGCCTGGGCTTCGATGGCCTCATAGCTTTCCACCCACTGCTGGAACCGCCGATAATTGGGGTCATTCTGTTTTAAACTGTCCAGTCTTGATTTCTGTAGCTCACTTAAGCTATCCATAGGCAAATCCCCAAAACCCCTTAGACTGTGCAAGCTATCCACATAACCGTCCTTCAATGCCTCCAAACTGTCCTTCTTGGCTAAAAAGGCCAAACCTTCCTTTGCCTCCGGAGTTTTTAACAGACTATCGTACAATTGCTGCTCGTAAAGCTTGGCTTGATCTCCAGCGGCCAAACGCTTTAAATGCTCTGCTTTTCTTCGTTTCTTCTCCAGTAGGGCCTCCAAAAACAGTCCTTTCAGATGGTCGCCACTAAAGCCTACCGTAAACTGGTTCATCGGCTGAAATGCCGCGCCTTGAAAGGTATTAACCCGTATATCAGCAAAAAGGGGCAATCCCATTACCCTAAGGGTGGGTTGCATTTGAAACTGGGCATAGGTGCGCGGTAAGGCATTCCCCTCATACTCCCAAGTATTGTGCACAAACTCTGCACTTGCTTGTCCGCTGCTGCTCAACTTTCGGTCCATCAAACGCTCGGTATCGCCTTTACTTTCAGGACCAACCCGATGCCTGCGTTCGGTGTAAAACTGAGTCACTTCTGCAAGCACCCCTTCTGTGGCTTGGTCAAGCGCCCGAACCACACACACATAACTTCCGGGACGGAGCATCAACTCACCGGTCATTGGTTCCGGTTTACGCCCCCGAACCGTGGTCCATTGCAATTGACCATAATTGGCTCTATTCAGTCCTAAAGGCAATTGCTCCGGGGATAGGGCCTGCGACCTTAACTTGCTGATGACCGCACCCGAATCGTTCCGCACTTCCAATTCCAAAACAAAGGGCACTTGCATCCCACCCAGCAACCGCAATTGACATGCAAAGAGTTCGCCCACATGACCATTGGGAGCAAATGGAGCCGGATAATCAATCCCCAACTGTGCAAACATTAGGGTGCTTCCGGAGCTTGTGCTCAAAATAATCAAACAAAGTAAGCGGATCGACATGTTGGATGGTTAGCGTGATACTTACATAAACTATTCTTCATTTACTTGTTTCCCCAAACAAGATTTAACCAAACTTAAGAAAGTCTCAAATACCATCCAAATGGACGACTCATCAACCCCATTAGACATTTATTTTTAAAAAATAGACATGTACCCCTTGAAAACACTGGAACATTAGACTAAAAAGCAGAGAGTTAGAAAAAATTAATGGGCTTTAACTACAAACCCGCAAACCCCAGCAATCACAAAGCTTTCACGTCCATATTATGGAATCGTTTCCAAATTTTGAACTTTCTTTCGTAAACTATTTTTTTCATGGCGCCTTATCCGGCCCTTACTCCAAGCCCCCAAAGAAAACGCACTTGAAGCAAAGCCATCCCGTGGCTTCGATATTTACAAAATAGATACGCTTATCTGTTATCCTGATTTTTGAAGATGCACTCCTTATCCTCATTCACTCTCTCATTCTCATTCCAAATACTTGAGGGTTTCCAGATCTTCACAAAATAGATATTCTTATAGCTATGATGATTTATGAAGTTTCACTCCTCATTCTCTCTCTCATTCTCATTCCGGACAAGCGTTGGGCCCCGGATCTTCAAAATATAGATATTCTTAAAGGCTGCGAGGATTTAAGGAGATTCACTCCTCGCTCTCACTCTCAAACCCACTCTGCTTTTGGCGTAGGGACCGCACCGATACCCCACAGCCGCGACCGCCGGAGCGCTTAGGCACAAAGAGCGACCACAGGAAGCTCCTTTGGGCATTAGCGCTCCCTGCGGTGGCGGCGAGGAGTAAAGGTAAGGGCCCGGAAACGCCCCAAAACCAACAACCACAATTCATTACGAAAACTCTTAGGCCCTTTCTGAGAAAGCTGTGGGCCGCGCTTAAAACGCTTTATCAAATGAATTTGTCCAAAACTCCTCCTGCCCTAAATTAGTCAGGGACTTGTGATGATTCTAAAAGCAAATCTGTTATGTTTAAAAGGATTATCGGAGGTTTTTAAAATGCACTTTAATTGTCTAAATTTGGAATGCCCACCAAGTATTCGGCATTTAAAAGGCCCTGCAAACAATAAACGGAAGAAAACTATTCTTTAGAATACTATGAAAGAGCTAACAATAAGAATACCGGAGAATAAATTAAGTTTTGTGTTGGAACTCATGAACCAACTTGGCATTGAAGTTTCTGAACAAACGAACATTACGGAGCAGCATAAAGCTGAGGTTCGCAGACGAATCAGCACTACGGAAGCGGGTAAAATGGTTCCATGGGAAGATGCAAGAAAACATTTTATTTTTAAAGAAAAGCCTTAAAAGTGACTTTCAGCATTTTCATTGATCCTGAAGCAATTAAAGACATTCAACAGGCTATTGACTATTATGAAGACCAAGAAATAGGTTTAGGAAAAAGATTTGAAGAAAGTTTAAATAAGCACTTACTTGTTTTAGAAAAACATCCTTTTTTTAACATACGTTACGATAATGTTAGGTGTTTACCTATGAAAAAATTTCCGTTTATGCTTCATTTTACCGTGGATGAAGGTTTAAAAATGGTTATTTTAAGAGCAGTATTCA
This sequence comes from Bacteroidia bacterium, assembly GCA_030427255.1. Taxonomy (GTDB): domain Bacteria; phylum Bacteroidota; class Bacteroidia; order CAIKAF01; family CAIKAF01; genus CAIKAF01. The sequence continues at coordinate 62,714 of JAUHWY010000011.1, read as the reverse complement.
CACATCAATAAACCCCGAAAAGTGGTCCAAGAGAATAAAGAATTTGCCATAACCCTAACACGGAATTATACCTGTTAGATTCTCACCTTTCATTCAAAATCCTCACCAAACTTCTAATTTTTCCCAAAACCATCCCATATCCTTAAAAATTTGCGAATACCAACAGCGACAAGGGTTTACGAAAATTCGTAGGCCTTTTCTGAGAAAGCTGTGGATGCCGCCGAGCGACGCATGGCAATGCGTCGCTACCCTCTTGCTCTTGCTCCAATCTCTTGCTCCCCTCAGCCCAGCCACCGCCTTGTCTTCCCTTGAAAAGCAAATTCCGCTTGATTCTTTGGAGTTTCCGGTTTGGACAGCCGCTTGCATACCTCAAGTTAGAAAAATCCCGTGACTATCCGTTTATAAACGTTTAATTTACGGCTTCCGGTATGGGATTCCGTAACTTGTCCATGGGGGGTGGGCCCCGATCTTCACAAAATAGATATTCTTATAGGCTATGATGATTTATGGAGTTTCACTCCTCATTCTCTCTCTCATGCTCATTCCGGACAAGCGGGGGCTCCCGGATCTTCAAAATATAGATTGTCTTAGATATTACGTTCCTTTTAATCATGGCGACGCATAATGATGCGTCGCTACCTCCTCATTCTCTCTCTCATGCTCATTCTGGACACCCGGGGGCTCCGGATCTTCAAAATATTAATACTCCTATGGGCTTGGGTGATTTATAGAGTTTCACTCCTCATTCTCTCTCTCATGCTCATTCTGGACACCCGGGGGCTCGGGATCTTCAAAATATAAATACTCCTATGGGCTCGGGTGATTTATGGAGTTTAACTCCTCATTCTCTCTCTCATTCTCATTCTGGCCCCCCCTGGGACTCTCATATCTTCACAAAACAGATACTCTTTTAGGCCGTTATGGTTTATGAAGCTTCTCTTTTCTCCCATAATTGTTAGATTGACTAACTTTATAACGAAGCATTGCAAAGGGAAGTAGGCGAATTAAAAAAACAGATCCGCCATGAGAAAGGGTTGCCGAAAAAAGCTGGATACCATGCTTGTAAAAAGAAGTTTCAGGATTTCTTTCATCTAAACATAACGCCTAAATAACTTAGACATGAAAGTACAAATAATACAAGACGGTAAAGGAAAAGCTACCGGAGTTTACATTCCCATCAGCGAGTGGAAGGAACTAAAAAAACGGTATAAAGATTTGGAAGCATTGGAATATGAGGAGCCTAGCAAAGAACAGATTTTGCAAGAACTCAAAGAAGCTGTAACAGAGCTTAAATTGGTGGAACAGGGCAAACTAAACGCACGACCTGCAAAGGATCTGTTGGATGAGTTATAATGTTGCGTCTTTACCGTTATTCGATAAGCAGGCTAAACGGTTGGCAAAAAAATATCCTTCGCTTAAAAGGGACTTGGCCGGGCTTATCGAATTGCTTAGCAATGCCCCGGAACAGGGTACAGCCATTGGGAATGGTTTTTATAAAATACGCCTTGCCATTGCCTCAAAAGGCAAAGGGAAATAGGGTGGTGCAAGAGTGATTACGTATTTTAAGGTAGCCCAGAATACGGTTTATCTTGCTTCCATTTTCGATAAATCGGAAAAAAGTACCATTTCTGATAAAGAACTGGAGCAGATTTTTAAACTGGTTCCCTAAAAAAACTTCTTGCAATTCCAATAGAGCTTGTTTTCCGGCTGGTTAAACTCAAACGAACAGCTCCGCCGGAATACTTGCCCCGAGCAGCAAAGCCATTCATTACCGGCCTTGGTATCAAGTTTTGAAAAGCAAATTTCGCTTGATTCTTTGCAGTTTTTGGTTTGGATGGCCGATGGCATATGGAAATTTAAGGACTTTTTGAATGGATACCGAAAATTCGTAGGCCTTTTCTGAGAAAGCTGTGGATTCCGCCTCGCTGCGTTTCTAATAACGCAAAGGGAATCCCCGCAACCAAGGGTCGGAGGACTGGAAAAGGCTTTGGTCCAAGTGTACCTTTAAACTATCGCTTCCTTTATCGTAGAGCCTGGTGGTGCTGTTTGTGTTTTCTGAAAAATAATCGTAGGTCAAGGCTAAGTTTTGAAAACTGGAGTCGACAGGGAACCAGCGTCCCAAAGCCAGGTAACGTGCGCCGCTTTGCTCCAATGGTCTTCCAAATTCCAAAAAATACCAGAAACTACCATCGGCACGGAAGCAACTTTCGATGCGCTCCCATTGGCGCTCTTGCGTATCAAAAGGTACATCTCGTTCACCATCCCATACCGTTCCATCGCTTGGAGATTTGGCCCAATGTCTTTCGTAGCGAATTACCTGGTCAACCATGGGAGCCAATGCGGTTTTCATTAAGCTGTCCTTTCGGCGGAGGGGCATAGATTCCACGGAGTCCTCTACCAATTGAAACCAGCGGGCACCCGACCAAATGTCCAATTCCATAAGGGCCAATTCCGGAATGCGAGGTACCTCTTGCCAGCCAAATGAAAAATGACGCCCACCCAAGGTATCTTTTAGAACCGGTAGCACATTCCAACCGGGCTTGACTTCCCAAGAACGCTCCTCACCGTTGGGCGGAAACAAGCGAAAGGTCATGCGGGCATCTTCCGCACCTGTGGCAAAAAGTCGAAAGCCCTGTAAGGGTAAGTTGGTTCTAAACTGGTAAAAAAAACGCCGATCGCCTTCCCCGGGTCTGAGCCGAATCCCTGAGTACAGCAAGCCGTCGTGTAAGGTGTACTTATCGGTTTTGTAGCCCGGTCCGGTCACCCTCATATTGGCGGAGTATCTTGGCTTAGCCTTTACCGGCATCACGGCTCCGGAATGATCCAGAAAGCGAATTTCGGAAATACCTACCGGACGAGAATTGTACATCTTAGAAAAATAGCGTTTGGTAAGCATTAGGGAATCTCCATAACGGTTGTTTAGAGGCAAGCTCACCGGGTTCCAGCCCTCATCGCACAGCAATTGAACCACCAATTCGTAAACCGGGGCATGAAAAGAAACCGGAGCACCGGAAGGAAATTGACCCAAAAAACTACCATTCAGCCACACCCGTATTGCGGATACCCTGGCCAAGCCCGCACCTTTTGCGACATCCACTTGCATTTCCTTAGCCGGCAGCCCATCAAAGGTCCAATACATTCCTTCGCCCACATTGAGGCCTACCCTACTTTCCCAGCGTGTTTCAGGATCTCCGTCAAAGGCATGTTCTATCTTGAATTTGTCCAATGGCGTATGCTGGCTGGAGATGTGCTGCCTTAGGGGGTATATACCGCTATCGGGCCAGGCTTCAAGCAAGTCGGAGGCTTGAGCTTTGGAAAGGGTTTCTTGTCCTTCGGGAGCAGATTCGCCACAAGAAAAAAGCGCAGCAAAGGCCAACAACAAAATCAAAACAGTTCTGGGCATAAGCAACAGATGCGGGAGTAAAGTTAATGGTTGTTTGGCTATGCAAAGAAAAGACCGCCCCCAAGGGCTTTTTAAGGGGAACCATTCCCTTTTAAATCAAAAGGCTACTAGCTTAGTAGATTCCCGGCCCCCGATGGAGCAAAGTAGCTGCCGAAAACCAAAGGCCAATGGCTCCGAGCAGCGAGGAGGCCCCCGAAGTTTCGGGGGACCCCGGAGCGCCGGAGCCATGGCCTGAGGTTGAGGCACTACTTGAGACAGCGGGATATGGCCGCCAAAAAAACAATTAAACCATGCAACTGCTACAATTGTAGCACATGCTACAATTGTAGCAGTCTGCTGCCCAGACCACTAGGGAAGAAACCACCCTAAAATGGGCAAAAACATGTACCTTAGAGCATGCACTTTATTCTTGATTTATGCATGAGCACCCTGTTGATGGTGCACAGTCAAATGCCGCTGAGCCCCATACCTGAAAAAATAGATACGGCGCACTATTTGCAGGGCAAATTTGAGGCTTCGGAGCATCCGGACTGGTTTGCGGAAGTGCCTGCAGCCTACGCCGATCGTTCCGGCCACTATTTGCGAAAAGAGGCCCTTACGGCCTTTGTAGAAATGGCAAAAGCGGCTGAAAAAGATGGAGTTAGATTAAAGATCATAAGTGCTACGCGTAGTTTTTACCGCCAAAAATCGATTTGGGAAGCCAAATGGACCGGTAAGCGAAAAGTGGAGGGTAAGTTTTTGCCCAAGTCTCATCCTGAGGCCAAAGCGCGTGCTTTGTTTATTTTAAGGTATTCTTCCATGCCGGGCACATCGCGGCACCATTGGGGCACCGATTTTGATATCAACAATTTAAACGACAGCTATTTTTTAAAAGAGCCCGGCAAAAGTGAGTATGCCTGGCTCCAAAAACACGCTGCCGGGTATGGGTTTTGCCAGCCTTACAGCCGCAAAGGAAACCGTCGACCTAGCGGCTATGAAGAGGAAAAGTGGCATTGGTCTTACATGCCATTAGCGGCTCCTCTAACCAAAATGTATGCTGATTTACTAAGCGACCACGACATTCAAGGCTTTGCCGGGGCGGAGAGTGCGCCGAGCATTGGCATGGTGGCCGCCTATGTGGAGGGCCTAAACCCAATGTGTTATGAATAAGTTTATAGGCATTGTTTGTTTTCTTTTTGCAAGCCTAAGCGCTGATTTGCCTGCACAACACCGTGTTTTTGGGCCGGATCAGGGCAATTGCATTGGTCGAAATCTGGTAGAAGGGTCACAAGCCGGCCATTATGTGTTTTTTGGTGCGGAACGTCCGGTTCAGCAGCCCAACCAAGACCTGTTTTGCTTGTATGTACTAGACGCCCAGCTTCAAACGCTGACCATTAAGCATATTGAAGTTCCCGGAAATGCAGCTCCCGGTGCTGTTGCCAAGCTTAGCAACGGCGATTATGCCTTGGCAGGACTTTGGTACAATGCCCAAGGCAGCTCCCGAGCTTGGATGGCGCGCTTAAACCCACAATTGGATACCCTTTGGACCAAAACCATTACCGCTCCCCTAGGCAATGCCTCCTTTAAGCGGGTAATGGAAGCCCCTAACGGTAGCTTAGCTTGGTTGGGTACCCACACCCGCCCCGGAGGAAACGACAACGACCTATGGCTTTATGCCACAGATGGCTCCGGTGCCAAGTTGTGGGAGTTTTTTGGAGGAGATACCCAAAACGATGTAGGACAAGGCTTGGCTTGGCACCCCCAAGGTTTTTGGCTGCTCAGCGGAGATGTGCTTTTGGGCAGTTACGGAAATATGGTGGTGGCTTTGGATTCCTTGGGTCAATTCAAGTGGCAGCGGCTTATTACCGATCAAAACGTAAACGGGAATCAAACCTTATTGGCACATAGCCAAGGCGATATTTTCTTGATTGGAGAGTCAACCACCAATCAAGGCTTTGCCTTTGACTTATTTGTAGTTCGTTTAAATGAAAACGGACAGGTAAAGCGCTATGGTTATGTGGGCGAAAGCGGCACCGATGCCGGTTTTCAGGCCGAGTGGCTGGGTAACGACACCTTGTTGGTAACCGGTTATACCGCCAGCTATCCCAATGCAGGTCCTGTTTCGCCCTACCTGTTGACCATGAATATGGATTTTGAGGAGGCGGCCATTCATTGGTTTCCCCGAAACCAAGTGAGTATAGGCCAAGGTTTGTATTGGAATCCAGTGGATCGAAAAGCTGTGGTTTCAGGCAGCGAAGGAGACCGCCACTTTGTATGGCGCAGCGGTTTGGACAGCCTTATGCCGGGTATTTTTCAATCCGGTTTGGTCTTGTCTGTGCCTCAGCACATGGAAGAAGCCCATTTTTGGTATCCAAACCCTGCCAACCAAAGCCTGAATCCACCCACGGGGGCCCTTCCTAAGCAAATACGGATATTTACCGCATCGGGTAGGCTGCTTTGGGAAAGCTCCAAACCTCCGGCAGAAAATGCCTCGCTTTCCCTTCCCATGGATTGGCCCAACGGCCACTATATATTGGAATGGGTAGATGCACAGGGAGTTGTGCAAAGGCAAAAGCTGCGTATTCAACGATAAGAGACCGTTGACGCGTTGCTATTCTGGCGGCGATCCTGCCCTGACGCTTCGGTCAGGGACTTCTTCCCTGACGCTGCGGTCAGGATTATAAACCCTGACAGGAACGTCAGGGTCTGCGTTACGGCCAAATCTCAAGTTTTTTATCCTGACCGAAGCGTCAGGGGTCCTCATTTACAATCAGTAAACTCCGGCCTGCCCTGACCGCAGCGTCAGTGGACTTTCAATTTGACCGTGCCTTAATTCGAACCGACGCTGCGGTCGGTTTCAAAGACCCCTGACGATTCGGTCAGGAACTGTGTCTTGAAAACACAACGCGTCAACGGCCTCGATAAGCTCTAAGCATCACCTGTTTGGCAACCAATACCGGTAGGGATAATGCTTGGCATCACCGGCATAATCAATACCGATTCTTGGTCCACAAGCAATGTGTTGAGGGCGATAGTCCGTCTCTTTCAAAAACCAAGATTGCGGATGCATGGCTTTTCCATTTAAGGAACCGTCAATCCCCAAAGCCTTAGTTAACTTGGCCGGGCCATTGCTGAAATCAGGGGCCGTAGCCTTTATTTTTCGGCGCATTTCCATGAGTTCCAAGCCTTGCTTAGGCCAAACCGCACGAATGAGCACGGCATGAGGAACCTCCCTTGGGCCGGTAACGATATTGAACAACCAATGCATGCCATAACATAGATACACATAGGCTGTGCCGGGTGGACCAAACATAGTTTCTGTCCGGGGAGTTCTTCGGTTGTTCCAGGCATGTGAGGCCCTATCGCTTGCACCGGCATAGGCTTCTGTTTCGCAAATGATGCCTGAGCAAAGGCCCTGAGGAGAATAAACCAACAATTCTTTTCCCAGAAGTTCTTTCGCCAAAGAGCAAACGTCTTCGCTTGCTAAGAAAAGCTTGGAATTTACCATGGTTAATCTTCTGCAAATACTTCTATCCTACTGCTTTTGCTTTGGTACCGATAATTCGGCAAATACATGGCCTCCACCATTGTTCCCGGCAACACATAGCTTCCGGGATAGGTAGCCGTTAAATGAATTTCTAAAGTAGAAGACCGAGCCTTCTGCAAATCAAACGCGGTAAACACCCGATCGTCGCGAATGTCTTGATAGAAATTGTAGGCATTGGTGGCCATCCCTCTTTTGTTGCGTATTTCCCATCCGGAAGGAATCCATTGATTCCATACTACATGGCTGAGATGGGGTTCAAGACCTAGGTATTCTAGCTTTAGTTCCATAATAAAATCCGTGCCGGAGCTCAGGCGTTTTACGTCTATGGGTTTTCGGTTTATGGATAAGAAGCGGGTGTTCACCGAGAAGCCTTTGCTGATTTCAGGCTCGCGCCCGGGATAAGGCACCTCTTCTACCAATCCATGCACAAACAAGGTAGCCCCGGAGGTATTGGTGATGCGCACGCCCTGCTCCAAGTTCTGCCCTCCAAAGTCCTTGCGCAGCAAAACTTCATTTGAGCTCAACGCCTCTTGGGTGCCATTCCACACCAATGCCATGGAGGGTTTAGCTCCTGCCGTTGAGTGCATCCTATCGGCCACGGCATGAAGGGCCAAAGCCCTCGAAAAGGTGGGGTGCCATTGCCCTCCCGAAAGATCCTCCGAAATTGCCATCAATTGCTGTTGAACAAGGTCTTTAGCTCCCATTTTTTGGCCAATGATTAAAGCCAAAGCCCTCTGGTCCATAAGGTTTGATCTCCAATTGGTGCTGCCGGTTCTACCCGCCTGAAGAAGCAGACTTTGGGATTGGCTTTGATTGCCGGACAAGGCATAAGCAGCACCTAAAAACATTAAAGTACCGGCATCTTGCAAGGGCCTATCCCTTAAATAGTTCATGGCACTAACATTGGGTTTTCCTGCTTTAGCCAACAAAAACAACCATTGCGCCTGGCTCAGGGTTTCGGATGGCTTGCGGGGATCGAACCTGAAGCGTCCACTTTCCTGTTTTCCATATTCCAAGAGGGCTTGCAAAGCACCTAGGTGAGTTACAAAGCCTTGCTCCTGAGCTGTCAACATGGCTAAGCCGGCATGGAAAGAAGCCCAGTAGTCGGAATAGCTTTGGCCTGGCCAGTACTTAATCCCTCCATCGGAAGATTGCCTTAAGCTTAGACTTTCCAAGCCCTGCTGTACCGAAAACTTCCATTGGGCCTGTTCCTTGTTGGAAAGCTCCAGCAACTTGGGCAAAGCTAGCTGGGCAAGAAGCTTGCTACTGATTTGCTCGGTGCAGCCATAAGGGTAAGTCAATAAATAATCCAAATGTTCCTCCAAATGAATGGGAGGTGCGCAAGAAGCAGAAATAGAAAACTGACGGGTTTTAGGGATTCCAACAAAATCGGGGCGAAGCATTATGGACTCACCCGGAGCCAATACCCGTGCCATGGAATGGCGCACAGGGGCAGAAGTATAACTAATGGACAAGGGACTGCTCCATTCGGCTTGTTGTCCGGAGGCTTTTAAATGCACGGAAAGCTGGGCTTTACCCACTTGCTCCTTTGCCTTTACTTCAAAGAAAATGGTTTTTTCTCCCGCCTCCCGGAACTCAATTTCTTGTTCTGCCGATCCCACCAATTCCAGTGGGCCTTCCAGTTTTATTCTTGCTTTAACGCGTCCAATACCGGGCTTACCGGCAAAAACGGTGACCGGAACACGGGTAGTTTCGTTGGTTCGCAACACTCTGGGCAAAGTACCTAAGGCCATTAAAGGTTGGCTCACCTTCACGTATTTTTCCGTAGAGCCATAGCTTCCGGGTTTGGCATGCGCCACCACCATGAGTCGGAGTTTGCCCATATAATTGGGGAGGTTAAACCGGTGCTTTTGCGTAGAACCCTTGGGTAAGTTAAAGGGTCCAAGAACCCGGACCACCGGTTCAAAACGTCTAGCTTTTGAGGCTGCATCAGGATCAATGGCAGCGTCTCCACCGGTTAAAAGAGCCTTGGAGTGGTCTAAAGAAAAGGCCTGCATTACCTTATCGTACATGTCCCATTTTTTTCCGGCAAAAGCTTCCGGAGCAAAAAAGTGGGCAAAAGGATCCGGAGTTTTAAAGCGGGTAAGACTAAGTAAGCCTTGATCAACCAAAGCAATGCTGTAGGACATTGCCATTCCGTTGGCCTCGCTCACTTGAACTTGGAAACTTTCAGAAGGCCTTACTTCTTCCGGGGCATCAATCTTTGGTTTCAGGGCTGCATTTGGATGCAAAACCGGCACATTGCACATGCCCAGAAGTCGTGCAGGACTTCCGTTTAGGGTGGCCTTATGCGGCAAAAAAGCCCAGGCACTGACAAACACGTTAGGTGCCGCTGCCTCACTTAGTGTATGGCTAAAAGAAGAAAGCTCCGAGGGTCGTACCCATGCTTTATGCAAAATGCCTCTGCTGTTTTCTACCAAAACCAGAACAGATGCCGCTTGGGAAGACGCCATGTTTAATTGGAGTTTATCTCCAACCTTGTAGTCACTTTTGGAGGGGCTTAGGTCCAGGAGTGAAATTTGTTCATTTCCTTCGCCTCGTTCGGCATATCGGCTGTTTCTAACGTAGACCCAAGCTTCGGCACTTCGACCTGAATTAAGTTCGGTAAGCTTTACCTCATAGGCTCCGTAGGCCTGTTCAGGGAATGCAATAGCTACTGATTTTTGGCTTTCGCTCACCTGAATTATTTCGGAGTAAAAAGGGCGTTGCACCTTACGGCTGCGGTAGTTACCATCGCCGTAAGAATATACATCCCACCACCAAACCTCTTCTAATTTTGCCACTTGCAAACGAAGCCTGCCCGCTTTGGGCATGCCCTCACGGTTCAACAATACCAATTGAAAAGGATACTTCTGTCCGGCCTTAAGTCCCTCCCAAGATTCCGCTTCCTTGGGCAATTTAAGGCCCGGATAGGTTTTGGCATTGCGCATGGGAAGCACCAGCTTGTCGGTAGAGAAATTGCCCGAAGGTTCGTACACTTTAATTTGAACGGAGGCCTTTAAAGGCAAATCGCTGATATCGCTAAGGTTGGACAAAGGGATTTCCACCGCACCATCTTCCCTTAAGCTTCCTTCAAAAAGCTCCATTTCAGCCGGTGTTTCATGGCTAGGCAATGCAGGGAAATGGAAACCTTTCCATTGAGCAAAGGGATTGTAGTCGTTGCTGAAATCAATCAACACATCGGTTTTAAGCCTGCCGGCGGGTGCTCCATGCAGCCACTGGGCATTGATTTTTAAACGTGCCTCGGCATGCAGGACTGAGGGCGCACGGGTTTCTATGGCCAATCGGTTGGGTTTCACCGTCTCTACCAACAAACTACGCACGGTGCTTAAGGGGCCCGCCTGAATGCTTGCTCGGTAGTTTCCGGTGGGCGCATCAGCTGCAGTGGCAAAGCGAAACATAAGGTGTCCGTCTTTAGGCAGAGGTTCCACCAGTTTGAGCAGTTCTTGGTTCTCAGGGCCACGCAATTCAAGCACTACGGGTAGTCCCTCCGGCAAAAACGCTTGTCGGTCCTCAATAATACAGCCCACAAAAATGCTGTCGCCGGGTCTGCGTACACCACGTTCCGTATAGGTAAAGATTTTGGTGCCCCCCAAGGCACTTTGGCTCCCTTCCACCGGAAAAAAGCTCAGGTCTACCGCATCGTTTCCGGTTAGCCTCAAATAGGCCTTAGAGCCTTGATGGCTGGCACTTACCAAAAAAGGTCTGGCTTTTACCTTGGCCGGCCATTCCACAAAACCATCGCCGTTGGTGGTGGATTCAAACAATAGATTCTTTTGAAAATCAAAGACCTGAATTTGGGCTGCTGACCGTGCTTCTCCGGTGATTAGGTCGGTGGTCACAAATAAAAAGCTTTGGTGCGGGGTTTGGTGTGCCGAAAGTCCGAGGCGCGACACCAGCAAGGCTCGCGATAAGAACCTTCCCATAGTATAATAGGCCGGGTTGCAGGGGTTCTCTCGTTCGTTCCAATTGTAATCCGGATCGCTGTAGTAGCGGTTTTCTCCCAACAAATCCATGGAATATCCCCAACTGTCAAATGCTTCGTCCTCCTCCTTCCAGGCTACCCATGGGTTGGCCGATGCATCGTCTATTTCTCTTAAATTCCCCTCGGATTCTGAGCTGCAGGCTAAGGTGGTCATTTGGGGTCCAAAACCAAGCACCACTTGAAAAACGGATCCTTCTTTGGTATTTAACAAGTCGCCTAGGTTAATGTGGTAACGTTTCCAAGCGGCCAATTCTTTAGGATGTTCGTGGGGCAAAGGAATGGTTTTGGAAACCACTTGCCGAGCTACCCGATTGAGTTGCTCTTCTTCGCCAAGGGCATTTACCTGAAAAAACTGGTGTAGATTTTGCTCCTTTATTTCTAGGACTTTTAAGTGAACCGCTTTAAGATTCACGGCCTCAAAAGGATAAAAGACTTCTCCTTCGGTTGGGAGAATAAAGCCTTTGCCAATAGGTCTTAAGGCGGGTTTTTCTTGTTCAAAACTTAAGGTTTGCGAAAAGGCCAATTTGAGCGGATTGCCCATGCTGTTTCGAATGCTTTTGGTTAGCTCTACGGTAATTTCGCCGCGGAGCAAGCGGTCGCTGCGGATGTCAAGCGTATGTCCATAGCAAAAGAAACCGGAAGGTGAACCGGAAGAAAGAAGCACCTTTCCCTCAAACTCTTGGCTCCGGTCGAGGGGGTCGCTAAAATGAATACGAATCATGCCCTCCTCACCGGAAATGGCCTCGGCCTGGGTCACAAAAAAGTCAAAAATGGAAGGAATGGAAAAGCTGTGCTCCACATCCTCCTCCATGCCGATGGATGCACCTTGGACAGCACATTGCACGGTCCCTGCCTCTTCTTTACGCTCAATGCTGTCTAAAACAAAGCTATGGAGTTTTCCTTGCAGGTGTCGTTCCCAGCGCACCGAGAGGTTTCGACCGTTTTGGCTGGCTGCAAAGGCGTTTTGAATCTCCTCCTCGGACAACCAGTCGGAGCTTTCAAGCACTGCTTTATAGCTGTTCCACTGATAATTATCTTCCCTTTTGCTTTCCAAATTACCCTGAGAAAAGCCCACCGTCATGGTGTAGGTTTGCATGTCAAAACTAAAGGTTTCCAAGCCTGACTTCACCTCCATAAGGGCGTCCAAATCAAGGGAAATAGAATAGCGCGTAGCGGAAGGAAGTGGGGCTTCAGGCTCCCAAATTAAGGTTCTGGAATCTTTCCACCGTGCCTTTCCCGGAATAGCAGGACGTATTTCCCAAAGCGCATTTAAGTCTTCCACGGAAGCGGCCTTTTCTGGAGGCTTATGAAAACGCACCGTAATGGGATTTTTTCGAGACTGATACCCCGAAGAAAAGGCCTGCACATAGGTTGCAAATGCAGGATCTACATCGGCGAATTCTTTGGATTCCTCTCCGGAACAGGAAAGCATAGCCAATAAAAAAGAGAAAAGGTAGAGTTTTGAAAGGCAGTTTTGCATGGCAGGCAGATCCTAAGTAGTGTATGAAAATAGAGAAAAGCAGGCAAACAGCCTCCATATAATGGTCAGATTTGAATCTTTACCGGGGATTCGGCGTAGGGACCGCACCGATACCCCGGAGTTGAACGCCGCCGGGACGCTTAGGCACAAAGAGCGGAACCGTTTTTTTCGGTGAGCTCCTTTGTGCCTTAGCGACCCGTGTGGTGGGCAACACGGAGTAAAGGTAAGGGCCCGGCTACGCCCCAAAACTTAAAAAAAAAGGTTCAAAAACCCGGCAACACCTTTCCAACCGAAGCATTGGGAGCCCGAATTTGAAGTAGGCTTGCCACACTGGGCGCTATATCTACCACTCGTGTTGGGCCATGCCACTCCAATCGGTCCATGCCCTTGCCAAATACAATCAATGGCACGTGTGTGTCGTAGGCATAATGGCTTCCGTGGGTGGCCCCCTTGCCATCAAAGGTCGTCTCTACGTAACCCGGCGCAAGCAACAACATAAGGTCACCGGAACGCTGCTTTCCATAGCCTCGTGCGGCAAAACCCGTGGCTAAGGGATGGTTTAAATGAGCGTCGACCTGATCCGCCCAAAGCAAATCTTGTACCCAGGCCTGCTTGTGCAGCCATTGCTCCAGCTTAAGACGAAAAGCAGGCAAAGGCACAGCTGCGGCCTCCAGAGCAGGGTAATCAAAATAAATCTGCAAGTTCTCAAAGGCCAAAACGGCACCCGGGGCTCCTTCCCTATGGCACCATTCCATCAACTCTTTTTCGAAGTTGGGAGGAATTACCCCTGCCGGAATATGTTGTGCCTCCATGGCATGTGGGTTGTCGGCTACACCGTGGTCGGCACTTAACACCACCACATATTCGTCTTTTCCGACGGTCTGATCCAAGTAATTCAAAAACAAGGTCATTTCTTCATCAAAACGTCGGTACATGTCGGCCAATTCCAAGCTGCGAGGTCCAAATTGGTGGCCGCAATAATCTGTGGCCGAAAAGCTCAGATGCAGTAAATCGGGCTGATAATCTTGCCCCAGTCCTTCGCCCTCAATGGCAGCTTGAGCCATTTCAAAGGTGATGGTATTTCCGCCCGGCACAGATTTTATGAGCCCCAAGCCCTTTTCTTTGGCAATTTTTTTGAGCGGATAGGGAAAAGTCACTTTTTCGTGCCCTTTAAAGGGCATTTCGTAGGGACTTTCGTCCGGACCAAAATCTTGAAGCATGGCTTCGGGAATACTCAGGGTCCAATCGTCTTGAAGCAGGGTTTCTGCACGCTTTTTGCCGTTGAATTGCTCAAGCCAAGCAGGTAAACTTTGGGTATAAAAGGTGGAACTAACAAAACGTCCTGTGCTTTCGTCGAACCAGTACACACCGTCGGCAGAATGACCGGCCATAAGGATGGCCGCCCGGTCTTTTAAAGCAATGGCCACCGACTTTGCTTCGGGATAGGCCAGCTTCAGCTCGTCGCCAAGGGTGCTGCTTCTAAGCCAAACGGGACTCATTTGACCATTTTTGTGGGAAGTACCCACCGGCTGAGCACTGGCATCTTCGACGCAATAGACCTTTCGCCGCACTTCTCTATCAAACCAATCGTTGGCCACAATGCCATGATAATAAGGCCAAGTGCCGGTGCTGAGGGTAGCGTGTCCCGGGCCGGTGTAGGTGGGCACATAGCTGTAATGGTGGTTTCTATACACCCGCCCTAGGCTCTCCATGCGCAGTAAGCCTGTGGTTGTAAATAGCTTACGAAAACGAAACAGGTAATCTGCCCGCATTTGATCCACCGAAATATACACCACCAATTTTGGGGGAAGTTGCGCCTTTAGGGTGCCAGCTAAACCAAGAAATATCAAGAAAATGACAAAGCGCCGCATGCGTTTTCTTTGCAAGGTAAGGATGTACTTTTAAACTAACGTTAATTGAGACTGGTGATGCGACGCTATTCTGGCGGCAATCCTGCCCTGACGCTACGGTCAGGATTATAAACCCTGACGCTGCGTTCAGGAACTGTGTCTTGAAAACGCAACGCATCAACAGTCTCTAATTGAGACCGTTGACGCGTTGTGTTTTCAAGGCGAATTAAGGCACGGCCAAATTGAATGTCCGCAGTTTACTGATTGTAAATGAGGAACTTGAGATTTGGACGTAACGCAAAGTCGCCGCCAGAATAGCAACGTGTCAACGGTCTCTAATTGGGGAAATTAGATTTTTTTGGGGCGCTATCCGGCTCTCCGCTTTAGCTGTATGTGCCTTGGCAGGTCGTCCCTACGCTTCTCCGGGGCTTGCATGCGCTCCGCCCGGCTCAGCGGGGCCGACGCTGCCTCGTCCCATACAGGCTATCGCGTCCATCCGGGCGCCGGATCAAGATTCTATGAAAAATCGTCTTCTTCCTCGCTGTTCATTATGGCATTCAGGAGGTCAGAAAGTTGGATTTCTTGATTTCTGAGGTGTTTACCCAAGCGAGAGAACTCGGCCAAGCCCAAAAGCACAAATTCCATAAGGGCTAGCGTTTCTTCTCCTTGGCTTCGGCCATATTTTTCGGCAAAAGCACGCAGCCCCGGCACTGCTTCTAAGCTTTGCTTATAGTCCTTATCGGAGGCCATGGCGTCAAGGTCGGTTTCATTGCCTTGACCATACCAAGCCAATAATGGGGCATACACATCGCCTTCTTTGCTTCGCTTCATGCGTTCCGGATCGGGAAATATTTCGGTAAAGCAGCTTCGAATGGCTTTATTGATTAGGGTGTGCGCAACGGTTTGCCTGCCCTCTTGTTCGCCTTCGTACACCAGCTCTACTTTTCCGGTAATGGCCGGCACCATGGCCAGCATATCGGTAATGCGCATATGGGTTTTCTTTTCCCCGTTCATCGCCATGCGGAGTTCGGCCTGAGCATACAAGGCTTCTAGCGCCGAAACCGATAAACGGACACTAACCCCACTGCGCTGGTCTATTAAATCACTTTTTCGTGCCTCAAAACTCACTTGTTCAAAAAGGCGAAACATCCAATCGGGAACCGATACCCTTTCCAGAAGCTCCTTAGAAATCTTGGCTTCTTGCCGGGTAATGGCCATGCCTGCCTCCAAACTTCTTGGGTAATGGGTCAAGATTTGGGCTCCAATTCGGTCTTTGAGCGGAGTAATTAGGTTGCCTCGGTTTGTGTAATCTTCCGGATTGGCGGTAAACACAAAAGAGATGTCTAAAGCCAATCGGAATCTAAAGCTACGGATTTGGATGTCTCCTTCTTGAAGAATATTGAAAAGGGCAACTTGAATACGGGCTTGCAAATCGGGGAGTTCGTTCAAAACAAACAGGCATCGGTTGGCCTTAGGAATAAGTCCAAAAAACAATGCGTCTTCGTCGCCAAGACCTGTTCCTTTGCGGGCGGCAGCAATGGGGTCAATGTCTCCAATAAGGTCTGCCACTGTTACGTCGGGTGTAGCCAGTTTCTCTACATAACGATCGCTGCGGTGCATCCAATCGATGGGGGTTTCATCGCCCAAGTCCTCAATTAGCCGTTTGCTTTGAGGCAACACAGGAGCCAAGGGATCGTCGGGAATGGGAATGCCTTTAATCACAGGAATCCAAGGATCAAGAAGCTCCACCATCATGCGTGCCATGCGTGTTTTGGCTTGCCCCCGCATCCCCAAAAAGTTGATGTGGTGTTTGGCCAAAATGGCTCGTTTCAATTCAGGAATAACGGTGTCTTCATAATCCAAAACTCCCTCAAAAACGTGTTGATTATTGGATATGGCGAGCAACAAATTATGCTTCAGCTCTTCGGCAACGCTTTTGAATTGATACCCGGAAGCTTTTAGGGCTCCTAAAGTTGCTATAGAGGGTTTTTCGCTCATAATCTTTTTCGTCTGTTTTTTTCAAAATCTCTAAAGACCAAGCTTCCTAAGCCTTCTAAATCACTAAAAAATGCTCTACCGCCGTTGATTTCAGTGAATTCTTCTACAAATTCTACCAACCAAGGATCTTGGGCGACCATGAAGGTGGTTACAGGAATAGATTGGCGGCGACAAACCTCGGCCAAATTCAAGGTGCGGTTCAAGATTTTTTCATCCAAACCAAAGCTGTTTTTATAATAAGCTTTGCCTTCTTTCAGGCAGGTAGGTTTGCCATCGGTAATCATAAAAATTTGCTTGTTGGCACTTCGGTGTCTCCGTAAAATATCCAAGGCCATTTCAAGGCCGGCCACGGTGTTGGTATGAAATGGTCCAACTTGTAAATAAGGTAAATCCTTAATGGATATTCGGTGTGCATCGTTGCCAAAGGCCACTATTTCGAGGTGGTCGCCCGGGTATTTTCGGCGCACCAATTCTGCAAGTGCCATGGCTACCCTTTTAGCGGGAGTAATGCGGTCTTCACCATACAGAATCATGGAATGCGAAATATCGATGAGCAAAACTGTAGCTACTTTAGATTTGCTTTCGCTTTCGCGCACCCTTAAATCTTGTTCTTCCATCTGTTGCCAAGATCCGGTGCGGCGCATGGCCTCTTGCATGGACAAGCTTAAGTCTATATCTTCCAGAGGGTCACCAAAATTGTAGGAGTGATACGAACCTTGCCATTCTTCTTTATTTCCTATTCCTGTGCTTCGGTGCTGTCCTCCGGTATCTCGTTTGAGTTTTCCGAAAATTTGCTCCAGGGCAGCTTCACGCATCATTCGGTCTGCCTTTTCGGTAGCTTGGGCCCCTCCTTTAGAACCCGGAGTTGCTTGGCGCAAATAGCCGCGTTCGAATAGCTCCTCAATAAAATCTTCGATGGTGTAGTCCTTATCGGTAATTTGATGCTGCCTATCCACTTCACGGAGCCAGTCAAGGGTTTCCTCCACATTTCCGGAGCTTATCAAGAGCAATTCCCTAAACATGGGCAGCAAGCGGTCAAAGGGATCCTTTTCGGGAGCAACAAACCGGGTAATTAAATATCCTGTTTGCATATTAAGCCTTTTGAACCACCGACAAAACCATCAAAATAGCCCTCAGGGTCCACAAGCCGGTGCGAACGTATTGAATTCGAATGAGCTGCAGGTGCACTTTGCTGTCGGGCTGTTTAAAAAACTGTTTTCTTGCAGGCCGCATTAAGGCTAAAGAAATAAACCAAATGGCCAAAAGCATAAAAAAAGCGATGCCATTCATCATTAGAAAAGAGTCACCTCCCGGGGTGTCGGCGGAGAGCACCTTAACGCTAAAAATCACTACGGCAAAACTGGTAAGCAGCTCCAAGGACATGAGCGGAAACATGAGCAAAAAGCCTCTATTATGCACTAAAGGTCCACGCAAGGGAATGGCTTCTTTTTGCCAATAGGTAAAGGAGGGATAATACACCAAAGCAGCATACCAAGCAATGCCTGTAAGGAGCAAAGCGGCAATTAATGCAATAAAGAAGACCGGTGAAAACATAGCTATACAACAAGTGAAATGCCTATCAAGTTCAAATTATGGACCAAGGCGTTCCCTTCTCCACGATTGGTCTTCCTCTAAACTAAAACGAATACGGTCGTGCAACCTTCCCGGACGGCCTTGCCAAAACTCCATCCGCGAAGGAGATAGCCGGTAACCTCCCCAAAACGGTGGTTTTTCGATTTCCTGCAGTCCCTCAAATTTTTGCTCAAACTCGCGAAACCTGGCCTCTAATGCCTCTCTATTGGCAACCACCTCGCTTTGAGGCGATGCCCAAGCCGAAATTTGATTTTGCCGTGGTCTGGATTGAAAGTATTCGTTAGATTCCATAACCGAAATCTTTTCCACCTTACCCACAATCCGAACCTGACGTTCCATGTCTACCCAGAAAAAATTTATGGCAGCATGTGGATTGTCTGCCAGGTGCGTGCCTTTTTCGGATTGATAATTGGTGTAAAAGCTAAGTCCTTTTTGCTCTAAATTCCTCAATAGCAAAACTCTAGAATGAGGAATTCCCTGAGCGTCTACCGTTGAAAGTACCATGGCATTTGGCTCAGATACATTGTTATTTGCAGCATCTGAAAGCCATTTCTCTAAAAGTTTTATGGGGTCATCGCCCGCTTCGTCCTCCGATAATGACATCATTTTATAATCTTTACGGAGTTTTGACAAATACGTTTTCATAGGATATAAGCGATCGTTTTCCCAAAGGTACCCAAATGAATCAAAAAGCACAGGCCTTTTCCGACGACAAACTCCGAAGCTTGCGGTACATGATGTGGATGCTGCTCGGCTTAGGGCTATTGCTTCGCCTTCTTAAGGTTCAATCCATCGGGTTCACGGTAGATGAATTGCAGGTGATGTACCACATAAAGGAAATGGGTTGGTGGAACTATATAAGACAAACCCTAAGTGAAGGCGACAATCACCCACCACTAACAGCAACCATTCTGGCCCTTTGGATGCAGGTGGTTCCGCCTATAGAGGTGCTTATACGTTTGCCTTTTGTGCTATTTTCTGCCTGCAGCGTCTTTTTTGCATACAAGGTGTTTGGAAATTGGTTCAGCCGCCGTACCGCTCTACTTGTTTGTGCCTTTATTGCCTGTGGAAACTTACCGGTGCTTTTTGGCTTTTATGCCAGGCCTTATGGCTTGGGCTTAAGCTTAGTGCTGCTTAGCTTGTACCAGTGGGACAGGATTTTTAACAGAAACAAATCGGTTCCCTTAAGCCGAGGCCTAGCTTTGGGCTTATCCGTACTTGCCTTGTTTTACACCCACTACCCCTCTTACTTTGTGGCCTTAAGTCTCTGTTTGTTCTCCGCATTCTTTTTGAAAAGGAACAACCGAAAAGCGTTCTTCTTTGCCCTAGGATTGTCAACGCTAGGCACCCTTCCCTATTTGCACCTAAGCCTACAGCATGCCAAAAAAATGCATATTGGACCCAACGGCTGGCTTGTTCCACCAAGCAACTGGGAAGATTACTTATCCATTTTTGGAGAAGTGATAAACCGATCGTGGTTGGTTGGTTTGGCCCTAGTGGCCATGCTTGTTTTGGGATACTTTTCTAAGGCTAAGCGCAGCAAAAAAGTAACCAAGTACCTTAGGCTACCCTCCGAAAAGCTATCCTTGTTGAGCATAGTCTTAGTGCTTTCTTCTCTGTTTTTGTATTTGTTTGCAGCAGGTTTTCATGGTCGGTCGATACTTCACGAAAGCATGCTGGTGCCTTTACTTCCCTTTGCTTTGGCGGCTATGCTTCAATTGGGAAATAAGTGGTTTAGACAACTTAAACCACCCATTTTTCTGGCCTTTTCTTTTTTACTGGCCTATTCCACCCTTTTTCAGAATGAAATATTTAGAACCACTCCTTTTGTAGACATCCGTCCCGTAGAACGGTTCCTAGCAAGTAATCAAAACCGGGTACCGGCCATTTTGGTGGAGTTTCCAAAAGCAGTGGCAAACCACCTGCTCAGGCAAAGCCCGGATAAATGGGTACAGCTTCATGACCCATCCGATTGTCTGGCTTTAGATAGTTTAAAAGAGCGCCACTGGTCTTCCTCTTCGGATGAACCGGTGGCTTTTGTTCATTACCTTGCCTCCGCCCAAGCTTACCAAGCCTTTTGTACCTTGCCATTCCAAGGATTTACACCAATGGATTCGTCCAAAAGCCTAAATCTGGCATGGAACTTCTTTAGCTTGCAAAGGTCAGAAAAAGCACCTTCCGGTTCCTTTTTTATAGACACCGCATTTGCCGGAAAACGCAATTTCCAATGGATGTTAAACCAAGAAAAATGCCAAGGTGAGGGTGAAGTGGGTACCTCCTATTTGCACTGGCAAATCCGGTTAAAGGCCAACAGGCCAATCCAAAGCTACTTTTCTATTGAGGTGGCTCCACCCTTAGGGAGTTTTGTTAGCCTCATTAAGGAACAGGAGTTTAGGCTTCCTAGAGATCGCATGATTTCATGTACCATAAATTCAAAGCCCTTGCATTGCAGTATTGAGCATCCCCTCAGAGTGCAATGGAACTTTGGCCCATTGCAAGACTCCGTGCAGTTTCAGGTGCAGGGGAAGTGGGTTCACCTAAAAGAGCTGTACAATAAACCGTAAATTTGCGTTATACTAGCTTCGGAGCATGCATATGAAACATTTCCCTCTTTTCTTCGGCGCACTATTCTCCCTTTTGGGCGCACTAAATGCTCAGCAAAACTTAGCACAAATTGCCCCCGGAACATGGAGAGCGCATGTCCCCATGAATCGTTGTCAAAGCATAGATGCCGGAGCCGATCAACTGGTTTTAGCTTCTCAAAATGGACTATGGGGCTACCAATTTGCGGATTTTGAAAGAATTCCCTACACCACAGCCGAAGGCTTTAGTTCCATCCAGCCCTCTGCCCTGCGGTACCACAAAACGCAAAACTGGTGGATTGCCGGGTACCAAGACGGTCAAATCGATTTGATTAAAAATGGCAGAATAACGGCTTTTCCTGATTTGCTTAGTGCAGGCATTTCCAGCAGCCGCAAAGTACAACGCATTTTTGTTACTCAAGATTCCGCTTGGTTGGCATGCGACTTTGGGTTGGTATTGGTGGACATGCGGCAAGAAGTCATCCGAAACTCGGTTCTTTTTTCCGATAACCCTTTGTTTACGGGTCAGCAATGTTTTGATTTTGTCACCTTTCAGAATTTTGGCTATGCCGCCTTGTCCAATGGCTTATTTAGGTTTCCCTTGGGAGCTAATTTCAAAAACCTAACGCTGTGGGAAAAAATAAACGACATAGGAGCCGGTGGAGTCCGGTCCTTGGCCGTATATCAAAACCATTTGGTGTATTTAAAAAATGACCAAACCGACAGCATCTTGCGTTGGGCACCGGGCCAAAGCCCTCAGCTTGTAAATACAGGCCAAAGCAGCCCCATCCGCTCCTTGAGAACTTCTCAAAACCGCTTATTGGTAGTGGCAGATGAGTCCGTACTAACCCTAAACAGCTCTTGGCAAGTTGATTTTAGTTACAGCGAAGCCTTTGGGCCATTTAGAGAAGCTGTAATTTCCACTGAAGGTGAAATATATGCAGCATCCGATCGTAGAGGCTTGGTGATAATTTCCCAAAACGGTGCAACAAATGGTCCTCCCGGCCCTGAAACCAAAAACGTTTACGACATGAAGGTTTTGGAAGATGGTACCATTTGGGTAGCCTCAGGCGCCAGAAGCCCAACCTGGGGACCCAGTTTTAGGGCAGACCAAATGTTTTACCGAAGAAATGGCTCTTGGAAGGTATTGAGAGAAAGTAACGATGGCTATGCTTTTACCCATGCAGATTTTGTTCAAATTGCCATCGATCCAAACGATCCCTCCCACCTTTTTGTAGCCTCTATTTTATCCGGCCTTTACGAAATTCGTGATTTTCAATTTACCAATATTACCCAAGGCCCACCGGTTCCGCTGGGTCAAGGACGACCTGGAATTGGTGGTTTAACTTTTGATTCCGAAAGCAATCTATGGTTTAGCCCCTCGTATTCCGATATTGGCTTGATTCAACAAGGACCCGATGGTACCACACTCCTAAACGTAAATTTTCCGGGATTTAGCTCCGTTAATGTCCCTACCGGTGACGTATTGGTAGATGACTTGGGCCATGTTTGGTTGGCATCCATAGGCCGTGGAATTGCCGTCTATCAACCCGAAACCGGTTTAAGGCAATACCTTACCGGACAATTCAATAATGGAGATTTACCCAGCCTAAGTATCCGCTCCATGGCCAAAGACCGCAACGGAGAAATTTGGGTAGGAACCGAAGACGGTATCCGTGTTTTTAGTCCCGGTCAATTGTTTACAGGACAAGCCGTTAATGGACAGAGAATTGTTATTACCGCAGAGGATGGCAACAACGAGCTCCTTTTGGCGCAAACCGTTATCAACGACATTGTGGTCGATGGAGCCAATAGAAAATGGATTGCTACCCAAGGCGCAGGAGTCCTATTGGTTAGCGACGATGGTCGCGAAGTTATTCACCGATTTAGAGCCGGAGAAACACCGCTTTTCTCCGATAATGTATTGTGTGTAGCCATTGATCCCCTAAGCGGAGAAGTGTATTTTGGCACCGACCTAGGCATTATTTCCTTCCGAGGCAATGCCACAGAAGCCGACGATAGCTTTGGCGATGTTTATGTCTTTCCTAACCCCGTTCGTGAAACGCATGACGGACCGGTAACCATTACCGGCTTGGCAAGAGATTCCGATGTTATTATTGCCGATGTAGCCGGGAATTTGGTCTACAAAACGCAGGCTCAAGGCGGAACCGCTACTTGGAACGGACTAAGGTACGATGGAAGACGGCCTGCCACCGGGGTATATTTGGTTTTTTGTACCAACGAAGACGGCTCCGAAGCCATGGTTACCAAGTTTTTGTACATCCACTAAGCATGCGCCAAACCTGTCGGGGTATTGTTTTGCGTCAAGTCCGCTTTGGAGATCAAGGGTGCATTGTTTCGGTGCTCCAAGAACTAGGTGAAAAAAACGACTATGCCGTTCGATTGAGCACCGCGCAACGAAAAAAAATTGCCGGACTTCTTCAAGTAATGACCTTTGTGGAATTTGAAAGCAGTCCTCAAGCTAAAGCAAAGCTTCCCTACGCCTCAAACTTCCAGCTGTTGGAAGGACTTTCGCCTGCCATGGCCGGACCGGTCCAAGGAGCTTTGTGCATGTTTATGGGAGAAGTGCTTCAAAAAATCACTGCAGAACACCATGCCGATACCGACCTATACCTGCTTGCTCAAAAATACCTAAGGCTTTGTTTAAGCAAAGCACTTCTTCCGGCACAACTTCCTTTGCGCTTCACCGCTGAATTGATTCAATGGTCCGGCCTAGGGCCCGACGCATCCCGTTATGACTTAGGCATGGGCTTTTCTATTCCTTTGCAATCCTTTGTGCCCTCCAACCCTAGAGCAGACCCTAGTTTTGAAATGAGCCCCAAGATTGCCGGTTGCTTTGCTAAATTGCTTCTGGGTGAAGCCTACGAGGTGGACTTGAATGAGCGGCGAAGTCTGCTCCAAGCTATGGTTAATTACCTGGAATACCATGTTTTGGGTAGCCGAAGCATAAAAAGTCACTTGGTTTTAGCTCAAGAATAAACGCTATTGGAAACGCGCCAAAATGTTGCGTACCGATTGAACGTAACTGCCTACAAAAAGCTGCACATGCACCAACAAGGGATATAAATTGCAAAGGGCTACACGCTCTTCCCAACCTTGCTCTAAGGGCCATTCCTCTTGATAGGCATGATAAAAAGCAGGTTCAAAACCTCCAAACAATCGACTCATGGCCAAGTCCATTTCGCGGTGCCCATAATATACTGCCGGATCAAAAAGCACAGGCTCTCCGCTTAGGTCGGCCATGAAGTTCCCGCTCCATAAATCCCCATGCAATAAGGCCGGTTTTTCTTCCGGAAATATTTCCGGTAATCGCGCCACCAAACGCTCCATCGGAGCAATCAATTCAGGCTCCGCCTTGCCTGAATCCACCGCTTTCTTTAAAATGGGCAACAAACGATGTTCACCCATAAATGCCGCCCAACTGTCTTTAAAGGTATTATTCTGAGGCAAAGAACCCATGTAATTGTCGTAATCTAAACCGAATTGTGGGTTACTGTTCCGGTGCAGGGCAGCCAACTGACGGCCAAAATCTACCCAAAAATCAAAATGAGGCGTGCCCGCATCAATCATCTCCAAAACCAATACATCCTCCCCACCTGTTTCGGTAACTCCAATGACTTCAGGAATTCTAAAAACGCCGGCAGAACGCAACAAATCCAAGCCTTTTTGCTCCAAATGAAACATCCGGGGATAATCCGCAGAGTTGTTGTGCTTCATGAAAAAAGTGCCCTGATCTGTACGCACCCTTCGGGCAGTATTTATGCTTCCCCCACGCATTTGGGGCATTTCAAGAACGTTGACCGGCATCGATAGCTTTTGTTCCAACAAAGCTTGTACGGCATGGGTAAAATTTGCGTCAGGCATAAATTAAATTTGCACAAAAATGATAAATAATTAGCTTTGCACCGCTCTTTAACAAAAATTGGGGCATTAGCTCAGCTGGCTAGAGCGCTACAATGGCATTGTAGAGGTCATCGGTTCGACTCCGTTATGCTCCACTTCAAATCATCGCTTTCTTAATGCATCAAGAAAGCGATGATTTTTTTTATCCAAGCCTCCGGAAATGCACCGGGATTGAATCTACCCGGCAAATCAAAGAAGAACTTCCGGCTTACCACCGTACGCATGTGCGAAAATGCCTCAAAACCATAGCGCCCATGGTAGGCTCCCATGCCGCTATTGCCAACCCCACCAAATGGCGCATCCGAAACTGTAAACTGCAAGGTGGTATCGTTTATGCAGGCCCCGCCCGAACGAATGCCATAACTGAAGGCTCTTTTCTTGGCCTTGGACTTGCTGAACAAATAGGCCGCCAAAGGACCCTCTTTGCGGGTTTGCGCTTCCATGGCCTTCCACCTGCTTTCGGATTCCTCAGGAACATACCATTGCACCGGCAAAATGGGACCAAACACCTCTTCACTCGGCTCTACTTCCACCTCAAGTAGTACAGGGAGTATACGTCTTGTTTTCGATTCTACTTCCAACTTAGTCAATGGTTTACCCTGCGTTAAAAATGCCTGCAAACGGTCAAAATGTGCGCTATTTACGATACTTCCCAAGTCTTCGGCCAAGTCTAAGCTACCCCCAAACCTATCCTTGCAACAGGCATTCCATGCTTCCACTATGTTTTCCTTCAAAGCTAAAGGGGCCATCAAAAGGTTGGGCGCCAAACAGGTTTGTCCGGCATTCAAAGCTTTGCTCCAAAACAACCGGCGCACAGTGGTCGAAAGGTCTGCGGTCTCGTCCATCCAAACCGGGTTTTTTCCACCCAGTTCCAGGGTAACAGGAATCAGTTGCTTGGCTGCAGCCTCATATACCAATTGCCCTACCCTGCTGCTTCCCGTAAAAAAGATATGGTTCAAAGGCAACTGAGTCAGGGCCTTAGCCATATCCGGCCCACCCTCAATAAGGGCTGCCTCCTCAGGCGCAAAACAATCCTTTATTAAGCCGGCCAATTCAGAAGAAACATGAGGTACCATTTCCGAGGGTTTAAGCAAGGCTGTATTTCCTGCTGCCAAAGCAGCCACAAGTGGCACCAAAAGCAACTGCACCGGATAGTTCCATGGCGATAAAATAAGCACTTGACCCTTGGGCTGAGGAATCAAGCGGGCATTGCCCGGCCAAATCAACAGTCCCCCGCTCAAAGGTTTTGGACGCATCCAATGCTTGAGCTCACGCTCAGCTTGTGCGATGGAAGACTCAATTACCGAAAACTCGGTCATCCAAGATTCCAATCCGGATTTTCCCAAATCTTCCTTTAAAGCCTTTGCCAAGGTCGACTCTCTTTGCCTCAATGCCTTTTTAAGGCGCTTTAATCGATCCAATCGCCGGGCATAGCTGCTGAACTCCGCCCGGGTAAATGCCTCTCGCTGAGCCTCGAAAACGGCTGAAATGTGTGGGTTCATGAATCCGCTTGTTTTAAAAAATGTGCATACTTCAAACCAAAATCTCGAATTGGCCCAATAAGAGCGTGGGCCTCTTTTCCAATATCGGTGAGCCGGTAATCGACCTTCGGAGGTACTTCGCCATAATTCCTACGCTCCACCAAGCCATTGTCTGCCAAACGCTTAAGCTCCTGAGCCAGCATTTTCTCGCTAATGTCCGGAATGGCCTTGTTCAAAGCCCCAAAACGCATGGGCGACGCATGCAAGGCATGTAAAATAAGAAAGGCCCATTTACCACCCAACATTTCGAGGGTGGTTCGGATGGGACAAGATGGACTAACCTTCATTTTTTTTTGTTTTTGGGCCGCATTTCCGGCCCTCGCTGCAACTCCGGTGGCCAAGGGCTAGGGCATCCGGCCTTCCCGGGGGCTTGCTGCGCTCCGCCACGGGAAGGCACGGCTGCCCAAAGCCCTTGCCCATCCGGGGTTTTCGCACCGGTCCGGGCGGCAAATCAATTAACTAACCTAAAGGTAGGTACTATAACTTTAGTTAGCAAGAATGGATTGACTTAATTTTGAAAATAAAACACATGAACATTGCCATAACCGGAGCCACCGGAAGAACCGGAATACTTGCCGTAGAAAAGCTTTTGAATCAAGGGCACAGCCTGCGTGCGCTCTACCGAAACCCCAACAAAATCGAACTACAGCATCCTAAGCTAACCTGGGTAAAGGGAGATGTCTTAGACCTAAACTCTTTGCATGAATTGGTTCATGGCACTTCCTTAGTATTCAATTTATTTGGTCAAGTTAAAGGGGGGCCAAAAGATATTCAAAGCTTAGGAACTTCCAACCTGGTTCAAGCCATGAAAAGTGCCGGGGTTTCTCGCATTCTTTCTTTATCGGGTGGAGGCTTAGCTTTCCCCGATAAAGACCAGCCCAAACTACCCGACCTGCTCATCCGTGGAATAATGAAATTGATGGTTCCTCATTTACTTCGCGATGCTAAGGACCATGCCGAAGTATTAAAAGGCAGTGGACTTGAGTGGACCATCGTAAGGGCTCCCAGATTGGTCAATGGCCCGGAAAAAAATCAATACCGTGTGGGTTGGGTTGGTGTGCATGGCAGCACAAAAATTTCCCGAGAGGACTTGGCCAATTACTTGATAAGCCAAACCGAGGCCTTTGATTACCCTCAAGCCATGCCTTTTGTAAGTTGGTAAGCGGGTTTAATAGGGCAAACGCAGTTTCTTTAGAATAAAATGCATGAGCCAAGCAGGTCCTATCAACAAAAACTGAATGTCTTTCAAAAAAGAAGGTTTCTTTCCTTCCACTGCATGGCCTGCAAATTGACCGGCCCAAGCCAGGAAAAAAACAAGCAAGGAAAAGGTCAAAAGATACGGCCTGCCGTAGCTCAGCAATTGTTGATTTCCCAATGCTACCAAACCTCCAAAAAGTAAAAAACCAAGGGCAAGCAAAGGAGAAAGCCAAGCGTAATACAACAGGACCAAAACCAATACCACATTGGCCCAATGCAGGCCATCGGGAAAAAACGAGGGCACCGGAATGCAAGCCACCAAACCAAAAATGGAGAAGAAAATTAAGGGAACACACCACCAATGCACCGATTTGTTGAATGGGTTCTGATGGCTCTCACCATAAGCCTGTAACAAGGATTCAAATCTTGGGTTTTTAGCACTTTGCATGTGGTTAAATTAAGAAAAAATCGTGGGTTCTGCCCTAACGCACTCCTTTGCGTATCTTAGCATCATGCATAGGCTTTTCCGCGCATTTTTAACCGGCGTGCTCTTCCTTTTTTGCCTTGGGAACACCCACGAACTAAAGTCCCAAAACTATTCGGGTTTAGGCCTGCAGTTTATGATTCCCGACGGAAGGTTTAATTCTGTTACAGGCGACGGTTGGGGGATTGGTTTTTATGGCAACAACCGGTTTTTTGTCAACGATTGGCTCAACATCAATGGGGAAGGCAGTTTGTTTTTGCTTTTTGAGCAGGGAAATTTAGATGGTCAATTGATTGGCCTTAATGTGGGGCCGGAGTTCTTTCTAAAACCCGAAGGGGCCCTGTTTAGGCCATATGCGGGAAGTCAAATGGGCTTGGATTTATACACGGGCACTGCATTTTTTCAAGTGTCGCCGCAAGCGGGCGTTTTAATGGAGATTGGAGACATCACCAGCCTTGAATTTGGCCTCCGGTACCGCCTGATGTTTGGCGTGGTAGAAATGGGAGCCATGGAATTCCGCCTTGGGCTTACCATGAACTTGGATTATTTTTAGAAATGCAATCGAACTGGCAGTTTGTTGACCCACAAGAAGCCTCCTTGGCTTGGTTGCAGCAGCTTTGGAACGATCCGCTTACCCTACAATATACCGCAGATGGCATTTTATGGGGAGAACCATTGCTTAGACATGTGAGGCTAAACTCTTGGCATTTGGCTTGCCATTCAAAGTTTGGACCGGTAGGCTTGGTAGCCTTTCATAGGTTCGAACCGACCCAAGAAAACGCAGATCTTCGTTTTCGTCTACATCCCAAGCAGCGCGGAAAGGGCCTGGCCTACGCTATGACCAATGCCTGGATGGCCGAGGGACCCAAACAAGTACAGGCGCAAGTGCGGGCCGATCATTGGCGTTCCAAAAGGCTGCTCCGCCGCTTGGGCTTTTGTTTGAAAAAGGGCTTTGCTTGGGGTGGAGCTCCGTGGGAGTTATGGGAGTTAAACCCTTCGACTTAATGCCTTAGGATACCGTAGGTACTGACTCAAAAATGGGTAAAAACAAAGTAATGGACTGTTTTTCCCTTTTAAAAATACCTGAAAGAGTCTGTGAATCAAACCGTACCGCCCTCCCTTTTTGCCGCTTCCTGACCTTGCATGAATCCTTTAGCACCACAAAGACCATGCAGAGACGGGAGGCATCCCGTCTTTACCTCATCATGGAGAGACGGGAGATATCCCGTCTTTACCTCATCATCGAGAGACGGAAGATATTCCGTCTTTACCTCATCATGAAGAGACGGGAGGCATCCCGTCTATACTTCATCATTCATCATTCATCATTCACCATTCATCCCTCATCATTCACCATTCATCATTCACCATTCACCATTCATCATTCACCATTCATCATTCATCATTCACCATTCTCCTTTAATAGCCTAATTTTTGGTTGAATGTGCCAGTTGCTTCCCATGAAAAGCGATCTCTGCCAGGGACAGAACCCGGGAGCGGCCTAAAGCAAGGCGTGTAGACCCTTGGGCGAGGAGGTGTAGCTTTGCGGAACCACCGCAGCCCTAGGGACTACATGCCTTGCAAAAGGCCCGGAGGGTGATGGCCCGGCCGGCAGCCCAAAAACCTACTTAATTTTCAATACTTTGAACAAAGCCGGCAATAATACCAAATCGGCCAATACCGCAAATATCAGTACTACAGAGGTAAGTAAGCCTATCATTTTGGTGGCCATGAAGCTGGAAACGCCCAGAATGGAAAAGCCGGCGCATAAAATTCCGGTGGTGATGAGTATGGGTTTGCCGGTGTGCAAAAAGGCTTGACGCAGCGCATCTTGGGTGCTGTATCCGGCTTTTTGTTCGAACCTAAGTCTGGTCAAAAAATGGATGGTATCGTCCACCGCAATCCCAAAAGCAATGGTAAACAATATGGCGGTGGAGATTTTGAGGCTAATGCCGGACCAACCCATAATTCCGGCCAATAGAATCAAAGGCAGTAAATTGGGAATCAGAGAAATAAGCACCATTTTAATGGAGCGGAACAAATACATAATAATGCCCATGATGAGCAAAAAAGCGATGGCCAGTCCTTGGGCAATGTTCAGGGCCAGGTTGCGGTTGTTTTTGTCGATAAGTTCCGCGGTTCCGGTAAGTGAAAAATCCACCTTTGCCGGAAATTGGGTTCCTAGAATCCATTGTTCAAAGGATTGCCGTAATTCCCAGGCCTTTTCTGAGCCCAGGTCAGGCAGCATGCCGCGTATTCGAGCCTCTTTTTGATCTTCAGAAATCAATTGTCGAAAACGGCTGTCTTGCTTAAAGCGCTGCAAGTCTCTCTGAATGCGGCTCAGGCGAGAGTTGCTTTCGGGAAGTAAATATGCCTCCGGATCGCCGCCTGACCAGGCCCGGTTGGCTCCCTTCACCAAAGACAGGGGCGAAAACAACATCTGAATGCCATAAATGGAATCTACAGCACGCTCCACTTGTTGAATGGATTCCAAAACGGGGCGATCGAAAACGTTGAGGGAAGTATCTTTAACTTCCAAAGCCAATTCAAAGGGCCGGGTACCGTTGAATTCCTGCGCAAAGAACCTGAAATCCTTGGCCAGTTTGCTGTTCTGTGCCAAGTCTTCCATAAGGTAGGTGTTTTCGCGCACCTGCAAGGTTCCGGCAATACCTGCCACCAACAAGACCAAGAAAAAGGAGAAAATATACTTAGGGTGGAGCGAGAGCCAGTCGTAAATCTTAGATAATGGCCCAAACCATTGGGGAGATTTGACCTTGGAAGCCGAAGGGTGCACCAAAATGAGTAAAGCTGGCAAAAAAGTAAGGGACAAAAGCAGAGAAAAGCCTACGCCGGCAGCGGCATACAAGCCAAAATCATCGATGGGAATAATTCCCGACGTTGCCAAACTGGCAAAACCGGTCATGGTGGTGGCCGTGGTAAACACATTGGCCAAACCCACTTGTTTGAGCGCCGATTTTACCGATTCCTGGTGATTTTTTCCCTGCTTGAGCACGTCCAAAAACTTGGTCATGAAATGAATGGCCACCGAAAGCCCCACCACCACAATAATGGTAGGAATGATGTTGGCCAACACGTCCATTTCTTTGCCGGTCACCTCCATTAAAGCTACGGTCCAAAGCACCGCCACTATAACCATAAGCACCGGCACCGTAACGCCCCAAAAAGTTCGGAAAATGGCAAAAAGCACCAACAAAATCAGGAAGAAGGCTATGATTAAAAACATGGCCAATTCTCCCTTAATAATATCTACATAATAGGATTGGCCAATGCATCGGCCGGCAATATGGTACTCGTCAAATCCAAAAGAAGCGGTGATGGCTTCGATTTGCTCGCTAAGCGGTTGACAAGCCGTATCGCCAATGTAAGGCGTGTGGTCTATAACCAAAGCCACCGATTTTCCATCCTTAGAAAATAAGGAGCCCATCAACTCAGGAGCCTTAGAAATTCGGGCGGAGTCCGAAGGCAGCAGTTCGGGTTTTTCCGGGTGTAGGTATGGAATTTCTAATGCTGAACCCATGAGTGGGTCTCGAATAAAAGAGGAAACATTGGTAGGTGCGTTGATGCGTTCTACCCATTTAATGGTTTTAAGCGAATCGGTTAGGGCCTGTATTCTAAGCAGGAAATCGCTTTGGTAAACCCCTTCCCTATGTTGAATCCCGACCAACACAAAGTCGTTGTCGGGGCCAAACTGCTTACGAAAATTCAGAAAGAAATGGGTTTCCGGGTCGGTTTCGGGAAAGAATGCTTCAAAATCGTAATTGAAACCCACATGGCTTGCGCGCCAAGCTGCTCCTAAAGTTAGGACAGCTACCAAAGCAACAATAAGCCGGGCGTATTTGATTTGAAACATGGGGAGCAAAATTGCTAATAAAACTGCAAACAGGAAACGGCAACAAAGCCATAATTCCCAAAAAGTTTACTGCCTAAGGGAATCAAGGAAACGTTGCCTCATAAAAGATGCTCTGCGGGTAACTTGTTCGGCCCATTGAATCTTGAGTTCAAGTTGTTCATCGGCTGAAAGTTGCCATTCTTTTTGACTTTGTTTTAACTTCCAAACCAAATGATGCATGCTCACGGCCGCAGCTACGGAAATATTTAGGCTCTCGGTAAACCCCACCATGGGAATGCGCAGGTAGCCATCGGCCAAGGCTAAGGATTCCGAGCTTAGGCCTTCTTTTTCGGTGCCCATCAGCAAGGCCATAGGCCTATCCACAGGCAACTCTTCCAAACAAAGGTCATCTTGGTGAGGCGAAGTAGCCAAAATCGTGTAGCCTTTGGCCTTCAACCGGGCTGCCGCATCTGCTGTAGCATTGGGTCCGCCGTAGCGGTGTAGGCTAAGCCAACGGCTGCTGCCCAAGGAAATTTCGTTGACCGTAGAGAACTGCTGTTCCGACTCAATCACATGCACGTCTTGAACGCCAAAACAATCGCAAGAGCGCAACACGGCACTGGCGTTGTGGGACTGATAAATGTTTTCGAGCACCACACACACATGACGGGTTCTATGCGCCACTTTCTCCTCAAAAAGCGAAGCTTTATGAGGAGAAATATGGGCATACAAGAATTGCAGGTATGCTGCTGTCCGGAGCTTCTCCGGAAGCATCATCCCACCTGTTCTAAAGCACTAAAGAAAAAACTGCCTTCTATGGCGGCGTTCTCGTCGCTGTCGCTGCCATGCACTGCATTAGCGGCAATAGATTCGGCATATTTGGCACGGATGGTACCGGGAGCCGCTTGCGAAGGATCGGTAGCTCCAATAAGGGTACGGAAGGATGCTACGGCATCGTCTTTTTCTAATATGGCGGCTACAATGGGACCGGAAGACATGTAGCTTACCAATTCTCCGTAAAAAGGACGCTCCTTGTGCACTTCATAAAACTTCCCGGCCTGGCCTTCGCTTAAACGGGTAAATTTCATGGCAATGATTTTGAATCCTGCGTCCTGAATGTCCTTAAGGATGTTTCCAATATGGCCGTTGCCTACAGCATCGGGCTTAATCATGGTAAAGGTACGGTTTCCGTTCATGTCCTTTCTGTTTGTTAATTTCGACCCTTGGTCAATGATGGCCGCAAAATTAAACAAAGCAATTGGATTGAACAGCGCACTAAATGCAGAGGATTTTACACGCTTAGGGAAGGATACTTCTCTTGTATTGCTTTGCCACCAAAGACCTGATGGCGATGCCTTGGGCAGCCTCTTGGGCTTAGGTCTTTGGCTACGTAGTTTAGGACTTTCTGCGCACCTGCTTTGCCCGGACGCCTACCCAAAAAATTTATCCTTTTTGCCGCAAAGCTCCGAGCTTGCCATTTTGGAATACCAAGCTACCCATTGGGAAGCGCTGATTGAGGGCGCTGATTTGGTGGTACTATTGGACCATTCGCGGCGGGACCGAGGTGGAGAATCCGCAGCCAAAGCGCTCCAAAAAAGGACCGGACCGGTTTGGATGATTGACCATCACCCCGAACCGGAATCCTTCGACAAATGCTTGCATAGAATTTCGGCCAGCAGCACCTGTGAGTTGGTATGCGAGCTGCTGCATAAGGAAAGACTCAATACGGAAATGGCCACCGCACTTATGTGTGGACTCTTAACCGATACCGGAGGCTTTAAGCATGCCGTGAGGTCCGAAACCTTTCAAGCCGCAGCACGGCTGCTGCAAAGTGGAGTGAATTACCCCGAACTGAGCACCCAAATTTTTGATACCAACAGCCTGCAAAGGTTAAAGCTTACCGGATTTGCCCTTAAAGACCGCTTACAGCAGCACCCGGATTTGCCCTTGGCATGGATGGTGCTAACGCATAAAGATGTATTGGATTACAAGATTGAAAGCGGCGATACCGAGGGATTGGTAAATTACACCCTCTCCATTGCAGGAAACAAAATGGGGCTGCTGTTTCAAGAAAAAGACCCGGGCATTACACGCATCAGTTTCCGTTCTAAAGGCGATTGCGTGGTAAATCAAATGGCCGAACGCTTTTTTTCGGGCGGAGGACACAAAAATGCCGCCGGTGGACGTTATAACGGCACGGCCGAAGAAGCCGAAGCCTTTTTTCTTTCCATTATTTCTGAGCAATTCGCATGAAACTCCTCCCCGCCTCCCTACTCTTGGCCTTTTGCCTTGCCTGCGGCCCGCCCGACCCGCCAAAAAACCAAGAACCCTTGGTGCTTAAGGGCGAAAAGTTAGAGGAAGCCTTGGTTCAGGTAAACAAGCGGTTTCTAAAAGAAGAGGATTTGCTTATCGACCGCTTTATTGAACGTCGCGGCTGGGAGCCCCAAGAAACCGGCACCGGCTTGCGCATTGTAATGCTCAAGGAAGGTCACGGAAAGCCGCCAAAAAGTGGACAAATGGTACGTATAGATTACGAAGTCCGACTATTGGACGGCACCCTTTGTTATGCCTCCAAAGAAAACCAAGGTTTCGAGTTGTTTCGGGTAGATTACGACGAAGTAGAAAGCGGCATACACGAAGGCATCAAATACATTCCCGAGGGAGGCCGCGCTTATTTGTTTATGCCCTCTCACCGAGCCTTTGGATTGGTGGGCGACCGAAACAAAATTCCGCCCTACAATCCCGTTTGGTACGACATTACCCTAATTGAAATTTTGCCATGAGCCCTGCGTATTCCCTTTGCTTTGCCCTTTCAATCCTGCTCTGCAGTTGTGGTCCTTGGAGCGGATACGAAGAAGTTGCCGACGGATTCGGCTATGACTTGGACGTGGATTTGGATGGCGGTCCCGAGGGAGACGACGCCAAGTATATGGTTATGGATGCCTGGCTTTGCAACAGCCAAGATTCCATTTTGGCTCCCACAGGCGGTTTTTCCTTGGAAGTGCTCATGCGTCCCACCACAGACCCCTACGATTTGGTGCATCCCTTAAAGCATATTTCGGTGGGCGACAGTGGTTCCTTTCAGTGGGAATATGCGCATTTCAAAAAAAATCCCTTTTTCAAAAATTTAAGGGTAGAAGGCATGGCTGCGGACAGTTTGGTGCGCCTCAGATTTCGCATGCGCGAGGTCCTTAATGCAGAAGGCTATGCCGAAAAAGAACGGCAAGACAAGCGCCAAAGACAAAGTACCGCGGTAGATGCCTTTAAAATGTACGTGCAGCTTTACCGACCTGATGTTGAAAATGTTCCCTTAGAGCCCTTTGTAATAAAAGAGACCTTTGTTTCTGAGGGGCAAAGCCCGCGCTATGGCGACAGCGTATTGGTAAAGTACCTGCTTTTGGACTTTTCCGGCAAACCCTTAGATGGCATTTGGGGAACCGAGGCTCCGGTTTGGTTGCGCATGGGAGGCGGCAGCTTTCCCCTAGGCTTTTACGAAGGCTTAAAAGGAATGCGCACAGGGGAAACGGCCATGGTGGTGGTACCCTACACTTTTGCTTGGGGCGAAGAAGGCAGCCCGGATTTGTACATTCCCCCCATGGAAAACGTAGTGTATAAATTGGAATTGTTTGAGGTAAAAGGGGGAAACTGATTGTTTTGGGCGCCTTATCCGTCTCCGTCCATTAGCTGTCTTGTGGGGTAGTTACGCCGCCAAGAGGCGGCAAGGAGCTTCCTTTGGTCGCTCTTGCCGCCTCGGCGGCTGTGCACCCCACTTCGGCAGGCTAATTGGCCTCCGCCGGGGCGCTTTAAGCTCCGAAAAATGTTCCATTTTTTGGAGAAAAATCTCTATATAAAAAATAGCAAGTGACTGATTTTCAATTTATTGAAAAAATGAAAATCTCTACATCACAGAAATTGGAGCGTCCCGTGCTAAACAAAAGCCTACTTATCATTAAAACCTACCAAAATCCTACCCCTTGCGGGTTTGGATAAATGATTTAGGACAAAATGGGAAATTCCTACCTCAACAAATTCACCTTACCCACCAAGGTGTGTAGCTCTCCAAAGCTGTCCAACAAATCAATTTTGTACACATACACCCCTTGGGCTACTCCCTTAGGCTCTCTTTGATTTCGGCCATCCCAGCCTTTCTCAATGTCTTTGGTATAGAACAATTGCACACCCCAGCGGTCGAAAATCCACATCTCTCCCTCCTCAATTCCGGTTCCATACACCCGAAAACGCTCATTTAGACCATCGATGTTGGGAGTAAAGGTATTCGGTACATGAAAATTCACATTCAAACGCACGGGACTGCATTGTTCTACATCGTCTATACACCCATGTTCTGTTGTTACTTGTAGATGAACACAGTACCTACCTGTATCTAAATAGTTATAGGTAACTACTTCTCCTGTCTGGGTAGACCCATCAAAAAAGGTCCATAAAAAGCTATTTCCTAAATCAGACCGGTTTTCATAAGTAACCAAGGGGTTGTCCATAGTGGCTACAGCTGGATCGTAACTAAAGGCAGCTACGGGATTTGGATGAACCGTTAATTGGTGTGTGTTGGGAGCCACAGCGGTGCATCCATCCGAAGAGGTAACCTCAAGTCCCACCTGATAACTGCCCGGGTTTTCAAAACAATGGCTTGGGTTGGCCGTACCGGCAAAGTTCATTCCATTGGCCGTCCAATTCCAAGCGGCAATGGTAGCATTTTGCACCGTGGAGTTGTCGGTAAACTGAGGACACAAAGGAGCACAGCCCTCATCGGGATTTACAGAAAAGGTGGCTTGAGGGACATCGAACAGCAACACGGGTTGCTGGACGGTATCTACGCAGCCAAATTCTGTCTGTACTACATGCCTGGCATTCCATGGACCAATTGCATTATATATATGAGAAATTTGACTTGCCGTTTGACTACCTGAACCATCGCCCGGATCTATCTCTTCCATTATGATGGTTCCGGTGCTGTTGGTTGCCTGACTCGTCAGTTGAATGGGATTGCCTAAGCACACCGGTTGGTATGCAAGACCCGCTTGCGGATTGCTTCCCACGCGAACCACCGTGGATTGATTGATTAAACACCCATTTGCATCGGTAACGGTGGAAGTTATGTTCATTGGACCTTCAACCGCCGTAAAGCTAGCCTGGGCATTGATTCCCGCGGCAGGACTCCATAAGTACTGATAGGGAGCCGTCCCACCACCGGCAGCTGCATTGGCATTAAAACTTTGCCCGTCGCAGGTGCTGTCCACGGAAGTGGTGAGCTGTAAAGTCAATTGGCTAGGCTCGGTAATGCTGAAATAGGCACTATCAGTACAACCGTTCTGGTCGGTTGCCACCACCCAGAAGTTTCCGGGCCAGTAGCCGGTGCTGTTTGTTCCGTTTTGATTGTTTGACCAGGCAAAGGTGTAAGGACCAACCCCGCCTACTGCATCCGCACTTGCTTGGCCGTCTGCCGCATTAAAGCACGATACGTTTTGGGTAGAGCTTATGGAAGCGTTAAGTACCGGTGGTTCTATGATGGATCCTTGAGCAGAGTCGATGCAGCCATTGGCATCGGTTACTATCAGGGTATAGTTTCCCGGAGCTAAATTAGCAGCCTGTGCTGAATTGCTTCCGGTGTTTGTCCAAGCATAATTAAGATTTCCCGTGCCTCCTGCTACATTAAAGCTCAATGCGCCATCTGCTGCACCAAAGCAGGAAACGTCTTGCACTTGAGGACCTGAAATTTGGATGGGCGTAGGAGGGTTTAAGGTAATGCTGTCTTGAGCAGTACACCCATTTGCATCCGTTACCGTAACCAAATAAAATCCTTGTCCTATATTATTTAAGTTTGGTCCGGTTTGATTGTTGGACCAAGTATACTGATAACCCGGAGTTCCGCCCGATCCTGAAGCAGCTAATGCAGCAGATGTTGTGCCGGGACACAAAGGAGTGGTAACATTAATTGATGCCGCAAGAGGGCTTGGCTCCGTAAGCGTTATGCTGTCTTGCAAAGAACAGTTGTTGGTATCGGTAACCGTTACCACATAGGTTCCTGCAGGCAAGTTGTTTACAGAAGAAGAAGTGCTTCCGCCGGGAGACCACAGGTAGGACAAAGGACCCGAACCGCCGCTAGCATTGGCCGAAACACTGCCATTGCTGCCTCCGTTGCACGAAATATTTTGCCCTGAAACAGACAAGTTGATTGCCGGAGGTGAACCCACCGTTGCAGAAGAAGTAGCCTGAGTACCATTGGCATCCGTAACGGTTACCGTGTATGTTCCCGGACAAAGGTTTTGAATGGTATCGTTGGTAGAACCTCCCGGATTCCAGGAAAAACTAAATGGCGGTGTTCCTTGATTGGTGGTGGCTACTACCATTCCATCGCAGGCTCCGGGACAAGATTCGTCGGTGGCGGCAGTAGATACCAAAGCATTTTGCACACAACTAAAATTGTCGATCAAAATATTGATGTAACCGCTGCAATTACCGGTATGGTAAGGAGCGAAGGATATATAACAATAGTTCTGGGTAGGAGTAAATGTGATGTTATAGGTTTGCCAACCGGTATGGGTTATGGGACCAGAGGTATACAAGGTTTCTGCAATGGCGCAAGGTGAGCTTCCAGCATACATGGCAAAACTGGATGGACAGTTTCCCGGACCGGCAGTATTGTAAATGGGGCTGTGGGCCAAGTCCACAGAAATGGTATAAGTATTTCCGGCTACCAAACAAGGATTGAGCAATTGGGTCATACCCTCCTTATACCCGTTTGGATTATTTCCTGCATGCAAAAAGCTTACGTAGGTATTGCCATTGGAAGCAGGTAAATTAATGCCCCATTGCCCGGGCTGGGTATCGGGCGAACCATAACATGCTTGCCATGGAGCGGGTACAACATGAGCCTGTGAATTCCCCTCCATAGAGGCATTGGAATAACATGCAGGGTTTTGAGCTAAAAGACTTCCCAAACATCCAATAGCGGATAAAAGAACAGTTGGTATTAACTTTGACATAAAAATGTGGACTTAATCCGCTCTAAATTTACGATTTATCTTGGGCGTAACTAGCCTCTTTTTAAAAAAAGAACAACCTTATTCTATTAATTAATGACTATATCCTACATGGGAACCCCCGACTTTGCCGTTCCCTGCTTAGAAGCCCTGCATCAAAGCCATCATAGCATTGCTGCTGTGATTACTGCACCTGACAAACCTGCCGGCAGAGGCCGCAGTCCCCAAGCTTCGCCGGTCAAAAAAAAGGCACTAGAACTGGGACTTCCCGTACATCAGCCCACCAACCTTAAGTCGCCGGAATTTGTGGATTTCTTTCATGGACTCGGCTTAGATTTGAATGTGGTGGTGGCCTTTAGAATGCTTCCGGAAGTGATTTGGTCGGCACCAAGGCTTGGAACCATTAATCTGCACGCTTCCCTGCTTCCGGCCTACCGAGGAGCAGCACCCATTCAATGGGCCATTGCCCGAGGAGCCGAAAAAACCGGCCTAAGTACCTTCCGTTTGGCGCATGCCATTGATACCGGGGACGTGCTGCTGCAAAAGGAAATTGCCTTAAACGGAACAGAAACCGGGAGCAGCCTCTATACAGAAATGATGCAGCTCGGCCCAAGCCTGTTGCTCGAAACGCTTGATTTGTTGGAATCCGGGAAGTTTAAGGCCACTTCCCAATCCGAATTGGCAAAGCTTCCCCACCGGAGTCCCTCCGAAGCTCCAAAACTGGAAAAAGAACACGGGTGCTTGGCTCCCGAATTCTCTGTAAATGAAGCCGAACGCTGTATCCGTGCCTTCTATCCGTTCCCCGGTACCAG
Source organism: Bacteroidia bacterium (assembly GCA_030427255.1). GTDB lineage: Bacteria > Bacteroidota > Bacteroidia > CAIKAF01 > CAIKAF01 > CAIKAF01. The sequence continues at coordinate 23,467 of JAUHWY010000011.1, read as the reverse complement.
GGTGCAATTGATCATGGACGACGAAAGCCTTTTGGAGCTAAAGGTGCACGCCGCTGAATGGGAGGACCTTCCAAAAATGCTACCCGGAAGCATTGGCATAGAGCATGAGGAACTTTTTCTAGGCTTTAAGGATGGAGTGCTGCGCCTGACCCAAGTGCAAGCCCCGGGCAAAAAGGCCATGCCGGCCTCAGATTTTTTGCGTGGCCTAAGAAACCGACCTGTTCGCTGGCAAAAATCTACCCTCTAAAGCCTTGTTTGGGGTCCTTAAGTCCCCTTTCCCCCTTCTAAATGGGTCATTATTAGCGGCTAAAGGAGGCAAAAATGGGGGCACTTATCAACAAAAAGGCTGTTTTATTAACAAAAGCCCCTGTTTTCAAGGGGTTTGACTTGCATTCCTCATTCAGGCCTATAAATTTGCTTAACGTATTTCAAATACCTGTTCATTACACACTAAATCTTTACATCATGAACAAAGCTGAATTGATCGAAGCGATCGCAAACAATTCCGGTCTTTCTAAAGCCGACAGCAAAAAAGCTTTAGATGCCTTTATTGAAACCACTACCGATACCTTGAAAAAAGGTGACCGTGTAGCTTTGGTAGGTTTTGGCTCTTGGAGTGTTTCTTCCCGCGCTGCCCGCACCGGACGTAACCCCCAAACCGGTAAGGAAATCAAAATTTCTGCGAAAAACGTAGTGAAGTTTAAGCCAGGTGCTGAACTTTCTGACGCAGTAAAGTAATTGAATCTTTACACCGAAAAAAGCTGCCTAAAGGCAGCTTTTTTTTTGCACCAATTTTGGCAAAAAATTCCATAGAATGGCCCCCCGGCCAAACGGAGGGCCGTTTGTTTTGGCTGAGGAGCAGCCGCCGGCTGAGGAGGCCCCGGAAACTTCCGGGGACCCCGCAAGCCTGCGGATGCCCTACAGGCAAAGCAAACGACCGGAGCAAGGGCCGGTTAGAAATCTTGCTTTTTATTTGGAACCGGGGCCCCCAAAAAAAAACCGTCTCCAAAAGAGACGGCTCATTACATCGTTTTAGAACTAGTCTAAACCTTTAGTTTATAGATATTTGCTTGGGCTGCGGCGCCTGCAATTCCGGCTTTTTAGGCAGCTTAATGCAAAGAATCCCTTCCTTTACTTCTGCCTCAATGTGCTCCACATCAATACTTTCAGGTAGCTGAAAGCTTCGTTCAAAATCCGAAAATTGAAATTCACTCAACCAGGTCTTTGTTTCGGCATCTCTAGTTCCCGGCTTGCTTTGCCCTTTGACCACAAGTTGGTCCCCATGTAAGGTCATACTTAAGTCTGCTTTGCTAAAACCGGGAGCCAGCAATTCAATTTCAAAACCTGCCTGAGTTTCCAAAATGCGTGCCGCAGGGCGCACTATGGCGTTCTTGTTATGGATGCGCCGAGGGCTCAATAGCTCCTCAAACAATTGATCAAAATTTAGGGGGCTGTGCGTGCTAGATTTCATAGGATACATATATCTTGTTTTGGAACATGTAAGCAAAAAGCTAACCATTTGAATATAAATGACATAGTGTCACTTTTCTTAAATCTTTTTTGCATTTTAGCTGACAATTTTACACTTTAACGCATCTTTGTACTGCCATTTTTGCATGTATGGAATTTGATTGGAACGGCCCGGCTACGGAGGATAGTGGAATTTTTGGACTGCCTTGGTCGGCAGAAGCATCTTCGTTGGTTTTATTGCCGGTGCCATGGGCAGCAACTGTTTCCTATGGAAATGGAGCGGAGCGGGGGCCGGAAGCCATTCTGAATGCATCCAAACAAGTAGATCTTTATTCGGATTGGTTGCCGGAAATCTGGAAATACAAAACCGCCTTGCTTTCGGCTCCTGAAGGATTGGAGGAGAGCAACCTGGCCACCCGCAAGCTGGTGGAAAAGGTATTGGCTGACCTTTGGGAAGGCCAACACAACTCCTCCACCGAAATCGAACAAATCAATCAAGCCTGCGCATCCATGAACGCCGCCGTTAAGGCCGCCTGTTTGGCTCATTTGCGTCAGGGAAAACGCTTGGGTTTGGTGGGTGGTGACCATAGCACCCCCTTGGGCTATTATCAGGCTTTAGGAGAGCACCATGGTTCCTTTTCCATGCTGCAAATTGACGCCCATGCCGACCTTAGAAAGGCTTATGAAGGTTTTACCTACAGTCATGCCTCCATCATGTACAACAGCTTGGCCCAAGTTCCATCCATAGAAGTTTTGGTTCAAGTAGGCATTAGAGACCTGTGCCAAGAAGAGGCCGAATTGGCAAATGAACATGCCAAAGTACACCTGCATACCGATGCCCAAATGCAAGCCCATCTATTAGAGGGCAAAGGTTTTGAAGCTTGGGTAGCCTCTCTTTTGAAGCCATTGGGCAACGAGGTATACATAAGTGTAGATATCGATGGGTTAGATCCTTCGCTATGCCCCAGTACCGGCACCCCGGTACCCGGAGGCTTAAGTTTTTATCAGGCTTGCCGCTTGGTACAGATGGTGGTAGAAAGCGGCCGCAAGGTCATTGGTTTTGACTTGGTTGAGGTAGTACCCGGCCCCACCGAATGGGACGCCAATGTGGGCGCCCGAATGTTGTTTCAATTATGTGCCGCAGTGCACGCATCTTAAAAAATTTAACATGAAAGGACCTGTTTCTCAATTTATGGCGCATCATTATCGGCACTTTAATGCAGCCGCCATGATGGATGCCGCCAAAGGCTACGAAACCCACCTAAGTGAGGGGGGCAAAATGATGGTTACTTTGGCCGGTGCCATGAGCACGGCTGAATTGGGGCTTTCATTGGCCGAAATGATTCGTCAAGGCAAAGTGGACATCATTTCTTGTACGGGTGCCAATTTAGAGGAAGACATCATGAATTTGGTGGCTCATAGCCATTACAAAAGGGTGCCTCATTACCGCGATTTAAGTCCTAAAGACGAATGGGAGCTTTTGGAAAAAGGCTTCAATAGAGTAACCGACACCTGCATTCCCGAAGAGGAGGCCTTTCGTCGTTTGCAAAAACACATGGAAGCCTTGTGGAAAAAAGCTGCAGCCGAAGGGAAGCGCTATTTCCCCCATGAGTATATGTACCAAATGCTGCTCAGCGGGGTATTGGAGGAGCATTATGAAATCGACCCCAAAAACAGTTGGATGCTTGCGGCTGCCGAGAAAAACCTGCCCATTGTGGTACCCGGATGGGAGGATTCTACTATGGGTAATATTTTTGCCAGTTATTGCATAAAGGGAATCTTAGAGCCCTCCTTGGTGAAATCCGGAATTGAGTACATGACTTGGTTGGCCGATTGGTACAGGAACAACTCAAGCGGCAAAGGCGTGGGGTTCTTTCAAATTGGCGGCGGCATAGCCGGTGATTTCCCCATTTGCGTAGTGCCTATGATGTACCAGGATTTGGAATGGACCGATGTGCCTTTCTGGAGCTATTTCTGTCAAATCTCAGATTCCACCACAAGTTATGGGTCTTACAGTGGCGCCGTACCCAACGAGAAAATCACTTGGGGAAAGTTAGATATAGACACCCCAAAATTCATTGTAGAATCGGATGCCACCATTGTAGCTCCTTTGATTTTTGCTTGGTTGCTCGGTTGGTAAAAGGGTATTTAGTCCTTGCATTGCACAATAACCGACCCATTGGACCAAAGGTGCATGTTGTCTGATGAAAAACTGCGTACTTCGGCCGGAAAAAGTGCATCCAATAAGCTGTCCGGTGCCAATGCACTGTTCAAGTAGCGTTGATCGCCAAACCAAATGGTGTTGACCAAAACGGCAGGGCCTTGGAGTTGGGCCACCGGTGCTCCTCCAAAATTGGGTTCGGCATATAAAATTACCGAAGTTCCCTCATCCACAGCTATGGCATCGAAGGTAGTAGCCACGGCCTTAGGAAAAGCTTGGGTATTGTCAGGGTAGCGTCCTGCACCTACCATTTCTCCGGCAGGGTCTTGGAGGTCATAAATTTTGGAAATATGTCCTTCTACCACCCGATTCCCCAAAATAGCTCCTGAAAAATGGGCACGACACCCGGGTTTTGGGGAAGAAACCGTGGGCACAAATAAAACTTCGGCCTTGCGTTGCAAAGGATAACTCAGGGCCCAAAACTCATGCTGCTCTCCCCTGCTTTCTACCAGAACTCGGTCCGAAGGCCAACCCAAAGCCAATAATTGGGCCTTTAAAAACTTGGCCCGAGCCAAACCAAGCGCTTTGTTAGAAGCCACATTCCCAGCAGGGTCGGTATATCCCACCACCACCAAATTGCCTTTCATGCTGTCCGGGTGCAAGGCTTGAGGCAGTCCATCCACCGGGCTTTGGGCCGAAGCCGTTTCAAAGTACAAGGTCCAAAACGCTTGCTGCGCTCTGGACATGGGAGCCAAAAAGAGCAAGCACAAAAAGTATAGATACAAGCGCATACGATTTAAACGTAACAGAATATGAATTGGTATTTCAAAGGTAGCCCAAGCCTACAAACGCTCCCATTATGTTTTGTATTTTTGTAGTAAAGCACAACATTGGGCAGCAGCGTACTGGATACATCGGTGGCTTTTTTGAAAGGAGCGGGCCCCAGAAAGGCCGTGGTGTTTAAAGAGGAGTTGGGCATTGCTACCTACGCCGACCTTATTACCCACTTTCCCTTTCGTTACGAAGACCGAACCAAACTAACTCCCTTATCGGAATTGGCCCAAAAAACCCACAACGTGCAATTCTTAGGTGTCGTATTGAGCGCAGAAACCGCGGGAACAAACAAGTCCCGGCAGCGGTTTGTGGCACATATTCAAGACAAAAGCGGAAGTGCTACCTTAGTTTGGTTTGGCAAAACAGACTGGCTGGTGGGACGGCTAGTACCGGGCAAAGTCTATTTGTTTTTTGGCAAACCCACCCTCTTCCAAGGCATGGTGCAGGTATCGCATCCGGAATTCGAACTTTTTTCTGAAGGAACTCCGGTAAATCGGGGATTGGAACCGGTATATCCAAGCACCGAAAAAAGCCGAAAATCAGGACTAGGCCCCATGCAAATAGGCAAGTTTGTGCGCCAAGTTTGGGAGCAATTTCCTGTAAAAATTGCAGAAAACCTTCCCCATGACCTTTTGCAAAGACTGGATTTGCCGGACCGAAATACCGCCCTTCGCCAAGTGCATTTTCCTCCCGACGAACCCAGCATGCAAAAAGCTCGGCTAAGACTCAAATTCGAGGAGCTATTTATGGCTCAAATGCGCCTGTTGCGTAAACGCGATCTGCGCAAAGCCCAGCAAAAAGGCTTTCCCTTCGAAAAAGTAGGCGAGGCCTTTCTCGATTTTTATAAGCATCATCTTCCATTCCGTCTTACCGGTGCACAAGAACAGGTGATTAAAGAAATTCGGCATGATTTAGGTTCGGGAAGTCAAATGAACCGCCTACTTCAAGGAGACGTTGGCTCCGGAAAAACCGTTGTGGCCGTTTTTTCCATGCTTCTTGCGTTAGACAACGGATTTCAGTCGGTGCTTTTGGCTCCCACAGAAATTTTAGCCCAGCAACATGCGCAAAGCATACAGGAATTACTGAACCCCATGGGTTTAAAGGTGGGTTTGCTCACAGGTTCTACCAAAACTGCTGCCCGAAAAGTATTGCACCAAGCCCTCCGCGAGGGTAGCATGCCTATCCTGGTAGGCACCCATGCCGTGCTCGAAGATGTGGTTCAGTTTCACCGTTTAGGCTTGGCCGTTATTGATGAACAGCACCGCTTTGGAGTGGCTCAAAGAGCGCGCTTGTGGAACAAAAGCAGTCCGCTCCCACCCCATGTATTGGTAATGACGGCAACCCCCATACCCAGAACCTTGGCCATGACCCGCTACGGAGACTTAGACGTATCCATCATTAACGAATTGCCGCCGGGCCGAAAACCCGTACGCACCGTGCACCGCCACGAGGCCTACCGATTGGAAGCCTATAATTTCCTTAAAGGACAAATTCAGGAAGGCCGACAGGCCTATATGGTTTACCCCCTCATTGAGGGAAGCGAAACCCTTGACTTTAGAGACCTTTTGGAAGGGTTTGAACGGCTCAAAAAAGCCATGCCCGATGTCCCGGCCGATTTGCTGCACGGACAAATGAAACCTGCCGAGAAAGAAGACGTTATGCGGCGTTTTGTAAAGGGGGAAGTAAAGGTTTTGGTGGCCACCACCGTAATTGAGGTGGGCGTAAACGTACCCAACGCCACCCTCATGGTTATTGAAAGCGCCGAACGCTTTGGCCTTAGCCAATTGCACCAGTTGAGGGGACGCGTAGGCAGAGGGGCCGATCAATCCTGGTGCATTTTACTAACGGGACCAAAACTCAGCGAAGAAGGCAAAGCCCGTATGCGGATCATGTGCGAAACCAACGACGGCTTTAAAATTGCCGAAAAAGATTTGGAACTGCGGGGCCCGGGAGAGATTGAAGGTACCAGACAAAGCGGTGATTTGAAATTTAAAATTGCCGATTTGGCCGAAGACCGATTCATTATGCACCACGCCCGTGCAGAAGCCGAGGCCTTGCTGGGCCAAGACCCGGAGCTTTCCCTGGAAAAACACCAAGGACTAAAACGCTACCTTCAGGTTCGAGAAGAATCACGAAACGATTGGTCCATGATCTCATGAACGGAGCAAGAATAGATAAACTGCTTTGGATGCTGCGCTACACCAAAACCCGCACCCAAGCCGCCGAAGCGTGCCAAGGAGGCCGAGTAAAAATGCAAGGCAAAACCCAAAAAGCATCGAAGGTGGTATTGCCCGGCGACGAAATCAGTTTTTCTAAATCGCCCTTTGTGTTTCAATTTCGCATACTGGAAATTCCCAAGCAACGACTGCCGGCCAAACAACTGAATGCCTATCGGGTAGATTTAACGCCGCCACAAACAGCGGTTTTGTCCGGTGGCAAAGTGCTCCGGCAAGGCGAAAGGCAAAGCGGCACCGGCAGACCCACCAAAAAAGAACGCCGCGATTTGGATGAATTCAAACCCGATGAAGATTCGATTTAAATCCTTGTTGATGGCTGCTTTGTTTGCCACATTGAGCCTGAGCGCTTTGTACTGGCTCAGCAAACAGGTGTTGCAGCAAGACCAAGCACTGGAGAAATGCCTTTGCCTAAACTGGATTGACATTGAAAAAGTGCGGGTAAAAGAAGCCACCGGGGTCTTTCAAAACAAAGATGCCCTGTACCTTCAAATCACAAGCCCGGAAGGTCGGCTGCAATACCGAGGCGCGGACGCCGACAGCTTGGCCGGGGCACTTAGAAATCAACCGCAATTTTGTGGCTGCCACATGGGCAAAGAACACGGAAACGTATGGCCCTGGCACATAGTTTCCGTGCCCTCCGACTTGGAAAACCGTCGCCAAAAATATTGGGAACAAAGACAAAAGGACTTAGGCTGGATGCCTTGGGGCATAGGCATTTGCTTGCTGCTCAGTGCGGTGATTTTGGGCTTGGGTTTGAGAAGAAAGAAGGTTTGATTTGGGCGCCAATTCCCGCTGTCTGCGGTAGTCCTCGGTTGCAAAGGCGGGCTTAGGGCTGTGGTCGGCGTTCCGCAAAGCTCCACACGCCCACAGCTCCTAAGCCCAAGCCTCTGCACCCTGTGGGCTACCTGCTTCCATCGGGGGCGCAAAATTTTGGACAAAAAAAAACTGCCTCTACAAGAGAGGCAGCTTTTAAAAAATTGTGGAGTTACTTATTCTCCGGTTACGATGGTTTCGTAAGTAACTACAATACCCAAAAGATTTTTCATCTTCATGTCTACTGTAGAGATTTTAGAAATACCACCGTTAGCAGCTGCAGTTTGGATAGAAGCATCTACACCAAAGCAAAGGTATCCGAAGATACAGCTACCGGAAGACATACCTACTTTGTTACCCACAGGGTTAGAAGTAGCATTCACCGGCATGGTGATTGAGCAAGAAGAAAGAATCATTCCACCGGCAACTACGGCAGCCATCATTAGTTTGTTGATCTTTTTCATAACGTTAAGATTTAAGCGCAAGTATAATAGGAATTCAAATAACCACCAACATTTTTTATGAAACTAATGCACATTTAATTGTGAAATACGCAGTTACTCCCATGTATTCTAAAATTGGCGGTCGTGCATTTGGCGCATAAGTCCCCTTACATGGTAGTGTTTTGTGGTTTCCATTAGGTATAAACTTCCCAAATGCAAAAACCACCTGTCCTGCTTGGCCAAATAGTTTTGCAGAAAAGCTTCCTTGGAAATTTTTGCTTCGAGCCTCCATTCCCAGCTCCTTTTATTTGGCTTTAGAAAAACCGTTTTAAAATCTCCAAAGAGCAAGCTATCGCCAAACTGACTCAACCCTATGGAGGGCAAAAGCTCGGTATTCGGCCTTTCTTTGGTTTTCCAAGTAAAGCGAATGTCTATGGAATCTTGATTTGTCAATACATAGTTTTGATCTACAAACAAGGTGTAATCCATGGCTACCTTTTCTCCTGCACCCTTAAATTTTTGAGGCTTCCAAAAGAGCATATAGCCTTGGTCCTTTACCAAGGAAAGGTAGTATTTGGGAGAGGGAAGTCCTTTTGCCCCACCCCGGGCTCCACCCATACCCATACGGCATTGACTTAAACTTAGGGCTATAATTAGTACGCCCCCAAGGGCTAAAGCCTTAGCTACTTTATGCATCTATCAATCTTTTAAACGAGTTAATACAAAATGTTCTTCTTGGACAAAGCCCTCCTCCAGTGGGCCTGCCTGCTCTAAGCGTGCCACCAAATCAATACAAACCCTCATATTGGATTGATGCTCCATAAAAAGGACTCTAAAAACGGTGTACCCGTGTTCTTGGTATAAATAGGAAGGTATTTGGTGTTGATGCCATCGATCAACTCTTTTTCTCACATGCTGTTCTTTGGTCATTAAAGCTGACTCAATGTCGAAATCAGAAGTCATAAAGGGCAAGGAAACCAATAACTGTATATCCTTGCCTTTGGCATATTTGTTTAACACCAATTGGCAACTATCCGGTGTAAGCAAACCCAACAGGTCCACTTGTTCTTGGCTTATTTGGGCAGGTTTAAGGTCAAAGGGCAAGGCAAAGTCTGTTAGAAGACCTACGCGCATGCTTGGCGTTTTCTGAACCGCAAAAGCCCAGGTCCCAAGAAAAAATATAGGAGCAAGTAAGGCAAAAATCAATCGCTTATGCATAGGGCAAAGGTAAGTTTTGTGCTTTGTAAAGCTTTGCTTTTTTCTTAATTTTACCCTACCCCACCCGCAAATACAATGCCATGCGGGTTATTTTTCATTATTCTTTATCCTTATTTTTTTGGGCAGGTTTGCAATCCCAAGCCTGCAGCCAATGGTTGATTGGTCCTTCGGTTGGCTTTAAAAGAACCGAGGCAAATGCATTATCCGAACACAGCGGCAGTGTTCATGCAGAAGTGTTGTTCCAACAAAAAAGCCTTTGGATGGGAGCTAATGTTCATGGGACCTTTGGAGGGCATTCCAGCAATCAACTACAAAGCCGTAGCGAGGGCAAGATGCATCAATATGGCGCCGGACTGGTTTTGGGCTATACGCCAAATCCTCAAATCCGAAAAATAAAAGTGGTGGGTTTTTGCCGTTTTACCTGGGCATTTGGACACCAAGAAGAGCAACATTGGTGGCAATCTCAACTGATGCACCGTTGGAAAGGGCCAAGTCAACACTTAGGCCTTCAGTTAAGTGCTGAACTTTGGGTTCCTTTAGGTTCGCGTTTCTGGTTGCGTGGAGAAATTCTTGGCTTGGAATACAGCTATACGCAACTGGACGGCGGTTTTGAAGGAAATACCCGAAACCATGCTTGGAATATACAAAGCTTGCCCTTTCATTTAGGACTCAACCTATCCATGCAACTCGGTAAGATTAGGCCTTCGTCTCGGCCTCAGCGTGTGCTTCCTGAGCCGCCAGGAAGCGTTCCGCCTCCAGGGCAGCCATACAACCGGTACCGGCCGCAGTAACGGCCTGCCTGTAAATGGCGTCTTGCACATCGCCGGCAGCAAAAACACCGGGAATCTCGGTGGCTGTGCTGTCGGCTTTGGTAATTAAATAGCCGGCCTCGTCCATGGCCAATTTTCCTTTAAAAATGTCGGTATTGGGTTTGTGGCCAATGGCCACAAAAAAGCCGGTTACCGGAATTTCTTCGGTTTCTCCGGAGATACGGTTCTTTATACGGACTCCTTCTACCACATCATCCCCTAAGATTTCATCGGTTTCGGTATTCCAATACACCTGAATTTTTGGGTTTTTTAGCACCCTATCTTGCATGATTTGGCTTGCCCGCATTTCGTCGCGGCGCACAAACATGTGCACTTTGTTGCAAATCTTAGATAAATAGGTGGCTTCCTCGCATGCGGTATCTCCTCCACCTACAATGGCTACGTCCTGATTGCGGTAAAAAAAGCCGTCGCATACCGCGCAGGCAGAAACGCCTTTTCCATTGAGCCTTTGTTCGCTCTCAATTCCCAACCATTTGGCAGAGGCACCTGTAGAAATAATTAGGGTTTCGGCATATACGGTTTTACTTCCGTCAACTTCTATTTTAAAAGGGCGTTGCGAAAAATCGACCGCTGTTCCCATTCCAAAACGAACGTCGGTTCCGAAGCGTTCGGCTTGCTTTTTAAAATCTTCCATCATTTGTGGCCCCATGATGCCGTCGGGGTAGCCCGGGTAGTTTTCGACATCGTTGGTGATCATGAGTTGACCTCCGGGTTCTGCTCCGGTAATCATGACCGGATTGAGGCCGGCACGCGAAGCATAAATAGCCGCCGTGTAGCCGGCAGGTCCTGAACCTAAAATTAAACAGGGGATGATTTCTTTTTCTTCACTCATGGCCTAAAAATATGAACTCTTAAAGTATACCGCAAAGGTACAACTCAAGGAACGATGTATGTGTGATAACTGGCACCATAACCTACAAAACCACCAATGGCGCCCTCTACATTGCCTTTTACAAAGGTTGGTGCCGAAAAGGGATTCTCAAAACTACCGGAGGCCGCCTCGAAGGTGCGTATAAAGGAAAAGCTTTCGCGTGTGATGGAGCAAAACTTAATTTGAACGGTATCTCCGCTGGTATATCGGCGGCGTTCGTCAAATTCCAAGGTGTCGGAGATTAAAAAGAAGGGCAAAGGATCGGGTTTGGAAATATCGAAGAAAATGGTGTCGCCGTTCACAATCCGATCCTCGAAGACGCTGCGGCGTGGGGGCGAAAAAGCAGGAAATTCTTGAGTACGAGCAAAAACCCGGTAATGATTTCCGGCCACCGGAGGGTCGCGAAACCAAACGCGAATGCGGCCAAATTCAGGCTCGTCGCCATCGGGCTCAAAAGCAAGGCTGTCTAAAGAAACGATCTCAGGAATGGTAGTAGAGGCAGTGGCAGTAACATCGCCGGCAATGACGGTAAGAAAGTAGGTACGCCCCACCTGTCCCATAAGCGCAGGATTGGTTCCTCTGTAATACACGGGCGGAAAACTGTTGGGGTCTATGGTAAACTCCAAGGTATCGGTAATGAGTCCATCGCTAAGAACAACGGTGGCAGAATCTACTACAAGGCCCAACAAACTATCGAGGGAAATCACTTGGGTATAGGGATAGGTTTCTGTGAGTGAAACTTTAGCAAATTGGCCTTGTTCGATAGAAGCATCGACTACCAGACCTACTTCGTTTACAGGAACGGTAAGGTCGATGTCTGTTTCGCAGGAAACCACCGCAAAGGAGAACAAAAGGCTAAGTAGCGCGAGATTTTTCATAAAGATCTAAGGATTGATGGGGGGAATGTGCTATGGGCAACGGGCCAGGGACTGAGGGTAGTCAGCCCGGTGAAGCAGCGCTCCAGCCATGGCCGCCGTGCCGCAGTGGAGCCCAAAGGGCAAACTCCGGCACGGCGATTGCCATGGCGGAAGCGGTGCGAACCGGCTGCGACCGAAGGCCCGGTGCCCGGCCCTAAGGACGGGCAGGCCCCCAAAAAACAAATACTATGTTGTTGTTGCCCGCTACGCATTAAAACGAAAAATTCCAGGTTACGGCAGGGATGATGGGGAACAAAGACACCTGCTTGCCTTGAAATTGCAGGGTTTCGGTTTCTTCGTTGTCTTGGGCGTCGAAGAAAATAAAGAAGGGGTTGAGCCTGCTGTATACATTGTATATGCTAATGTTGAGGCTGGATTCCCATTTGTCGTTTTTGTGGACTTGGTAAGTGGCTGAGAGGTCCATGCGGTGGTAAGGCATCATGCGGTAGTTGTCGCGGTCGGTAAAGAATGGAACAATGTCGTTGCCTAAGAAATAGAATTCGGAAGGCACGGCGAGCACGTTTCCGCTGGAGAAGACAAAAATTCCGGAGACTGTCCACTTATCGCTGATTTCGTAGGTGGCGGTGATGCTTACGTCGTGTCGGCGGTCGTAGCGCGGGTAAAAGAAGTCGCCGTCGTAGCTGACCTCGTCTTTGGGGAAGTCGAAGCGTTGGGTCCAAGCGAGGGTGTAGCCAATCCAGCCGGTGAGGCGGCCTACGGATTTTTTGATGAAGAGTTCCATGCCCCAGCTGCGTCCCTTGCCAATGGAGAGGATGTTGTCGGGATTGTCGTTTACGATGTCGCCAAAACTGCTGTTGTCGCGGTACTCGATGAGGTTGTTCATGTGTTTGTAATACAACTCCACCGATGTTTCGATTTTATCGTTTAAGAAATTTCGGAAGTAGCCTACGTTCCACTGCATGGACTCTTGGGGCGGAATGATTTCGGTAGACGGAAGCCAGATGTCGGTGGGCAAACTCACCGTAGCCAGGTTGGCCAAGTGAAGGTTTTGGTAATTTACGGTAAAGGCTCCTTTGAGGGATGAGTTCTCATTGATTCTAAAGCGCAATGCAAGCCTTGGTTCTGCGCGGTAGTAATCTTGGATATTGTCGAAGGTTCCGTAGGAGATGGTATCGGTATTGAGTCCATCGGGTCCTTTTACGAAGCGGTCAAAAGGGCCGGTATGTTGGAAATAGGAAAGTCGGAAGCCATAATTGAGTTTCCAGCGGGTACTAATGTCCCAATCGTCTTCGGCATAGAGCATCCAATCGTGTGCATACAAGGTTTGGGCTGAAGGCACGCCAATGGCATTGTCTTCTAAGGTTGCCTGTGCCGTGCTTGGGGTGAACTCGTGGAAAATCATTTCGGTGCCGAAACGGAGGGTATGGTTTGGGTTGGGAATCCAGCTAAAATCGGTTTTGAGGCTGTAATCGCGAATTCCGGAACGCAGCTCAAAAGAGAAATCCTCGTCTTCGGCCGCGGTACGGAAGGAATAGTCCGAAAAAGTAGCGGTAGTGTTCAGGAAAAGCTTGGAGCTGAATTGGTGGTTCCAGCGGAGGCTGGCAATTCCGTTACCCCAGGGGATATCGATGCCCAAATCGCCGGAGGGGGATTGAAAGGCAAAGACATCTTCGCCGTAATAACCGCTTAGGTAAAGTCGGTCCTTCTCCCCTATTTTCCATTGCACTTTGGCGTTGAGGTCGTAAAAAAAGTAAGAGTTGCCCTCCAAATCGCTGCCTTCGCCGGAGAAGGGCAAGAGCAGCAAATCGATGTAGGTGCGTCGCGCAGAGGCCAGCACCGAGAGTTTGTCTTTAACGATAGGGCCTTCCACGGCCATGCGGCTGGCGATGAGGCCTATTCCGCCTTGGCCGTGCCACTCCCGCATATTGCCTTCTTTCATGGAAATATCGAGCACCGAAGAAAGTCGACCGCCGTAGCGTGCTGGCATACCGCCTTTGACCAATTCCACATTTCGGATAGCGTCGGAATTAAAGACCGAAAAGAAACCAAATAGGTGGGAAGCGTTGTATACGGTGGCGTTGTCGAGCAAAATCAAGTTTTGGTCGGGTCCACCTCCCCGGACATAGAAACCTGAAGTACCTTCGGCAGCACCTGCGACCCCGGGAAGGAGTTGAATGGTTTTAAGCACATCGACCTCACCAAAAATGACGGGCATTTTGCGCACTTCTTCCATTTTAAGCTCAATGGTGCTCATGCGGGTACTTTCGGTGTTTTGTTTGGTTAGGTCGTCGGTTACGGTGTATTCTTGGGTGGTAATGACGGTGGTGCCAAGTTCAAAATTACGGGTGATGTCGGATTGCAGGTTGATGGTATCTATTTGGCTATTGAAGCCAATGTATTTGCATTCGATGATGTAGGTTCCCTTGTCGAGCGTAAGGGAGTAGAAACCGAAATTATTGGCAACGGCTCCGGTGGTGGTATTTTTCACAATTACGGTAGCGCCAAGGAGGGCTTCACCGCTGGAAGCATCGCGAATGTAACCGCTGAGTGTGGCTTTGGCGTTTTTTTGGGCAAATGCTTGGAAAGCGCAAAGAAAAAAGAACAGGAAAATCCACGTAGGTTTAAACGACATTCGGATGAATTTATTTACTACAACCTTTGTATGTACATGAAGTTCAGCAGCGGTCATTAAAAAATGTAAAAAATACCGTGCAAAGCTAAGGTTTGTGATGGTAAGAGGGCGTTATTAAAAATTAAAATGTGGGAGGAAGGGCTGAGGTAATAAGTGCCCTATGTAAATAGAGCTTTAGATACGCCACAATTAAGGATGCGGTGTGCATTTGCTTTTCATTAATTCTAAAAAGTAAGGATATAAACTAACATTATCAAATTGCAAGTAAGCCTATAGCCTGACAAAATATAGTGTAACATCAGGTTAAAGCCTGACAAAAAGTTCATAAGGTAAGGATGTAGCCTTTTAATTTCCATAAGATTGGGAATAGAGGATATCTTTTCATTGATTCAAAATGGGATTTTATTATATTTGGAGAGTAAACACAACCTTTTAGTACCATGTCAGAAGCTCCAAAATCGCAAAAGCGCATTGAATTTGAGTCCAATAGGCAGGATTATACAGAAAAAGACATACAGATGGAAATCCTGTATACGAACTGGTTGACCTATGAGGCAGCGGAGAAAACCAGGGGGAATACCAACACCTTAGTTTGGATTATTGTAATCAGCGGGGTTTTAAGTTTGATTGTCGGGGCTTTTTCACTTGCATAGTTTGAGACGGTCTACTCCTTGCTAACCTAACAGCAATCTTGTTCCTGACGCTACGTACTGACGCTACGTACTGACGCTGCGTGCTGACGCTACGTATTGACGCTGCGTGCTAACGCTGCGTACTGACGCTGCGGTCAGCATCTTCGAGTCAGCATCTTCGAGTCAGCATCTTCGAGTCAGCATCTTCGAGTCAGCATCTTCGAGTCAGCATCTTCGAGTCAGTATTTTAACCCTGAAAAGAACATTAGGGTCTGCGTTGTATTCCGCTATGGAATAGTTGGAGCTTTTATCCTTTTGAAGGCTAAGTTGCATTGAATTGAGTTGAACGCATAACATTGCTTAATGTATGATTAAAGAATCAAAAATACATATATTTGTATCTTTAATAATACATTATGGCAAATAAGACCCCGACTTTACTTCCAAGGATTCAGCGCATAATGGAAGAGCTTGGCGAGAATATACGATTGGCGCGTCTCAGAAGAAAATTGAGCACCACACAAGTAGCGGAGCGTGCCGGGATGGGACGGACTACTCTATTGAAGATCGAGCAGGGCCACCCTGGTGTTGGGATTGGTCAATACCTGAATGTATTAAAAGTGCTCGGCCTGGAGAAGGATTTCTTACTTGTAGCCAAGGATGATGCATTGGGAAGAAAACTACAAGACGCAAACTTGGAAACCGGCAAGCGCGCACCTAAAAGGAATAAGCCATCATGAATAAAAAAAGCGCACGAAGAGATTTATACGTGTATGCCGATTGGAAGGAAATAAATGGCCCAAGCCTCATAGGGGTGCTTCATTCTGAGTTGTTGCGAGGCAAGGAGGTCTTTTCATTCGAGTATGAACAGGAATGGCTTCAGGAAGGATTTGCACAGGTTTTAGATCCTGATTTGACCTTATATTCCGGATTACACTATCTGAATGATGATAAAGCAAATTTTGGTGCTTTCTTGGATTCTTCACCCGATCGATGGGGGAGAATTCTGATGCGGAGACGGGAGGCAGCATTAGCCAGAAAGGAAGGAAGGAGAGAGCGCAATCTGTATGAAACAGATTACCTATTGGGTGTATATGACGGTAATCGGATGGGCGGACTCCGTTTCAAACTGGCTGCAAATGGACCATTTTTAGATAACAACAACCAAATGGCATCTCCGCCATGGGCATCTATTCGGGAATTGGAACAAGCCAGTTTAAGGTTGGAAGATGAAAATGTGGTGGATGATCCAGACTATCTTAAATGGTTAAATAGGTTAGTGGCTCCAGGGAGTTCTTTGGGTGGTGCACGACCTAAAGCAAATATAGTGGATGAACAGGGACATCTATGGATTGCAAAATTCCCCAGTGGCCATGATTCATTTAATATTGGAGCCTGGGAAACGGTAACCTATGAGTTAGCGAAAGCTGCGGGAATAAAAATGGCAGAATGTAAGGCACAACAGTTTTCCGGTAAGCACCACACCTTTTTAACCAAACGCTTCGATCGCACATCGGATGGAAAAAGAGTTCATTTCGCCTCGGCCATGACTATGCTAGGTTTTGTTGATGGCCAAGAAGGGGCAAGCTATCTTGATATTGTTGATTTTTTGACTACCTACGGAGGAAATGTAGAAGCTGATTTGGAAGAGCTTTGGCGAAGGATAGTTTTCAGCATCAGTGTATCGAATACCGATGATCATTTGCGCAATCATGGTTTTATTCTTCATGCTGAAGGTTGGGTCCTTTCTCCGGCTTATGATATCAACCCTATGGAGACAGGAACAGGGCTTAGTTTGAACATTTCAAACAGCAATAACGCCCTGGATTTTGATTTGGCACTAGAGGTAGCTAAATTCTTTAGATTGGATACTACGCGTGCTCACAAAATTATGGAAGAAGTAACCCATGCGGTTAAACACTGGAGAGGTGTTGCCAAAAAATATGGTATTTCTAATGCCGAGTGTGCGCTTAAGTCCAGGGCCTTTAGATTTTCTGAATAAAATATGGCTTGCAAGGCTACCTTGGTCTTGAAGGTGGAACTGAACGTTTTTCTTTGTTTGCTCATAAACATAATTTAAGCATTTGGATTTTTTTGTCCAGTTTTGGCCGACGACTACAGGTACAAATAAGGTACATTGTTAGGCCAATTTGTACTTTTCCAGATGAGGAATAAGCCATTTAGGAATATAATGAATACTCCTTGCTCCATTCTTTTTTGCTCCATCTGAATGATCAGTAATCAATTCGAATATTTCGTCATGTGGATAGAGGTAGTAGCTGGTTTGGTCCAACGAAAAAGCAATGGAAATGTCTTTACCTAAATACTTCTGGTCGATGGTCACCCTTCCTTTCAGTTGTACCTTCAACATCTGATTTCCATCAATATGTATGGCAATGAAGTCTGCACCTTCCCAGTCGTCGTTCAGCCATATGGAGTTGTAACCATAGTCGGCAAGTATTGAAGCAATTTTATGGTAATTATAGTTTTCTTTCTGCCGAGATTTAAGATCGCTGTACTCTATCTTTTGTAGTTTCATGCTTTATCTTTATTCATTCTAACAAGCGTACTTTCGATGGCATCCCTTAACTCCGGATCAACTTTCTGTTCATTTGCATATGCTCTCCACCTTCCGATCACTTGATCTACCTGATCAATGATCTTACTAGCTCCTTTGATATTCATTTTTCTTGCCACCTCGAGCAAGTCTGATCGTTCAATGTTGTTTCTTTTACCATTGACGCTCAAGCAATGTTGACTCACCCATGTACTGGATGGTCGATAGGCATGGCAGACGTCAAAAGCCGGAGAAAGTGACCATTCTCCACTTTTATCCATGGTGAAGGCAAAATTCTTTGTATGGTCATCGCAGTTTCGAGCAATAACATTGAACACCATTCTTCTGAATAGCTGTTCTGCTTGAGGGTAGGGCAATACAAGAAGCCTCATGGTCTCGAATAAGTCTTCATAGGAGTATACATCAATGTCTTTGAAGTCATAGTGCCGCATGGCACAGAAAGACTGGACATGAATTTTATCCTTTCCTTGTACCCGGTCAAACCTTTTGGTCATGAAGTGTGCTCGGCCATTTTCTTCAAGCAATTCACTTTCCATCATTTCAATTCCTGCATCAAGGGCCATCTTGTAATAAGCCATTTCAACCCTTCCATATCCTATGGATGTGCCAAATTGCTCATCTTCAATGCCATCAAACTTGATTAGGTAATGTTCAAATCCCTTGGGCGCATTAGCTTGACCACTCCTAATCTCCTTAGTTTCCTTATTGAATGCGATCAATGCTTTTGCTCGTGCTCCACCGGCAGATGTTCCGATTTTTAAGATTTCTTGTAAGGCTTTTTCTTGATTTGGCTGGAGCTTGGTGAGAAACTCTTGCCTTCCTGAAAGAATTTTTGAGGTGATGTCAATCAGTTCACTCATTTCAAGTTTAATGGAGTGCCCTTTTGTCTTAGGTACCGTAGGCTCAAACTCCAATGCGCCCATTGCTCTCTGACCAATAAAACACAGGGTTTCTACCGGGTTTATACTATTGGCCGGCCTGTTGTTTCTAAGGAGCCATTGGTTGATGAGTGCATTACCATATTTGTCTGGCAGGACATCAGCGAGCAATCCCGGTAAACCTTTAAATGTAGATGTGTTTCGATGATCCGGGAATCTGTAATTCCGAGATTCATCCAAAGGCATCATAATGGGTGATAAATCCAATCCGGTTTCAATGAAATCAGGGTCATACTCAAATGATGCTGTCCCATCATTCTCATTCCAAGCAACTGCACCAACTCGCTTGTTCCAAATATTGACATATGCTGTTCTGATCATTACCAGTCTGATGTATTGGTTTTCTGATCAGATGTTGACCCGCTTGCTCGTTTCCTTTCCTTGGTTTCGAGTTTTGCCAGTTCAAGTGGACTCAACTCCTTTGAAACCTTGAAGTTTTTCAGAGTTTGTAATTGGTCCAATGAACGCAATACTTGTATGAGTGTAAGCAGTGTACTTCTCTTCCCCAATTCAAGGTCACGTATGGTCGTTCTATGGACACCTGACCGATCACCCAATTGTTCTTGGGTTAAATTTCTTTCTAATCGTATTGATCGTATGTATTCGCCAATGGCCTTAATGATCATATCATCAGTCATTTGCTTCAACTCTATGGTGGAAAATTCCTTCATAATAGCCAGAATTAAGCTTTAATGATGTAAAATCACATCAAATATACTGAATAAAGGGGTATTATCCAAAAAACCAAATGATGTATATAAGCATCATAAAGACTTTTAAATAACGATAATGATGCATAAAAACATCAAATGTTGATTGGTTTTATCTTGTTGAACTGATCAACTAACCGGTTGAGACCGTTGACGTTTTCAACCAAGCCCTTTTTAGGTGCTTATTCTTGATTTTTTCTGCCTCAATTTCGAGATTTTATAATTTTTTCGATTGTTTTGGTCACATTTTTGACCTTTTTCATGGCATTTCGGGCGAAATCGCCCCCTTTTCCTCCTTTTTTAACTCATGAACATAACCAGGCCGGGGGACCGCTTTAAATGGTAGGCCATGGCTTCCAATAGATGTTGGGTTTGGGCTTTTGTATTTATCAGCCTTTCCAACTTCTATCTCGCGAATTATCGTTTCCTCTACTTCACCGTTTCTGCGGATTTTCTTCTTTCGATTGCCCAAATCAAAGATTAGCTATCTCACTCACTTCCCAATACAAAACTTCGAAAAAATAGCCCCCAATACCTCCTCATTACTTATATCCCCCGTCAACTCCCCAAGGCTGTGCAATACATAGCGCAAATCCAAGGCCACCAAATCGCTGGTCAAACCGCTCTCCAAACCTTCCTCAACCCGCTGTAAACCTTCCAAAGACTTGGTCAATACATCCCGGTGGCGGGCTTGGCTGATGTACAAAGCGCCGGCTTCATAGCCTTTGTCTTGAATGCGCTGCAGTAAAGCGCGTTTTAATTGGTCCAAGCCCAGGCTTTTGGGAGCCACCAACCATAGCTTTTTGCTTTCCATAAGCTCCGGCACCAAATCGGCCTTATTCCATACCACCAAAAAGTCCTCGGTACTTTTTCCCGTGTTTTGCGCCCATGTTTTTACCTCCGCAGAAACGGCAGATTCGGTTTCTTGTTGGGCATCGGCCAAACGAATCACCAATTCGGCTTTTTGAATGGATTGATGGCTCCGTTCAATGCCCAACTGCTCTACCCTATCCTCAGTCTCGCGGAGTCCTGCGGTATCAATAAACCGAAATTTAAGTCCTTCAATAATTACATCGTCTTCGATGGTATCTCGGGTGGTTCCCGGAATTTCGGTCACCAGAGCGCGTTCGTCCTCCAGCAAGGCATTAAGCAGCGTACTTTTCCCGGCGTTTGGAGGACCTACAATAGCTACCGGAATGCCATGCTTTATGGCATTTCCCATTTGATAACTGCCTAAGAGTCCTTCAATTTGTTTTTGCAGCGCGCTCAAAAGGTTTTTCAGTTGGTTTTTGTCGGCAAAGGCCACGTCTTCCTCCGAAAAGTCAAGTTCCAATTCAAGCAAGGAGGCAAATTCAATCAATTGATCACGCATGGCCTTTACTCTGGACGAAAAATGACCTTTTACATGTTGCATGGCTAATTTGGCCGAGGCCTCGGATTCAGAAGCAATCAAATCGGCAATGGCCTCTGCTTGGGTCAAATCCATTTTACCTCGAACAAAGGCCCGACGCGTAAATTCTCCGGCCAAGGCAGGGCGGCATCCGGCTTCACTCAATTGCTGAATGGCTCTGGAAAGTATGTAAGGCGAACCATGAAAGGCGATTTCTACCACATCTTCACCGGTAAAGGAATGCGGAGAGGGAAAAATGGTTAAGATAACTTCATCCAAAGCTTCTGCTCCGTCCATCCAACGCCCAAACTGAGCTTTGCGGGGTTTGTTGGGAATTTGAGGGCTTTCCGCACCTAGGGGCAAAAAAAAGGCTCCGGCCAAATCAAAAGCCGCAGCACCGGAAATCCTCAACAGGCCAATTGCGCTGCTTCCGGGGGGAGTGGCAAGTGCTACTATGGTGTCTTGGTGCAAAAAGTCATGCATAGGGCAAAGGTAGAAACCAAAATATCTTCTTGGGACTGAATATTTTTTTTCAGAGCAAGCCTCTCGTTATGTGAAGTTTGCATTCTATATAAAGATTATCTAAATTGGTAATCTCCTATTTACTCCCACTTATGAAAAAACCGTACAGATCCCCCAATCTGACGGGCTATGGGCTATTGGTATGCCTTTTTTTAAGCCCGTCCTATTTATCGCAAACCCTTAATGCTCAAAGTGGTTGTGACCCATCGGTCCCCTCTTACTCCGTAAACTTAACCGGACAACCCAACGGCAACTGGTTAAGTCCTTCGGTTCAAAGAGGAGGAAATTGTTGTGGCACAGCAAGTAATTGCATTGAGTTTGTGGTCACGTTAGATTCAAACGCTTACGGCATTGAATTTAGCATTGCCTCCGGTGCAGTTCCTCCGGGTGCTCTCTTTTACCAAATAAACTGTGGCCCTTACACTCAAGTAGGTGAGGCTGTTTGTCTCAATGGCGCTGGTCCACACATTATTACATTTTGTAAGCCGGGGAATAATTCCAATACTTATCAAATTCGTTCCTTGGGAGCACCTCAAGGACCTAGCAATGTGGTTACCAATGATGGGTGCAGCATAGGGCTTTCCGTACAAAATCTGGATAGCACCACCGTGACTTGGACCTCCATTTCACCAGGACCAATGGGCTCCTATGACAACTACTTGGATTGCCCCTCAGGTTGTAATCAAGTAAATGTTACCCCTCAGCCCGGGTACCCAAGTTCAATCCAATACTTGGTGTGTGGATCTACAGGGAACATCTGCGACACGGCTACTTTTTGCGATACGGTTAGGGTAGATATTAACCCAACCCTGAGCGCTTCCATTTTCCCTCCAAACCCCACCATTTGTGCCGGACAGGCAGGTATGTGGATCTACGCACAAGGTGGTGGAGGAACCCAACCGTATACCTACCAATGGGGACATGGCCCCACAACTGATTCCGTTTTTGTGGGGATCGGAACCTACTCAGTAACTGTGACGGACTCCACACTTTGTGCCACTGCTACCCAGTCTGTAACAGTCACCGAGTTTACACAACCCATTGCTGCTTTAGCTGGGCCTGACCAAATCGTCTGTAACCAAGCTCCTTTGGTAAATCTCCAGGGTGGAGTAACCGGATCCCCTGCGGCCCAATGGTTTGGAGGGAATGGAACTTTTTCTCCTACGGACACTAGTCTTTCAGGAAACTATTCCCCTAGTGCTGGCGAACTTGGACAGGGCTATGTTGATTTATACTTGGTTTCTATCCTCACAGGTAGTTGTCCACCTGATACAGATACGGTTAGAATAAACTTTATGCCCTTCCAAGCAAATGGGACGCTAAGTCCCGTCAACCCCTCTTGTTCGGGACTTTCTGATGGCAGTATTGACTTAAGTCTATCGGGACCTTACCCACCCTTTTCTTTTCAATGGTCTAATGGGAGTACCAACGAAGATCTAATGGGTGTTAGTCAGGGTTCTTATCAAGTTTTGGTTACCGACTCTATCGGATGTATCGATACTCTAACATCTACATTAACGGATCCACCGCTGCTAACGGCAACAGCCGCCGTTACCAGCAACTATAATGGAACCCAAATCTCTTGCAATGGAGCTTCCGATGGTACGCTGGTCGCGACTCCGGCCGGAGGAACGCCCAACTACACCATATTGTGGAGCAATGGTTCCACCAATATGATCAATAATGGCGTGGCCGCAGGAACTTTCAGCTACACCGTCACAGATGCCAACGGTTGCATCTTCACCGACAACATCACCATAACCGAACCGCCGATTGTTACCGCAACGGCCACCGTTACCAGCAATTATAACGGAACCCAAATCTCTTGCAACGGAGCTTCCGATGGTACGCTGGCCGCAACTCCGGCCGGAGGAACGCCCAACTACACCATATTGTGGAGCAATGGTTCTACCAATATGACCAACAATGGCGTGGCGGCAGGAACTTTCAGCTACACTCTAACAGATGCCAACGGTTGCACCTTCACCGACAGCATCACCATCACCGAACCGCCGATTGTTACCGCAACGGCCACCGTTACCAGCAACTATAACGGAACCCAAATCTCTTGCAACGGAGCTTCCGACGGTACACTGGTCGCAACTCCAGCCGGAGGAACGCCCAACTACACCATATTGTGGAGCAATGGTTCCACCAATATGACCAACAATGGCATGGCGGCAGGAACCTACAGCTACACTGTGACAGATGCCAACGGTTGCACCTTCACCGACAGCATCACCATCACCGAACCGCCGATTGTTACCGCAACGGCTGCTGTTACCAGCAACTATAACGGAACCCAAATCT
>JAUHWY010000010.1 GCA_030427255.1 Bacteroidia bacterium | reverse complement strand
GATTTCAATGCCTCAGGAGCTATACCTAAAAGCAAACGCCCGTCCATGGAATAAATCTTTAGTGGAGATTCTATAGACCTATGGTACAGAACACCTCCACGGCTTACAGGATTCGGATACAAAGGACCGGAAAAAAGTTCCTGCTCCTCCAATCCTGCCGGAGACCATTTAAACCGCAATACCGGAGGTACGTCCTCGCCCATATACTGCAAAAACTTACCTCCCACATACACCATACCATCAGGACCTTTAGCAATGTCGACAACAAAAGAACGATTACCAGTGTTTGGAAAACCTCCACGAATACTATCAATACGAGGTTCCGGAAAATACTCCGGCAGCAAAAAGCCGTTGGAATCCACCGCTACTAAATCCCCCCTTAGATTGTTTTGAAAGCTATCTATAGCTCCTCCTACCAAATACAAATTGGGTTGAATACGTTCAATGTCCATAATTTCATTTGTGCCGAAAATTCCCGGTGTTTTTACCCGCACATTATTGAAATTGTTGAAGCTGGAATCCAAGCTGCCGTCCGGAAGCAGGCGGAACATCCCGTACACAATGCTGTCGCCCATCAATTGCAGAAAGCCACTTACCCAAAGCCGCCCCCTTTCATCTAAGTACTCGGGTTTAACCCGTATGATAGAATCGGAGAAAATGGAACGAAAGCTGGTATCCAGGCTCCCATCGGAGCGGCGAAGCCGTGCAATCCCCGCTTGAGGTCTGCCTTGAACGTAGGTAAATTGCCCACCAATATAAATCATAGAATCGGCAGATAAATGGTAATTAGGGTATTTACCGATGGGCACTACAAAGCTGCTGTCCCAGGTGGCGTCCGGATAAAGACGGGTATAATGGAAATTCGGCAATACCACCGAGCCGGCAGCATTGCAGTTGAAGGTGCCAATGTAAATCATGGAATCTACAGGATCTACAAAGGCCCTAGGCATACCACAAGCAAACTGACTGTGCAGGTGATTCTTCCATACGGTGTCCAATTGCCCCTTAGAGTCCAAACGAGAAAACCCCAAACCAGAGGAAAAAATAAAACCGCCGGAGGAACCAAATAGTCTTAGTTTCACACTCCCCCCACCCCCTGAATTCAATTTAAAATCCGGGTTCCAATTCCCCTCCATATCAAACAGCATCCATGAGGTAGAGCCCATATAGGCGCTACCCGATCCAAAGGTTACGTATTGCTGCCCAATACCTCCTACCAACATCATTTGGTTGCTCCAAGGAAAACTAATTTGAGACACCAAAGAAAAACTATCCCTAGTATTATTTCGCTCCCAA
The DNA here is from genome assembly GCA_030427255.1 of Bacteroidia bacterium. Classification (GTDB taxonomy): domain Bacteria; phylum Bacteroidota; class Bacteroidia; order CAIKAF01; family CAIKAF01; genus CAIKAF01. The sequence continues at coordinate 86,862 of JAUHWY010000010.1, read as the reverse complement.
GCCAAGTGGTTCATAAAACCTTCGTCCCTAAAAAAGGCTTGGGCATGACCGGGGGAATAAAAAAGGCAAAAAACAATCGTACAAGCAGTAAGCCTTTTAAGCAGAAACATGTTAAAACGATGGCTAAGATTTGATGTCATGCTTAAGAGAAAAATAGTTGCTCAGCTAAAAATCACTGTAAATGCGTCAATTGCATATCAATTTGGTGATTTTCAATCAATAATCAAAATAAAGATTCTCTTTTTCATATGGTTTAGCTGCCTTCCCTTGAGAAAGGCAGCCTTCCTTGCTATAGCAACCTCAGCCGATTGGCTTTTAAATGTTGTCCTAAGGGAGCCACAATTTTTTCTGCCTCCTTTCTAAGGATGCGCACCACAAAACTGCTAAACGACTTGTCCCCACTTAACTCTTGTAATCTTTTAATTTTTTTTTCGGCAGCGAAAACCCTCAACTCCATCCGTTCGCCTTTTCCTATTAGCCGTTCCGAATTGAACTCGTTCACCGTAAATGGACGGAAAACTACCCTCCATTTCAAACCTTGAGCAAAGGAGCCTCAAGGGGACAGCAATGCACATTCCCCAAATCGTCGCTGCACACATGCAAAGGCATACCGTAAGCTTCCGAAAGCCAAGCATCTGTAAATACTTGCTTCACGGCTCCGTGGGCAAGAATACGCCCGGATTTCATAAGGGTAAGGAAGTCGGCATAGCGTGAAGCCAAATCCAATTCATGCAATACCATAATTACGGTAAGTCCCTGCTCCGAAAGCAAACGCACCCGCTCCAACAACTGGTGCTGCTGATGCACATCAAGCCAGGTAGTAGGCTCATCCATAAACAACAACCGACCGGAATAATCGCCTCCCTTTTCGGGATGTATTTGTGCCAACACTCTAGCCAAATGCACCTTTTGACGTTCTCCACCCGACAATTGATGCATGCCTCTATGCCTGAGCTCCCAAAGACCCAACTCCTGCATTACCTCTTCTACTACCCTTCGATCTTCTTTTCCCGGCCTAAGGCTGTAAAAAGGCGATCGGCCCAAAAGCACAATAGACTCCACCGAAAACTCAAAGGGCAAGCCCTGGTGCTGGCTAAGTACCGCCCGGCTTCTGGCCAACTCAGATTTTGCAAAGCCCTGCAAGGGTTTCCCCATTAGCCTCACCTCCCCTTCACTTGGCGGCAAATGCCCCGCCAAAATCCGCAAAAAGGTACTTTTTCCTGCGCCATTCGGGCCAAGCAATGCAGTTACCTTTCCCGAACTCAGGCTCATATCCAAGCCTTTTAGAATTTCTCGTCCTCTTGGACGGTAATGCAACCCGGATACCTCAATCATACTTTCTGTTTTTTTCTTTGGCGAATCATGAGCCAAATAATAAAAGGCGCACCCAAAGTGGCTGTAATCACACTTACCGGAATTTCGGCCGGGGCAGCCAAATTTCTGGCCAAACCGTCGGACCAAAGCAAAAGCAAGCCACCCGCCAATCCGGAGGCCGGCAATAAAATTCTATGGTCGGGTCCAATAAGCAAGCGAACCAAATGCGGTACCATGAGTCCGATAAAAGCAATGACCCCACAAAAGGCCACAGAAGCTCCTACAGCCAAGGCCGCTCCAATGAGCACCATGCGCTCGGTTTTACGCACCGAAATGCCCAAAAATCCGGCATCTTCCTCGCCCAAAGCCATGGCATTTAAAGCCCGCGCCGAAGGAAAAAGCAAGCAAGCCGCCAACACACAAATACCAAAAGCCAAGGCTACCCGGGTGGCGTTGGCCCCACCCAAAGAACCCAACTGCCAAAAGGTCATATCGCGCAGCTGGGCATCGTCGGCCAAAAAACGCATGAGGCCAATCCAAGCCTCGGCAAAGGCAGAAATTGCCAAACCCGCCAGTATTAATGTTAACATCGTTCCTCCGCCTATCCACCGCGCTAAGCCATATACCGCAAACATGGTAAACACCGCGCCAAAAAAACTAACCATAGACAAACCCAGATCTCCAAACCACTCAGGCAACGTGGCCAAAAAAGAGCCGCCCAATACTATCGCCAATACCGTAAACAAGGCAGAACCTGCCGAAACACCCACCAATCCCGGACTTACCAATGGATTTCTAAACAGCCCTTGCATGGCCGCCCCGGCCAAACCCAAGCCAAAACCTGCTACCAAAGCCATGAGCATGCGCGGAAAACGCAAATGCCATACGACATAAGCGGTGGGACTTTCTTCGCCCATAAGACTCCAAAGAGATGTCCATGGAATGTCCATGGGCCCCCAAGACAAGTACACCAAGGCACTTATTGGAACCAAGAGCAAAAACAGCAAACCAACCCAAAGCTTAGCCATAGCAGCGCTTAAGGTCGGGTGGAATGAATGGCCTCAAACAATTCTTGGGCAGCCTGTGCTGCACGTGGACCAAATCCCATCATGTAGTGGCCATCCATATGTATAAAACGCTCGCTATTTCCTGCGGGGGTTGCAGCGACTCCGGGTATTTCTTTAATTCCGGAAACTCCGCCCAACATTTCGAATGCGTCGCTAAAAAACAGCAATACATCCGGAGCGGCCTCCACCATAGACTCCGCCGTTAAGGGTTTAAAACCCTCGAATTGTCCGGCAAATGGATTTTCTCCGGCCACTTCTTCTATCATTCCATTGGCTTGGGTATTTCCACCCGCTACCATTAGGCTCCCGGCGCCTCTTCCATACACAAAAACCACTTTTGGCCGAGCTGCAGTTAAACCCTCCACTTGCTTTTTAAGCGCTGCTCTTTCTGCTTCAAAAAGTTGATGCAATTGCTCGGCTTCTTTTTGGCGCCCGGTCAAGGCTCCCATCCGCAAAATAAGAGCTGCAGTTTCTTCCAAACGCTTAGGCTTGGATTGGATATTTATATCCATTCCCCCTGCTTCTAATTGGGCCAAAAGCTCAGGCTTTAAACTGTCAGCGGCCAATACCAAATCTCCGTTCAAACCCAAAATGGCCTCCACATTCAATTGGTTTACGTGTCCCAAGACAGGTATCGCTCTATTTTTTAAGGAATCGGAAGGGGCCGTGGAAGTCACATCCACTCCTACCAATTGGTTCCCGGCTCCAATGGAAAACAAAATTTCGGTAATGGCCCCCGACAAGGAGACCACTTTGGGATGCTCGCTTTGCTCCTTTTCTTTGCTCGTTTGATTGCCGGAACCTCCACAAGACCAAGTCATAAGACCAACCGCCAAAGCCAAGGCCAACACCGCTTTCTTTTCCATGTTATTTAGAATGATTTTAAACAGCACGAAAATGCTACTTAATTCAAGGTAATTCAATCCCACATTTAAGGGATTTTATCAAAAACTAGGCGTTCTAGCTTTTATCTTTGTGCCATGAAATTTTGGATACGTACTCTAAGTCTTTCTGCTGCTTTGCTGGCAAGTTTTGCTTTTATACACCAAGGCCCCGTTTCTGCAGATGCGCATGCTGCCGATGGGGACAGCTTAAAATATCCCCAGGAAAAGCATTTGAAAAACTTACGCATGCTCACCTTCGAAGGTGAAAATGCCGAGGCCTATTGGAGCTTCGACAACAAACAGCTGGTCTTTCAGCGTACCAATCCCGAACAAGGCATCGCCTGCGACCGCATTTACCGATGGGATGTTTCCGGCGAAAACATGGAAAGCCACCCGCCCGTGCAAGTAAGCAACGGCGAAGGACGCACCACCTGCTCCTATTTTATGCCCGGCAACGAGTCCATCATTTTTGCCAGCACCCAAGCCGGAGGCAAGGAATGCCCCGAAGCACCGGAACGCACCAAAGGCGCCTACTACTGGCCCATTTACGACACCTACGATATTTACGTTACCGATTTAAACGGCAAGGTGCTTAAACGCCTCACCGAACGCAAAGGCTACGATGCCGAACCCACCGTATCTCCCAAAGGCGACAAAATTGTCTTTACCTCAGACCGCAGCGGCGATTTGGAGCTTTGGACCATGGACTTGGATGGCGGCAACCTGAATCAGGTAACTTATGGCCTGGGCTACGACGGTGGCGCATTTTTCTCCCCCGACGGCAGCCAATTGGTTTTCCGCTCCAGCCGTCCAAAAACCCCGGAAGCCATTAAAGAATACAAAGAATTGCTTGCTAAAGGATTGGTGAAACCCAGCGACATGGAAATCTACGTGTGCAATGTAGACGGCAGCAACCTCCGCCAAATAACCGACCTGGGACGCGCCAACTGGGCCCCATTTTTTCACCCCTCCGGAGAAAAAATCCTGTTCAGTTCCAACCACGCCAGCGAACGTATTTACCAATTCAATTTATGGATGATTAACCTCGACGGCAGCGGCTTGGAACGCATAACCTACGACCCTGTTTTCGATGCCTTCCCCATGTTCTCCTTCGACGGTAAAAAATTGGTATTCAGCTCCAACAGGCACAATGGCGGCACCCGATCCACCAATATTTTTATTGCGGACTGGGTCGACTAAGCCATGACAAAGGACGCTCAAACACCTAATTGGCAAGAAAAACTGCGTAGGCGTTGGAAACTCAACAGCCTAAGACAAGTGTGGCTGGTGCTGCTCACCTTTGCCTGTACCGGCTTTACCGTGCTCTTTATACGCAAACCCATACTCGACCTACTTGGCGTGGAACGCCCCGACAGCTTTTGGCCTTACCTGCTGTATTTGTTGGGCATTCTTCCTGTATATCAGGTCATTCTTTTATTTTACGGATTTATTTTTGGGCAGTTTCGATTCTTTTGGGAATTCGAAAAGCAAATGTTCCGTCGAATGCTCGGAAAAAAGAAAAAGTAATGCATTTGGGCGCCTTATCCGGTGCTCCCTGCAAGTCCTCAGCCACATGCCACGCAGGGCTAGGCGGTACGGGGTCTGCTCCTAAAGAATGGGAATCAGCCTCCGCCCGCCAAGCCCTGCGGTCAGGTGGCTTCCGGGCTTTCCGTTCGCCCCGGGGCGCGAGATTTTCCTTCCAATAGAGATTTTACATTGGAAGAGGATTCCGGCGCAGGGGGCGAACCGATACCGCCCCGAAGCCTTTGAATGGTTCAGCCGCAGCGTGGCGGGTGTGTAGCTTTGCGGAACGCCCCGGCCGCTACGGATGACCTTTCAAAGGCAAGGGGAGTAAAGGAGAGCACCCGGTTGCGCCCCAAAACAAACCCTTTTACTTTTTGAACTTATAATTCACCGATACGGTAAAGGTTTGGCCAATCCGAAACTCGGAAACCACATATTCTACGTCGCGGTAGCTAAGTTCTCTTCTGAAGTTGGCGTTGAGCAGGTTTTGAACTCCGATGCTGACTTTTAGGCTGTTGACTTTGCCAAAGGTTTTGCTGGCGGTCCAGTTGAGCATGGCGCGGCCGACTTCGTAAATGTCGGGGGTGCCGGCTTGGCTGTTTTCGCTGAGGCGATCGGCAAAGTAGTTGAGCGTCAAGCTGGTTTCGAACCTAGGTTTTTCGGGTGCCCAGGTTAAACCGGCATTGATAAGGTAGGGAGACTGGCCTTGGAAGGGTCGAAAGTCGCCAAATTCCTGATTGATGGACTGAATTTGGGCAAGTTCGATGGGATTTATGTCAACGCGTGAGTAAATGAGAGAAAAATTGCTGCTGAATTTGAGGTCTTTAAAACCGGCCCAAATAAAATCCAATTTTTTTCGGAAATCGAACTCTATGCCTGCCACTTGAGCGTTTTCGACGTTAACGAATTGTATTTCGCCGGTGGTGGACCCGCTAAAAGGATTGAAACTGCGTACAATGGGGTTTCTGAATAGTTTTCCGTAAGCGGAGAAAGCAATGACCTCGCCGGGCTTAAAGAAAAACTCGTAGCGGAGGTCTATGTTGGTGATGTTGGTCAACTCTAAGTCCGGATTTCCGTTGTAGGAAGGTGCTCCGATGAGGTCGTAGGCCACAAAAGGGGCTAACTCTCGCAGGTTAGGCCGGGCCAAAGTCATGGTGGCAGCAGCGCGCAAGTTCATGTTGTCTTTGATTTTGAACATGAGGTTTAGGGCAGGCAACACGTTGAGGGCATCGATGCTTCCTTCGGGCAATAAGGTGTCGTTGCTAAGCACGGACATGCGGATGTGCTCCAGCCGCGCCCCTGCCTGAAAACGCCATTTTGGCAGGTCGTAGGTAATCATGGCATAGGCGGCCAGGGTTTGCTCAAAGCCGGTGTAAATATTGCTTGCACGGGTTTGGTTTACCAAGAAATTGCTGTGCTGGTAACGGTTAAAGCTGGTGTCCACAATGCCAAAATTATCGGTGGAAAAAAATTGGCTAAAATCTGGAGTAGTGTCGTATTGCAAAGGAATTACATTGGGAGAGTATTGGGGGTGGTTTGGGTTGATGTAGGTTCCCGTGCCGTTGTTGTCAATTTGAAAGCGTTGTTCGCTAAATTCCCGATCCCTTCGGTTAAAAAAGCCGCCAAACTTTATGGTATTGTTTTTTTGTTGGGTGTATTGCACCTCCATATCGACTTTGGCTTCGTAGACTTGGTCGTTGAGTTCACGGAAATAGTGGAAAGGATTGTCGAATTCAGCGGGTGAAAGGGCGTTGGTGCCCTCGGCATTGGTGGTGTAGGCAAAAAGCTTCATGTCCGGTTCGGATTGAAACGCATCGGTATAGCCGCCCATCCATTGAATTTCGGAACGTATGCCCTTTAGGTAATGCCTGCCTTTGAATTGCAGGTTTGTCATGGCCCGTTCCATAAAGTAATTGGTAATGGTTGTGAATTGATTGGCCGACTGAGCCAATACTTGGGGCGCGGTACCTTGCGATTGCTGACTACTCATTTCGCCGGAGTGGTTGTACATGCCGGTAAAGGAAAATTCATGGGCTTCGCTCAGCCAAAAGGTAGTACCGAGTAAGGCTCCTGTGCGCAGCTCTTCGGTTCCTCTAACGTCGGAGTAATTAAAGAACTCCTGTAGGTCTTGCACGTTTGGACCGGGCAGCACCCAAGCTGCCGAAACACCATCCTGGTAAAAACGATAATCGGTAGACTGATTGAGGCCCACCACATATCCGAGTTTTGAGCCTAGTTTGTTTTTAAAGGTATGGCGGTTTCCAAGAGAAATATTGAAGGAAGAATTGAATGGGACAAACTTGGTAGAGGGCACAAAGGAGTTGGGCAATCCTTTAGAGAGTAAGTTAAAGGTATCTCGTGCTCCCAAGCGGCTATCGAGGCTTCGAATGTCGAGGTATTGAAAATTGTTCATGCCTTGAGCTAAGCCGGGAGAGGTATAGATTTCGGGCAAGTCACGTTCGCCGGTGCCATAGCCTAGAAAGTTCACGCCGGGAGTATTTTCATATAAAAAATCGTCTTGAAACGAAGCTTGAGTATTGATAGATATCCCAAAGCCTAATGAAAGGAAAAAAGCTTCGGGCAAGGATTTGGTGGTAATATCTACGTTTCCGCCGGTAAAATTTCCAGGACGGTCGGGAGTAAAGGTTTTACTAACGATAATGTTGTCGAGCATTTCGGTAGGCACCAAATCAAGGCTGGTGCTGTTGCGGTAGGGGTCGGTACTTGGGGTGCTAAGTCCATTGATTTGGGTGGTTGAGTATCGGTCACCTAAACCGCGCACCACCACATATTTTCCATCTTCCACGGAGGCTCCGGTTACGTATTTCATTGAAGCACCGGCATCTCCTGCCCCGGTCCGTTCCAGTTCTTGGGAGGAAATTCCGTCTTGAACGGCGTCGGCTTTTTGCTGCATGGCCAATAAAGAGGCCTCGGAATTTTGGACAGCGGCGGCTTCTACGGTGTATTCTTCAATTTCTACGGTTGCCGAGGGCAGTTGTACCGTAATTTCCGTGGGTTTTTCGGAAGAAATGGATAGGTTGGTGACGGTAGTTTTGGTATACGAAATACCGGACACCTCTACACTGTAGGTGCCGACGGGCACTTTATCGAAATGAAACCAGCCATCCAAATCGGTAGAAGTCACCATTTCGGTTCCCAACAACTGTACGGTGGCAAAGAGCACATTCTCTCCGGTTTCTTTTTCCACCACTTTTCCCGAAATCCGTCCGGTAGCTTGGCCGTACAAAGTGTGTTGTGCCAAACAGAAAAAAAGGCAAGCAAAAAGGGTAAGCCGATTCATATTCGATTAATTTAAGAAGGAGGCCACGCAAAGCGCAGCCTCCTTTTATAGCAAAATGAAAAAGAAATGCAGGTTTATCGAGCAATCATTAGTTTGGTTTGGCTGTTGCGGAAGCGTACGATGTACATTCCGTTGGCCAAATTGCTCAGCTCTAAAGACACTTGAGTTCCGGTTACTTGGTGGCTTTGAAGCAAACGTCCGTTCAAATCAAGAATTTCTACGGTTTCGTTTTGAGCAGCCTCGTTAAAGCTTAAGCTAAGGGTTTCTTGAGCCGGGTTAGGATACAAACCAAACTCCTTAACCTCTTGGGCTTGGATGGAAGAAGAAAAATCGCCCAAATAACCGTTGCGGTCAAGGGTAGTCCAACCCAACATCCAGTGGGGACCATTTGGATTAAAGGCACCTTTGTAAGACACTTGCGTAAAGAAAGGGTCGTTAGGATAGGCATACAAGTTGGAAGTTACCGCGGTTTCGGTTCCATCAGGACGAGGATCCAACATATTGTTGGTGAAACGGCCAACGGAATTTAGATTGGGGTTAGCCACAGCGTTTCCGTTGGTGGTGAGGTGGTTGATTAAATCGGAGCAATCATCATCGGTGCCTGAAGCGCCGGTTTGTTGCAAAAAGCCTGTAGTATCTAGGGTATTGCCTACTTCAAATTGGAACCAAACGTTGTTGGCAATCACCAAAGAATCATCCAACATGCGCTGGTAAGAATCGATACCGTTGGTAAGGTCTTCTACTTGAAGGCCCTCGCCTTTGAGGTCAAAAATGATGGAGTTTGCAAGCACACCACCGGTAGCATCACGGAAAAGGAGGTTGTTGCCGTCGTATGGGCTCACGGTATTGGTAGAACCTGAGCCGATAAGGGTAGCGTTGAAAACGGTAGGGTTAGACCAAAGTACATCGGCATCGGGTTCTGCACCATCTACTTCGAACAACTGTTGACCGGCGTCTTCTGCTTGGATAGCGAACCAGAACTGCCCTTTTCCACGGAAACCGTTGTCCCAGTCAAAAGCGTCGTCGTCGTTAAAAGCAGAAATTAAATATTTGGCATTGGGTTTGCCACCAAAGAATTCAAATCCATCGTCGGAACCGGCAAATACTTCGATGTATTCCAAGGTAGTGGCTGCACCAACCGCACCCAGGGTAAGGCCGTTCAACTCGTTACCAGGAGCAATTTCGAAACCGGCATGACGAATGGAAACATAGCGAAGGGTACCGGAGTTGTCGTTGTTATCAAAACCACCCATTAAGGCACGAGGTTCTACCCCTTGAATACCTTCTACCTGGAAAGAGTCCAAACCGTTTTTGCGGGCTTTGCCCCGGCCAAGTAATACCAGACCACCCCAAAGGCCGCGGTCGGTTTCATCCAAGTTTCCGCTTAGGTTGTCGCTCTCGGCGGTAAAGATGATGGGGTTTTGCTGGGTGCCGTTGGCAAAAATTTGGGCATCGCGGCAAACGATAAGTGAAGAAAAAGGTTGTCCGGGCTGTTTGGCCACGCCTTTAATCACAGTTCCGGCTTCGATGTTCAGGGTAGCACCCGCCTCCAAATACACGGTACCATCGAGAAGGTATACGTTGTTGGCGGTCCAATTGTAGGTATTACCGCCGGTCAAATCCGCATCGGTGATGGTGATTTGGGCCTGAGCAGCCATGTAAGAAAAAAGAAAAGATGAGAGTAAAAAGCTTCGCATAACGATATATTTTGATGCAAAGCTAAGGCCTACATTACCTGACTTGCGTTAAGCGAAGCTTACCAAACATTTAATTGTCCCTACATTATTGATCTAAGATTAAAAATCTTAGATATTGAAAATAAGGCAATTAGAATAAAATATACTATTTTCAAAAAGTTAAGACAAGCGCAATTTGCCAAAAACAGGGGAAATCCCACCCAAAATAAGCACTCAGAAAAATCCATGTAAGAATCAGAGGCCAAAAATACCGTCCAAAGCCTTTAAAATTTCCTCTCGGTTAGAAGAAATCGCTCTTCGGCCGGCGGCTTGGAAGGAAAGGTCTGCGCCTTTGAGCCTTTCAATCACTTTATTGAAAAGCGGTGTGTTGTCATGAATCCGTACTGCTCTAAATTTCAGGGTGGCATAGGCAATGTAAATACCGCCTTGCTGAGTTCCGGACTCTGTGGTGGATTCTACTTCCATGTTAACTTCGGCTTTATTGGCATCGGAAACCAAGACAAAACCGTGTTTTTCCAGGTACTCTTGAACCATGAGCTGTACGATGGGATAGTCGGGCGATTGACCCAAGTTGGATTCGGCAACTTGCAAAAAAATACGAGGCTTTCGCATGGTTACTCGAGCGGTAGCCGAACGAGTAAAGCCCATTAAATAATTTTTGGTGTAGGCGGGTACAATGCTGTCATGAAACCATTCCAAAGGACTGGTTTGAGCGGAAACTACTAGCGCTGACGCTCTAGAAATTTCGGGCAGCCTCAATTGTGCAAGTCCGGAAGCATTGGTAGTGGGTTCCCCCGGCACTTCGCGTGTAGTATTTGTGCCGGAAAAAGAAAGCCTCCATGCCACAGGGAGATTTGCCGCAGGGATTCCATTCCATTGGGCAATCAAGGAAACAAGTGCATCTTGTTCTCCGGAGGCTACCGAAAGCTCCAACACCTTAGGGTTTAGTTCCAAAGAAAGGCCTGTAAGTACCTTAGACATTAGGCCGGCAATCCACTCAGCCAAGTCTTTGTTTTGGCCGTCGACCTGAGCCATCAATTGCTTATCGGCATAAGGTTCGAGCAGTTTAAGGGCCCGAAACAAAGATTGCATACCCGGCAGCAATAGTCCTTGATTGAGCAGTTCATCGCCATGTTTTACCAAAGCAGCAGCTCGTTGAATGGCAGCTAATCGAGCCTCCTCTATTTTTCGCCAATATTCGGCACGGTTTAACCGATACAGCACGTAGTAGCGACTACCAGAGGTGGCATCGTCCACTTTTTCGTAGGCTTCTACCTGCAAATTGACCTTGGCTTTGATTTCGGTAAAATAATTTTCCCTGAGCCGAGTATCTGACTCAAAACGGGTAAGCAAGCTTTTGGATTCAATTTTGGTTTGGATTTCACCTGCAATCTGATTGAGCGCTTGGTTTCTGGCCTCATCAAAATGGGCAGAAGACCCGGGAATGATAATGGCAGAACCGACGCCATAGTAATGACCACCATCCATAGGACGAGACTTGACCCAAGAGGGCAGCCCTCCATTCTCGAAGGCGGAAGAAGAAGCGCTTGATGATTTGTCGGGCATGCGCTGCTTTGTGCTTTTGCAAGCCGGCAAAATCCACCAAACCAATGCTATAATCCAAAGGGCCCTGTTCATCGTAGTTGCAAAAATCCGTTGGTATTTACTTTACGAGCCACTTCGCGAGACACATCCTCTTCCACCAAATTGAGTAATTGGGTAGATGACTTCATGGACTTATCGGCAAAGAAACGCTGTCTCCAACGCGTAAGGTCAGATTGAGAAACATTCCCTGCTCGCGGAAACAACTGATCCGGACTGGTTCGAGATTCTGCAAAGCGAACGGTATTGATTGCGGACCTTGTAATTACGTCAGAGTCTAAAATAGTACCGGACTCCACATCAATGAGTCGGTATTTAAACGTTAGGGTTACTTTACGCTCTTGGGTAACCTCGTAATAGGTTTGTTCTCTGTACTGAAATTGAGACATTTGAGAACCGGTCCAAGAGTCTCGGTAATAGACCCGTTCTCTGGTAAATGCCGTTCGGGCTTCTTTTTGTGGGGCTCTATTTTCGATTTTAACCTCGGTAACGGCACCAATGAGTACGGCATTTCCTCCCATAAGACGACCGGCACGAGCCGCTGAAGACTCGTCAATTAGGCCGGACAAGCCGAGTTTTTGTTCTTCCAGAATCTTGTTCATGTACTCCCGGTCAATCAAACGAATGAGCGGATTTCGCAGAGCAAGCAGTTGGTTCACAATTTCGGTACTAAGCTCAGAAGCCACATTTGGAGTACCGGACTGATCTTCAATAGGAAGAATTGCAATACTCAAGGAGCTATTTGCTTTAAGCTTAGCCAGGATTTCGCGGGTATCTCTGTAGTCGGGATTAATGGCAGCGACCTGACTAAAAAAAGAAACAGCTTCACCGGTGCTTCCGATACTATAGGCGGTAAGTGCTTTTTGATACAAAGGGTCGATTTCAATAGCCTGACGCATTTGATCTAAGCCTTGGTAATTTGGGCTTTGCCTTTCGATACGGCGCAGAATGGATTCGGCCTTTCGGTAATCTTGATTATCGATGGCTTTAGCGGCTTCTTGAAACCAGTTCTTCAATTGATTTTCTTGAGCAGTCTTAAAGTATTGGTCGTAATGGGGAGCCCATTCCAAGCGAATTTGGTGGAGGGCTACTTGGCGTTCAAAGGCGCGTGCTTCTTCGTATTTTTTTATGGCCTGTTCGTATTCCTCCAAATTATAGTGTCTCCAAAACTCGGAGAGCATATCGTCGAGCACAATTTGTCCAGATCTTTGGAGGCCGGCCCTTGCATCTCTATTGTTGGGTTTTCGGATAAGGGCTTCGTTGTAAACGTTTACGGCATCTCGGTAGTTTTTTTCGGCTTCTAGGGTTTGGGCACGCTTTACCAATTGGCTGGATGCGCTACAAGCACTTAGCAACAGCAACAAAACCAAAGGGAGGATGCGAGAAATGGTAGTATTTAGTGCCATAACAAGAAGCTTTGGCATACCTTATCCAAATACCGTGCAAAAGTTGATTTATCCACCAACTTTTTTTGCCGGGTACCCTAATTTTTTGAGAAAGCCTATGGTTTTATCTACAAAATCTCCTTGAATAACAATACCTTGCGGAGTAACGCTCCCTCCGGTTCCGCAGTGCTTTTTAATTTTTTGGGCCAAATCGGGGGCTTGGTTTCCGGGGAACTCGTCGGGTAGAATAATTAGCGTTACGGTTTTTCCACCACGCCCTTTTTTTTCGCGTCTTACTCCCAACTCCCAATCTGTGGGATGAAAAGCTTGTGGCTCTGATTCAGGTTCTTGTTGGCTTCCGAATGTGGAGTAAACTATCCCCCCTGCTTGTTTTTTACTTAGCTTTGTCATAACTTACTAGTCAGGTTATCTTCATTTATGCGCCAAAAGTTCTCAAAGATAGGATTCTTAGGCTCCGTACTAGGAATCGTTTTAAGCTCTAGCTTTCAAGTTCAAGCTCAACTAACCACTCAATACGAAACTCCTGCCAATTTAATCAACAATGTGCTTGTTGGCAATGGCCTCAATGTTAGCAACATTACGAGTCAAGGAGCCGCTATTCAATTTGGAACCTTTAATGGGGCAAATTCCAATATAGGTATGAATAGTGGTGCGGTAATTGCGACTTGCGATATTGCACCGAGTTTGGGCTTAGCGAATGGGGGCTTCCCTACCGGCGCAGGCACTCCGGGAGATCCCGCTTTATCTCAGCTTGCGGGAGGTTCTGCCACCAACAATGCGGGAATCATTCAATTTGATTTTATTCCGGGTGGAGATACCATTCAATTCGATTATGTATTTGCTTCCATGGAGTACAATTTTTATGTAAACTCCAATTTTAACGATGTATTTGGATTCTTCTTAAGTGGTCCAAATCCGGCCGGAGGGCAATACGTAAACCAAAATATAGCCTTGATCCCCAACACCAACCTGCCGGTGACCATTAATAATGTAAATAACGGTCAATCTTCCGGTTGCGCTACAGGCCCATGCACCAATTGTCAATATTTTGTAGACAACTGCAACCCTACCTCGGTGGTTTTTGGGGGGTTTACTACAGTGCTTACTGCCAAAGCTCCGGTTATTCCTTGCACAACGTATACCTTACGTTTGGGTGTGGCAGACGTAATTGATGGTGCGCTTAACTCTGCGGTATTTTTACGTGCCAATTCCTTTTCTTCGGGTTTGGTGCAGATTTCTTCGGACATTGATTTTAATCAAACCGGAACATCACCTACCAACGACACCATACTATACGAAGGATGTTCAGATGCTGCATTGAAGTTTGTTCGGACAAGCGAAAGCACCAACAGCGATACCGTATTTTTTCAAGTTACCGGCTCGGCAACCATGGGTTCGGACTACAATAACCTACCCAATTTTATCATTTTCCCTCCGGGCATAGATACCGTTACCTTAAACATTACGCCTTTTTCAGATGGGGTTGCAGATCCGGGGGAGACCGTAACCGTTACCATAACAGATACCATTTGCAACCAGCCTGTTGTAAGTCAAGTGACCCTGCTTATTCAAGATGTATCTGACCTTCAAGTGGCTGCAACGGACACCAATATTTGCATTGGTCAAGTAGTCCCATTGGCATTTGACACGGTTGGAGGCTCCGGCTTTTTCAATATCGACTGGTCGCTCAACGGCAATGTGTTGAGTCCACCTTATGTGGTGCAAACGCCCGTAAATCGAGATTATGTAATTTCGATTTATGACGAATGCTTAGATACTACCCTTACAGATACGCTCTCCATCAAGGTGTTCCCAAGGCCCAATGTTAGCATTGAGGACTATGAAGTTTGTTCGGATGAATCGCTTTTACTCACCCCGAGTCAATTGTTAAATGACTTCAATTACACCTGGAACCCGGACAGTTTGCTGGATGATTTCCAAATCCCAACCCCCTCTTTCAATTATGGGCACGACGGACCCGGCAATCAAACCATAACCATACGTTTGGGCGTAGACTCCGCAGGGGTAACGTGCCGTAGGGACTCAGCCACCATAACCGTTTTCCCACGCCCAAACCCAAATTTAAACGGAGACACTCTGGTAATCTGTGAAAACGGAGATTTAACCTTAAATGCGGGTGGAGGTTTTGTGGCCTATCAATGGGAAAACGGCCCTGCGAGTCAAACGTGGACCGTAACCGAACCCGGATGGTACCGAGTAGAGGTAACCGATGACAATAATTGTACGGTTTGGGATTCGGCTTTTGCGGTGGCAAAAAACATTCCGGTGTTTGATGTAGAAGATCAGGAAATTTGTGTCGGAGATACTGCAATACTGGTGGCGCCGGACAGTTTAGGGAATGTACTTTGGGGAACCGGAAGCACCTCCAACATTCTGCCCATTAGCAGCGATACCAGCCTAACATTAAGCATCACCAACGAATGTGGCCCCGGCTTTGACACCGTTACAGTGAGCCTAATAGATGGAATTCCACCCTTTGATATGCCTAATGTGTTTACTCCAAATGGAGATGGAATTAACGACACCTATTTTATTGCTCAATTGGCTAATGCAGAAAACTTTACGCTGAGTATTTACAACCGGTGGGGAATCCTCATGTTTTCTACTTCCACCCTGCAAAACGGTTGGGATGGAACAGCCCCCGGGGGCAGCACAGTTCCCCAAGGCACTTATTTTGTTGTGGTTGATTATCTGGACTGCTTGGGACAAGAAGGACAGAAATCGGGGAGTCTTATGGTGCTTTACTAAAGAAGGCTTGGATTGCAAAACTGAGTTTAGATGGATAGGACTTTGTGTTCTTAACGTGCCTTTTACCCTAAAGAGACCTTTGACGCATTGCTATTCCGGTGGCGATTCTGTCCTGACGCTTCGGTCAGGATTATAAAACCTGACGCTTCGGTCAGGATTATAAAACCTGACGCTTCGGTCAGGATTATAAAACCTGACGCTTCGGTCAGGATTATAATACCTGAGGCTCCGGTCAGGAGGTCTTTCCATTTGACCCTGCCTTAATTCGTCCCTGACGCCTTGGTTAGGGTTAAAATCCTGACGTTACGGTCAGGACAAAATGCTTGAAAACACAAGGCGTCAACCGTCCCCTAAGGGGGGATGTACTAAGTCTGAGCTTGGTGTGGGGAAGCTTTTAGGAAGGGGTGCAAAAACGGTTGGAGGCTGAATCAGCAGGTCTTATTCCTTCCAAGTAATGCTCCGAATTCTTGAGAAACCTATAAATTCCGTAGATATATTTCTAGGGCCAATAACAAAAAAAGCATACCAATATCCGTTTCGAATGAAGGTAGCAGCGGCTAGGGTTTTGCGTTCATCAAAAAAATTCATGATGATCTTTAGGCCATTTACTTTTTTCTTTTTTCCGTTCTCCGTGGCCATTCTCCTTTCAAAGGCATACCATTCGGAGACATCCGCATGAATGGCTTCCGCCCAAGAACGAATAATTTCTCTAAGGTTTTTTCGATTTGGTAAAGGCACATAAGCGCATCCGAAACTGAAAACATTTTCTTGGGTCAAATGCTGAACTAAAGTATCTCCCTGAATAATGAATTGGGAAGTATCCACCGGTGCATTAAAGCTTATAGTAAAATTAGGCCCTAGAAAGGTAAAGCCATTGCTTTGGCCATAGCCCATCTGGAAAATCAGGAGGAAACACCAAAAGGCAGGCCTGAAAAAGTACATTATTGGGCAAGATAGCAGACTAGCCATATCAGTTCAGCTCCAAAACCAATTTTAAATTTATCAAACGAGGCGTTAGGTAGTTTGGAACGGCATATCGCCTACCGCTCACGTCTCTAATCCAAAGATAGGAGATGGTATTGTTGATGTCGAGCAAGTTAAAAAACTCCAAGGAAGCCCAAAACGATTTAATGTGCTTTCCTACTTTTCCTTTTCTCCACAAAGCTTCTTCCTTTTTATTGGGAGAAATAAACACATAGGAAAAACCAATGTCTACTCTACGATACATGGGCGAGCGAAGGGTATCGGCAGCCCTTTGGGTTCCCGGAGGACCAAAAGGCAGCTGCGTTCCAAACAAAAGACTCAAATGCACCCTGCACTGTTCCAAGTTTGGCAAATTGTCTTGAAAAAATAAGCCTAGATTTAATCTTTGGTCGGTGGGCCGAGGAATGAAGCCAATTTCGGTTACTGAGCCATCGGGCAAGGTTTGGGTATCCCCATCAATATCTTCCATGGTTTGTAAAATTCCCAAGGTTACGTAAGACTCCAAGCCCGGAATGAATTGCCCATTGAGTTTTACATCAAAACCGGCCGCATATCCTCTGGCATTGTTGTTTGCCTCATAGCGGATGCGCACATTATCGATTTTGTATGGATTGAGGTCATTGAGTTGTTTGTAATACGCCTCGGCAGTAAGTCGGAATGGTCTATTCCACCATTTAAAATCGTAGTCCATTCCTGCAACCACATGAATGGCCTGTTGGGCCTTAACGTTGGTATTTAAGTTTCCTTGAAAGTCGCGTAGCTCTCGATAAAAAGGAGCTTGGTAGTAGATACCTGAAGCAATTCGGAACGAAAACCTTCGGTTCCAAAAGGGCTGTACCCCCATTTGTACTCTAGGACTTAGCAGGAGTTGCTGATTCAAGTCCCAATAATGAGCTCTTCCTCCGGCGTTAAGGTACCAGCGGTGTCCTTCGGCGGACTTCCATTGAAAACGAGATTGGAAAAAGGCTTGAACTCTTTGACTGTTAAGCGCTGCAGTGGAATTGCGCACTTCTTCCAATTCCATTGTTCCTAAATCAGCAGGACCTTCGTAGGGAAGTAAATAGCCTGAGGAGTCTAAAAGCCCCCATTCTTTAAGTCGATCGTTTATTTGTTCTCGTTTGTATTCTGCCCCCCACTGAAACTGAATGTCTGTTCGAGGGTTAAACAGCAACTGTGGCCTTTCCCATTGCCCTTGATAACCAAAAGCCGCAACCACACCATCCATGCGGTTTCTGGCGTGGTTCAAGAATGTTCCAAAGCCGGTGGTATTTACAACTTCTCCAAAATTCGGGTCGGCCAAATCGGATTCCACTTCACCCAGAAAGTATTGTCCTTGCACGTCAAACTCTTCGGTTTCTACGGTGCGATACACATTGGCGTAGACCTTATGCTCCCAATCTCCGGGGCTCCAAGTTACGGCCCCTGCCCCACTGGCCACCTGAAAACGTGTCAGCTCTTGTCCATCAAAAAAGACGCGTAGCTGCTTGGCCTCTTGAACATGCCCAAACTGGGTTTCACGGTCTTGGGGAATTTGAATAAAGTTGTTGTCGGAAAAAGAGCCCAAAAAACTAAATTCCCAGTCCTCGTGCGGATCATAAGCCACATAGGCTTGAACATCTTGAAATACGGGCTGATAATCTCCGCGGGTATCCAAACCTGAAAGCAAGTAGTTGTTGGATTTATAGCGGTAGGCTATATTGTACTTAAGCCTATTTTTAAAAATGGCATCTTCGATGTGCGCTGTTCCACCTAAAAAACTAAGGGAGGCATTGGCTCTAAACTGGGATGGTTTTCGGTAGCGTACGTTGAGCACAGAGCTCATTTTATCACCGAACCTTGCCTCAAATCCTCCTGCGGAGAACTCTATGGACTCTACCATATCGGGATTAATAAAACTTAATCCTTCTTGTTGCCCGGCTCGAGCAAGAAAGGGACGATAAATTTCCATCCCATTTACGTAGGTTAGATTTTCGTCAAAATTTCCTCCACGAACGCTGTAGCCGGAACTCAGCTCGTTGCCGGCCGCCACCCCTATACCTTCGGCGCGAATAAGCGCAGTAATGGCATCTCCGGGCACAGGCAGTTGTTGGTAGCCCTCGGTCGAAATTTCGATTACGCTTAAATCCTGATTGCCGCGTTCTATAATGGTAAAATCCTCCAGCTGATTTTGCCGCATCAAAATATCTCTTTGCAACCGTTGACCCGGCTTAAGTGTAACTTGAAACTTTGCCTCTTTGTAATTAAGCACCCTAACGGAAATAAGCCAAGCTTGATTTGCAGGCAACTCTAACCTATAGCGGCCTTGCTGGTCGGTTTCAACCAAAAATTTTCGGGAGGTGTCGCTTATAAGTGCATACGGAACCGGAGCTCCCAAGCTGTCTTGAACTACGCCATAGACTACCCCTTTCTGCTGAGCCTGTGCAGAAAAATGAGCAAACAGGGCCAACAAAAACAAGCAAATGAACCGCACCTGGATACTTAACTTATGCATGCTTTGCCAAGGGTAAACGCCAAAAATAGGAATTATTGCAAGCCAAGACCTTTCAAAAAAATAAGGCACTATAAATCGCTTGCCCACACCAAACGCGCTTTAGAGATGATGTTCCCTTGAAGGTCTACCAAAACCAACATGTATACTCCGGGAGCCAGCGCCTCAGGAATGACTTCTTCCCAAATGAGTTTTTCGGGAACCCAGGTATAGGCAAGCCTTCCGGAAACATCATAAAAACGAAGTTCAATAGGTTCGTCAAGCAGTTCAGCCGGATAAAAGAAACGGAATGAGCGATACGCAGGATTGGGGTATATACCCATTAAATTGGGACCTGCATAGCTTTGAGGCACGCAAAAACCCACCGTATCCAAACTCCCGAAATCTTGAAAACCCTCCCAAATCTCCGGTTGGCTTCCCCATGACCAAGAAAAGGAGCCTTGGCCCTCCCCGCAACAAATCCCATCCCCGCCTGCGTCCATGGCTATCCACAAATAGCATTCGGGAAGGACGCAAATGTTTTGCTCCCACAAGCTGTTGGCCGAAGTATCTGTCAACGCATAAACCAGCGATTCGTTGCGGTCTTTCAGCAAGAACAAGCTCTCCAATGGTTTTTCGTCGGTACGGTATTCTAATGCTACCTGGGTTCCGGGCCTTTGCATAAGGTGAAGCGTGGAAATATTATCTGCCGGATACTCCTCCTGTCCACCGGAAAAAATGCCTACCAATTCTACCTCCACATCCAAAAACTCAGGATCCGAAGGAAGCCATGGCCGCAAATCTAGATAAATGGAGTCCCCGGAATTAAGCGGCCTATCCAAAAGCATGGTTTGCTCTTGGCCATTCACCCGAACAAAAAGCTGGAGGTTTTGAGCTGCTTGAATACCAAAATTGGTGCACAAAACCTGAACGGGGCCGGAATTGCATCTAAGCATAGAATCGGGAAAAGGAAATTTAAGGGCCAAATCGCGCTGCAGGGCGGGCACCGAAATATACCTTCCATTCAAAGCCATGGTTTGAGTAGCCAAAGGATCCAACCAATCCCTCAACCTCAAGGTATCGGCAGGTCCATCCCATGAGGCATACAAGCCACCAAAATAATCTTCTAAATCGTTTGAGCAAGAGGCAAAGCCTCCATGCAAGGTGCCAATCACTTGTTTGTTTGGATTAAAAAGGGCCGAACCGGAGGAACCGGGCTCGGTAGTTCCAATATCCCAGTCGTTCACGCGCCAATAAGGGCCTGTACCTAAATCAGGCCCAACATAAACAGAACGGCCCGGGGCTTGGTTGTCTCGTGCATATTTCATTACATCTCCACGGGGATGTTGCAAGCAATGGGTTTCACTGGGCGCAAGGCTATCTCTGGACCACCCGGCAAAATAGACTTGCCACTGCGGCAAGGGTTGTTGAGCCAACTGAAAGAGCTCCATATCGCTTTGAGCACGCTCTGCAAGGGGAATAAGCCCTTGGAGGCTCTTTTGGTTGGGTCCGTCCCCACCCTCGCAAAACGGGCTTTCGTACCCGAACCACACAATGGAGTTGGCTTGAGCATTGCAATGCCTGCCGGTGAGCAGCAAGGGACGGCCATTTTCTTGCGTATTGTTTACTAAAGTTCCCGTACAAAAACGCGTGTTGTTGTTGGTAAGCATTAGAACTACGGAGCGTCTTGGATCTTCCCAACCCAGGGCTTCGGGACATGCCGCATCGGGAAGGCAGTCGCCGGCATCGCCAAAACCTTCCAGCTTTTTCCAGGAAGGCACAACTACCGCTTGCGCATCAAAACTAGGCGGCGAAGCTCCCTGCCACCACAAAACAAGGCTATTTCCCTTAAGAGGTCTTACGGCAAAAACCCCATGATTGGGGCGGCATGCGGCATCAAACCCTCCAAGAATTTCGCTTGCACTTTCTACCCAAAGGGTTCCTTGGTTCTGAGGCAAATGATTGAAATTTATGCCTAAACCTTCGGCATCGTTTACCTTAAATCCGCAAGCATATAGGCTTAAACTGCTGTCTACTAGTTGCCAGGATAAGTCGGGCTGTTCAAGGTTTAAGAGACGGCCAAAGCTCCATTCTTTTTCCGGCCCATCTAGAGATAATGCTTCAGCGGGCATGGCATACCGATTAAGCGAAAAAGAAATCGCACTTTTGGATATTGGCAAGGGCTGCCCATTGGAACGTTGGGCTCCTAACCATGTGGAGCTAAAGCTAAAAAGAGCAATAAAGCAAAGACGGAAGTGCATTACAACAAAGATACTGAATTCGGGCCTTCCGGCGAGGAACAAGTTTCGTCGTCCATCGGTATTTGGGCATGGTTTCGGAGTTTGCGCATGCCCAATTTGCTTATGGTGGTTTTGCTGTTTGCTTTTGGGGCTGAGCAAGCCGGTGCACAAGAGTTGTGCCTGGCCGTCCTCTTGGGCATGCTCGGCGGAAACTGGCACAACGACTGGTGCGACAAACAAGCCGATGCCATAAACCGCCCCGGAACCAATCCATTGCACAACAAAACGGGGCGGGTAGCTTTTTTGCTTATCCTGAGTCCCTGGATAGGTACCATGGTTCTGTCTTTGGTTTGGTGGCAGTTCCTTCCGGCGAAACTGCTTCCCGTAATGCTTGCGCTCACCTTTGCCTACAACAAAAAACTCCAACATATACCCTTGGTTGGAAACCTAAGCATTGCTGTTTTGATTGCCCTTACGGTTTGGATGGCCTTAAGGCCTGATCTCAACCAAAGAACCGACTACTTTTTGTTCATTAACCTGGCCTTTTGGACCACTTTGGCCCGTGAATGGATAAAAACCATTCAAGATCGCAAGGGAGATGTGATATTTAAACGCAATACCGGAGCGCTTTTAACCGACCTGCAGCTGCGCATAGCCGCAAGCGCTGCGTTAGTCATTGCCCTGGTTCCGGGTTATGGATTGGAAAGCATGGAAAAAGGACCGGCAAACTTTTGGCTTTGGGGGGTTTGGTTGGGAGCATTCCTGTCGGTTGTTGCCCTTTGGAAACTTTCCGCAAAACAAAGCTCTTTGGCTCTAAAGGTTTACATGCTTTATGGCTTAATGGGAATCTTGTTAATCTAAACGCTCCAAGCCTCCTAAGTTTCGAAGTGCCTTTTTCAATACATAGGTCAAATTAGCATCCTTGGGTTCTTTGGCCCAACTTCGGCAAAGTTTCACAACCTGTTCCGGGGCGGTTTTTCCGGCATCGTTCAACCAGTTGGCGAGGCTATCGCGTACGTATTTGGAGGGGTCGGACTTGAGTTGTTCCAGCAAAGGAAAGGCAGGCGTGGGGTCCTCTTTAAAGAATGCAATGTGGGCGCACCAAACTCCTCTGGGTCGGCTTACCTCAGAGGCGAAACGACGTAAATTCTCCTTTGGAGAAGCAAACCAGGAAGCCAGTACCTTAAGCCCTTCCACAGGTTGCTCGGAAACGTAGGGACGAAGCGCCATCCAGGCCACTTCTCTTACTCCAAAATGTGGGTCATTGGCCAAAGGTTCTATGACTTGTAGCCTTTTTGCTAAAGAGTCCAAGGGTTGGTGCATTAAACTGTAGGCTGTCCAAGCTCTAACCGTATCGGATTTATTTATTTTTCCAAAAGAAAGGATATTCTTTTGTGGATGCGCTCCATGCAGGGTAAACCAAAATTCAGCAATGTGCTTTTGCCTGGCATTGATGCCTTTAGGAGCCTCACGCAGGAGGGATTCCCAATGCGTTTTATAGCTTTGAAACAGGTCCAGTTGAAGCAGTTGGGACCGAAGCAAATGGTAGGGATTCAAGGCCAGCCATTCTACTAAGTTGGCCGTTTCGATTTGGCCGAGTTCCAAGGCCATTAAAACCTCGGTCGGGATTTCTTTTATGGAGCGTGCTCCTTTTCTGGGTTCTGCCATAAGATCAGCCATGGCCAAAGGTAGAAAATTGACTTAGATAGACGCGGCCCGGCGGCGCCGGAAACCCCGCAGTTTGGGCAGCCGCCTCGGCTTGGGCAGCGGAGGCTGAGGAACGAAGCCCACGCATGCCCTAGCCGGGCGTGCTGCCCAAAGGAGGAGTTGCAGGCAGAGACGGAAAAGCCGCCCAAAGCCATTAAGGACTTACTATCTTTGCCCCATGCAATACTCAATGGCACTTCCCTACCGTTTGGTCTTGGGTTCCGGGTCGCCGCGACGCAAGGAGTTGCTGGAGGGCCTGGGCTTGAAGTTTTCTGTGGAGGTTCGGCCTGTGGATGAGGAAGTTCCGGAAAATATGGAAGCCGGGGCGGCGGCCGAATCCTTGGCGGCTCAAAAGGCCGTTCCTTTTTACCGAGACTTGCAAGATTCTCCCAAGCTTTTGCTGCTTACCGCGGATACGGTAGTTTCTATCGACGGAAAGTTGCTGGCTAAGCCCGCGGACGAGGAAGAAGCCAAGGCCATGCTGCGGCACTTAAGTGGTCGCCGGCATGAGGTGGTTACCGGCTTTGCTTTGTCTTGGGGAGAGCAACAAAGGTGCCAATCGGTTCGGTCGGTGGTGCATATGGCTCCGCTTTCGGAGGACCTCATTCATTATTACGTAAGTCGGTTTAGGCCATTGGACAAGGCCGGGGCTTATGGTATTCAGGAATTTATAGGGATGGCCGGCGTAGAAAAAATCGAAGGCTGCTTTTACAATATTATGGGTCTGCCCACGCAGGCTGTGTATGCCACATTAAGTGCATTTTGCCATGAGAACCATTGATCAAATTGAGCATCCGGTGTTTCGGATAACCATTATGAAAATGAACGACAAGCATTTGTTGCGGGTGGAGGCCGGCCCTTACGAGCAAGTGTACAAATTCACCCCGGATATGGCAGAAGGGCCCGCAGATATTCGACGATTGGTAGATGAGGCTTTTCTAGAAAAAGTAAAAGAGCTGTTCGACGGCATGCACGGCCACTTTTTGCCTGCGGTTCGGAAACTCAAAGGGCGCGACTAAGCTCCCGAATCGGCTTCTTTGCCGGGACTTTTGAGAAGTTGCCGTAGCTTATCTATGGCTTCTTCTATGGTTACGTCCTCTTCCAACAACCCACCTTGGCTCCAACTGATTTGTCCGGTCTGTTCGGAAACCACCAAAGCCAAAGCATCGGAAACTTCGGTAATGCCTGCCGCGGCACGGTGACGCAAGCCCAAATGATCGGGAAAATCAACCTTTTCGGTAATGGGCAAAATACATTTGGCTGCACGAAGCGTGTTGCCTTTAATGAGTACCGCCCCGTCGTGCAAAGGAGTGTTGTTGTAAAAAATTTGCTGCACCAGCAGGCTAGAAAATCGTGCTTCTAGGGTTTGCCCGGACTTCAAATAAAATCCCAAGCCGTTTTCGCGGACAAAAACCAGCAGCCCACCGGTACGCGACTGAGAAAGGGCTTTTAAGGCAGCCGCCAACTCCTTATAATCCAAACTTGAGCGATCGGTCCAAGCCCAGCGACCGCTAAACATAGCGCGCACAAATCGGCGGCGGTTGTGTTTGCCGGTGTTGCCAAGCAATAGCAAAAAGCGGCGAATTTCTTGCTGAAACACAATGATAAGCGCAATGACCCCAACCCCGATAAACTGCCCTAAAATTTGACTGAGCAAACGCATTTGCAAGGCATCGACGGTAAGGTAAACCACATAAATAATGAGCATTCCGGCAAAAATCCGCAAGGCTTGTGTTCCGCGAATGAGCACATAAACCTGGTAAAAAAGTACGGCCACCAGCAGGATGTCGACCAAATCGACCCATTGCCACTGAATAAACTGCAAAAAACTCATGGTTCTGCTTGTTTTTGTTGGCGGCAAGCCCACCAAAAGTCTATGGCTTGGCGGGTTTCGGCCACATCGTGCACGCGCAACACATCGGCTCCTTGTTCCAAGGCCAGTACGGCACCGGCCAAACTACCAGCCAAAGCCTGTTCCGGCGCATCTACGCCACTGGCTTGTTGCACCATGCGCTTGCGCGAAATCCCCACCAAAAGAGGCCTTTCACACATTTCTTTAATGTGGGACAAACCATTAAATAAGCACAAGTTGTGCTCCAAGGTTTTCCCAAAACCAAAACCGGGATCCACAAGGGTGTCGTGCAAACCCAAGCTATGCAAATGATGTAGCCTCCGGCTGAGCCACTCGGTAACTTCCAGCAGCACATGGCCGTACACCGGATTTTTTTGCATGGTTTTAGAATCTCCTTGTCGGTGCATAACTACATAAGGCAAGGCTTGGGCCGCAGCCCATTCCGGCAAGCGAGGGTCGGCTAAACCTCCGGAAATATCGTTGATTAAATGCACCCCCATATCCACGGCACGTTGAGCCACATTCAGCCGCCAAGTATCGACCGACAAAGGCAAATCTATGCCCAAGGCTTGAACCCTTTGCAGCACCGAACGCAAGCGCTCCCACTCCACTTCTTCGGGCAAGACCTCGGCACCGGGGCGGCTGGACATGCCGCCAAGGTCGAGCAAGTCTGCCCCTCCCTCCACGGCAGAGCTAAGTGCCTGGTCTAAAGCCGCCTCTTCGGTAACCCTGCTTTGGCGGTAAAACGAATCGGGAGTAACATTCAAAATAGCCATAAGCTTTGGCTTTTGAAGGCTGTAGAGCTCCCGGTTTAAACGAATATGATAGCTTTGCATGAACGGAGAACCGATTGTGCCATGGAAGAAACACGGCGTGCTTACGATGCGGCCTTAAAGGTATGCAAAAGCCTGTTTACGCTAAAACTGCAAGACTATGGAAGCAACTGGCGCATTTTGCGGCCGGAATCGCTTACCGATCAGCTGCTTATAAAGGCCAGACGCATTCGAACCTTGGAAACTACGGGTGCCCGGCAGGTAGACGAAGGCATTGAACCTGAGTTCATTGGCCTAGTCAATTACGCCATTATGTCCATCATTCAATTGGAAAAAGGCTGGCTCGACGCCCCCGCCGCTGAGCCGGAACCCATTGAAGCTTGGTACGACGAAGTGGCAGAAACCGCACGCGCGCTCATGATTGCCAAAAACACCGATTACGGCGAAGCCTGGCGCGACATGCGCATCAGCTCCCTCACCGACATGGTGCTCAACCGCATTTACCGAATCAAGCAAATTGAGGACAACCAAGGCAAAACCAAAGTAAGTGAAGGACTGGATGCCAATTATTTAGACCTTATCAACTATGCCCTTTTTGCCCTCATCCGGCTCGAAGTAGCTTAGTTCGGTTCTTATTTCTGATTTTTTTTGATTTGGGGCGCCGGGCGGGCTTTCAGGCTTCGGGCCAAAAGCTTGGCAAAGGCAGGCTAAGCCTCCGGTAGTTCCGCAAAGCTCCACTTCCTCGGCCAAGCCTACCTAAGCCAAGCTTTTGGCCGCTCCCGCCTTCAATCCCTGCGCCAATCCTAAACTTTAGACCGCTTACTTAGGAATTTATTTAACAGCTTTTTTGCAAACTAAGCTTCGCTTTCCCTGCGGCCTGCGTATTTTTGCTATGCTTGAAAGCCTTGTGGGCAAGCAAAAGCAAAAAACAGATGCAACTTAGCCAAACTCGGGTTTGGGCAAAGGAAGATAAATACAGATTGCGCATGAAAACTTTGGTATGGATTTCCCGTTTGCTGGTAGGCACCATTTTTATTCTATCGGGCTTGGTAAAAGCCAACGATCCGCATGGTTTTTCCTACAAGCTTCAGGAATACTTTGATGTATTTTCCAAGGACCTGAGCACGGAAGTACACTACGAACTAACGGAAGAAGGTAAAGCCTTAGAAGGTCAAGCCTGTGCCCATCTTATTCTGGAAAACCACAAAGAAAAAATTGAAACGGAAATTCCGGAAAGCGAGCAAGGCTTTTTTACCAAAACCTTCGTGAGCGTGTTTTCCTGGTTTGGGGATAAATCGCTGGGGCTTGCCATATTTATATGTGTGTTGGAAATTTTATTGGGCTTGGCCGTGCTCTATGGATTCAAGGTCCCCTTAGTAAGCTGGCTGCTGCTGCTCATGATATTGTTCTTTACCTTCCTTACCTTTTATTCGGCATATTTCGAAAAAGTGACCGATTGCGGATGCTTCGGCGATGCCCTAAAGCTGACGCCTTGGCAATCCTTTGGAAAGGACGTATTTCTGTTGGTCTTTATTTTGCCCATATTCTTTTGGAGAAAGCGTATACAAAGCCAAGGCGCACCCGACCAAAGTCATGCTGCTTTAATGATTGCTTCGGTGGTGATGATGGCCCTGCTTTGCATACTTCAATTCAAATGGTATTTCCCCATTTTATTTATTGGCTTAGCACACTCGGTACGATGGCTCACCGGCTTGTGGTTAAGCAAGCAAACAGCGACCTACACCGCCCTTATCAGCACCATTGCGGCCACGGTTTTTAGCATTTGGACGGCCCGAACAGAGCCCTTAAAAGACTACCGGCCATGGGCAGTTGGCAAAAACATTCGGACCGAAGCAGAATCGACCCCGGATCGGATTCAAACCAACCTGTTGTATATCCGAAAAAGCGACTGCGAAGTCATTGCAAAAGATGCCAATGGCACCGATTGGAGCTGGATGACCGAAGCGTTTGACCAAAGCCACTTGTTTTGGAAACAAGAAAACGAGGTATTGGAAGAGGGTAAACAGGCCAAGATTAAGGACATAAGCATGTTTGACCCATACAGCGGAGCATCTATGGGCGACAGCCTATTTGCAGAACAAGGCTATGCCCTGCTTTCGGTGGTGAACTATTTGGATGAGATAAAGCCCGGTGTAGCCGAACATATTTCGCGTATTGCAGCCTTTGCTGCCGAAAAAGGTGTTTTTTGCATGGTTGCCGCCCCGGAAAACGATGAAAAGTTATTGGAATTCAGGCAGCAATACCAAATTCAAGCCCCCGTAGTTTTCAACGACGAAAAGGCGCTTAAAACCATATTAAGGAGCAACGGAGGCGTGGTGCTATTAAAAAATGGCGTGGTGATGAACAAGTGGTCGTCCCGAACCTTGCCCGAGATAGAGGAGCTCAAAACTGAAATGGGCGGATGAGTCGCGGCCTAAAGACCCTAGCCCGCAGTCTGCTGTTTGTGTATGGCAGTGCTACGCTGTTGGCTTTGTTGTTCTTTGGCTTGCTCAATAAAGATCAGGCAGCCGTATATGAAATGGCAGGTCAACAAACGGACAGCAGCACCATTTCCTCCATTCGCGCTATGTATAGGCTAGACGAGCCCATGCCTATGCAAGTGTTGGCCTATGTAAATGACCTGAGCCCCATTTCCATATATAAGAATGAGGTTCCGGATGTTCCTCAAATTGGATTTAAGGTAGCCGGCATGCATTTGGTACTTAAACAGCCTTGGTTTGGGAGGAGCTACCAAAGCAACCGTGCGGTACATCATTATATTTGGGAGGCCATCCCCCAAACCCTAATCTTAGCATTAAGCGCTTTGGGCTTTGCGGCAGTTGCAGGCATAGGCTTGGGGCTTTTGAGCCACCGTTTTAAGATGGATTGGCTGGAACGGCTGTTGCTCACTTTGGCTTCCACAGGAATGGCCTTGCCGAGTTTTTTTTCTGCGGTGCTCATAAGCTGGTTGTTTGGCTACGTTTGGCACAATTATACAGGGCTTTACCCATGGGGGAACCTATACGAAATTGATGACTGGACAGGAGAGTCGCGGCTGATGTTGAGCAATCTTTTGCTGCCCTCTTTTACTTTAGCTGTACGTCCATTAGCCGTATTGATGCAAATGACCAAAAACAGTTTGGAGGAAGCGCAGCATTTGCCGCACGTGCGCACGGCAACGGCAAAGGGCTTAAGCAAGCAAGGTGTGCTTTTTAAGCATGTGTTACGCAATGCCTTAGGTCCAGTTTGGACAAGTATAAGCGGATGGTTGGGGAATTTGTTGGCAGGGGCTGTATTTGTAGAATATATATTTGGATGGAAAGGTCTCGGTCAGCTTTTGATTCAATCGCTAACTGGCATGGACTACCCTATATTGATGGGTTGTATTGTTACCATTGCGGCCATGTTTAGTGCATTGCAAGGGCTCACGGACAGCGTGCATCAGAGCTTGGATCCAAGGCTTCGAAGCGCCTAAACCCAAGACGTGGCGAATACGACTTAGAATACACAAACATCCACTTAGAATAAGGCAAAATCACCGCCCCAGTTTCTTCACCAATTTCAGGAGTATATATTTTGCGTTAGGCTCGGCAGAGAAGCCCACATCGTACACAAAAAAGTGATGAGGCTCTTTGTTGTCTCTATGGGTAAAATAGTCAAAATTAAACCCTGCTTGTTCGAGCATTTCTTTGGAGGGCGTTTGAATGCCTTCTTGCAGGAATTGTGCTAAAATCCTGCGGTTACTCCTTAAAATAGACTCTACTTTGCGAAATCCGGCCTGACGAGCCTTGTACTTTTGATTGTGAAAGTTGATTCGGCAACTGTCGTCGCAAAACTTCTTATCGACCCTCCCCTGAATCACAGCACCACAATCCAAACATTTCTTCTGGCACATAATTTAGATGATTAAAAGTTAAGCTTAATTGCACCATAAATTTACATAAAAGATTTTAGGTTGTTAATCTTGTGACTTAAAAAAGTTTGCTTTTTATTAACAATTTATTGTTGGTTGTGAACTGCCTTAGAAATGTTCACCAAAAAGTCAGTAAACTCTTGTTGAAAACTCTGTCCCATATCCTGTAAATACCACCGCTGCATGCCCACTGCAATGTCTTTGGCCTCTATGCCCTGACTTACTAAAGTGGCGCGATAATCGGCGGCCTTTTGAGTTCTTGGCCCCCAAACACCCAACACCTCCAAGTTGACTTTTCGAAGTAGTATAAACTTAGGTATGGACCTGGCACCATTGGTCAAAAATGCATCCATAAGTTCGGGCTTAGCATCTCTAAGGGCAAAGTTCAGTTCTAAACCATCGGAGGTTTCCGCGAGTTTCTGAAGCATAGGAATATAATAGGCTGCATCTCCACACCAAGCTTCGGTGATGCACAGCCCCAGCATAGGTTCCTGGATGGACTGTAGGGCATTTAGTAGCTCAGGTTGGGGTGCCCAACGTTTGTAGATGCGCCTGGAGCGGGCGGCATTTAATTTGGTGTATTGAATGAGGGCTTCTGACTGAATCGCCCCTGTTGTTTTACCTGTGGCAGCACAATCTTGCACTAGCCTTTGGTATTGAGGAGCAGTCATTGCTTGATTCAGGAATTCCGATTTCAGGTATTTCATTTTGATTTTCAAAGAGTTATGTATTAAAGGAAGGACAATAAACGTTTGTAAACGTTTAATAAACGACTAGAGCCAAGAGAGGGTTGCACCTTTGTACTGTTCGCAGCTAAAACCTAAAGACGCATGAAAAATCTAAGTAATTCAGTACGCTTGATGGGAAGGTTGGGTGCCGACCCTGAAATCAAAGAACTAGAAAACGGCAGCCGAGTAGCCCGCTTTTCTGTAGCCACCTCAGAAATCTACCGGAATCCATCGGGAGAACGGGTAAGTGAAACCCAATGGCACCAGGTTACGGCCTGGAACAAGATGGCCGAACTTTCGGAAAAATTGCTGGGCAAAGGTAGCGAGGTAGCCTTAGAAGGCAAATTGGTTCATGGCAGCTATACAGGAAAAGACGGCCAAAAGAAATATTATACCGAAGTGGTGGTGCGAGAAATGATGGTATTGGGCCGCAAAGAAAAACATGCCGAGGCAGCAGAAGTTTAACTTGGGTGGGGGACGAAGAAGTGCCCTGCAGGGGATCTGTGGGGCCTTCTTTCCTTACATCTCAAAAGCTTGGTTGGTTGGTTTAGGCTTTTCTGCAGTGCGCCCTGCCTGCAGAAAGCCAGTCACGCCCGCACTCTTCGCACTCTTATACATGCCGCATACCTTTTCATGCGGGCGTGCCTGGCTTTAACGTGAGGTTTGATTTGTTCGCAAAAAAAATGCCCTGCGCAAACGCAGGGCATTTTTGTGCAAAAACAAACTAGTCCATTATTGCTTTGGAGTTGCCGTTAGTGACAAATCATACTCAATGATGTCGCTGATTACATTGTCCTTCAAGTCATCAAAAAACTTGTCAGAACCGTAACGGACATCCCATTGAGTGCGGTCAATGCTAAAGCTAGCCGTTAAATTGGCCTGATCTTCGGTAGCCGTAAATTTGGCAGGAAAAGAAATGTTCTTTTCAATGCCTTTAATGGTGAGGTTACCTGAGATGTTGTAATTGTTTCCTTCAGCATCGGCTTGTGCCATAGGTTCAGCCTTAGTGATTTCGAAGGTGCTTACAGGGTGGGTAGCCACATCAAAAAAGTCCGGGCTGGTTAGGTGACCAACAAGCTTTTGGTTGGACTCTTGGTCTTCCAAATCCAAATTTGTAATGCTGTTCATGTCAATGGTAAAGGTACCGGCGGTCAATTTGTCGTTCTCCACGCTCAAACTTCCTTCAGAAATCTGAATGGTGCCGTTGTGGCTGGAGCCGGTAACTTTTGAGCCCATCCATCCTAAGGTGGTAGCTTCGGTGTTCACTGCAAAAGATTTGCTTAGAGCGGTAGCTTCAGCAGCGGCTTGTGCATCGGTAGCTTCGGTGTTTGCACCTCCACCACAGGCGGTTAGCAACAGTCCAAGGCTTAAAGCAGAAAGGGTTTGTGTGTACATAATGATTAATTTTAGACAAAGGTAATTAATTGTACGTACAATTAAAATAATTGCATCGTGTTATTTAAATAAATGAAATTAAAAATTGTTCATTCCTTGATTAATCCCCCATATAGCTTCTGTATTTTCGTCGCATGAATTTGGAAAAACCGATTCCCACCCTAATCCTAAAAGAAAAAAAAGAAGCCAGTATTTTAAGGCGTCACCGTTGGGTATTTTCAGGGGCCCTAAAAAAATCCCACCAAAGCCCGGAAGTAGGGGAATGGGTTTGGCTGGAAAACTCGGACCATAAAATAATGGGAAGCGGATTCTATGGAGGGGGCTCCATAGCCATCCGCCTGGTTAGTTTCGAAAAGGATAGGCCTGAGCTATCCTTGTTTATAAAACTTTTTGAAAATGCCTTGGTTTACCGCCAACATATAACTTCTATTGAGACCCAAGGGTGCACTGCCATCCGCAGGTTTCATGGCGAAGGAGATGGCATACCGGGTTTGGTATTGGACAGTTACCAAAACCACTTTGTTTTGCAAGGCCACCATGAGGGTATTGACCGTTATTTGGATGTAATTGTGGAGGCTATACAACAGGTATACAAGCCTGATACGCTTTATTACCAGCCTGTTTGGCAGGGAGAGCAAGCCCAAAACCGATTTCTATGGGGCAAAACGGAGTCTTGTATTGTTCAAGAATACGAAATCCAAATGGAGGTAAATTGGTGTTCCGGCCAAAAAACCGGCACTTTTATTGACCAAAGAGAGCACCGAAAACTTGCGGCTAAACTGGCTCAAGGGAAACAGGTGCTAAATGCCTACGCCTACAGTGGCGGGTTTAGCCTAGCCTGTTTGAAAGGAGGTGCGGAGCATGTTACCAGCTTGGATATTAGCTCCGGTGCCATGCAGCTGCTGGAAAACAACCTAAAGCTAAACGGAATGGAGGAACAAAAGCATAGCGGAATTACCACCGATGTACCACCTTGGCTCAAGCAGCAAGACCAAGGCTTCGATTTGGTTATTTTGGACCCTCCCGCATTTGCTAAAAAAAGGAACAGCCGACACCAAGCCATACAAGCTTACAGAAGATTAAATGCTTTAGGGTTTAAGCGTGTCAACAATTGTGGCTTTCTGATGACTTTTTCTTGTTCGGGAGTAGTAGATTCCGCCATGTTTCGTCAGGCGGTATTTGCCGGTGCTCTTGATGCGGGAGTCCGCGTTCGGGTGGTGTACAATCTAGGCCAACCTTCGGACCACCCGGTAGATTTATACCATCCGGAGGCATCTTACCTTAAGGGCTTGCTGCTGTATGTGGAGAGGTAGTCTCAAAGCCTTTGGCACCTTATTGGGTTTGGCAGGACCTATATATGCCGGCTTATTGGCTCAAAACATTATAGGCATAGCAGATACGGCAATGCTCGGTAGGTATGGAGCCTTAGAACAGCAAGCAGGTGGTTACGGAGCGCTCTGTATTTTGGT
This sequence comes from Bacteroidia bacterium, assembly GCA_030427255.1. GTDB lineage: Bacteria > Bacteroidota > Bacteroidia > CAIKAF01 > CAIKAF01 > CAIKAF01. The sequence continues at coordinate 53,770 of JAUHWY010000010.1, read as the reverse complement.
GGTATATGTTGTAGGCTTTGGCTTTGCACTAGGACTTCAAATTCGCATGGGGCAGGCGTTTGGTGCAGGAAAGCCACAAAAAGCGCTTAAGTATTTCCGGCAGGGGATTCGCATGTTTGTTTTATATGCTGCCCTTTGGTTTTGGCTTTTTGCCTTTGCCTCCTACCCTATTTTGTATGCCCTAACAAACAACGCGGCTTTGGCACAAGCCACTTCGGAGTATTTGCTGTGGCGGTCTCCGGGGGTATTGTGTTCGCTGCCCTCTTTAAGTTTTTATGCCTTAGCCGTTTCCTCAAGCGATTCTAAACCGGTGGGCATTGCTTACATTTTAGGTGCTCTTTTAAATGTAGCCTTAGATTACCTTTTGATTTTTGGAGTGGGTATGTTTCCTGAACTGGGTATCCGTGGAGCCGGCTTAGCTTCGGCTATTGCAGATTTCGGAGTTTTGGCCTTGTATGTCTTGTATTTTGCTAAGCTCACAAAGAAATACCCGGGATTATTCAAAGGAGGTTATGCCGGTAATTTAAAGCCATTGGTAGCAACAGCAAGTCCTTTGGTTTTGCAAAATGCCTTGTCTATGGCTTCCTGGTTTGCTTTTTTTACTCTAATTGAGCGCACCGGGGCTTTGAACTTTCAATTGTCCATAATTTTGCGCAGTATTTATGGCTTATTTATGATTGGGGGCATTGCCTTAGGAGCGGCCTGCAACAGTTTGGTAAGTCAGGAAGTTGGAGCAGGTAATTGGTCTAAAATTCCGGGGATTTTGTGGAAGGGGAGCCTTTTGGCTTTGCTTTTTTCGGCAGGCACCGGTTGGCTTATGCCGGTATTTTCAACCGCTATAACCGGGCTGTTTACCCCCTCCAATGCTTTGATTCGGATGTCTACACCGAGTTTATGGGTCATTTATTTAGGGCTTATTGGCTTTTCTATTGGTCAAATTTGGTTCAATGGGCTCTCCGGCACCGGGAAAACGGTCCGCGCCTTATGGGCGGAGGGCATTTGCTTGGTTCTTTATGTAGGTTATACGGCTTTATTGGTAAACTTTAGTGAGTCTCCAAGAAGTGAAGTTATTTGGGTAGCCGAATGGATTTATGGATTTGGAATATTGCTTTGTTCCTTTGTGTTTTTACAATATTTGCTCAAAAAGAACGAAACCCTGAGCCATTGAATTCGTTATCTTAAGTATATGGGAAGATTTCTTTTATGGCTGTGCTTGTTGTTGGTGCTTGGAACCGCCCGGCAAGTCTCCGCCCAAGATGCGCTCTACACCATCCGAGGTGAAATTATTCCTTGTTATGTAAAAGAAGTAAATGCCACGGACATCATTTATGAACCTACCGAGGGAAATTCGGTGGGCAGCAAGGTAATTATTCCTATTGGAGAGGTTAAGCGCATTGTGTTTGAAAATGGCTTAGAGCAATCTTTTGAAAATACGGCCCCGGTAGAAGGCCCCTACCCCAACGGCAAACAGAGCAAAGACCAACCGGACAAAGTGGTGCTAACCAATGGAGAAGTACTTATTGGGGAGGTGGTAGAAAAAAAACGATTTGGCATTACCTTCATTCCTAAATCTTTGGATGGAGCACCTGCCGAGTATATTCCCAACAGCAAAATTGCCCGAATTGAGTGGGGCGAAGGGCAAGTGGAATACATAAACCCGGGAAAAGAAGAAAGCAATCCAAAGAACTTTGACTATTTGAACCCGCATTTTGTTTCGGTAGCCACAGGAGTAGCATTGCCCATAGCTTCCTTTGGAGAAACTCAGTTTTCAGGACTTCCACCGGGTTTTGCCACGGCCGGCTGGCAAATAATGGGAGAAGCCACCTATTATTTGTATCGTGGCATGGGTTTTTCCGCCATGGGTGGGTATATTTTAAACCCCAGCAACAATCAACCCTACAGGGATCAAATTAGGAACTCCTTTTTCAGCCCAAGTGATTCTACGGCTTCGGTAAGCTCTCTTTCCGAAGGCGTTTGGCAGCATAGTTTTGTAGCAGGGGCTTTGGGTTATTATTATGAGTCGGAACGCTTTATGTTGGACTCCAGGTGGATTGTAGGTGCGCTGTTTTCCAGTTATCCTGTAGTAGAAGCCGAAGGTACCGCCTCGGGAGAATCATTTAATTTAAGGGTAGAACGAGAGTCCAGTCCTTCGGTTATGTTTGGGGCTGCAGTGACCGGCCGGTATTTTTTGACCCGTAAATGGCAGTTGCGCTTTGGGTTTCAGTTTTTAACCAGTACGAGGACCTTTAATCCATCGGTAGCCTACAAGACCTTTCCGGACGGTACAGTGCAGGAGAGTGTTCCAACAGGTTCGGGAGTTTCCAGAGAATCCTTTGGAGTGATAAGCCTGGAAGTTGGAGCCGCCTATACCTTGGGGAAATAAATCCATAGAGTTAGCACCGGGCCTTGGGGCTGAGCCGAAAAGCCCGGAGCCCCAAAGCTTAGGGACATAGGCACTGAGGATGCGGCGCGCAGCAAGCACCCGGAAGGCTTATGGCCCTTAGCTTTGGGGCGAGGACTTGGAGGGGAGGCCCTTGTGCTAGACAAAACAAAGTTTCTTTTGTTTCAATACCGATTGTGTAGCCAAAGAACCTCCATTGGTGTAGGGACCAAAGCGAAATCTCAGGCCCCCAAAGCCAAAGTAAAAAACGGAGAGGGGAGTTTTTCTGAGGGTAGGTGGAGCCGCATTTGCAAGCCGTATTCGTGGCTTTTGCTCAGGCAATTGGGCAAGGGACGGTGCAGCTTTTCGGGGCCCAACCAAAGGTTCAGTCCACCTGCCTGTACTGTAGCAATAGCAGCGAAAGGAGTACTCCACACATGGGCGAGCAAGGCGGTTTCGGTTGCTTTGTGCAGCAAGTGATAGCTTGGCCCAATGGCTTTTTGCAAAACAAACTGTGCCGGGTGGAAGGTTGCCGTTTGAAGGGTTTCGGGCAAGGCTTTCCAAGCGGCTTCTTTTGCTACAAATACCAAAGCGGCGTTTAAGCCGCCGGAAGTAGCTGCTGATTTTTCGGGAAGCACGCGGGCAAGCTGCGCTGTATTGGGCAGGAACCAAGAGAGGTAGGGACCTGCGGCGGGTAAAAAATCAATGGCCGGACGAAGCACCGGCTTGGGACAAAATGAGGTCGATGGCTTGCCCCACGGTTTGCAGGGACTCCGCCGCTTCGTCGCTGATTTCTATATCAAACGCTTCTTCCACATCCAAGACCACGTCAATCATGTGGGCGGAGTTGATTTTAAGGTCTTTGAGAAAATCAGAACCTTCGTCCAATTGAGTAAGCAATTCGGCTTCGGGCACGTAAGGCCTTACAATTTCGACCAGTTTTTCTGCTACGGCACTTCTTTCCATAGCACAAAAATAGGGAAAGATTAGCGCTTCTCTTCCCATTTACGTAAAAGCAGTACCGCATTTACGTCGCCGAAGCCAAAGCCGGATTTTGCAATAATCTTAAGATTTGGAACCTCAACAGCGGTTTGGGGTATGGCCTTTTCGGGAAGGATATCGGCAATATCGGGGTGCAGTGGCATGGCATTAAGGCTTGGATGGATATAGCCTCCACGAAGTTGTAATAGGCAGGCCACGGCCTCGATGGATCCGGCGGCGCCCAAGCAATGGCCAATCATGCTTTTGGTGCTGTTGATAAAGGGGAAGCTTCCCTGAGCTATGTTGAGGGCTTTTTGCCAGTTCTTGACTTCTTTGGGGTCGCCCATGGTGGCGGTAAGGTGTCCGTTGATGGCATTTACCTTGTCTCCGGTAATTTGGGCATCTTGGAGTGCCATTTGCATGGCCCTTACGACGGCTTCGGAGTTTGAGGCCGTCATGGTTCCTCCTTGGAGTTGGCCACCGGAGTTGATGGCACCTCCCAAATACTCTCCCAAGATGGTAGCGCCTCTGGATTGGGCATGTTCGAGGGATTCAAGCACCAAGGCACCTGCGCCCGCACCGGGCACAAAGCCTGCTGCCCTGGCTGAAAGGGGTGCTGAAGCTTCTTCGGGATGACCATTTGCCTGACGGACCAAAACCCGCATGCTGTCAAAGCCTCCCCAAACATAGGGGCCTTCGGAGTCGCAACTGCCTGCCAGCATGACCTTTGCTTTGCCTTGGCGGATGCGTTCGGCAGCCAAAATGATGGATTCTGTGCCGGTAGCGCAGGCCGAAGAGTTGGTGGAGCATTGGTTTCCCAGGCCAAACATACCGCAAAGCCAAGCCGAAATACCGGAGGCCATGGTTTGTTCTACGACCCGTGAGCCAAGTTTGCGGACTTTCCCCTCATCGACTTTATAAATGGCTTCTCGAAGGGGTTCAACTCCGGAAAGACCGGTTCCAAACTGGGTTCCGGCATCGGCCCAGGGCGCTTGACCGACTTCTGGGAAAGGCAAGCCGGCCATTCTCCAGGCTTCTCTGGCAGCCAAAAGACCATATACCAAGCCTGAGCTGGTTAAGAATCTACGGGTTAGGGGATCAAATTCCGCTTGGAGTAAATCCTCTTGAATAGGCGGAACTGCGCTTATTTGGCAAGCAAAGCCCATGTCAACCAGTCGCGAATCCGGACGTACGCCGGACCTACCTGTACGGAGGGCTTGGTCAAAATCAGAGCAACCAATGGCGTTGGGAGCAACTACGCCCATGCCGGTAACGACAATTCTTTGACTCATGGGTTAGAGAACATGCCGGAGAGGGTGCCGGCACATATTTTTTTTCCGTCTTGATTAAACATGGCCACCTTGCATTGCAGCTTACGCAAGCGAAAATATTCTTTTTGAGACTCGACCCATACTTGGTCACCGGGTCGCACCATTTTATGGAACTGAACGTTGGAGGAGGTAAAAAATATGCGTGCTGATTTTAGGACCAAGGGGTCGGCGCCACACAAATAGACCCCTAAAGAAACCAGTCCAATTTGGGCCATGGTTTCGGTAAGAATCACCCCCGGTGTAACCGGAAAATCAGGGAAATGTCCTTGGTAAAAACTCTCGTTGGATTTGTAGGTGTAGGTACCCACCACGTGGTTTTCATCGATAGACAAGATACGATCGATAAAACGAAAAGGGCTTTGTTGCGGAATGCAGGCTAGAATATTTCCGGCCAGCTTTTCGTCGGGAGATTTATATAGTTCTTCAGATAAGCGTTTCACCACCGTCCACAGGGATTATCGCACCATTGATCCAATTGGCCTCCTGGCGGGAAAGCAAATATACAACATTCGCTACATCCTCAGGTGTGGTGAGTCGCTGTAATGGGTGCAATTTTCGTACTTCTTCCATTTTTTGATCGATGCCCGGCAACACCTTTAGCGCAGGAGTAGGTGTGATACCTGCCTGGATAAGATTAGTTCTTAGCCCATATTTAAAAAATTCAGCGGCCATGTACCTGCCTAAGCTTTCTAGGGAGGCTTTGGCCATGCCAATAGCTGCATAGCCCGGCAGGCTTCGGCTGCTTCCCATGCTTGTAAAGGCCAAATTAGCTGCTTGAGGGGCAAAGAATCCCAATTGAAGGGCCTCCCGGCTCCATTCCAGCCAGTTTAGAGCCATGGCCTCCCAAGTTAGGCTTAGGTCATTGGCCGAAAGCTCTTTCCCTTGCCCTTCGGCCCATAGTATACCCGGAGTACCTCGCGAAATCGAATGCAGCAAAAGTCCAAGCTTTCCTTTGGCTTCCTGCATAGTTTCCCAAAGCTCCGCACGGGCTTCTGCACTAAGGGCATTGGTATTTATGGGCACCAATTGCGCACCAAAAGCTTCCTTCCATTCGTCTACAAGTATTTTATGAGGCGCGCGCCTTTCTCGGTACACCGCCCAAACCTTCCAACCCTTAGAGGCCAGCTTTTCGGCCGAGGCCCTTCCCAAACCGGAGGAAGCCCCAAGTATCAGGGCGTGCTTTTCTTGTGGGGCATTTATGTCCATCTCAACAAAATATTTTGAGCAGAGAAACCCGGACCAAAGCTTAGCATGAGTCCGGTATCTCCGGCAGCAGGTTGGCTTTGCTGACAAGCATGCAAAACAAAAAGAACCGTAGCCGAAGACATGTTGCCGTAGGTTTTTAGAACCTCACGGGTAAAGCGCATGTCCTTGCCAAAAGGTTCAATGAGCGCCTCTACCATTTGAATGATTTTTTTCCCTCCCGGATGAAACACAAAGTGGTCTATTTCTTCTATGCTGAGTCCATGTTTGGCCAAAAAAGGAGGCAAGATATTGGGAAAGTGCTTTTCTATGGTTGTGGGGACCTCCGGGTCTAACACAATATGCAGGCCCGACTCTTTTAAGTCGAAACCCATCATACGGGTTTCGTTAAAAAAGTGATACATGGCTGAATCTACCAAAGTCGGTACTCCCGGCCTTTGGTCGTCGGGGTGCGTAGAAACTAAGGCACTTGCCAGGCCATCGCCAAAAATAGCTGCCGACACAATATTGGTAAAGCTGTAGTCGTCGTATTGAAACGTAGAAGTTGGGGACTCAAAGGCTAAAACCACGGCACGTTTACCGGGTTGGTTGGCCAACAGCTCCCTGGCATACATCAAACCTGAAGTTCCTCCTGCACAGCCCATTTCTGTTATGGGCATTCGAATTACATCGCCTTTAAAACCTAAGGCATTGACCAAGTAGGCATCTAAAGATGGTATCATAAGCCCGGTGCAGGAGGTAGTAATGAAGTAATCTACCTGATTGGCCTTAAGCTGAGCATGGTTAAAAAGGGCTTCTAAATTGGCTACGGCTAATGGAATCATCTTTTCCATAAACCGGTCGTTTCTTTTGGCGAAACTTTCTCTTTGAAATACTTCCTGAGCGGGCATAATAGAATAGCGGGCATCTACCCCAGCATTTCTAAAAATACGCCGCGCCTTTTGGAGGTCTCGCTCACTCCGTCCTTGCATCCACGACTCCACATACTCCATAATTACAGGCAATGGCTCTGAATATGGAGGCAGAGTTATAGAGGTAGCAAGTATGTGTGGATCCATCATAGGTGTTGGGTAGTTGCTGAAAAAATCATTCGGCCTGTCAGGGCTTTCTTTTTTAATTCCCAAGAGTTCCAACCGGAATTTTCGGCCATGGAAATCCAGTCATTTCTTTTAAAAGAACGCAAAATGGATAGAGCTCCATCGTGCCGGGAAACCTCAGATAAGCCCAGCACAAAGCTAAGCAATCGGAAGCCATAGAAGCTTAGGGGACGTCGCTCCAAATCGTCCCAAATCATCCCAAGGCGCAAATGGCTTTGTGCACATGTCCAAAGCTCAATGATTTCGGAGTTACTCAAATGGTGCAAAAACAGGCTTCCCACCAAAACATCAAAAGGACCTTGGGTGGCGAGTACCCGTTCTGCTTTATCTTGCACCACCCGGGCTTGATTGCTTAGTCCGGCTTTAGCCAGCTTTTCCTTTGCCAAAGCACAGGCCAAAGGATCTACATCCACGGCCGTCCACTCCCATGACAAATGGTGTTTTTGGGCCTTTTTCAAAATGGCAACCATAGATGCCCCTGAGCCACTTCCGCATTCTAATATACGTAATGGTTTATAGGTATGTTCCTTGGAAACACGAACTAGGGTTTGAAAAAGGGCTTCATAAACGCCCATAAAGCGATTGATACGATCTATTTCTTGGTAATTCAATCGCTTTTGGCTTTCGGAAAGTCCGAGGTCCATCCATTCGGGGCCCGGGTGCCTGCTTCCAAAATCAGGTGAATGGGGCAAGCGGCTTTCCATGGCTCTGTTTGATAAGTTGGTGTGTAATGGGAGGCAAAACTGCAGCTGTACCTAAGGCCAGTTCGGTGAGCAGAGTTCCACCAAAAAGCCCTTGCATGGTTTTTCCAAAGCGCAATCGACCTTGAATCTGGGCATTCCAAGCAGATTGATAATGGCTAAGGGCTGCTTTCCTTAGCTGCGGCTTTGCCTCAACCGAGCGAAGGGCTTCCAACCATAAACGGGCACTCCGAATGGCCAGGGCCATGCCGTTGCCACTTAATGGAGCAATAAGGCCGGCAGAATCGCCAAGCATGGGAAGCCCTTGAGTTATGGCTCCTCTGGCACTGAAACGAACTCCTGATATGGCTTGCGGCTTTTCCCAAACTTTTTTACTCTTTCTTAGCAATTGTTCCAGATGCGGATTTTGACTCAACACATTTTGTTCCAATGCTTCCACCCCACCGGCTTTCTTTACGGTTGAGGTACGTACTAAATAACATAAGTTCACCAAACCTGTCTCGGTTTGAGAAACCCCGGCATAGCCCCCTTTAAAATTATGCAAGGCCACCAAATCGGTTGACCAATCGGCTTCCAAGTGCCACTTAATTCCGGAATACAAGGTGCCTTCACGCAAAAAAGAGCGGTTAAGTTGCCGATCCGGCTGTCCAAGTTTTCCATAGGCCATAATGAGCCAATTGGCTCTGTAGGTCCCATTTTTGCTTCGAACCACATACCCCTCTTTCTCCAATTCAAAGCCCAAATAGGGCTCTTTAAGAGCCACTCGAACACCTGCAGCTTCGGCTTTTTGATACAAATAGTAATCCATAGCCCAGCGGCTTAAGCCTAAACTTTCTTGATCTAAATCGGCCTGCAAGGCACGGCCTGAGGGAGCACTTAACCATAGTTTTTTGATGCGCGCCGGATTCAAGGACTCAAAATCTACGTCCAAGCTTTTTAAAAAGGGTAGTACTTCACCACTAATAAACTCACCGCACACCTTATGCCGCGGCAAATTTCCTTTTTCGAGCACCAATACCTTAAGGCCCATTTGGGCCATACCAATGGCTGAGCTTAATCCTGCCAAACCTCCGCCTACTACCAAGGCATCGTAATGATGGGTTAGATTCACTCCTGCAAATTTACGCAAGCCCGAGAAAGCGTTAGCGTCCAGTCTTGATGAAGCCTTAACCCGGTTCCCAAATATACAGGCTCGCCCATGGGCAGCGTCCAATACGTAGAAAGCATCATAGGCACCGAACCGGGCGCCTGCCGAGATCCAGCCATGGCTTCTCCCAAGCGAAGCAGACTTCCTAAGCTAAGTCCCCGGTAATGTATTTGGCAAGGATACTCCTGCTGCATTACCCATTCTCCTTGGAGCAATTTATCTACAACGGTTCTTGGCACCTGTGCTTGCACATGCAGTAAAAGACTGTCTTCAAAAACCGAACCGGTTTGTGGAGCCCAAGCTTCTGACCGATTGGCATCTGCACCAAAAGCAACGGTTCTTACCCAAATGTCTAATCGTTCGCTACCCGAGGACCAACGCACCAAACTTTGGGAACTGCGCCAAGGTCCTTCCCCGCCGGCAAGCAACTCTGCACCCGACCGGCACTCAAAACCACCCGGATCCGATGGCCATTGACCTCTTATTGATCCAAACGCCAATAAAACAAAGAGTATCGTTGCAAACCAAGCCGTAAATTTCATCTATCTTCAAATGTCTGTATATTTATGCAAATACCCCACTATGTTAAGAAAGTTTACCATATGCATGCTCGCCTTGCTGCCTTTCTCCCTTTTTGGGCAACAGGTCTTTGAGCAAAACCAAATCAAAGGTTTGGTTTATGACCTTACCAAGGGCAATCAAAACCTCTACATTTTTTCCGTTGTGCCCTACAAAAGCGGCCACATTTACCTAAAAGAGGCAGATTTGCCGGCTCGGCCTTATCCGGTAACCGGCTTAGACAAATCGGCAGGTCTATTCCCTTTCTCAGGAATCGAATATTGGAAAGGCAGGCTTTGGATCAACACCAAAAAAGGCGTTTTGAGCACGGAGGAAGAAGGCCAAGAGTTTAAATCTACCGGACTAGAAGAGCCTGTGTTTGGTTTGCTTAGCGACGAAGAGCACCTGTTTGCTTGGACTCCCCAAGGCTTGTATAGCTACCAAAATGGAAAATACCAGCTGCACAGCCTACCCGACTCCATGCCTCCCCTACCCGACCCGGAATTGATTTATGCTTTTTGCCAAGACCACGACGAAGTTTTTTTCTGGACAAATAAGGGCATGTGGTGGATGCACAAAAATACCGGAACTTGGGGCCATGGCAGCCTACACAACCCATTGGCCATTCCCAAAGCAGGCGAAACCTATGGTTTTGGCTTAGCCTTGGACTCCATGCTTTTGTTGCGCAATCAAAATCTACTCAGAAGCGCTGTAGTTGGAGACCGAAGCTTAGGTAAGGGGCGGTTTGAACAAGCTTGGGAACTTCACAATTTCAGGCAAGACCCCTTAGGCCCCGAAACCAACCCATCGCTAGCTGTTTTTGGGAACCACTGGCTTATCCTGGAAAACAATGCAGACATCAACCGCATTCTGCTCAGCAGCAATGGCGGCAGCGCCTGGAAAGATGTATCTTCCCTTTTTCGAACTCCGTCCTTGGCACAATTTCCTTTTTCGTTTTTGGCAGCAGCCGATTCCTTAGCCATAGTTCAATTGGGCCAAACCCTCTTGATTCGAGACATTCCTGCTTTTCCTTAAATGTATTTGGGGCCCAGGAGCATTGCCCAACAAAAAGCTCCTGCTTGGGTATCCGCCTCCAAGTCCTCGCCCAAAGCCTAAGGGAGGCAAGGCTTCCGGGTGCTTGCTGCGCGCCGCATCCTCAGTCCCTGCCTCCCTAAGGCTTTGTGCTCCGGGCTTTTTGGCTCCTCCCCAGGGCCTTCTTCACATTTAGATTCCTGGGCTAAGCCAAACAATTAACTTTCAAATTCCAAAGACCCTCCACCGGTATGCTTCACATATCCTTTTGCCACCCAGTCTTCCAATACATGCCTTTGCCCCTCCGCCAAACTTGGATACTTAAACAACAGTTCTTCCATTCTCCAATGCCGCTTTTCATTTCTTACCTGACTTAACAAATCTTGAGCTGGGGCTGCTTTCTTAAGTCTTAAGCACACATCACAAACACCACAGGGCTTAGGCGCTTCTTGCCCAAAATACCGTATAAGCGCCACAGAGCGGCAACAATCTTCCTGAAAGGCATAGTCTAAAACCGCCTGCACCTTTTTCTTGAGTATTTGTTTCCTTTCCGTATAGATTTCCGGAGGCAAAACAAGATTTGCGGCCGAGGGGAGTTCATTCCGTGTTTTAAGCCAAAGCGTTCCTTTTCCGGGGTCTAAAATGTGCAATGCCTTAAATTTCTCCAACTCCTTTAGCAACACTTCTGCTTGTTTCTGTCGATAGCCACTGCACCATTTTTGCAACCTTTCTTTTCTAACGGGCATTCGGCTTTCCATAATGCCTACCGATCTCCGCATGAGCTTTTCGGCCAAATCCAAGGCCTCCTCAGAAATGTTCATAGATCGGAGGGCTTGGGGGCTTCCATTCAGCTTTAAGTAATAACAATCTGTTTTGAGCTCCGGGAGTTCCCAATAACCTGCCTGTTCCATAAGCTTAAGTACGGACATGCATTCTTGTGAGCTACAACCGCACGCTTCGGCCAAAGCAGAAAGGTTTAGCTCCATCCACCGTCCCGGACCGGTTCCATCTACCAAATGATGCCACTGCATTATTCGCTGCACTACTTTTCGAATCAAAACCAGCGGAGGAAAACGTTGGCTCAAATGTTCCAACAGGCGATGTTGATCTTCTAAATTCACGATGGCCAGCGCCCTGGCAGGAGCCTCATCTCTCCCTGCCCTCCCTGCCTCTTGAAAGTAAGCCTCAAGAGAGTCAGGCAAATCCAAGTGAGCAACAGCCCGCACGTCCGGTTTGTCAATGCCCATTCCAAAGGCATTGGTAGCAGCCATTACTCGAGTATCGCCTTTAATCCAAGTCGCTTGCCGTTCGCTTCGTTGTTGCGGGTCTAGTCCTCCATGATAAAAAGAGGCCGAAATGCCCCGTCGATTAAGCCATTCGGCTACCCACTCGGTCTTTTTTCTGTTTCGTAAATAAACTACGGCGCTTCCAGGAGTTCGAGTTAAAAAAACCTCCAAACGCTCAAGCTTGTTATCGGAGTGTACTACAGCATAGCACAAGTTGGGACGCTCAAAACTCTTGCTAAACACCTTGGCTTCCTTTCCAAAGGCCAATTTTTCCTGCATGTCTTGCACCACCTCCGGAGTAGCTGTAGCCGTTAAGGCCAAGACCGGAACTTTGGGAAGCCACTCCCTAAGTTTGGCAATGTGCAGGTAGCTTGGCCTAAAATCATAGCCCCATTGCGAAATACAATGGGCCTCATCCACCGCAATAAGTCCCACCGGCACCTTTTCGATCCACTCCAAAAAATAAGGGTTTTGAAGGCGCTCCGGAGAAACGTACAAAAACTTAAGACTACCGTCGGCCGCTTGACTCATCCACTGTTCGGAGGCCGCACGGCTCTGATGACTGCTCAAGGTGGCCGCTGCAATTCCTCGCCGTTTTAAATTCTGAACCTGGTCTTGCATCAATGCAATCAAGGGCGAAATCACCAAGCACAGACCCGGACGCATAAGGCCCGGTACTTGAAAGCAAATGCTTTTACCCCCTCCTGTGGGCAGCAATGCCAAGGTGTCTTTTCCTTCTGCGGCATGCCGAACAATATCTTCTTGCAAAGGCCTAAAGGAATCGTAGCCCCAATATTTTTTGAGGAAAGCTAAAGGTTCTTGCATGCTCTAATTTACGTATTGCCTTAGGTTTTATCCGTTTTTAAAACGGATAAAATATGCTCCATACGCTCTTGAACAGAAACAAAGGGCAAAAGGTGTATTTCAAAGCCTAAGCGCTCATAGATGTCTACTAGACCGCGGTGTATGGCTTCGGCATGTTCAAAATCTTCCCAGCGCTGAGCATCTTTGGTAAAAATGGCCTCCCAAGGTGGTGTAAAAAAAACCTGGTTGTGGTAAGGCAGGCCTTTCAGCTTACCCACGGTATCCTGGGTCAATACGGAGCCCTCAGCCAATAAGTAACCAAAGCCGTCGGGAACTCCCCGATCCAAAAAAACAGGACCTTTAAGGGCCAAGGCTTCTTTTAATTGTTGCTTTCGTCCCCTCACCACTTCCCGGTGGAAACCTTCGTGGTCTTTCCATGGCAATAGGTCTCCATCCCTTTCTTTTTCTCGAGCAATGATATCTCTTGAAATTTCATGAAAAACAGGAAACCCGTCTGCTTCTAAAGCGGAAATAAGGGAGGTTTTCCCTGAGCCCGGAGGGCCTGTTAAAACAATTGGTTTCATTAATAATAAGGTTCTTGGTTGGCCTGCACCACCATAGAAAAGGAAGATAATTCCAATGCAATTAGGTTTCCCATACCGGGTTGGTCTCGGTACACGCAACCATTATCAATGTCTACAAATCCATACTTTGGATGCTTAAGACTTTGCTCTATAAGCTCCAAAGACACCGGTACGTGACCGTGCACCACACGTTTTCCGCCCGTGATTTCCAAGTCCACATCAAAATCTCGAATCCACATCATGGCTTGGGTGTCTTCAAAAGGATTTGGGGAGCGAAAATCAAATCCGGCGTGTACCAAAAAGGCTTCGGGGACTTCGCGGTAAGCCACGGAACCCTTAACCAATTCAATAAAAAACTCCGGAAGTTCTTCGGGTAGCGCACATCCAAACTCTTTGAGCAGCGTTTCTCCTCCGTAGCTTTTCCAAACCTCCAATAAAGGACGCTTTACCTTTCCCAACCAGTTTTTCTGTGGAACTTCTAGCAGAGCCTCCAAATACGCTTGTTCGTGATTGCCGCGGATTACCTCTATGCTGCAGGTTTGCATAAGCTCCTCAAGCAGAGAAAACAAGCGAAGGTGCGTGGAGCCTCGGTCAATCAGGTCGCCCAAAAAGGTAATCTGATCCTCTTTTCCCGGCTGAATTTGGTTGATGAGGGCTTCCAAGGTCTTACCACAACCGTGCACATCTCCGATTGCCCAGTGCTTTTTGCTCATGAACGCGATTTTCCTTGGTTGGCCACTTCCTGAAGCCTAGCCTCAAGCTCCTGCTCATCTAAAAGGTATCGGTCGCTCAGGTATTTTCCGTCGTTATCTAGTTCAAACACATAAGGGACTCCTGTTGGGATATTGAGCTTGAGCACCTCATCGTTGCTTAGCCCCTTTACATGTTGCACAATGGCTCTAAGACTATTTCCATGAGCAGCCACCACAATGGTTTTGTGCTGTTTTAGGGAGGGCACAATCTGTTGTTCCCAAAAGGGCAACAAGCGATGTAAAGTATCTTTTAGGGACTCTGTAGAAGGCAAAAGAGAGGGGTCAATGCCCTGATACATTTCTTGATTAGCAGGATGTTGAGGGTCTTTAGCATCTAGAGCCGGAGATTGAACATCATATCCTCTTCTCCAAAGCAATACTTGCTCCTCTCCATATTTTGCAGCTGTCTCTGATTTGTCCAAACCTTGCAAAGCGCCGTAGTGCTTTTCGTTGAGACGCCAAGACTTTTCAACTGGGATGTGCATGCATTCTGCCTCTTCTAAAGCCAGCCATAAAGTTTTAATGGCTCTTTGCAAGTAAGAGGTGAATGCGGCTTTTGGGATGAGCCCGGCCTCCTTCAAAATCTTTCCTGCGGTGGTGGCTTCAGCAACTCCTTGAGGGCTTAGTGGAACATTCACCCAACCGGTGAATCGATTTTCCAGATTCCATTTGCTTTGTCCGTGCCTCAGTAAAATACAGGTGTTGGCCATAGATTTAATGTTTAAAATGCTTCTTTTTTAGCTTAATTTATGGAATTCCATGCAAATGTCTCATTTTTGCAGAATCATTACCCGATTAGAACCCATGAAAAGGTATATTTTATTTTTCGTTTTTCTCTTTGCTATCGGATTTAGCAAAGAATCCATTGCACAACATGCCGTAGGCTTAAATTTCGGAGTAGGCCCGGCCCTGCAAAGGGGTGGCACTACCTACTTGGCCACAACCGGCGAATACACCTACCATTTTTGGGAGAAACTTGGCGTAGGCGGCCGTGTCGCTCACTTGTACAACCAAGAACTGCGCGATTTTGGAAGCGGTAATGTGTTGGAGCCACTTCAAAGCCTCTTGGTAAGTGCCCATGTGGAATACCAACATCCCCTAGGCAACTTGTTTCCTTACGTGGGAACAGACATAGGTGGATCCATATTTCAGCGTGAGGGTTTTTACCTTCAGCCTCAAATCGGTACCCGAGCTATGATAACCGATAATTGGCTCCTTGATTTCAGCGTCAAGGCCCCCATGTTCTTTGCCGGACCCCAAGATTATGGAATTCTGTTAAGCTTTGGCGCCAACTACAGATTCACTAAATAATCCAAAACCATTACCACTATGATTTCCTCCTACGTTCATAGATTCACTTTTACAGCTATTGCCGTAGTTGTATTATCCATGCTTTTGTTTAGTTGTGCAGGAAACAGAGAATATGCACACTACCGGTGGAAAGGTCAATCTTCTCAAAATCATACCGCAAAAGCGGAAGCTTCTGAAGAGTTGCCCCAAGATTCACAAGCTGAAAAACAAAGCACTCCAAAGGAATCTTCAATAATTGACGCCACAAGCCCGGAGGCTCAAGTAGGTCCCCAAATCCAAAAGTCTTCTACATCAAAAGCCGCAAAGAAGCGTCAACTCCTTTCTATTCCTCAAAGAAGTTTTCCCGGCCTTCAAGCCAACCGCTTCGAAAACCCAATGGATGTTTTGTTGCAAAGCTTAAGAGAAGATCAAATTTCAGCTTTGGAGGAGAATCAAGTAGCGGAAGATAGCCTTTTGTGGTGGGGATTAGTGCTCTGCGGTATTGGTCTGATTTTACTACTCTTGGCAGGCATTCTTGGAGCAGGCAATGGCTTTGTTTTGGCTTGGCTCTTTTGGGCCATAGGGTCTATTGCACTAGCAGCAGGCCTAATTTTACTGCTGGTTTATCTCCTAAAAATGGTCTAAATAATGTGGTACAGAGGGGTAACCAAGCTTCTGTTCCTTTTACCGGCTGAGTTCACTCATCGATTGGTTTTCCGCCTTTTGTTTGTGGGTAAAGCCTTAGGCTTTATAAAGTATCGGATTCCAAAGCATTGTTTAGCTCCTGTAGAAATCGCAGGTTTACAATTTCCAAACCGAGTGGGCCTTGCTGCGGGTATGGATAAAAACGCAGAATTGGCAGAATATTGGAGCCACTTTGGTTTTGGATTTGCCGAAATTGGCACCGTTACTCCACTACCCCAAACCGGAAACCCCAAACCTCGCTTGTTTAGGCTCAAAAAAGAGAAAGCCCTAATCAACCGAATGGGATTCAACAATGCAGGAATTGAAAAAGTGGCCCGTAAACTTCAAAAACGCAAGCGAAAAGGTTGCCTAATTGGAGGGAATATTGGGAAAAACAAACAAACCCCAAACGAGCATGCCCAAAACGATTACTTAAAAGGCTTACAAACACTCCATCCCTACGTAGATTATTTTACCATAAATGTGAGCTCTCCAAATACGCCGGAGCTAAGAGCTCTCCAAGCCCCCAAAGCTCTTCGTGAACTGCTGCTGCCTCTGGTGAAATTAAACCGGGAACTTGAGCCCCAAAGACCCTTGTTCGTAAAATTGGATCCCGACATGTCCTTTGAACAACTGGAAGCTGTTTTACAGGTTTTAATGGAGCTTAAAATTGATGGAGTAATTGCCACCAACACCTCCAGCCTTAGGTCAAGCAATTCGAGCAAAAAAGCCATGAAAATTCAAGGAGGCCTTAGTGGAGTTCCTTTATTTAACCGGGCCTTGGAACGGGTGCAGTTTATCCATCAAAAAACCAATGGCAAGCTCCCCATTATTGCTTGTGGCGGCATTGATAGCTTTAAAAAAGCCAGAGTTATGCGGCAAGCAGGGGCCAGTTTGATTCAAGTATATACCGGTTTTGTATACAAAGGGCCTAGCCTCATTCAAAAATTAGCCAAAGGTTTAGGTAACTTTGCACCCTAATGAACCAGGTACGCATAACCGAATGTCCACGTGATGCCATGCAAGGCATCCATACATTCATTCCTACCGAGCAAAAAATCAAGTACATAAAGGCCCTTTGTCGATGTGGGTTTCATCGTATTGACTTTGGCAGTTTTGTGCATCCCAAAGCCATACCACAAATGGCCGATACAGAGGAGGTAGCTCAAGCACTGGAAGGCATGGACCTTCCTGAACTATTGGCCATTGTTGGAAACCTAAAAGGAGCAGAACGTTCCCTTCCCTTTGAGCATGTGGCTTGGTTGGGTTTCCCCTTTTCCATTTCCAATACTTTTTTGGAGCGCAACATTAAATCCAACCTCTCCGAGTCTTGGCACCGATTGCTTAGCATTCGAGATTTGGCGCATAAAAACGGAAAAAAAGTACAGGTGTATATTTCCATGGCCTTTGGAAACCCTTATGGAGACCCATACCACGAAGACTTAGTCTTGGAATGGGTAGAAAAGCTAAAGGCTGAGGAGCTGCTCTGGGTTAGCTTATCGGATACCATTGGGGAAGCCCAACCAAACCAAATAAAATACCTCTGGAATCACCTAAACAAGCATTTTCCGGAGGTGCAAGCCGGAGCTCATTTGCATACTCGGCCCGATAACCTAAAGCCCAATCTTGAGGCAGCCTGGGATGCAGGTTGTGTGCAATTTGACGGTGCCCTGCATGGTTTTGGAGGATGCCCAATGGCCAAGGATGAATTGACAGGTAATTTACCCACCGAAGCGCTTGTGGCTTTCTTGGAAAGTCAAAAAGCGGCTTTGAACATCCAAAAACCGGCCTTTGAAGAAGCCCTGCGCCTAGCCTCTGAGGTTTTTCCTCAACATTGAGGCATTTTTTCTTGGGAAATTAGCCTCGCCCGATTATCTTTGCCCCTCCCTTAGAAGAAACAAGCAATTATTACCATGGCGCGCGTTTGTCAAATTACAGGAAAAAAGACCATCACCGGAAACAACGTTTCCCACTCCAACAGGAAAACCCGCAGGGTATTTCGTCCAAACCTGTTTAAAAAGAAATTTTATTTGCCCGAAGAAGATCGCTGGATTGTACTTAAGGTATCTGCCAAAGGTCTGCGCATAATCAATAAAGTGGGCATTCAAGAAGCTATGAAAAGAGCCAAAGTAAAAGGGTACTTGGATTAATTCTTGCTAAATATCTATTTGTAAAGCCGTTTGTTTCAAACGGCTTTTTTTATTTTCACTAAATGAAACAGGCAGTTCTCCTACTCAGCATGTTCCTTTTCTCCCTCTCTAATGCTCAGGCTCAAGGGAAAAAAGGCCCCCTATTTTCACGCGCCGACACCCTCAAGGGCTGGAACGAAAGCCCCAGAAGTTGTTACAATGTCCGGCATTACTACCTGGATTTTGAGGTCCACATGAACCGTAAATTCATTGAGGGTACCAATACCATGGAATTTGTAATGGTAGAAAACGCCAAAGTTTTGCAAATTGACCTTGGCCAAGGCATGGGACTAACCAACGTGGAATGGAATGGAAAAAAAGTGCCCGTTAAGCGCGAGGAAGGTGCCTACTTCCTATATTTTCCTGACACCCTATACGAAAGCACAAGACACACCATAAAACTTAAATTTGCAGGACACCCTACCATGGCCAAAGATGCACCCTGGGACGGTGGTTTTGTCTGGGATAACGACGCCAATGGAAACCCTTGGGTAGGCGTGGCCAACCAAAAAGAAGGCGCCTCCCTTTGGTGGCCTTGCAAAGACCAATGGCTCGACGAACCCGACTCCATAACTGTAAGAATTACCGTTCCCGTAGGACTTACCGCAGTGTCTAATGGCAGGTTAAGAAACCAAGAAACCCTTGACGGAAAATCACGCTTTGAATGGTTCGTTTCAAAACCCATTAACCACTATAATGTAACCCTTTACATCGGCAAGTTCGCACACTTCTCCGACGTTTATCCCGGCGCGGGAAGACCTCTGGACTTGGACTATTATGTGTTGGAATACAACGAAAGAAAAGCCAAAAAGCACTTTGAGCAAGTAAAGGGCATGTTTTCTTGCTACGACCAATTCCTTGGTCCATACCCCTTTTACGAAGATGGCTACAAACTAGTAGAAGCCCCCTATTTAGGCATGGAGCACCAATCTGCCATTGCTTACGGCAACGATTACCTTATTGGTTATGCAGGATACGATGCCACCGAACTCGGCCTTGAATTCGACTTTATCATTATTCACGAAACGGCCCACGAGTATTGGGGAAACAGCGTAAGCGGCGCCGACCCCGCCGATATGTGGATTCACGAAGCCTTTGCTACCTACATGGAAGCTATGTATGTAGAGTGCAAATATGGCAAAGACATTGCCTACGAATACATCGATACCTGGAGAGGAAGAATCAAAAACGACAAACCCATGATGGGTAAACGAGGACTAAACGACCACCCCTCTACCGATGTTTACTACAAAGGAGCCTTTATGCTCCATACCCTACGAAACCTTATTCAAGACGAACCCAAATGGATTGGCTTGCTCAAAGCCATTCAAACAGAATTCAAGCACCAAACCGTTACTACTGAAGAATTCGTAGAGTTTATTGGCAGCTACCTAAACGAAGACTACAGCTGGTTCTTTTATCAATACCTTAAAATTAGCGGGGTGCCTGTATTTGTGTACAGTTACGACAACGAGGCTGCCGGAGGACCTGTTATTCGCTACCGCTGGGAAAACGTTATGAAGGACTTTAAAATGCCCGTATTTGTTAACGTAAACAGCAAAGGCTGGGTAAAACTAAAACCCACCGCCGAATGGCAAGAATACAAACCCGAGGTCCGAAAAGTAGATTATCTGGATTTGGACGAATTCAGCGGGTATTTTGTGATTCGCAATGCCTCCTCTAAATACTGAATAGCCTTTCCGATAGCATATCCCGCATTGGAAGACCTGCGCCAGGGGGCGGCACGGATACCCCCAAGCCTGCAGAGGTTGGGGCGACAGGCCAGGCCGAGTGTAGCTTTGCGGAACTCCGGACTTGCCTAGACGCCCCCCTCTGAAGGCTTGGGAGTAGCAGGGAGCACCCGCCCGGGCGCCCAAAAATTAAAAACCCATAGGCCTTACAAGCTGTTCTTAAAAAGTTGGTAGGCCGATTGGAAAGTTTCCGTACCCTGACAGTCAAGGCTTTGATCCAATGCACGAATGTCCTCCACTCGATTTCCCGGATCGGGATGGGTGCTCAAAAAAGATGGCGTTTGACCTGCTTGACCCTGAGCAATCAAAAGGGCAAAAAAGTCTGAGGCGCCGTCGGCTTGGTACACCGTAGGGCACAGGTAACGAACGCTAAACTCATCGGCTTGACGCTCGTCGGAGCGGCTAAATTCCAATCCAACGAGTCCGGCTGCTATGCCGCTTATGGCCCCTTGGTTCTCGCCCAATACCACATCCAACAAAAACTGCAAGCCATAGGCCTTAGTTAGCTGACTGGTGGAATGCCGCTTATCGGCGTGGGCCATTTCGTGCCCAATTACTCCGGCCAATTGATCCTCGCTGTCCAAAAATTTAATAAGTCCCGTGTATACAAAAATGTATCCTCCCGGAGCACAAAAGGCGTTGAGGGTAGCGTCGTCTTTGAGCAAATAAATTTCCCAATCGAATTCTTGAGCATATTTCACCTCCCCGGAAGCCAAAATTCGGTCGCGAATACGCTCCACATAGCTGTAGGCCGACCCATGCAAATTAGGATCCATTACCGGGTATTCTTGCGGATTGGCCAATATCTCATCGCGCAACTGCCTGCCTAAGCTTATATCGTCTTGCAGCGTAAACAAATTGAACCCGTCCGAACATTGCCACTGCACGGCGGTTAAAACAAACATAAGACCAACAAAAAAGCGACGCATAAGCCAAAACATTTGGTTATTGACAACAAAAATCCAAAAATTAGGCCGAAAATTACAATATGGAGCAAAAAGCATACATCACCGGACTGGGGAAATACCTGCCGGAGAAAAAAGTAAGCAATGCCGACTTGGAAAAGCTTATGGACACCACCGATGCCTGGATTCAAGAACGTACCGGTATTCAAGAGCGTAGATTCTTTACTCCGGGCAAGGAAAGCACAGCTACCATGGGCGCCGAAGCGGCCAAGCAAGCCTTGGAGCGTGCAGGACGCCGTCCCGAAGACATAGACTTGTTGCTGTTTGCCACCCTAAGTCCGGACTATTATTTCCCGGGCTGTGGCGTATTGTTGCAGGAAATGCTGGGACTCAAAAATATTGGCTGCCTAGACCTAAGAGCGCAATGCAGTGGATTCATTTATGGCTTGTCGGTGGCTCAAGCCTACATCAAATCGGGCATGGCCAAGCGGATTCTGTTGGTATGCAGCGAAGCCCAATCGACCTTAATGGAATTGAGCAATAGAGGCCGCAACGTGGCCGTTATTTTTGGAGACGGTGCCGGCGCAGCGGTTATAGAAGCCCGCTCCGATGGGCGAGGCATAGCCGACGTTCAAATCCACAGCGAAGGGCAACATGCCGAAATGCTCTACCAACCCCACCCCGGTACGCGTTTGAGGCCTAGACTTAGCAGCGAAATGCTGCAAGACGGAAGCCTTTTGCCGGTTATGAACGGCAACGCCGTATTCAAGCATGCGGTGGTCCGTTTTGAAGAGGTCATCCGAGCCAACCTAAAGCAAGCCGGCATCGGCCTCGATGCGCTTAGCTTACTCATTCCGCACCAAGCCAATTTGAGAATTTCAGAGTTCCTTAGAAAACAGTTGGGCCTTAACGAAACTCAGGTATACAACAACATTCAACGGTATGGAAATACCACGGCAGCATCCATTCCCATAGCCCTCACCGAAGCCTGGGAAGAAGGACGACTGAACCCGGGCGACTGGATTCAAATGGCGGCTTTTGGCAGCGGGTTTACTTGGGGAGGAGCCTTAATGCGGTGGTAAACCTCCCTTGAGAAAGGTTTCCTGCATTCCTATGCCGTGTACGGATAACTCGGCCAATACAGGATCATAGATTTCTTTATGCACAGGGATTCGAACGCCCCGCATGGCTATGGTGCCATTTAAAATATTTCGAATGGCAATACCCATAGGTAGCCCTACGGTTTTGGCCATGGCTGTAGACTGAGCATCGTCCCCTTCAACCACCAAATGGCTGCGCAACAGGCTATGTTCTCCTTCGCACTCGTAATCGAAAAGATGCACCATTACTATCATATCTCGATCTTGCGGTGCCAAACTCCACTTCTTTTGCAAAATATGTTGCAATACCATGGCCGGGGAAGCTTTACCGGAGAGCCCAACCGGCTCATCTTCGAACATGCCCAGCCACTTAAGCCTGCGCATGGGCTCGCTATTCAAATCCAACCGCAGCATGTGCGCCAATTTAAGCTCCACGCTATCGGAGGGACTATAATAAAGGAAGCTGTTGATAAACGCTCTGTGGGTCATCTCATCTACCCCTTCCATCAAATAGCTATCGTCGGTGGCTCCAAGTTGCACAAAAACATCCCAAGATTGACAAAATCCGGGGCGGCGTAAGGTACCACGGTACAGGGTGTCCACCCCCTCCAGTCCATACATGCTTTGGTAGCGCAAAGAGTCCCTGTTTCCATAGGCTTCAAACTCGCCATAAGCACCTAGGTCAATCAATTCTGTTCGCCTAAACACCTTGTGGTAGGGAATGTATTTAAACTTGCCGCCATGCAAAAATTTCACGGCCCCACCGGAAGCGGCCAACACAATATTTCTAGGGTTCCAAGTAAATTTATATTTCCAAGGACCTTCTTCTGATCCGGGCGCCATCAACCCTCCGGTAAAACTCTCAAAACCAATAATTTTACCACCCTTCGCCTTGATTTTATCCATCACCTCCATAGCCGTCATGTGATCGATTCCCGGATCTACGCCCATTTCGTTGAGCAACAGCAAACCCTTCGCCTCAGCTTCTTCGTGCAAGGCCTCCATCTCAGCCGACACATAAGAAGCAGTGACCATATGCTTACCAAAAGCTACGCAATCACGGGCTACCTCTATGTGCATATGAGCAGGCAACATACTCACAATCAAGTCATGTGCTTTAATCAAAGATTGCCTCAGCGGCACATCTTCGATAGAAAGAGCGCATGCCTCTGCAAAAGGAGAACTACCCACCTTTTGTTGGGCAAGTTCGGGGTCCATATCGGCCACGGTTAGCTTCCAAGATTCTATGGATGCGTGGTTTAACAGATATTCTATAAGCGTGGTAGCAGATTTTCCTGCACCAATCAGCAGTATTTTCTTTGGTTCCATATCTCGCACTGCAAACTTAGGCAGCATTTACCAAACAAGTGCAATACCGAGTAGAGGTAAAGAGTATATTGGGGGGCCTAACGGGCTCTCGCCCACCGGGCGGGCGGCCAAAGGCTGTGCGGCTAAGCCTGTGGTGGTTTGCTTAGGCTCCACCTCCTCGGCTAAGCCGCACATGCCTTTGGCCGCCCGCCGCTCAAGGGCTCCATCCCTGGCCCAAATCCCCTTCCAAAACATGCACCCGGTGCGGAAGTTAATTTTTAAGCTTTCCCTTACCGCTTATGCCAAATAACCCTGTAAAAGGCCTAGTTGATGTATATTTGTGCATGTTGCAATGGAAAAGAACCACAGGACTTTTGGGCGCACTTCTAGGCCTTAGCGGCATTATGCTTGGTGCTTGGGCAGCCCATGGTTTGGAACATTTGGTTTCCCCTGAAAAAGTAGAGAGCTTTAAGACTGCCGTTTGGTACCAACAATGGCATGCATTGGCTCTGGTGGTGTTTGCTTTAGGAATTCCCCAAGCGCACCGACTCATTCGGTGGTCTGTGCGCCTCATGC
The DNA here is from genome assembly GCA_030427255.1 of Bacteroidia bacterium. Lineage (GTDB taxonomy): Bacteria > Bacteroidota > Bacteroidia > CAIKAF01 > CAIKAF01 > CAIKAF01. The sequence continues at coordinate 30,111 of JAUHWY010000010.1, read as the reverse complement.
TTTTGGGTTGGCTCTTTTTTTCTGTGTCTATTTATGCCTTGGTATTGGCTCCCGTTTGGGGAATGAATCTTAGTTTTTTAGGTCCCATAACTCCCTTAGGAGGTCTTAGTTTTATGATGGCTTGGGGACTTTTGGCTTGGTACTTTTTTAAAGCCCGTAATGTATGAGTAAAGCTTGGGAAGCACTTTGCGCCTATGCCGAAACCACCGCACGTTGGAGAAATACAGCGGCATTATTGCAATGGGATCAAGAAACAGGCATGCCCTACCCCGCTGCCGGCTTGCGTGCAGAACAGTCGGCAGATTTGGCACGCTTGCTTCATCAAAGACAACACGACGGAGCCTGGGAAAGCTTGCTGAAAGCCGCCAAAAATGAAACGGAAAAACTTTCGGCCCGAGAACAAAAAGCCTTGGCCTTTTGGGAAAAAGAGCAAGAAAAAACCAAGCGCATACCCGAAAGTCATGTAATCGCGCTCTCCAGGCTTCAATCCAAAGCATTTTTGGCTTGGAATAATGCCCGCGAAGGCAAAAACAAAGAAGCCTACCTAGATTGCCTGAGTGAACTGGTTCAGCTCAAAAAAGAAGAATGTGCCTTGTTGGGTTTTGCCGATAATCCATACGATGGACTACTGGACCAATACGACCCCGGCTTATCTTCTGAATTGGTAGACGGGGTATTTGATCAATTGAGTAAAGAACTCCCCAAGCGCATTCTTGCTTTAGAAAAAAATATGCCGGAAACGCCCTTTCCAATTGCGCTTTCTAAGGACGAGCAAATCGAACTTGGCCGTGAATTGTTGGAATGGATAGGCTTTGATTTATCGAGAGGGCGCCTGGACAAAGCCCCCCACCCTTTTTGCCTTTCTATGAGTCCAAACGATGTTAGACTCACCTATCAAATTAAAAAAGACAAACCCGGCGTTTTTATATGGGCTCTTTTGCACGAAGGCGGACACGGCCTTTATGAGCAAGGCTTGGAACCTGAACCTGCCGGAACTCCTTTAACCACGGCAGTGAGCCTTACTATTCATGAATCCCAAAGCCGCTTTTGGGAAAACCATATGGGCCGTAGCTTGGAGTTTTGGCAAATGGTTTGCCTAGAAAAGGGCTGGAACCCCAACCATGCCGAACAAATTTGGAAGCATGCCAATAAGGTTTCCAGAAGTCAAATCCGAATTTATGCCGATGAATTAAGCTATCATTTGCATATTTTGCTCAGGTACCGCATCGAGAAAGGCCTTATAGAGGGAAGCTTGCAAACCAAAGATGTGGAAACAGCCTGGAATGATATGGCCTTGGACTTTTTTGGCCAAGTACCGGCACAGCCTGCAGAAGGCTTTGTTCAGGATATACATTGGGCGCATGGCTCCATGGGCTATTTCCCAACCTACACCATGGGAAGTTTGTTAGCCGCCCACTTTTCATCCCAGATATTCCAAGAGACAGACGCTATGCCCAAGCTTATTCAAAAAGCCAAAGCGCATTTTGAACAAAAGGTATTTTGTCATGGGGCTTTGCTTCGCTCCGAGGAATTGCTGCCCAATAATCCTAAAGAAATTGTGGACTGCTTTTTGCACTATGTAGACTCCAAATACCAAGCTTATTTATGAGAAATCTAATTGCGGTGCTTTGCATATTTGCCGGCTTTGGTGCCTGCAAAAGCACCGGTCCAATTGAACCTTCTGCCCAATCCAACCAAAGCACGCAGGCAGAAATGGACGCTATGCCCATGCTTGTGGTAAGCTTTTACTCCATTGCCTATGGTATTGACAGCGGAGCACGGTCGGCCCTTGATGCCTATCTAAATGAAAAAGGACAAGACCTTAGGGTAGAGAAAAAACCTTGGGGCAGAGAGGGTGAAGTCGACTACTGCCTGTTTGCACCCTCGCTTACTGAGGCCCAAAAGTCCGAACATATACAGGCCATTCGAGCTTTGTTAAGTACCGGAAAAAACCTACATATATATACCGACCAAGCATGCAGAGAGAGCACACCTGCTTCCGGTAAATAAAATCTTTCTTGTTTTCATCCGGGCTTTTGCCGAAGCACAGCTTTGGAATTTTTCTCCAAGAGGATTTTCAATTGCCCTAGAACCAAGCATGCCCTTGCCCCTTAACTCATTTAAAACAAATGAATTACAGGAAATACGGCAAAAAGAACCCAACCTAAGCCACAAAATAAAGGGTGAATTAAGCGACCGAAGCTTACGAAAGAGAGGCACAAATAAATTTTTCGTTGCATGGGAAATGCCTACTTTTGATGTTTCAAAACCGTTTAAATCTTACACGGAATTTAACATCGAATCCCAAACTCATGAGCGAGCACGGATTTAAATCCTCCAAAAGCAGCCTTGAACAACATGGCATTACAGGCTACACAAAAGCATTCTGGAACCTAAGCCCTGCCGAATTGGTAGAGCACAGTCTTTCTAAAGATATGGGCAAACTGTCCCATACAGGTGCCTTGGCTGTGGAAACCGGCACGTTTACCGGAAGAAGCCCAAAAGACAGGTTCATTGTAAAAGACAAACACAGCGCAAACGAAGTTTGGTGGGGCAACCACAACCTCTCTTTTGATGAAGAAAAATTCAGCGCCTTGGAAACCAAGGTAAAAGCTTATTTCGAAGGAAAAGAGGTGTATGTGCGCGACGCATTTATTTGCGCCGACCCAAGCTACAAAATGAGCGTTCGGGTTATTAACGAATACCCCTGGAGCAACATGTTTGTTTACAACATGTTTTTGAGGCCAAGCGAAGAAGATATTTTACATTTTGATCCGGAATGGACGGTGGTTAATGCCCCCGGATTTTTAGCCAACCCGGAGGTAGACGGCACTAGACAATCCAACTTTGCCATTCTTTCCTTTGAGCGCAAAACCATTTTAATTGGTGGCACCGGCTACACCGGAGAAATCAAAAAAGGGATTTTTAGCGCACTTAACTTTTTGCTTCCGGTACATCATGGCGTATTGCCTATGCACTGCAGCGCCAATGTGGGAAAGGAAGGCGATACCGCCCTATTCTTCGGACTTTCGGGTACCGGAAAAACAACCCTATCGGCCGATCCAAACCGAAAGCTTATCGGCGATGACGAACACGGGTGGATTGGCGATAGCGTATTCAACTTCGAAGGAGGTTGTTATGCTAAGACCATTGACTTAACGGAAGAAAAGGAACCGGATATTTTCCGTGCCATTAAGTTTGGGGCCTTGCTCGAAAATATCGGCTTTGAAGCCAATAGTCGGATACCGGATTATAAGTTCAAAGAAATTACGGAGAATACCCGAGTTTCGTATCCCATAGACCATATCGACAATATCCAGCTCGGCTCTACGGGAGGGGCACCCAAAAACATATTTTACCTTACCTGCGACGCTTACGGTATTTTGCCCCCAATTTCAAAACTCACTCCGGGGCAGGCCATGTACCATTTCATCTCGGGCTACACGGCCAAAGTTGCCGGAACCGAAGCGGGAATCACCGAGCCGCAAACTACTTTCTCGGCCTGTTTTGGAGCACCATTTATGCCTTTGCACCCTGCACGTTATGCCGAAATGCTTGGCGCCAAAATTAAAGCACAAAACGTAAGGGTTTGGTTGATTAACACGGGTTGGTCCGGAGGTCCATACGGTGTGGGCGAGCGTATTAAGCTTAGGTATACTCGTGCCATGATAACCGCTGCTTTAGAGGGTAAGTTAGATGGAGTGGAATACCACGAGCATCCCATTTTTGGCTTAGCCATGCCCAAAAGCTGTCCCGAGGTACCTAATGAAATTTTGAATCCCGTAGATACTTGGGCAGACAAGCATGCCTACGGAGAGACCGCTCAGAAATTGGCCAACCAATTCAATGCAAATTTTGAAGTATTTGCCGAAGAAGCTGCCGAGGAAATTCGTCAGGCCGCACCCAAAACGGCAGCCAAGGTAGAGTAAGCGAAAGCAGCTGCCGGGTTTCATTATTTAACACAGCCTTTAAGGGAAAATTCCTTTAAGGCTGTGTTTTTTTTTGGTTCAGCCCTACCTTAGTAGCCATGAGGAAGCTTTTTATTGCGACACTTGGGTGCTATTTGCTGTTTGCCTGCACCCAACCTTTACACCTTCAAAGGCATGAGGGAGGTTTGGAGTCTTTGCAAAAGGTCAGCCCTGACCCGCAAGCAGAAGCTATGATTGCCCCCTACAAAAAGGAGATTGATGCCAAAATGAAAGAACCCTTGGGCAATGCTGCCACAGACATGCCTAAGGTTCGCGGCGAACTTGAAACCTTATTAGGAAATTTTGTAGCCGACTTGGTCTTAGAAATCACCCGTCAAAGGCTTCCGGAACAAGCCGTAGATGCTTGCTTGCTTAACTCAGGAGGCTTGAGGGCATCCATTGCCAAGGGGCCTGTGCTCTTGGAAGATGTATTTAGCTTAATGCCCTTTGATAACCTGGTGGTTTTGGTGAGGCTTTCAGAAAAGGACATGATGCGCTTGTTCGATTATTTGGCCGATCATCCAGGCACCCCCATTTCCGGTATACGCATGGAAATTGAAGACGGGAATCCGGACGATATGGAAATTGCAGGCATCGATTGGGAAGACGATAAAGAGGCCAGGCGGCCCTGTTGGATTGTTACCTCAGATTTTTTGGCCGGCGGTGGCGACCATATGAACTTCTTAACCGAACCCTTGGAACGCATTGAAACAGGCTGGCTTCTGCGCGATGTTATTGCAGCTTATATCCGCGAAAAAAACAAGCAAGGGCTGGCTGTAGAGTCAACTTTGGATGGAAGAATGCGTTACGACATTGATTAAAATGAGCGATGAATAGAAAAGAGTTTTTACGTGTATCGGCCCTTTTAGGAATAGGAATGAGTGGCGGTGCGGCGCATGCCCAAAGCTTGTTTGGTGCCCAAAAGAGCAAACGTTTGGTGGTATTGCACACCAACGATATGCATAGCCATATTGAACCCTTTCCGGACGACGATCCAAAATATCCGGGACAAGGAGGTATGGCCAAAAGGGCAGCCCTCATTAAGCAAATTCGTGCGGAAGGACACCCGGTGCTTCTGGTAGACGCAGGCGATGTGTTTCAAGGAACCCCTTATTTCAACTTGTTTAAGGGAGCATTGGAATTTAAGTTAATGAGTGAAATGGGCTACGACGCCGCCACTTTAGGGAACCATGATTTTGACAACGGAGTGGAAGGGCTGGCAGAAATGTTGCCTTTGGCCAAATTCCCCTTTGTGAATAGCAACTATGCCTTAGAAAACACGCCCATTCACAAGGAGATCAAACCACACCTCATCCTAAAAAAAGGAGGATTAAAGGTGGGCATTTACGGATTGGGGGTTGACTTAAACGGGCTGGTAAGCAGTGCATTGACCGGCGAAGTGCGCTATTTGGACCCGGTGGTTGCTGCCAACCGAACGGCGCGCTTTTTGCGTAATGAGGCCGGCTGCGACTTAGTGCTGTGTCTTTCACATTTGGGATTTGAATATAAGACAAAGAAAATTAGTGACTTAAGCCTTGCTGCTTCACTTAACCATACCGATATAATTCTAGGAGGGCACACCCATACATTTTTACACAAGCCTGTGTTAACTAAAGATGCTACCGGCCGCCCTTTGGTCATTGGTCAAACCGGTTGGGCCGGAATACACTTAGGCCGAATAGACTTATTCTTTAGCCCGGAAAATCAATTATTGGACACAAAGACGAGCATGTATGAAATTTCAAAAAAAACAATACCGGGCTGACTTTTTTTTACATTTTTTTCTCCCAATCTTTGTTCACGAGCTTGCAAAAGCTTGACCCAATGAGGGGTTTAGGAATACGAGCGCATTCCTGCCCTATAGGAGTTTTAACGAAATATTAATTCTAACTCGAAGAGTTCATGTCAGAAAATCTCAAAGAGGTATGGGAGCGGTGTCTGCACATCATTCGCGACAATGTAAGCCCGCAAAGCTACCAAACCTGGTTTGAGCCCATCCGCCCTGTTAAGTTGGAAAAGCAGGTACTTACCATTCAAGTTCCCTCGCAGTTTTTTTACGAGTGGCTCGAAGAGCATTACATTACGCTTCTTAAGCACACCGTAAAAAAGGAATTAGGCCCAGAGGGAAGATTGGAGTATTCCATAATTATGGAAAACAGTTACCATGCCCAAAAGCCTTACACCATTAAGGTCCCCACCAGTGAACAGAAAGCCGTTAGGAATCCACAGGTAAGCATGCCTTTGGACCTCACTTCGGAGCATCCCATCAAAAATCCTTTTGTAATTCCCGGGCTCAAAAAGGTGCACATTGAATCAAACCTAAACCCCAATTACGCATTTGACAATTTTATTGAAGGCGATTGCAACAGGCTAGCCAGATCTGCCGGCTATGCCGTAGCTCAAAACCCGGGTGGAACTTCCTTTAACCCGCTTTTGATCTATGGAGGCACCGGATTAGGTAAAACCCACCTCGCTCATGCTATCGGTATTGAAATCAAAAAGAATTTTCCGAACAAAACCGTCCTATACGTTCCCGCTGAAAAATTTACCACCCAGTTTGTAGATTCCATTAAAAACAATACCTCTTCTGACTTTGTAAATTTTTATCAACTTATTGATGTCCTCATTTTGGACGATGTGCATATTCTTGGTGGTAAAGAAAAAACCCAAGACGTATTCTTTCACATCTTTAATCACTTACATCAAAGCGGAAAACAAATCATCCTCACCTCCGACAAACCTCCGGTAGATTTACAAGGTATGGAACAACGGCTGCTCTCCAGGTTTAAATGGGGACTCTCGGCCGACTTGCAAGTTCCGGAGCTGGAAACCCGCATCGCCATTCTTCAAAAGAAACTTTATAACGACGGCATAGAGCTGCCCGAAGAAGTAGTGGAATATTTGGCCTACTCCATTACCACCAATGTCCGCGAACTGGAAGGTGCATTAATTTCTTTGATTGCCCAGTCTTCCTTAAACCGTAAAGAAATTACACTGGACTTGGCTCGGAAAATGATTGACAAGTTTGTCAAAAACAACGCCCGTGAGATTTCCATTGAGTACATCCAAAAAATGGTATGCGATTACTTTGACATGCCCATGGATTTAATGAAATCCAAAAGCAGAAAGCGCGAAGTAGTGCAAGCAAGGCAAATTGCCATGTACTTTGCCAAAGCATTTACCAAGTCTTCTTTGGCCACCATTGGTGCCCACTGTGGTGGAAAAGACCACGCTACGGTGCTGCATGCTTGCAAAACGGTGAACAACTTAATGGAAACCGACAAGCAGTTCAGAGCCTACGTAGACGATTTGGAGAAAAAAATAAGTCTTCATTGACCTTAGTGCCAGCACGAAGTTTGTTAAAAGCCAAAAGCCCGACGATGTCGGGCCTTTTTTTTGGAATACCATTTGGGCCCCCGATGGAAGCAACTAACCCGGAAGTACCGGGGCCTTGGCTTTACGGCCTTTGGGCGTGTGTAGCTTTGCGGAACGCCGCCCGGAGGCACGAAAGCCGGCCCCGGGACTGAGGATTAGTGCAGACAGCGGGATTAGGCCCCCAACTATTCATCCTTCATATCTTCAGGCACCATAAGCATGGGCAAGCGGGCCTGCATGGCGAGGTTTCGGGTGGTGCTTCCTTCAAACAGGCGATCGAGCCAGCTTTTGCGTTGAGGAACCATTACCAATAGGTCGGCGGGATTGTCGAGCAAATACAATTCAAGGCCTTCGGAGGCCGAGTCGGCAGTAATTTCGCGTAGCTTAAGATTGGTTTGCGGGAACTCCTTTTGAAGCGTTTCCAAAAGCGGAGTATTGGCCTGTAAATCAAGCTGCAAATTGGCATTCACGTGCAGCAATTCCACCTTAGCTTTAAAGGGCACCAACAAGCCCAGCGCATGGGCCAAGGGTTTGCGGTCGTCGCGCTCCAACTGAGTGGCAAAAAGGACCTGTTGGGGGTAAAAAGGACCGGATTTTTCTGGAATAAACAGCATGGGAATCTTGATTCGGTGCAGCAAATGGGTTGCATTAGAGCCAATAAGTCGCTCCAAAACGCCGCTGGCGCCGGTGGTTCCCATCACCAAAAGCTGGGCTTGGCTCTCGTTAACCTGCTCTTCTAAGGTGTCTGCCACAAAGCCGTCCAAAATTTTGTCTTCTACCTCAATGCCATGTTGTTTTACCAAGGCGACCCGCTTGTCCATAGCTTCCCGAGCCCCTTTAAACAAAACCTGATGCGCGTCGGCCGCATAGCCCAAAGGTCCTACCGCATCCACCATGGGAACATGAACCACATGCACCAAGAGCAAAGACATGTTGTGGGCCTGAGCAATGGAAATGGCCGCGTCGAGCGCTTTGTCGGCTGTTTGGGAGAAATCTAGGGGAACAATAATGGGTGCTTGAATCATGGCTCAGTGTTTTTTTGCAAAATTAGCTTGCCAAAAGATAAGAAATCATGACAATTGTCAGGGCATAATTCCCATGGAAGGTGCAGCTAAGGCTTGTATATTTGCCCTATGAAGGTATTGATGGTATGCTTGGGCAACATTTGTCGCTCCCCTATGGCGGAGGGACTGCTTAGGGATTTGGCCGCCCAAAAAGAAATTGGTTTAGAGATTGATTCGGCCGGAACCGGAGATTGGCACCAGGGAGAACCTCCCGACGAAAGAGCGGTGCGGCAGATGGAAATGCGGGGACACGATATTTCTCAGCTGAGGGCACGGCAAATCCAAACCGAGGACTTGGATCGATTTGACGTGATTTTTACCATGGATGCCAGCAACTATCAAAACGTTTTGAAGTTGGCGCAAACCGAGGCGCAAAGGCAAAAGGTGCGTATGTTTTTGAATGAAGCTTGGCCGGGGCAAAACCGCCAGGTGCCCGACCCTTGGTTTGGAGGAGAGGAAGGCTTTGAGCAAGTCTATTTTCTATTGGAAAGGGCCTGCGAGGCCTTTTTGCAAGATTTAGAGCCATGAATACCGGACGACTCGTACTGGTTCCCAGCCCTTTGGGGCCGGAGCCGGGGCTCATGCCCCCGGAACACCGAGCCTTGGCCGCCTCTATTGAGTTTTGGGTAGTCGAAAACCCGGGGCCATGCCTTCCGGTAGTTGCCAAACTCACCGGCATACGAAATCCCGAACATTGGGTGCTGGAACGTGGAGGACTGGACATGCACCTGCTTCAAGACTTCAGAAAGGTGCTTATGAGCGGAAAAGATGTTGGCCTCATCTGCGATGCCGGCTTGCCTGCTGTGGCAGATCCGGGACAAAAACTGGTGGCGGCTGCCCAAAGCTGGAATGTGGAGGTAGTGCCACTGGTTGGCCCCTCCAGCATTATGCTGGGCTTAATGGCCAGCGGACTCTCCGGTCAGCACTTTCGCTTTTTGGGGTATCTGGAAAAACACCCGGAAAAGCGCAAAAAACAGCTTATAAGCCTCAGCAAACATCTTATGCAAACCGGAGAAACTCAAATTTTTATTGAGACACCCTACCGGAACCAACACCTCATGCAGGAATTGGTGGCCAGTGGAGATCCCAACAGCATGCTTTGCTTGGCTCAACAGCTCCAATACCCCAACCAATCCATCAAAACCCAAAGTTTAGCGCAATGGAAAAAGCAAATGCCCGTTCTTAAAAAGCAGGAGGTGCTATTTTTATGGGGAAAGAAAACATAAATGCAAACCTTAAGCCTTCCCTTTAGCTCTTGGCAATCGACCTCAATTCCATTATATTTGAACTATGACCTATAAGTCCATGAAGTCACTTCTTTTCCGCTCTATTCTTGCCTTTTCGGTTTTTCTCCCCCTCAATGCGCTGAATGCCCAAGAGGATTCCGTAAAAACCAACGCTTATGGCGAACCCAGCACCTACCGCGAAAGCTGTTACCGGAAGTGGTACAAAGCCTTTAAAATTCGAGGGGCCAAAGAGGTCGAAAACGGCGTCCACGAAGACGTAATTGTTAGCCTTTCCCGAGGTATGGACGGGGATTGCTTCTATGGAAAAGTAGAAATTCGTGGCGGAAGTGTACGCGAAATTTTTATTAAAACTACCGAAGGAGACTACGAACAAGTGCATTTTGAGGAAGAAGAGGATATCCTCATCGAAAACGGTATTTCTGACCCGGTGGTTAGCAACCTTCGCACCCAAAGGCAAGTAGTGCATGTGATTTTCCCTAGTGCTCTGCGGCCTAAGGCAGCTGCCTATGAGCAAGCGCCGGAACCCGATATTGATTTTTAAACGGCACTGGGAGCCTGTATTTGATTCTCCTTGGTACTTTTCGGGAGTTTAGTCTCCCTATTCCAAGCATTCAAAGTTTTAGACTTTTGAAACGTAGGGCAGAACCTAGAGCTTTTGCGTATGTTGTTTATTGCTTAATGATTCCATAATTCCAAGGATTGGGTTGGGCCAAAAAGGAAAGGAGGCAGCGCCTGCACGCTGCCTCCAAAACCAACCTACTATGAAAAACTGCCTGAAATCTACTGTATAAACACTTAAATAGACCAGGGGTTTTTAGCTTAACACTACTTAACAATGGGAATGAAAAGGGGCTTTAGCTACCGAATCAAAAAGCCCCTATGTTCTAGCAATGGCCATATTAGTTTTGATCCAATGCCTTCTCGGCCTCAGGATTTCGGAACACCATGTGCCCTTCAAAAACATCCACCAACATTTCTTGGTTTCGGTCGATTTCGCCGGAGAGTATTTTCTTGGCCAGTTCATTCAGCACCTTCCGCTGAATAACCCGCTTCAAGGGTCTTGCTCCGTACTGAGGGTCATAGCCCAAATTACTCAACCAATCGGAAGCTTCCTCCGTCATGCGCAAGCGAATGCCATTGTCGCGTTCCAAGTTCTGAGACAACTGCCCAATTTGAATGTTTACAATGTCCCTTAAATTCTCGCGGCTCAAAGGCAAGAACATTACGGTTTCGTCAATCCGGTTCAAAAACTCCGGCCTAAGGCTTTTGCGAAGCAATTCAAATAAGGCGGCTTGGGTTGAGGCTATGGTGGCGTCCCTGTCCTTCAGTTCCAAGTTTTCTAATTTTTCCTGAATAAGCTCAGCACCTAAATTGGAGGTTAGAATTACAATCGTATTTCTAAAATTGGCTGTACGTCCCTTATTGTCGGTTAGCCTTCCCTCGTCCAACACCTGCAGAAGTATGTTAAAAACATCGGGGTGGGCCTTTTCCATTTCGTCGAACAAAATCACCGAATAGGGTTTGTGACGCACGGCTTCGGTAAGCTGTCCACCTTCTTCGTAGCCAATATATCCGGGAGGAGCCCCCACCAAGCGCGACACGGTATGCTTTTCTTGGTATTCGCTCATATCGATTCGGGTAATGGCCGATTCGTTGTCGAATAAATACTCGGCTAAGGCGCGGGCCAGCTCGGTTTTTCCCACTCCGGTGGTTCCCAAGAAAATGAAAGATCCGATGGGTCGGCGCGGGTCTTGAACCCCGGCCCTATTTCGTCGAACGGCATTGGCTACCGCTTCTATGGCTTCCGTTTGCCCTACTACCCTTTTTGAGAGTTCTTCTTCGAGGTGGAGCAGTTTTTCGCGCTCGCTTTGCAACATGCGGTTCACAGGAATCCCGGTCCAACGGCTAATAACCTCCGCAATATCTTCGGCATCAACCTCTTCTTTGATTAAGGCATTGCCGGATTGAAAACGGGTGAGGTTTTCCTGAGCCTGCTCTAGGGCCTTTTGGGTTTCTGTCATACGCCCGTAGCGTATTTCGGCCACCTTACCGAAATCGCCGGAGCGTTCGGCTTGTTCGGCTTCCAATTTAAGCTCTTCGAGCCGAGATTTTGCCTTTTGAATTTGTTCCACCACCTCTTTTTCTTCTTTCCACCGGGCCATAAGACCGTCGCGTTGTTCGGAAAGGATGGCAAGCTCCTTGCCCAAGGTTTTTAGCTTTTCTTCGTCTTTTTCGCGCTTAATGGCTTCCCGCTCAATTTCCAGCTGCATAATGCGGCGTTCAATCATTTCCAATTCTTCGGGCTTGGAATTAATTTCCAACCTAAGCTTGGCTGCCGCCTCGTCAATTAGGTCAATGGCCTTATCGGGCAAGAATCGATCGTTGATATAGCGTTGGCTTAACTCCACGGCAGCAATTATGGCATCGTCTTTAATACGCACCTTGTGGTGGGTTTCGTACTTTTCTTTAATGCCCCGCAAAATAGAAATGGCATCTTCGGTATCCGGTTCGTCTACCAGCACCTTTTGGAAACGCCTTTCGAGGGCCTTATCGCTTTCAAAATACTTTTGGTATTCGTTCAGGGTGGTCGCCCCCACAGCTCTGAGCTCCCCTCGGGCCAAAGCCGGTTTCAAAATATTGGCCGCATCCATAGCCCCTTGACCGCCACCTGCACCTACCAAGGTGTGGATTTCGTCTATAAAGAGCACAATCTCCCCGGCTGCGTTTTGCACCTCCTTAACCACGGCTTTGAGCCGTTCTTCAAATTCCCCTTTGTATTTGGCACCGGCAATTAAAGCGCCCATGTCTAAGGAGAAAATGGTTTTGGATTTTAAGTTTTCGGGCACGTCTCCGTTCACAATTCGGTGCGCTAATCCTTCGGCAATAGCCGTTTTACCCACCCCGGGTTCCCCAATCAGAATAGGGTTGTTTTTGGTGCGGCGCGACAAAATATGCAGTACCCTGCGAATTTCTTCTTCGCGACCAATAACGGGATCTAATTTCCCAACAGAGGCCAATTCGTTTAAATTCCGGGCATATTTTCCGAGGGCGTCGTAGCTTGCCTCGGCCCCGGCGTCGGTGGCCTTTTTTCCTTTGCGTATATCGTTCATGGCTTGTTGAATAAATGCGGCGCTTAAACCGCAGGATGTTAATGCTTCGGCGGCTCCTGTACCACTTTTGGCAATAGCCAAAAGCATATGCTCTAAAGTAACAAAGCTGTCTCCATTGCTTTTTGCCTCTTTTTCGGTTTCTTTAAACACCGTTTCAGTATATCGACTCAAATAGGGTTCTCCTCCCTCCACCTTGGGCAATTTGCTTAAAGCTTCGTTTAGCTTTGCCGCCAAGTCCGCTGCAGAATGGCCGGCACGATGCAGCATGGCAGGCAAAATATCTTTGTCCGAAAGCTGAATTCCTAAAAGTATATGGTGGGGCTCCACCGCCTGATGCCCCAAAGACTTGGCCTGTTCAAAACCTTCTTGAAGAGCCTCTCTGGATTTTATGGTAAACTGTTCAAAATTCATGGATGCGTTTTGCCTTTCTATTGCAAAAAACTTTCCAAGCTTAAAAATCGGCCATTTTGGCTTAACCCCTCCATTCAGACTGCCATTTTGTCATTTAAGGCCAGCTGGGGCTGCCATTTTTTCAGGGGCCTTTTCCGGCCTTTGGCTTTACGTCCCTCCGGCAAGGCATGGTTGGCGCGGTTTCCGGGGTTTCCTCCTAAGGTCGGAACCTCCTCAACCTGCGCCTCCCAAAGCCTTGCCGTTCGGCACGGTACCGCCGCAGTCCTGGGCCCGCGCAATTCATGCTTCCCAAAAAAAACATGCGCCTTACGCGAACTCATTCCACGCGTCTTTCCGTATTTTGAGGCCATGAACATTCACTTCATAGCTATTGGGGGAGCAGCCATGCACAATTTGGCCTTAGCGCTCCACCACCAAGGCCACCACATTACCGGATCCGACGATCAAATATTTGAGCCTTCACGGAGTCGTCTACAAGCGGCCGGACTTTTGCCTGTGCAGGAAGGTTGGAATCCTCAACACATACACCCTCAAATAGATGCCATAATTTTAGGCATGCACGCCAAGGCCAACAATCCCGAGTTGCTCAGGGCACAAGAACTGCAACTACCCATTTATTCGTATCCGGCCTTTGTACGACAGCAAACCCAACATAAAACACGCCTTGTCGTTGGTGGGAGTCATGGAAAAACCACCACCACTTCCTTGCTCATGCATGGACTCAAAGGCCTAAATCAACCCTTCGACTATCTGGTCGGTGCACAAATAGACGGCTTTGAGCGCATGGTGGACCTAAAGCCGGAACACCCTCTTGCCATTTTGGAGGGCGACGAGTATTTAGCCTCTGCCTTGGAACCCGTCCCTAAATTTCATCTCTACGAAGCCCATTTGGCCATGTTGACCGGTTTGGCTTGGGACCACGTTAATGTATTTCCAACCGAAGACAACTACAAGCAACAATTCCACAACTTTATAGACACCCTTGCACCGGATGCAAGCCTTATTTATGCCGAAGAAGATTTGGCATTAAAAGCTTTGGTAGAGGCACACCCTCGGGCTGACATTAAAAAAATCCCTTACCACACACTGCCTTGGAGGCCAACAGAAAAAGGACTTAGCCTCCAATTCGAAGAAAAAGAATATACGCTACCCATTCGAGGTGCACACAACGTTCAAAACCTCAGTGGAGCACTAAAGATTATTCAAGCTTTGCACCTGGACCCTCATGCTTTTTTAAGTCAGCTGCATAATTTCAGCGGAGCCGCCAGAAGAATGGAGTGTCTATTGGACCTTCCTGAAAAAAACTTCACCGTTTTCCGCGATTTTGCCCATAGCCCCTCTAAGGTTAAAGCTACGGTACAAGCCATTAAGTCAAGTTACCCCAATAGAAGGTTTGTTGCCGCATTGGAATTGCATACCTATTCAAGCCTAAATCCCGACTTTATTCCCGGCTACAAAGACAGTTTGGCTCCCGCCGATCAAAGTATGGTCTTTTACGATCCCAAAGCTTTAGCTATTAAGGGCCTCCCTCCCTTATCTCCTGAAGCTATAGCCAAGGCATTTGCCTTAAACAATGGTCAAGTAGCCTCCGAAACCATGGAATTAGAAACTTGGAAAAACAAGCTAAGTACCCAAGATTGTGTTTGGCTGCTTATGAGTAGCGGAAATTGGGGAGGGCTAAGCTGGCTGGATCTATAGCGTCCAAAGTACATCCACAAACCAATGCCTGCAATCGTAATAAGATGCCCTTTTCTTCAAGCCCAAATGCTCCTGCATATACTTAATATCTGAGAGGCTATATTTACGAGATATTTCTGTTTTTATGGCTTCCCAAGCCCTAAAGGAAACAGCTAGGCCTAAGGATTCTATGTATACCTCTTGGTCCTTTGTACTTATCAAAAATGACCTGGCTTCTTGCGCCAAAGGCTCATAATAAGCCACGTGATCAAAAGCCTCCGGGTCAAAATCTCCTCCCAACTCCCGGTTGATTCTATGCAAGAGGTTCAGATTAAAGGCACGTGTAACCCCGGCGGCATCGCTGTATGCGGCCTCAATGGTATGTGGATCTTTAACCAAATCAAGGCCCAAAAGCAAGCCGTCGCCTTTTTGCATTAGCTTCCGAATGGAACTTAAAAAGTCTAAGGAGGCCTCCCAAGCCATATTGCCCAGGTTCGAACCTAAAAAAAGAAACAATCGTTTTCTGGTTCTGGGTAAAGCGTTCATGGCCTTTAAGGCCTCTTGGTATTCTGAGGCCATGGCATGGACCTTCAATTGCGGCAGTTCCTCCCTTAGTCTATCCTTTAGGTCTTGCAATGCATGCGCCGAAATGTCAATGGGCACATAGGAGCAGTCCTCACTTTGCGCTAAGGCAGCTTCCAACAAATGACGTGTTTTAGTTCCATCTCCGGCACCAAGTTCTACCACATCAAAGGCTTCACCGTCGCCAAATTCAGCAACCATTGCCTTAGATTGATGAACAAAAACGTCCATCTCCGAACGGCTTAAATAATATTCCGGCAAATGCATGATGCGGACAAATAGCGCATCTCCTTTAGCATCATAAAAAAACCGGGAAGGCAAGTTCTTAGTGCTTGATTGCAAGCCTTTTCGTACGGCTTCTGCAAAATCTGAGTGGGCATCCATGGCCTTAAAATACAATTCCCATGGAGGCCTACCACACTTTTTAGAGCATTTAACCCTCTTTTTATTCCAACTAAAATTTAAGGAACAACGGTAAACTCAATAACGCTCAAATAAAAAAGGCCGGTAGATGCTTCCAATGTAGTCCCGGTAGGCAACCAAAAAGGAAACATATCGGTATTTAGGTTTTGGTAAACGGCAGATTGAGAACTTGAGCTACCCGTTCGTCCCGTGGTAACTCCTGCATCTACGCGCGTTAAAGGCACCACTTGGCCATTAATTAAGCACTCAAACACATTTCCCGTAGAAGGCGTACTGTAACTTGTAGAGGTGCTTCTGGTTATGGTTTGGGAAGGTATGGCCTTCACCACTTTCCACACCTTTCCGGCAGGAACGGTTTGGGCGTTGGTTCCCACCAACCGAACGGTGCTGAACTCCAAGGTTTGAGCTGAAATACTTGTAATTAAAACTCCAAAAAACAAAAAACAAAGAAAAAAGCGCATGATTTGGTCATTTTGAATGCCCAAATTTAAATTTTAAAACCAAAAAAACAGAGAAAAAGTCACCCCAATTATTGCGCCAACCTTAAGCCGCTAAATTGCCATCTTAAGTGAGGATGGAAAAAGTTGCGGTAAGTAATGCGGCTATGCCCTTCAGGAGTGGCTGCCGATCCACCACGCAACACCATTTGTCCACTCATGAATTTGCCATTATACTCTCCCAAAGCACCTGCATCTACCGCAAAACCGGGATAAGGCAAATAGGCAGATTGTGTCCATTCCCAAACCCAGCCATGCAAAGGAAAATGTTGGGGAAACAGTCGGGCAGCTACCTCCCATTCCACTTCCTTGGGTAACCTCTTTCCTGCCCAACGGGCATATGCATCTGCCTCATAATAACTCAAATGAGCTACCGGAGACTGAGCATTTAGAGGCTTTAATCCTCCTAAGCTGTAATACATCCACTGGTCTTCTTCTTTATTCCAATGCCAATGCATGGGAGCCTTTAGGCCTTGGTGCTGAACCAAGTCCCAACCTTCGGCAAGCCATAACCGATGGTTCAAGTAGCCTCCATCATCTATAAACTCTAAATATTCCAACTGATGCACAGGCCTAAGGGCAATGGAAAAGTCGTCCAACCATACTTTATGGGCCAGCTTTTCATTATCGAATGCGAAGCCTTCTCCACTATGCCCAATGCTGTATAAGCCCTCCTCAATATCTAGCATTCCAAACTCCTTGGGAAGTGTTTGAAACTCTACAAAATCCTTATGGTACTCAGGTAAAAAAGGCTGATTACCCAATATGAATTTAATGTCCGTAAGCAACAATTCTTGGTGCTGCTGCTCATGATTAAGACCAATCCAAACCCTTCTCAAGGCCTCTTGCGGCAAGGTGCCTGAATTTAAGGCCGCTTTCATCTGCGCATCAACATAAGCTCTGTAGGCCAAGACCTCTTCCACTCCGGGGCGTGACATGGCCCCTCTTTGCTCTCGACCAACCCGCTCTCCCATGCCTTCGTAATAGCTATTAAAAAGGTAAAAAAACTGTGGGTTAAAGGGCTTGTAATCCTTAACAAAAGCTTGAAGAACGAACGCCTCGAAAAACCAGGTAGTATGCGCCAAATGCCATTTGGGAGGACTTACATCTACCACAGGCTGCACCACATGGTCCTCTATGGAAAGCAAGAAGCATATGGCTTGGGTTCGGTTGCGTATGTCAACAAAGGCTTGCTTCATTAAAACTCATTTAAATAACGGTGCACAAAGTATATGGTCATGGACCCTTCCCCGACAGCGCCGGCTACCCGATTCATGGCCCCTACACGAATATCTCCGGCGGCAAATACGCCGGGCACGCTGCATTCTAAAGGCCCCGGGTTGCGGTCTTCTTTCCAATAGCGCTTAAAATCGGGGTGCTTCATCAGCTCATTCCCTGTAAGTACAAAGCCTTTTTCGTCTTTAAGTATTGCCTCTCCCATCCAATCGGATTGTGCTCTAGTCCCAATAAAAATGTATAAGGCGTCGGCCGGCACTTTTAATTCCTTAGCCCTTTTTTGAATGCTCAAAGCTTCCAATTGGTCTTTTCCAAAAGCCTTTTGGATCTTACTTTCCCCCCAAACTTCAATATTTGGGGTTTCTTTTATTTGGTCAATCAAATAGGAACTCATCGTTTCTTCCAAACCCGGCCTTCGGACGATTATTGTAACCTTTTTGGCAAAGCGAGACAAGTACATGGCGCCTTGGCCGGCCGAATTCCCGCCTCCAACTACAAATACTTCCTTGTTTCGGCAAGCACCTGCTTCCGTGGTGGCCGCCCCGTAATAAACACCGGCGCCGCTAAGCCGGTCAATACCGGGCAACTCCAAATGTCGGTAATCTACTCCCGTAGCGAGCACCATGGCCTTTGTCATTAAAAAACTGCCGTCTTCAAAGTGCACCTTCTTGTAGCGGTCCAGTTCCTCCACATACTTTACGGTTTTGGGAGAAAGGATTTCCGCTCCAAAACGCCCGGCTTGTGAAACAGCCCTGCGGGTAAGGTCGGCGCCACTAAGTCCGGAAGGGAATCCTAAATAGTTTTCAATTCTAGAGCTACTTCCTGCCTGTCCACCGGGGGCCCTTCGTTCCACCACCGCAGTAACTAAACCTTCCGAAGCTCCATAAACAGCAGCAGCCAATCCGGCGGGTCCTGCCCCCACAATGGTTACATCGTACAGGGCTTGGGCCGGCTCATTTTTTAAGCCTAGGGCCTTGGCAAGTTCCGGCAATTCCGGTTTGCTAAACACCGTCCCATCTTCCGTAAAAACAGCAGGCAAGTCGGTTAAATTCAAGGATTGACTCTGCAACAATTCCCGGGCTAGGGGCTCATTTAGGGCATCCAGCCACCGAAACGGAATTAAATTGGACGCCAAAAAGTCTTTTATTTTATGTGAAGCTGGAGCCATGTCCAAGCCAACTATACGAAGCCCCTGAAAAACAGGTCTATAGTTTTTCTCCCATGCAACCAATAAATCATCCAAAATAGGATATAGTTGTTCTTCGGGAGGATCCCAAGGTTTCAGCAAATAGTGATTCAACTTCACTTGATTTATGGCTTGAATTGCCGCCTCGGTATCGGAATATGCGGTCAACAAAACTTTGGCCGCATCCGGAAACCAAGAAGCCGCCTTAGCCAAAAAATCGACCCCATTCATTTCAGGCATCCTTTGGTCAGAAACCATCAAAGCCAGTTCTGCCCCTTCTGCTTTGAGCGTTTTAAGCGCCTCTAGAGCTTCGTTTGCTGAAGTACTTTGCAATAATTTATACTCCTTTCGGTAACGACTTCGTAAGTCACGCGCCAGAGCCCGCAGTACCGCAGGGTCATCGTCAAGGGCTACTATATAAGGTTTGGGTTTTGTTTCCATCGGTTATGAAGATAAGGGAAAAGAAAGCCTAAATGAAGTATTTCCCGGCTTAGAGTCCAAAGACATTTCGGCTTTGTGGGCTTCCATTATTCTGCGCACCATATCCAAGCCAAGTCCGGTACCCTTTCCTTGGGCTTTGGTCGTAAAAAACGGATCAAATATTTGAGCTTGCAACTCTTTTGGAATTCCTGGGCCATTATCGGTTATTTCAACAATAAACCAAGGACCTTCTACGCTGCCTTTAATACTCAGCCGAGCATCTTTTTCACCTTCCAAGGCATCAATGGCATTGTCTATAATATTGGTCCAAACCTGATTTAAACGCGCCGGAAAAACAGGCACCTTTGGGGCATCCTCCATCCAATCCCAAAATATTTGAATGCTCCGCTCCCGAAGTTTGTGCCCCAACAATACTAAAGTAGCCTCCAAGCCTTTACGCAGTGGCACCCATTCCTTATCTTGCCCTCGATCCATTTGGGTGAATTCTTTTACCGAGCCCACCAAATGACTAACCCTCGACGAGGCGTCGGCTAGAGAATCCATTTGCTTTACCCAAGAAATCCATCGACCGGTCCACCGCAAGAGCAAAGGGCTTAGCTCTTTGGGTATTTCATCAAGCGCTGGTTCAATGTCCTTTAATCCTAACTCTGCATCCGTCAAGGCAGCTGCCAACTCCTCGGAGTCACTTACATTCAATGCATCCAAATAATCCAACCAGTCTTCTTCCATTTGAGACCGCTCCAATGCCCCCAAGCCTTTGGCGCTTACATTTAAACGCTGAAGCCCACAGTCAAGAGACCACTTCTTCCACCGTGCACCGCTTATCCCTGAGTCGAGCAGCTCTTCCATAAATAATGGCCAACTTGCCCATTCTTTAAGCAACTGCTTGGAAGTGGAACGTATAGCTCCGGCGGGATTATTTAATTCATGAGCCAAACCTGCCGATAATTTCCCCAAAGCCAGCATTTTTTCGTCTTGCTGCATTTTGGAAGTCAAATCCCTTACCCTGGAAGTCATTTGATGCACCAGTGCCTGGGTTAACTCATAATGATGTTGAATCATGTAAGGAAATTCGCTGACAGGCAATTGAATCACCAAGCCTTTTGAGGCAAACTGACCTGAACCTATCGCCACTTTAGCTCTGCTAAAAGGTAAAGCTCCTGTAATTTCCCCTGCCTCTAAAACACTTGCCGGCATAGTTCTTCCGGCCACGTAAAGACGAAGCTCTCCTTCTACCAAAAAATGGGTGTACGCTATCGGTTCTCCTTTTTGGAATAAAAATTCATCGGCTGCAAAAGAAACCAAACGCGATGCCTGCCCTAGCCACTCCAGCTGTGCAGCAGGCACTTCCTTTAAACCTTCAAAGCCTGCCCATACATGGGCCTCAATGGCTTGGTCAATAACTTTCATTGCAGGAATATACAGTCAATTCCTCAGGAATTCACCATTCTAGTCCATCCTGAAATAAGAAAAAACAGATCAACGCAACCGAGAGCGAACCAAACTCACCATGGCCAATCCGGAAATTAGGCCATAGGCCGTTAGGCCGGACATCGTAAACACAGTGCGTAACTTAAGGCTATTCAATGTCTTAAGGTTGTCCATAAATTTGGCTCTATCCTCCAAGGAAAGCTCTGCGGGTAGCTCGGAAGCAGCCATATCTACCAAACCCGGCAAATATTCCGGATCAATCCAACCATAATACAACCAAACTGCACCGGAGCACAACACCGCCGTGAGCAAAGCCACTTTTCCGGCCTCTTTAAATGCTTCAAATCCGCTTTTTCCTTGCAAAAAGGCTTGCCGCGCCACCACAAACTGAAAAGGTAAAAGGGCCAAGAGCAAAGGAGCAGCAGGCATTCTTAAAAAGAAACCAAATTGCCCTTCCCCGGCAATCCAAGCATTCAAAAGTTCGGGCAAATGCAGCATTCGGTACAACAAATACCCAAGCCCTAAATAACAGCCGTAAAGTACCGCCCGATTCATGTGCTTAGCCATTCATCGAAAGCAAAAACTCTTCGTTGCTGCGGGTAAATTTCAGTCGGTCCGTCAAAAACTCCATAGCCTCAACCGTATTCATATCCGAAAGGTGGTTGCGCAACACATAAAGTCGGTTGATGGACTGCGCATCTTGCAACAAATCATCGCGCCGGGTACTGGAACCATTGATATCAATGGCCGGATAAATACGCTTGTTGGCCAATTTACGATCCAACTGCAATTCCATGTTGCCGGTTCCTTTAAACTCTTCAAAAATAACCTCGTCCATTTTGGAGCCGGTGTCAATCAAAGCCGTAGCCAAAATGGTAAGCGAACCTCCATTTTCTATTTTACGAGCTGCACCAAAGAAACGCTTAGGCTTTTGCAAGGCATTGGAATCCACACCACCGGTCAATACTTTACCCGATGCCGGAGCACAGGTATTGTGCGCACGAGCCAAACGCGTAATGGAATCCAATAAAATCACTACATCTTGACCGCTTTCTACCAAACGCTTGGCCTTTTCCAAAACGAGGGTTGCAATTTTAACATGACGCTCGGCAGGTTCATCAAACGTAGAAGCAATAACTTCTGCATTAACACTGCGCGCCATGTCGGTCACTTCTTCCGGGCGCTCATCGATAAGCAAAATGATGAGGTAAATCTCCGGATGATTTTTTGCTATGGCATTGGCAACTTCCTTGAGCAATACGGTTTTACCTGTCTTGGGTTGAGCCACAATCAGCCCGCGTTGGCCTTTACCAATTGGACTAAACATGTCCATAATCCGCACCGACAAAGAGTTGTTCTTTGCAGCAGGATTCACAATGTTTATTTTCTCAAAAGGAAACAAGGGGGTCAAATAATCAAAAGGCACCCTATCGCGCACCACAGCCGGATCTTGTCCGTTGATTTCCTTCACTTTAATTAAGGGGAAATACTTCTCGCCCTCTTTGGGTGGGCGTATTACCCCAACAATGGTATCCCCGGTTTTTAAAGCAAATAGTTTAATCTGGGATTGAGATACGTATACATCGTCCGGCGAAGACAAGTAATTGTAATCGGAACTGCGCAAAAAGCCGTAGCCATCCGGCATAATTTCCAACACACCCTCGGCATCTACCGTTCCCTCAAAAGCATAATGGTCAAAGGCTTTTCTGCCCTGTCCATCGTCTTGACGCTGGTCCGGGCGGTTTTGAGTCCTTTGGCCTTGACGGTCGTCCACTTGTTGGTTCCTGTGGCCCTGACGCTCATCTGCAGATTGCTTCTGATTTCTATATTCTCTTTGCTCACGTTCAGGGTGGCGGAAAGGTTTGGGTTCTGCAGAACGCCTACCTTCAAAACGCGGGTCCTTGTTTTGCTCGCCCTCCACATCCTTTAAGGGATTGCGGCGAGGCTCCCGAACAGCAGTTCGCGCTTTACTTTCAGCCTTTGGTGCCTGAACCGAATCTTCCGATGTGGTTTCTGAGCTTTCGGTATCCACCGAGGGCTTATTTTCCGGCTCAGGTTTCTGGGCCTTAATTTTCTTACTTTCTTCTTGCCGAATCAACCGCACTCGACGGCGTTTTTTGGCCTGCTCCTCAGTCTCTGCCTGCTTCTCTGTCCCCTTGGACTCGGCAGGCGAAGTCAAAGCCGACTTGGCAGAAATCTGATCAATCAATTGATCTTTGCGCATGTACTGAAACTTCTCAATGTGCAATTCCTTTGCAATATTCTTGAGTTCAGGCAATAACTTACGCTTCAATTCCTCTTTCTCGTACATATATTGTGTGTATAGGATACCCCATTCCGGACAACGAAATTTCAAAACTTGGAATGGTGGCTTGGGGAGAAGGTTTCTTCGATTGCAAGTTTACAATTTTTTTTCTGCATGGACACATTCCCAAGCATTTTTTATAAAAATTCTGCGGAGACCCGCTCTACCGTTCCATTCCTTACCTTTGCGCAAAGCTTGGAAGCATGATTCAACGCGTACAGACCCTTTGGCTTTTAGCCGTGCTTATCCTTCAATCCCTTATCTGGTTTTTACCATTCGCCTCCTTTTCTATGGCATCCGGCCAAGACCTAAACGTGGCCCTTCATAGTTTGCCCGGAACCGTAGAAGGTGCATTCACCGGGTATTTGAGCCTTTACGCCTGTTGGGCAATTGCCCTGCTTTCCTCTTTAATTGGCATTTTTTTGTTCAAAAAGCGAAAGCAACAAATGAAACTTTGCGTCTATGGCATGATTTCCTCTGTGCTGTTTGCCATTTTCGCTTGGATTACTGCATTCAAACTGGCCGATGCCACACAGGCAGAGCTCCACATGGGCAGCTCGCTCAGCTTATTCCTGCCGGTACTAAGCCTCCTTTGCTTCTTTTTGGCCTTACGCTATATCCGCAAAGACGAGGCCTTGATTAAGTCGCTGGATCGGCTTCGTTAATTGGTTTTATTTGGGGGGCAGCCGGGCTGTCCTGACGCTTCGGTCAAGACCCAAGGCTTGCTGCAAATCCTCAGCCCCAAAGCACGGGCGGCTAAAGGCTGTGTTGGCTTCCTCAAAGCATTGAGATAAGCCTCCGCTCCTTAAGCCGCCCGGCTTTGGGACTTGCGGGTTTTTCGCTGCATCTCTGCCCCGGAAATCCTCTAATGAACAGAATCCCCTTATAAAAAATACCTCTCCAAAAATGGAAGGAACCCGCGCCAGGGACCGGCACGGAAAGCCCGGATGACCAAAGGCATGCAAAGCCTTAGCCGTGCAGGGTGGAGCGCAGCAAACCCTACACGGCAGTAGCTTTGCTGCCTTTGGGCAACGGACTTGAAGGGAGGGCCCGGTTCAGGCGCCCTAAAAAAATTAATGGTAGCGAATGGCCAAATCTAAAGGCAAAATGTCGTTGGGCGACAAACCATTCAAATCGGCAAGCTGGTTAACGTCCACCTGATATTTGTGCGCAATGGCGTAGAGGTCTTCGCCGGGATGCACCACGTGAAACTTTTCGCCATTGGTGCAATCTAAATATCCACGCTTCAGGTACAAATCAACACACTCAAATCGAGGCTTACCGCTATCGAAATCAATAACATGTGCCGGATTGAAGGGCAGTCCAAGAAAGCGCATTTCAAAATGCAGGTGAGACCCGTAAGATCGCCCGGTATTGCCCCCTAAGCCAAGTACTTCGCCGGCTTGCAAATAATCGCCGGGCTGCACTTTGAGCTCCGACAGGTGCGCATAGTAGGTTTCTAAACCGTTGGGGTGTCTTACGATCACCAAATTACCGTAAGAGCCGTTATAAGCGGCAAACCGAACCATACCTTCGAAGGCCGCAACGACCTGATCTCCGGTTTCCAAATCCAAATCAATGCCATAGTGCATGCGTCTCCAACGGCGACCAAAGCCACTGGTGGTAGGTCCGGGAGCGGGATTTACATAATCGCAATCCATGCGCACCAAGGATAGGTTCACGGTGTCGTTTTGCGGGAATTGAATGGGGCCGCGGTAATGGATTTCGCTGGTATCCCAGGAAGCATACCATTCAAAGGCCGGCAATTTGGCTTCGGCGGGTACACCGGATGGCGGAACGGCTGCCCAGCCCATAAACCAGACACCGACAAAAACCATCAAATATGTACAAGCCTTCCTCATAAATTTTCGGAAGCCAAAAATAAAAGAATATGAGAACGATGCCGCAGAAAAAAGGTGAAAAACCTGTTAATACCACTGAAAGGGGCTCAGACAATCAAATTAATACGCTGAAATTCAGAATTTTACTATTAACAAGCAAGGTTTAAAAACTATTTTATACGAACCTCAGCAATGGTATCTTTTCCCAATTGACGGTTCATTTGCTCTTGAATGGTGGAACGGCTCATATGCAATTCTTGCCTAAGTGCCGGCGATTCAACCGCAATGGTGAGTACACCTTCTTTAAATTGAACATGGCGGGTTTTGGAGGCAATGAAAGGGCCGGCCAACTCTTCCCAGCATTTTTTGGCCTTATGTGCCGTCATGCCTTCTTGCAAGCGGTAGCGCTTCATTAAGGCTTCTATCGCTTCTTTGAGGGTATACTCGTTTCCTGCCATGCATCAAAGTTCGAAAAACCTAGCTTCAATTGCGATTTTTTGAAGCACTTCTTGCAGCTTTTGCTCTCCGGTATCGGTAACGATGGTTTGTCCAAATCCGGGACCGGTAGCCAACTCCAACAAGCGTTGCACACGAAAAGGATCCAGCTTATCAAAAACATCGTCGAGCAAAAGAAGCGGAGTACGGCCGTTTTTTTCTTTCAGAAACTGATGTTCGGCCAATTTTAGAGCAGCCAAATAGGATTTTTGCTGGCCTTGAGAGGCAAAACGTTTTAGAGGGTGTTCGTCCAGTAAAAACAGTAAATCATCGCGATGGGGACCGAGGCTGGTGTATTGCAGCAGCAAGTCTTTTTGCCGCGCCTCTCTAAACTGGATGGAAGCCTGTTCTATGTCTAAACCGGCCTTGTATTCCAGACCCGGCTGTTCGGCCTCACCACTAAGCCTGGCGTAGAAATCCTCAAAAACCGGCAAAAACTGGGCAATAAACTCAAGGCGTGTTTGGAGCAAACCGGGCAGCAGGAGCATCAGTTGGTCGTCGAGCACGTCTAAAGTTTCCAAGCTTCCCTGCCTGTCGGCCAATTGCTTTAACAAAGCATTTCGCTGACTAATCAGGCGGTTCCATTGCATTAAGGACTGCAAATACCTTGCATCGTATTGGCCAATGAGGGCATCCAAAAACTTTCTACGTTCCTCGGAACCTCCCAGCACCAAAGTGGCGTCTTGGGGTGCAATAACCACCATAGGAAAACGACCTATGTGGTCGCTTAACCTTTCGTAGGGCTTTTTGTTGTGGCGTATTATTTTCTTTTGGCCTCTTCCGGCGCTAATTTGCACCAAGCTTTCTTGCCCCTGCGCCTGAAATCGACCTTCAATTAAAAACGCCGAAACTTTGGATTCGTCCTCATTTTCGAACCATCGAACCGAGCTACCGTCGGGAAAGTTTAAAAAACTCTTGGTAAATCCTAAGTAATATACGGCATCCAGAACATTGGTTTTTCCGGCGCCATTGGGCCCGGTAATTACATTTACTCCGTCTTGAAAACGAAAATTGAGCTCGGCATGATTCCGAAACTGAAACAGGTGCAGGGACTGTAATACCACCCTGCGAAGGTAACACTACCGCCCCTTAGAAAAAAAGATTTCAGTTTTTGGCCTTGGCTTAGGGAAGGCTTATCCATGCTTTATAGGGAAAAATGCCTTAAGGCCGGAAAAAAAATATATTTTTGCACTCTTATTGAGCTGAATTTATGGCCGAACAAACCGAACACTCGAACGAAAAAAAGGGCTTTGACACCGAAGCTTGGTTTGCTAAAAACCAAAAAAGCATACTAATTGTAGCCGCCGTAGTGGTAGCTGTAGCGGGCTATTGGTACATGACGCGAAGCAATCCTAACAGCCCCGAAGAGGTGATTGCCGCAGAATCTTTGTTTATGGCAGAGCATCTGTTTGGCCAAGACTCCTTAGAGACTGCACTAAATGGCCGCCCGGGACAATTCGAAGGATTCGCCGACATCGCAACCAATTACCAAGGTACTTCCGCAGGAAATGTGGCTCAATTGTATGCCGGCCTTTGCCACCTCAACTTAGGGCGCTTTCAGGAAGCTATTCCCTATTTGGAAGCCTATGAATCGGACGATAAAATCCTAGGTCCTATGGCTAAAGGTTGCCTAGGCGATGCATACTGGGAGCTTGGCAACCCTGAAGAAGCCTTGGCCTGGTACCGCAAAGCTGCCGATGCTTCCGAAAACTTGTTGACTACCCCCATGTATTTGCAAAAAGCTGCGGTAGTACTTGAATTCGATCTCAATAAACCCGGCGAGGCTTTGGAGCTCTACAAGCGCATCCGAAAAGATTTTTATTACTCCAACGAAGGTCGCTCGGTTGAAAAAAGTATCGCTCGACTCGAAGCAGCAGCTCAATCTTAAGCTCGAGCTATGTCTACTGCCGATAAGCACCTAAGCGATATAGGCCATCTGTCTACCGAGGTAAATAACATCCAAACCAAACGCATTGTGGTGGTTCGGGCCCTCTGGAACGATGCCGTTACAGGTGCTTTGCTAAGAGGTGCCGTAGATTTTCTCAAAAAAGCAGGTTTGCCCGAATCAGGCCTAGAAATTGTAGAAGTTCCCGGCACCTTTGAATTGACCTACGCAGCAGCTAAAGCTTTAAAACAACATGCCGACGGCATAATCGTTTTAGGCTGTGTGGTTCGCGGAGAAACTCCACACTTTGATTATATATGTCAAGGGGTAACTCAGGGAATTAGTTTGCTCAACACGCAAGGCTCGGCACCTGTGATTTTTGGAGTTCTAACAACAGAAAACCAAGCCCAAGCACTAGATAGAGCAGGAGGAAGGTTCGGAAATAAAGGAGAAGAAGCGGCCGCCACCCTACTTCATATGATGGCTGTTGTATCTTAACACAGTTGCTGCAAGGGTGTAGGTAGATGGAACTAGGCCTTGCAGCGCATCGTCTTAACCAACCTTAAATTACCTATCCCTTTGCTATTTGAGACCGTTGACACGTTGCTATCTTAGCGACGGTGCTGTCTGTGGCTTCGGCCAGTACAAGAAGCTTAAAATACAAGGCCTAGCCGGTGTCCATTTAATTTAAAATAGCACAACCTTCGCTTTTCAACAGCCTAGCCTATTTGCCTGCCTCTTGCATTTCCCTTTGAATATCTTTAAGGGTATCTATTGCTTCTTGGATATGCTTCACAGCATTGAATTGACTAGAAAACATGGAGCGTATGATTCCCCGATGGTCAATAACAAAAGTGACTCTTCCCGGAATAAGCATCATGGTATTGGCCACTCCATACATTTTCCGAACTTTAGATGAACTATCGCTAAGTAAGGTAAAGGGCAATTTGTGCCTGTCGGCGAACCTCATGTGTGAACTAATGGAGTCAGAACTCACGCCCACCACTTCTGCGCCCAGATCCCTAAACACCTCGTAGTTGTCTCTAAAGCAGCGCGCTTCCATAGTGCAGCCGGGAGTATCGTCTTTGGGATAAAAATATAAGACCACCGCCTTGTTTTGGCGGAACTCCGAAAATTTCACCAATTCACCGTGTTGATTCTTCAGCACGAAATCGGGGGCAAAATCTCCTGTTTTTAATGTTTTTGATGCGCTTGCTGCCATGATGGGTAATCCTTCCACTTACTCAACGCAATAATAGCTGTGGGTGTTCGGTAAGCTGCAGGTATTGGCGTTAAATCTTGTTAAGTGGCTAAAATAGACTGAGTAAGAACAAGAGCATCATACACTCCTTTTCGGCCAAAATAAAATTTTGCGTAGGAGCGTTAAATTGCCTTAAGCGGTGAAGAGAGCTAGCTTAAAAGATTGTACTTTTCCGCATGCGTTGGTCGCTTTTATTCGAAAACCTCAACATTGCCTGGCGGTCCCTCCGCAGTCAATTGCTGCGTACCATATTAACCATTTGCATCATTGGCTTCGGAATTTTTGCTTTGGTAGGTATCCTAACCAGTCTGGACGCCCTGAGTCAAAGCGTTTCTAGCACCCTTGGGGACTTAGGTGCCAACTCTTTTACCATCCGAAACCGAACCAATTGGGGATTCAATACCCAACGCAAAAGGTATCCACCTATTCGACTCTTTGAAGCCGAAGCATTTAAAGAGCAGTTTTCTTTTCCTGGGGCGGTGAGTATTTCCTCTCAAGTAACCAATACAGGAGTTGTTAAGTACCAAAACAAAAAAACCCACCCTAGAATCACCATTATTGGGGTGGACGAACAATACCTGGCAGCTTCCGGACTCAACTTAGGCTCGGGCAGACCATTCAACCCAAGTGAGGCTCATGACGGAGCACCTTTAGCTATCATTGGCCAAGACATTTACCGCGAGTTTTTCTCCGGCAAAGTGGCCGAAGAAGAAACCATTTGGTTGGGTAAAATCAGACTACGGATTGTAGGAGTTCTTGAGCAAAAAGGCAGCGGCGGAGGAATAAACAACGATCGCCAATTGCTTATTCCCCTCAATCTGGTTAGACGCTTTATTGCAGGCGACAATACCTCTTACACCATTACAGTAAGCATCACCGATCCGGGACTCATGTCCATTGCTTCCGGCGAAGCCGAAGGTTTGTTTCGAAAAGTCCGTAGAGATAAAGGAACCAACGAAAGCTCCTTTGCCTTGGAGCAAAGCACAGGTTTGCTAAAACAACTCGATGAAATCGGGGGCATTCTTAGGACCGGAGCATTTGGCATTGCTACCATAATTCTACTGGGCGCCTTGGTAGGACTGCTTAATATTATGCTGGTCTCGGTCACCGAGCGCACCCGTGAAATCGGTGTCCGTAAGTCTATGGGGGCTACCTCGAATTCTATTGCTACCCAATTTCTTATTGAGGCTGTATTGATTTGCCAACTCGGTGGTCTTTTAGGCATTTTCCTGGGCATTACCCTTGGCAACCTCATTGCCATTTTTCTTGGTGGAACCTTTATTGTGCCTTGGAATTGGATAATGGTGGCTGTGTTTGTTTGTGTTTTGGTTGGGGTTTCCTCCGGCCTATATCCGGCACTTAAAGCCTCGCGACTGAATCCGGTGGATGCTTTGAGGTATGAGTAATGGTCAATGATGAATGGTGATGTAAAGACGGGATGCCTCCCGTCTCTCAATGATAAATGATGAAGGGTAAATGATGATTGATGATGTAAAGACGGGATGCCTCCCGTCTCTTAATGATGAATGGACTCTGTGTGCCCTTACACCGCGACAGCGGTTTCACGCAAAGTCGCAAAGCCGCAAAGGGGCGTTTGACGGCGCTATCTATTTCACAAATAGTTCCTTCCGCGCTAAAGCCTTTGCGCCTTCGCGTTTCTGCATGCCAATGCTTCC
>JAUHWY010000053.1 GCA_030427255.1 Bacteroidia bacterium | reverse complement strand
AAAAACCCCCTCAAAGAAAGGTCGCAACGGGTCGAAATTGGGGCAGACACCCTCCGTTGCAACGCTTCCCTTTTAGGGGTAATTTTTAAGTAGTTCATATTATCTGCTGTGGCTTTCGACGGCCTTGGTCAAAGATACTAAATTACATTTGAACTTCCACAACTTCCGATAAATGCGCCTCCAAATAAAGCGCAAAAGCAATTGTAGACTTGAGTTGAATAGCATCGTTTTCGGGCGTGAAAATTGCCGTAACTTCGTACTTGTCGCCCCATTTGCTCAGAGCTTCGCAGGCGGCCTCTAAGCTATTGCACGGGCGGTTGGTCAATTTCTGCACGGCCATGTAAAAGCCGTTCAGGTCTATTGGAGTGATTTTGCGAACCTTTTTCATGGTCAGAAAGGTAGCGGTTCGCCCGGAAAGTCTCCGTGCTGCTCGTATGGCTCAATCGGTGCCGGAGCAGGTGCGATTGTAGCGGCCGGTGCTGCATTGGTCGCATCTTTGGCTTCGAACTTCCACGCTTTAACCTCGGTGTACCAACGCTCGTTGTACTCTCGGCTCGATACCTCTACATGAAACACCACACGGTCGCCCGCTTTTGCGTCGAATTTATCGCATACGTTGCCCCACATAGTAATGCAAACGTCCTTGGAGTACTGGCCGCCTGTTTGGCCGATTACTTCACGCTTTTTCCATTCTTTTCCGGAGCTTGAATTTCCCGATTGGATTGGCAAAAGTTCTTTGATTTGGAGCTCGATTGTCATAGCTGATTTGCTTTTTCGTTTATGTAATTTGTCAATTTTGCGACTAAAGTTTCAATGTTTGAAAGGATTTCTATAGCTTCTTTGGTTTTCAAATAGGGCAGAGGTACCGCCTTGAACTGTTCGCTTAAATAGAGTAGTTTTTCTTTGTCAGGAGCGGCCAAGGCTTTTCGCTCGGCTTCCTTTTTGGCTTCCGATTCGGCTTTTGCTTTCGCCTCCGATTCGGCTTTGGCTTTTGCCTCGGCTTCTTGCTTTGCTTTTAGCTCGGCTTCGGCTTTCGCTTTTGCTTCCCGTTCGGCC
Source organism: Bacteroidia bacterium (assembly GCA_030427255.1). Lineage (GTDB taxonomy): Bacteria > Bacteroidota > Bacteroidia > CAIKAF01 > CAIKAF01 > CAIKAF01. The sequence continues at coordinate 1,675 of JAUHWY010000053.1, read as the reverse complement.
TTTAAAATCGAATCTTGTTTTGCCCGTTCTTCGGCAAACTTTTTCTCACGTGCTTCCGCTTCGGCTTTCAATCGCTCGGCCTCTTTGCGTTGCTTTTCTCTTTCGGCTTCATCCTCCTCAAAAGCTTTTTTAGATTGTTCCAAAACAGACTTAAACTCCATGTCGGTGGCCATGCCCATGTTCAAGGCTTTAAAAGCTTCGGGAACAAAATTCCAATATGGGATAAGCAATTCCTTTCTTTCTTCGTGCAACTGCTGTATGCGCTGCCTTTCAATACGCTCCTGTTCGGCTTTTTTTTCGGCTTCTATTCGCTCCTGCTCGGCTTTTTGCAAACCCTGATAAAAAACCTCAAACATATTTTCGCTCATGTTCTCAATTTCCTCTCGTTGGATGTCAGGGCGCAACGCCTGAACTTTCGCAAGTCTCTGTTGCAATTTTAACTCGGCTTGCTCCTGCTCGTACCGCTTTTGGGTTTCCTCCTTCCATTTGGCCTGAGCTTCAATTTCTTTGGTCAAAATCTGCATGGTTTGCTTCGCTTTCAGCCAAAGTGCATCTTCGGTTTTGTACGCAAGCATTTTAGCTTGGACTTCTGAGCGCTTTGCGTCAAGAGTTTTTTCGGCATCTAACCGAACTTCACGCACCCCCAAACGGATTGTTCGGGCAAGCTTCATGTTAGTTGTGTCGGTGTGGTCTTTAACGTCAACAACATCTAGCTGTTGACGCATTTTTTCGACCCCGTTAAACACGTGGTTCAGCACCTGCTGTACTTCGTTTTGCTTTTCAGCAGTTACGCCTTTCGCAATTTGCGCTACTTCTTGCGGTAGCTGCATAAATTCATTGTTCATGACTTAAAGGTTTAAAGTTTAGTGTATTTGATTTGCAAGTCGGGTCGCTGCACTTCTAGCCACCTGATTAAATTTCGCACTTCAAATGCGCTTGGGTTTTCGATTTTTAGCATTTCGCAGGTATGCAATTTACCTTCATCTCCCGCCACAAACGGCAGCGAACAAATTAAATGCGATGCGCTGTATTGATTAGCCTCAAAGTATTGAAGTGAAACCCCGTGTCCGGAAAGCATAGGCACTAGTATGTATCGCTCGTAATGAGTTATGTTATAGTCAAAACCTAAGTCTATCAGTTCGTTGTGTGTCATTGCGTTAAATTTTTATGCAATTTAGGTGAAAAGTTATAAGTCTGCACCCGCCTTAACAAACTTTAACTGGTCGGGAAGCCCCAAAACTTCGGCTACTAAGTTTAGCCTCCTAACCGCTTCTTTGTTGGTTTTAGGCCACGACTGGTACACCTCTTTAATATGAACCAAAACTGTTGATCTGTCTAAGTTTATCTCCTTTGCAATTAGACCGTGATTCCAACATTTTGTTGCGCAGAAAAAACAAAAAACCTTTTTCGCTTCGGGTATTGGCACTTTCCTGCTTTTGCTTTTTAGCTCACTTTTTTCAATTCCGTAGGTATCGCATACAGCCCTGATAACTTGGGAAAAGTACGTTTCATCGTATACTGGATTTAAACTTTCTCTAATTTTGGAAAGCTCGGAGGGGCTGGCATAAATCCCGTATAAACTCCAAATGGTTTCTTTAGGCTTGGAGTAGAGAGGCATGCATTGAATCCTCTGAAGGGTGCAGGCGGTTCTGGAGCTGTGAATGCAACTCATATT
>JAUHWY010000009.1 GCA_030427255.1 Bacteroidia bacterium | reverse complement strand
GAACCGCCATTGATTACCGCAACGGCCACCGTAACCAGCAACTATAATGGAACCCAAATCTCTTGCAATGGAGCTTCCGACGGTACGCTGGTCGCAACACCAACTGGAGGAACGCCCAACTACACCATATTGTGGAGCAATGGTTCCACCAATATGACCAACAATGGCGTGGCGGCAGGAACCTACAGCTACACTGTGACAGATGCCAACGGTTGCACCTTCACCGACAACATCACCATCACCGAACCAGCCGACCTAAACCCTGCCGGTCAGGTTAATCAGCATGTAAGCTGTTTTGGCGGGAATAATGGAATTGCATCAATGACACCAATTGGAGGAACCCCTGGTTATACTATCATTTGGAATTCCGGACAATCCCAAGGTTCTTTGGTCGTAGGATTAAGTGCAGGAACCATTCAAGGAACCATTATTGATGCCAATGGCTGCACAGACAGCGTTAGCTTGACTATAAATGAGCCCCCTGCACTAACAGCCAATGCGCAAATCACTTCGAACTACAATGGAACTGACATTTCATGTCATGGAGCTTCGGATGCCAGCCTATTGGTCACTCCTTCAGGGGGGGTACCTATCTATCAAATCGCTTGGAACAACGGTGGAAACACTTTCAATTTGGGAGGGTTACCCGTTGGCACCTATGCCTACACGGTTACTGATGCCAATGGCTGTACTTACTCCAACAGCATTGCGGTTTCCCAACCAGCCCCATTAAATAGCAATGCCCAATTAATTCAAGGGGTCAGCTGCTTTGGAATAAGCGATGGCCAGGCTATGGTTAACCCTACCGGAGGAACCCCTGCCTACAATATTTCGTGGAATGCAGGTCAAATGCAAAACAATCAAGTTAACGGCCTGCCGGCCGGAACCTGGCAAGCTATCATTATAGATGCCAATGGGTGTACTGACACAGCTATAGTTAATGTCCCTTCTCCACCAGCCCTTTTAGCAACACCACAAGTGTTGTCTAATTATAATGGAGCAGATATTTCTTGCTTTGGTGCTTCAGATGGCAGCATTGGACTAAATATTTTAGGAGGGACACCCACCTACACCACCACTTGGAGTAATGGATCAACCGGACCATTAAATAGCGGTGTATCTTCCGGAAGTTATAGCTTTACCGTAACCGATCAAAATGGGTGCAGCTTTAGCGGTAGCATAAGCCTTTCCGACCCACTTCCCCCTAGCGTATTAGCACAAACTACTACCAATTATAACGGTTATCATGTAAGCTGCCCAAATGCAGCGGACGGAGGTCTTCAAGCATTTGGACAAGGCGGAACCGGATCTTTGACTTATCAGTGGAACAATGGAATGATTGGTAGCACCATCAACGGTCTTCCTGCAGGAAACTACCAGATAACAGTAATCGATGAAAATGGATGTTCAGCCACAGATACGATAAGCCTATTTGGCCCTCCTGATTTACAAGTGAACGCAAACGTCACCAACCCCGATTGTGCCAACGCTTCCAATGGAAGTATTATCGTAAATGTTTCAGGAGGAACCGGAACCTATATTTATCAATGGAGTAACGGGATGGCCGGTCCTTCCATTCAAGGTTTGAGTGGCGGCACCTACTCAGTCAGTATTTTGGATTTGAACCAGTGTATAACAAGCAAAGACTATGCACTTATAGAACCAGATTCCCTACATTTTTCAGCGCAAGTTAATAGCCTGGATTGCCATGGCGATAGAGACGGGGCTATCTCTCTTGCACCAAGTGGAGGACAAGCACCTTACCAGGTAATGTGGGATAATGGAAGTACTGACTGGGCTTTAAACCAACTTCAAGCAGGTAGCTACTCTGTTACCATTACCGATGCCGAGGGGTGCCAAGTTCAAGGTGTATTTAATTTGAATGACCCTCCCTTACTTGAATTGGTTCAAGACAGCTTACACACCATTCACTTTGGAGATTCCGCCTATATTTTTAGCTATGCTTGGGGAGGTACAGGAACTTTACTATACGAATGGACTCCAGCTGATTACCTTTCCTGTAGTCAATGTCCTCAACCGGTGTCAGGAACGCCCGGGGACTTTTTGTATACCCTAACGGTAACCGATAAAAACGGCTGCGAAGTAAGTGGCACTACTAGAATCGAAGTTCTAGATGCTTATTACATTCCCAATGCATTCTCACCCAATGGTGATGGTCTCAACGATACATTTTCTATCCATGGAGAAGGCATCAAAACCTTCTATATGGCTATCTTTAATCGTTGGGGACAAAAGTTGTATGAAACCAGCAAGCCAGAGTTGGGTTGGGATGGAACTTACCAAGGAGATACACCGGTTCAAGGTGCCTATGTTTACCAAATAGAACTTGAAACATATAGCGGCAACAAAGAAAAGCTAATTGGAAAAGTTATTCTTTTGAATTGAACCTCTAATTCTTCAATGAAATCCATTAATCTTAAAAAGAAAAGACTTTTTGAACACTCTGTTCTTTAAGTCTTTTCTTTTTCATTTCCCAATTCTTTTCCCTTTTGATCTACCTTATAATAAACTATTTATGGCTTAGACTCCCAAGTTCAGAATCCTTGCCGCTAAGTCTGTGTCTAAAATCCCCTTCATGGTGTCCGTTTTCTTAGCTGCAAACCCAAACATCTGGACTACTTTAGACCAAAAAATGGTAAGACCTTAAAAAGTTTGCAGGTAAATACCAACCTACATTACAGTGCTGCAGAAACAATCTGCCCCAAATTAACCCACAAATAAATGGCTTAACTCAAAAAACGAGGTGCCTCTCGACACCTATTTCAAACCACACTCCCTCCTAGCTACTATTCTATGCACTCAAATGAGTATGTTTAGTATACCCATTTAATAAAGTCCAGCCACTTTACGTTCGGCATCTGTCACCCTTCTCACCGCTTGAATAGTCCTTTCGCAACCAATAAATCCGATGCGGAAGGATACTAATGGAATTTTGAAATTATTCTAACTTGTATTAAATTGATGTTTATATCCTTTTAAATGGCTCTACCTATGAAAACCCTTACCCTCTTCAAGTCATTTTTTCTAACCTGTCTCATTTCTTTTTTAAGCCTAACCTTGGTCGCTCAAGGAGTTAAAATCTCTAATGCGCCGAGCCAACCCGACCCGTCTGCAGGATTGGAAATTGACTTTACCGATAAGGGATTTTTGATGCCTCGATTAAGCACCACCCAACGCAATGCCATTGCAAACCCGGCTCCCGGTTTGCAGATTTACAATACCACAACGGAATGTGTAGAAGTCTTCTTTCCCACGGGTTGGGCCAATTTACAATGCGGTTGTTCTCAAGCGCCTCCCGCCCCACAAGCTATTGCTTCACCAAACGCTGCTTGCATAGGAGATACCGCCCTCCTTTACGTAGTAAACCCGGTTTCCGGAGCCACTTCGTACCAATGGAGCTTACCCTCTGGAATGACCATTCACTCCGGCCAAGGCAGCGATAGCCTTTACCTAAACATCAACGGACCGGTAAATGGCTCAATTACCGTAGCCGCTATAAATGGCTGTGGGAACTCCGCACCCTTTACTTTGCCGGTAAATTTCCAAACCCCAACTGCTACTTTTAGTCCTCTTTCTGCTCCCATCAACTCCCCTACAACCTTTAACCCGGCCAACGGAAGTTACAATACCTATGCTTGGACTTTTCAAAACGGCACCCCGGCGTCTTCCGTCCAAATATCACCAAGCGTTACTTGGTCACAAATTGGAAATTATCAAGTAACGCTAACGGTTACTGACAACAATGGATGCACAAATTCGGATACTCAATCTGTTGCTGTAATCAACTGCCCTTCAGGAAGCCAAACCTTCAGCTTTACAGGTGCAGCCCAAAGCTTTACTGTGCCCAGTTGTGTAAACTCCATTGTAGTAGATGTTCGAGGAGCCCAAGGCGGCAGCGGCTACGGCCCAAACACCAATTATGGAGGCCGAGTGGTTTGTACTTTGGCCGTAACTCCCGGCGAAGTGCTGCAAATTAATGTAGGCGGTCAAGGTGGGCAAAGCCAAGGCGGTTGGAATGGGGGCGGCGCCGGTGATGCGGCCGGTTATGGCGGTGGTGGTGCTTCAGATATCCGCCGCGGTGGTACCTCACTCAACGATCGTGTAGTGGTCGCCGGTGGCGGTGGCGGCGGCGGTTTTTGGAGCGGCAATGAGGTCGTAGGAGGCAAAGGTGGAGGTCTGGTCGGTCAAGCAGGATTTAGAGCACCCAACAGCGCAGGTGGCGATGGAGGAACGCAAACAGGAAGTGGGACAGGAACCTGCTCCAGCATGAATAACCCTGCAGTTAGCGGTGGCTTTGGCTTTGGCGGTACAACAGTTGGAAATAATTGCGGTTGCGAAGGATATGGCGGTGGCAGTGGTTGGTATGGTGGCGCCGCATCCGGCAACTGCCGAGGCGGTGGCGGTGGCTCCTCCTATACCGATCCAAACATTGCTACCGGTGTACAACATACCCAGGGCAGTCAGGTGGGCAATGGGTCGGTGACGGTTAGTTATTAATGATGAATGATGAATGATAAGGTATAGACGGAATGCCTTCCGTCTCTCATGACGTAGTAAAGACGAAATGCCTTCCGTCTCTCATGACGAAGTAAAGACGGGATGCCTCCCCTCTCTCGTTGACGCGGTAAAGACGGAATGCCTTCCGTCTCTCATGACGCGGTAAAGACGGAATGCCTTCCGTCTCTCATGACGCAGTAAAGACGGAATGCCTACCGTCGCTCAATAACGCAGTAAAGACGGAATTCCTTCCGGCTCTCGTTGACGCGGTAAAGACGGAATGCCTCCTTTCTTCTCCACAACGTAACGACGGGATGCCCCATCTCTGAATGATGTATGATAATTAGAGTTCGTCCAAACAATTTATCATTTATCATTTATCATTTATCATTTATCATTTATCATTTATCATTTATCCTTGATCATTTATCCCTAATCATTCACCATTTACCATTGAAGATGTAAACCGGTGCTTGTGAAAAACAAAGCCAGCAAGCAAAACAAAAAAGCAGAACAAAGCCTTAATTTTAGGCATGTCCCTCACCAAGCCTCAAATCCTAGAGGTTTGTTGGAATCCCTCAGAGCTACTGATGGCCTACCAACAAGCCCTGCACGTTAAAATCGAAACCGAACCGCTTCAAATCCATGGCGTTTTTGAAGCCGGAAACGGCCAACTCTACGGCAGCTATTATTACGACCGACTTAGAGATCAAAAAGCCCAAGCCCGCATTAACCTCCTCGTCCCACGCCACCTGAAAGCCGATCTGCACGACGGCATGCAGGTGCAACTGCGCGGAATGCTTCAGCGAAAAATCAACGCCAACGGATATTTTACCCTGCAATTCATTGCTCGTGAATTGTTGCAGCAAAACGCTCCCGAAAGCCAAGACCCCGACGAAATCCGCCGCCAAGAACTGTGGGAAAAACGCCTTCAACAGCCCACGGCCATGATCGAAGAAGTGCTGCGCAGCGCCTGGACACAAGGCAAAAACCCTACCATTTGCTGCCTCATGCCTTCCGGAAGCATTGTTGAACAAGAAATGAAAGAAGCCGCAGGAGCTGCCGTGGACCACTTCCACTGGGACCTTCGACGCACCGCCTTCCACCAAAAAAATGTGCTCTTTCAATCCTTGAGAGAAGCAGATGCCGACGCCCCCGACCTACTCGCCCTAGTCCGCGGCGGCGGCGAAGGGCTCGAAATTTTTAACGACCCCGAACTGGCCGAACAAGCCCTGGAACTAAATAGCCCATGGATTACTGCGCTCGGCCACGCTACCGACCGACTTTTTCTCAAAAAAATAGCCCACCAAGCCTTCAATACCCCCACCGCTTTTGGCCAGTTTTTGGCCCAGTGCTTTGAACGCTACCACGAACAACACGAGCACTCCAAAGCCAAAATCCGCCAGGAGGTCATGCAACACTTCCACGGCCAACTCCAAAGCATGGAAAAGCAACAGCTCCTGCTGCAGCAACAAAACAAAGAACAAAAAGAACTCAGCGAAAAATGGCAGCTCGAAGCACGCCGCCAAGGCGAGCAAATCACTCAGCTACTGCGCGATATGGAGCAAAGGCAACAGCATTTTTTGCAGGAAAAAGAACAGCTGGCCCAATCCATACAGCAGCAACAAAGCCAGCATGAAAGCCAACACCAAAAGCTGCAAAACAAATTGCGCTTGGCCTATATTGTCGCCATTTTGGCAGGCCTCGCTTTAACCTTTAGCTTGATTTTTTTGGCCCGCTAATCCTGCTGTCTGCATCATCCGGCTTACCATTGCGAGACCGTTGACGAATTGCTATTCTTGCGGCGATCCTGCCCTGACAGGAACGTCAGGGTCTGCGTTGCGTCCAAACCTCAAGTTTTTTATCCTGACCGAAGCGTCAGTGGTCCTCATTTACACATGGTAAACTCCGGCCTTTCGATTTGTACGCGCCTTAATTCGCCTTGAAAACACAACGCGTCAACGGTCTCACTGCTTGTGCTTGTGGGGCTCCGGGTGTTTGCTGGCGCGCCACATCCTCGCTCCTCACAAGCACTAAGCAATGGCATCACCGGGCTGGTCGGCTCCATCAGGGCGGGAAATCCTCCTCCGTGGGGAGCTTTTCTTTCCAAGGCCTTTTGCTATTTTTAATCCATGAAGTCCGAAGCCAAGCAAAGCCCTAAAACTTTTATCGTTAGGCTTAGCAAGCAGGGAATTTACCTCAATCCTGACTTGTTGCTGGGCTTTGGCCAAACCAATATACCCCACCCTGCAACCTCTTTTAACCCAGATATTCCATATTTCTGGGAGCTCAAACAAAAATCATACGACCAAAACACCAACCTACTTCTTGTGGAAGTAGTCGACTACACCACAAATAAAATAGAACAATTTAAGGCGCAAAATCCTAAACGAATAGTAAATTTACTACACTTTGAGTTTATCGATTGGGTGGAATTTGAAAAACAACTCTTTACCTACAGAAAGGCCGAACTGAAAAGCTTTCCCATCTTTCGAGGTTTGGATGCGCCTCTTGAGAAAGAAGTCAGTAAAAGTAGAACCGGGTACTCAACCCTCTGGACTTCGGAATCCGAGGCAAACCAGTCTCAACCGGCTATCCCCGATGCCCAAAGCCACAGAATTGCTCTGAAATTTTCAAAAAAAATGGACGACTTGGACTTTGTTCTTGGGGGGGTTCAATTTAAAAAGCGCATTCCACAGCTTAATAAGTCGCTCAGCTTTGAAATAGAAAACTCCCATATTCTACCCGAATTCAATTATATAAAACCTTGGTTCTCTAAGGCCTTAAAAACGCCTAAAATAACCATTGAAATCTCTATTTCCGTTTCAATAGACAATCAAATCGTGCATCAAGCGGCTACGTCTAAGGACATTGACCGAATAGATGAGGATTTTATATCAACAGTAAAATTCCAGCGTAGTTTGGGTTTTACTAAAAAGCCCCTGCTCAACGCCCCTGACAAGTCTTTGTTTAGTGCAGAGGAATTTTTTGATGGAAACAAGGAAGACCCACCCGAAGGAAATGTCTTTGGGCAAAGCCCGGAGGACCTGATGAACGATCTTTTAAATGCCAAAGATGTCCGAAACAAACGCAACATTCAATATTTGGCTCGACTCCAAAGCCCCTCTTTGCCATTAAAATTTACCCAACATCCCGATTTTGGCTTTCTGTTTTTTATTGAAGGCCAAAGCCAGCACCATTTTGCTTGGGAACTGCTGGATTCGCATGCTACCTATCTTTGGAGCTTCGAAAAAGAGACCTCTTCCATTCCGCAACAATATGCACGCATAGAAGCCATTCTTAGCAAACTTAGAATCATGAAACGAGAGCCCTACAAACGGGCGTTTAAAGAAGGTTTAGTCGATTCAGACCTGGTATTCTTTGCGCTACACCATAGCCACAAAAACTCCAGCTTAGTAGACAGTTTTCCAAGGTGGAGGCATGCGCTGATGGAAAAATTGGTGTAGGATCTTCTCTGCGCCAGGGACCGAACGGAAAGCCCGGAACCAATAAGCTTAGCAAGGCTTGGGAGAGGAGGCGGAACTTTGTGGAGCCCCCACCTCCTTAGCCTTGCTTGGCTTGTTGGTAAGGACTTGAAGGGAAGGCCCGGTGCCCCCGGTGAGGTTCTTCAAAAAGTCCAAAAGCATTTAGGGGGCAGGCGCCCTCAACCCTTCCATTTTCATAAATCATGGAACCGGATCGTGGCCCGAACCGCCCCAAGGGTGGCAGCGACCGATGCGACGGATGCCCAGCCACAAGCCTTTGATGGGGCCGTATTTTTGCAGGGCTTCGATCATGTACTGGCTGCAGGTGGGTTGGAAGCGGCAGCTGTTGGGCAGCCAGGGCGATAGAATGCCTTGATACAGGCGCACCAACAGCACCAAAGGAAAGATGAGTACTTTCCGCAGTCTTTGCTTCAGGGCACTCAATGCAGTAAGTCCACCGAGCGTTGCATGAACCGTGTCATGGCCTCCCCTTTCAATAGGCCTTTGCTGAGCAGGGCCAGATCAAGCGCTTGCTGGGCCACTTCCTTTTGCCTACCTTCTTCCGCTTGGAGCAAAAGTCGTTTCATAAGCGGGTGGTTGCCATTTATGACTGCCGTGTGCATGCGGAAGGCCTCGTTGCGGCTGCCGGGCTGCTGCATTTCTTGCATGCGACGCATAAATTCCGGCTCGGTAATCACTACCGGCGGATCGTTTTCGCTTAGGTGTTCTAATTTTACTGTAAGTTGAGTTGTGTCGCCTTTGGCTTGTTCAAACAGCTCAGCAATCTGCTTTTGTTCCTCCTCATTGAGCTTGGCTGGGACCTCAATTCCTTTATCGATGAGCTTTTCAGGAGAGTCAGAATCTACGCGCACAAAACGCAGTTTTTCGTGCTTGCTTTCCAGGTAGCCAATGTAATGCGCCTCAATGGGCGAATTCATATGAAAAACGGTGTAGCCGCGTTCTTTAGCGCGCTCAATAAAGGCGTGGTCCACATCAGGTTGGGCCGAGTACAGCATCACCAATTGTCCGTCTTTATCGGTTTGCATGTCTTTGAGCTCCTCTTTCCAGTCATCCAAGGGCTTAAAGCTTCCCTCTGTGCTTTTGATGAGGCTAAAAGAAGCCGAGCGGTCGGCAAACTTGGTTTCGGTAACGGTTCCGTATTGCACAAACAGCTTAATGTCCTCCCATTTGGACTCAAAACCTTCGCGGTCTTCTTTGAACCAAGATTCGAGTTTATCGGCCACCTTCTTGGTAATGTGTCCGCTGATTTTGCGCACGTTTCCATCGGCTTGCAAATAAGAGCGGCTCACGTTTAGGGGAATGTCCGGTGAATCCAGCACGCCATGAAGCATGGTCAAAAACTCAGGCACCACACCCTCCACTGCATCGGTAATGAATACTTGGTTGGAATACAGACTGATCTTTCTCTTCTGCAAGTCAAAAGAGTCTGTAATTCTTGGGAAATACAAGATTCCGGTAAGGTTGAAGGGGTAATCTACATTAAGGTGGATATGAAAGAGGGGTTCTTCGTAGCTGCCGGGATAAAGCTCTTTGTAGAAATTGGCGTAATCTTCCTGACTTAGGTCGGCGGGAGCCTTGGTCCAAGCCGGCTCGGTGGTATTGATTTGCGCATCTTCAAAAAATACGGGCACCGGCAAAAAGCGGCCATACTTTTCCAGAATATGCTTTATGCGTTCGTTTTCGAGGAATTCTTTGTTTTCTTCGCTAATGTGCAGCACAATATCGGTACCCCTTTCGCTGCGCTCCGCAGGTTCCAGACTGTATTCCGGGCTGCCGTCACATACCCAACGGTGGGCTTTATCGGGCTCTTGCCAAGATTTACTGATGACCTCCACCTGTTCCGAAACCATAAAGGCCGAATAAAAGCCTAAGCCAAAGTGCCCTATAATGGTTTGCTTGTCTTCTACACCTTTGTATTTTTCAAGAAACTCTCTTGCTCCGGAAAAAGCGACTTGGTTCAAATACTTTTCGATTTCCTCAGCGGTCATACCCACCCCATGGTCGGAAATGGTAAGCGTTTTGGCTTCTTTGTCTATGCTTACCGAAACTTTAGCATCGCCAATTTCGCCTTTAAATTCTCCGGCGGAGCTTAGCACTTTAATTTTTTGAATGGCATCAACAGCATTAGACACCAGTTCTCTTAGGAAAATTTCATTGTCTGAATACAGGAACTTCTTGATAATGGGAAAGATATTGTCGGTTTGCACCTGAATTTTCCCTTGTTTTTTTTGGGTTTCTGTAGCACTCATACGCCTAAATTTTGGGAAAAGAATAGCAAAGCCCGTACCATCGCGGACAAAACTGACAAAATGGCAAAGCGGAAAGGCTCAAGGATTGTATCTTCGTGGCATGGCAGCAGCGCACTTGTCCTTAAAGGAGCGGTTAAACATATACAGGGATGCCCTCAAAGGTTTAGAAAACCGTTGGGAAGCCGACTGGAACAGTGCGTTACAAGCTTGTACAGAGGCTAGGCGCTTGGTGTTTTGTGGTACCGGAAAATCAGGCTATGTTGCCAGAAAGTTGACAGCCACAGCCCACGGCTTAGGTATTTCGGCTGCATTTTTGTCACCCGCAGAAGCCTTGCATGGCGATTTAGGCATGTTGCAAAAAGGCGATATGCTGGTAGCAATTTCAAATAGTGGAAATGGAATGGAGTGGCAGGCCTTATTGGAGTCTGCACACTTTTTAAGCTTTCCTATGCTGGCCCTTTTGGGAAGCAAACAAGGTGCCCTGGCCCATCATGCACAATGGATAATTGACTGTAAGGTGTCTCGTGAAGCCGATTCCAGCAACCTTTCGCCCTCCACCAGCACTTTGGTAGCCCAAGTTTGCGGAGAGTGCCTGCTGTATGCTTTGGCGGAGCATAGGGAATTTGACGCAACCGCCTTTGCCAACATTCATCCGGGGGGACAGCTTGGGCGCAAACTTCATGTTAAAGTCTCCGATGTGATGCATGTTCCGCCCAAAGTGGCGGTCGTTTTGCCTGAAGAGGGCTTTAGAGATGTTATTTTAGCCATGACCGAAAAACCCTTAGGCGCCGCAGTAGTATTTCAGAACAAACACATGTTAGGCATTATTACTGAGGGCGATATCCGTCGAGCCTTGCTCCAACACAAGGAAGTAGATCGTTTAAAGGCCAAAGACATAATGAACCAAAGCCCGGTTACCATAGCCCCGGACGCGCGACTTAGCCAGGCATTGGAATTGATGGAAAACCGCCCCTCCCCCATTTCGGTTCTACCCGTAATGCAAAACCAACAGTGGTTGGGCATAATACGATTGCACGATGTCTACTAAACACCCTTGGTTCGCGCCGGAAAGGCCCCTATTGATTGCCGGTCCCTGCCTTGCCGAATCTTACGACCTTCTGGACACCACAGCCGCAGCACTCAAATCTATTGGAGAATCGCTGGCTTGGCCGGTAATTTTCAAAAGCTCTTTTGATAAAGCCAACCGTACTTCAGGCGGAAGCCAACGTGGCCCCGGAATGGATAAAGCCCTTGGCTGGCTGGAAGACATACGCAGCAAATACGGCTTGGCTGTTCTCACCGATGTGCACGAAAGTCAACAAGTGCCTGAGGTAGCTCAAGTGGTGGATGTGTTGCAAATTCCGGCATTCTTGTGCCGACAAACCGATTTATTGGTTGCGGCAGGTGCCAGTGGAAAGCATGTGAACATCAAAAAAGGTCAATTTATGGCCGCCGAAGACATGCAATTTGCCATCCGGAAAACAGGAGATTTGCCCAAAGACAGGGTTTGGTTGACCGAACGGGGTACTAGTTTTGGCTACCGCGATTTGGTGGTCGATTTTCGGAACATCCCCATTATGAGGTCTTTTGCCCCGGTCATTTTCGACGCCACCCACAGCGTGCAGCAGCCCGGAGCCGCCAATGGCAAAACCGGCGGCAACCGTTCCATGATTCCCTACCTGCTGCGGGCTGCCTTTGCCGTGGGAGTAGACGGTTTATTCCTGGAAACGCATCCCAACCCCGACAAGGCTTGGAGCGATGGCCCCAACATGATTCCCCTGAATGCATTAGAGGCCGTATTGAAAGAGGCAGCGCCCTTTTTCAGGCCTAAGGATCTTGCCTAAATTTTATTCATTTTTTTTGGCCGCCTAACGGGCTTTCCGCTTATAGTCCTCGCTGCCAAACCAGGGGTCAAGGGTTTCGGCGTGGCTCGCTAAAGCTCCGCCCGCCTCAGCCACTTGTCCCCAGGTTTAGCAGCTGTGGGCTATCGCTGCAATCCCTGGCGGAGGAGATTCCTGATTCTAATAAAATCTTGTTTGCAAGCAGAACAACCAATTCCCGGTAAAATCAGGATTCTTCCTCTTCTAGTCCTGCCAACAGCCGCAACTCATTGTAATCCAATTTAAACAAGCCGGGGCGAACAAACTGACCTGCCACAGAAAAACTACCACACAAAACCACGCCGCCATCTTGGTCAATGGCCATGTCGGCCAAGCGTGCCGGAGCGCCTTGTCCCAAATCAAAGGTTCCGAGTTCTTGGCCTGAAGAGGACAGAACACTCAGGTGCATTTGGGCATCTGTGCCGGTGTAGCCAACCAACAAATAGCTCTTTCCGTCCAAACTGTGCGATTTAAAACGGACCGGCGTGCCCGGCATCCATTGAAACCTAAGTCCTCCTCCTAAATTTTGTGCGGTAAAAACTCCGGAGGGTGCCACAGAAACCGGGTAACCAAAATACATTTCGTTGTTTAAAAAACGATGAACAGCCCAACCCTCACCCAAGGGAAGTGCGGCTGCCACTCCTCCCTTATACTGTGTTCCTTGATACAAGGCTTGCTGGTTCAATTCTTGGTCAATCAGCAAAAACGAATAACTGTAGTTCACCAAGCCATTGAAATAATAGCCTCCCCCGGGCAAAGCTCCGGCAAAAAAGGGATACATCTTTTGGCGTTTGATGTGGGCTAATACCAAATCGTCTATTTCCTGCAGATTATTAAACCCTTTTATTCCCGTAATTGCCCCTGAAGCATTCATTTGATAGAACATGGTTCTTCTGGATTGGCGCTCGTAGGCCACAAGAAAAGGATTGCCATCGGCACCTGCGCCAAAACAAAGCGGGTATTGGCCTCCACTCAAGCGACCTATCTCCACCACTTGTCCTGCCGAGGGTGCAGCAAAAAGAATGGGTTGAAGGGTCACCTGATCCATGCACACAAAATGCGGTACGCCGCCCAAGCTCACTATACCCGAGGCCGGATGTATAACTCCTTGAGGAGCTTCCCAAGAACCGTCCAAATTTCCGGAGGCGTCCATCCAAACCACATGGGGCGTCCATTCTCCTTTGGCCGACAACATCATGTAGCCGGAGCCGGTAATTGCGACCGACTCGGGCATATATTTGGCCTGAGCTATATCGTCATTAAAGACGTGAAAGAAGGAATCTCCTTCTTCGAAATCATCGGAGCAGGAGCCAAAAAGCGTTAGTACTATTCCAAGAACAAGAATCCTTCTCATAAGTATCAATTTCTTCTACGGCGTTTTTTATTGCTTCCAAAGCTGCAATTGGCCCAATTTCCTGAGGATTGCCCGGCGCCCGGAGTGAGCAAGAGATAAACCCCGGCTTCGAGGTGCTGCATAGAAAACTCATCATAGACATCCATGGCGGAGGTAGCCCACCCTTCCGCATTGGCATACCTTCGCGAATCCAACACCGGAGCCGTAAGTTCCCAGCGCAAATTCACCATTAAGCCTACTTCCAAGATATTTCCGCGCCACCGCACACCAAGTCCACCCAGCATTCCGGCATCGAAGGATTGTAGGGCATCGTCGCCCGGACCGGATTGGGCGCGAACAAAGCCCTCGTTATTGTCTTGGGGCAATTGACTTTCGGGCAAAAGCCTTTCATCCAAACTTTTTTGTCCGTCGATTAAAAAACCGGCATAAGCACCCGCTTGCACAAAGGGACTAAATCGGTTGGGCGCAATATCCCAACGCAACATTACAGGAATTTGCAAATACCTAAGTTGGTGACGAAACCTCTGGTCATACACCAAGGGGTCCGGATTTAAGGTATCAGTAAAACGTTGGCTTACATCGTAGCGAAAATGGTGCTGCATATACAGCAACATAGGCACAACGGAAATCTGGTCGGTGATAGGAATCAAGCCCATTAGACCGGCTTGAAAACCCATTTGCTCCGAATTGAACCACTCGATATATTCCTTGCCCTCGCGGTCGGGCCCAACAGGAGTTGGCTCCAGCACCGAATGAGACTCAGTGGACAAAACGTTGGTTAGGTTTATACCTCCATAAACGCCAACGCGTACTGGATTTTGGGCTATTGCGCTTAAAGAAAAAAGCACAGCAAAGCCCATCAAAACAACTTTGAATTGCATATCAAGGTTAAAAATACAGCTTTCCCGCTTCATATCCATAAGCTTTGGACGTTTACTTAACTTTATCTTTTGCAAGAACAATGCCTAAGATGTCATTTCTGAGAAAAAATAAAACGCTGGTTTGGGCTTTTTCTTGCTTTTTTTGCCTGGCAGTATTAAGGTTTTTTCCCTTAAACCAAGCGCCTAGTCCATTTGCTTGGGTTCTAAACGACAATGAGGGTCAATTCATGAGCGCCCATATTGCCTCGGATGGGCAATGGAGGTTTTTCACCCAAAAAGAAATTCCATTCAATTATGCACAGGCCCTACTCAGTTTTGAGGATCGACGGTTTGTGTTTCACTCGGGCTGGGATGTAAAATCGCTTGTACGGGCTTTTTGGAAAAATATCCAAGCCCGGAAAGTAGTTCAAGGAGGTTCTACTTTAAGTATGCAAAACAGGCGTTTAGCCCACCAAAACAGGTCGCGGAGCTTATGGAACAAATGCTGGGAAGGCTTTGAGGCCTTAGTTTTGGAGTCCAGGTGCAGCAAATCCGAAATTCTAGCCGATTATTGCAGCCACGCTCCCTATGGAGGTAATGTGGTGGGCTTAAGCGCTGCCTCTTGGCGCTATTTCAATAAATCCAAAACTGAATTAACTCAGGCAGAGGCTGCGCTGTTGGCGGTATTGCCCAATGCCCCCGGTTTAATGCATCCGAATAAATCGCAAGAAAATCTAAAGACCAAACGCAATCGCTTGCTTTATTCCCTCAGCAAAGCTTTTCCAGAATTGTCCCAAAGTTTGTCTACCGACAGTTTGGAGCAAATTCCAAATCTAAACCAACAACTCAGCGCTTTAGGCTTTCATGCCTTGCAGCATTTGCGCATACAGAACAGGCAGCACCAATTCAACAGCACGCTTGAGAGAGAACTTCAAACCCGGATAGAACAGCAAATCAAGCAATGGCAAGCCTATAATTTGGGCAGAGACAGGGTGGAACATTTGGCCATATTGGTGGCACGGGTCAAGAATGGCGAAGTACTTGCCTATGGTGCCAACCTTCCCTATGGAAGCCAAATAACCGCGGGAGAAGTAGATTTAATTCAGGCCCCCAGAAGTCCGGGGAGCACTCTAAAACCCCTGCTCTATTTCCAAGCTTTGGAAGAGGGTCTTGTGCTTCCCTACACTTGGTTGCCGGATGCGCCGGTGGCATTTGGGAGTTTTATGCCTCAAAATTATGACCAACAATACCGAGGTATGGTTCCGGCGGCCCAAGCTCTTGCCAAATCCTTGAACATTCCTGCCGTTCACCTACTCCAAAGGCTAGGTGTAAATCAATTTCTTAGGTTCTTGAATCAATGGCAATTTCATCATGCCAACAAAAGCGCCGCACATTATGGGCTGTCTTTAATCCTTGGAGGAGCGGAATGCTCTTTGTGGGAATTAACCCAGTCCTATGCCTTTTTAGGTCAGCGTGCTTGGTATCAAATGGACAGCCTATCCGGCTTGCATCTACTAAAGAATCAAGGGAAAAAGTTTTCAGATTTGGAGGGAAGTCCTCTTTCTGCCTATATGGTTTTAGAAGCCATGAAAGAGGTAAGCGCCCCGGCTCCTGAGCATTTTTACAGCAACTATACTGCTCCACGGCGGATAGCTTGGAAAACAGGTACCAGTTATGGCAACAAAGATGCTTGGGCCATTGGTTTAAACAGTGAATATGTGGTTGGCGTTTGGGTGGGAAATGCAGATGGTACCGGTCGCCCCAGCCTTACCGGCATTTATTCTGCTGCGCCTATCCTATTTGAGGTTTTTCATGGACTGCCCGAACCCACAATTGCGCCTCAAGCACCTAGTATACAAGTCTTTTTGGAAAGTTGTGAAAAAACAGGCTTTGTAGCAGGACCAAACTGCCCCAAGTCGAAACAAATAGCGGCCCCACATAAAGGCAAGTCTGTTCCTGTTTGCCCATTTCATGAAATGGGTAGACAAGATGCTGAGGAAACCTATCGCTTAGCGCCAGGATGCAAACCGGGTGAAGGTAAGGCCTATCCATATTTGCAACTCCCGCCCCTTGAGGCCGCCTATTACTTTTCTAGAAAGCCCCAGGACCGTCCACTACCTAAGGCACCGAATTGTGGAGAAGATCGCGGAGCGCTTATGTCTATCCGCTACCCGGTTCCTCTTACCGATGTGTTGCTTTCTGAGGCAGAGGGATATTTGCAAATAGAGCTTACCCACAAGGAAAGAGACCGCCGCATTTTTTGGCATGACAACGACTCCTTGTTAGGGTCCACGCTGGAGCCACATCAAATGGCTTGGAAACCCGCAGAAGGGAAGCATATATTAACACTTACCGACGATAAGGGTCACCGAATTCAACGTATCTTTACAGTATATTTTGTCCATAAAAAGTTGCCAAATACCCTTGAAATCCCTTAAATCAATTTATTTAATTGTTTTTTTAGTGGGACAAAGCCTACTAAGCCTGGCCCAGGATAGTGCAGGCTTTAGGCCTTCTGTAGCATTGATAAGCCCTTTACAAATACCTCAAACACCCAAAGGTCCACATCATTTTTCTTTAAACCTGATTTATGGGAAGCATAAAGGAATTCAAGGGTTTGAATTAGGTTTTGTACAGACGCATACGGCAGCGGTTCAAGGCCTTCAATTGGGTTTTTGGAACAGCATTAAAGCCGGAGGACAACAAGGCCTGCAATTTGGTTTATTGGCCAACCATACCCGCGGGTTTAATCGGGGAGTTCAATTTTCCGGAGCTTGGACCAAGCATTTGGGAAGCATGGATGGCTTTCAGTTTTCTTGGATACTAAATTATGGGAGGGGCGATAGCTTTAGAGGAGCCCAACTGAGCCATATTTGGAACCATTACGGAGGAGCCTTTTACGGTATGCAATGGGCCCTGGGAGCCAATACGGTTTATGGAAAGGGCTACGGAGTGCAGGTGTCCTTAATTGGCAATTTTGTATCAGGAGAGCATCGGGGAATACAGTGGAGCACCGGAGCGAACGTGGCCGGCCGCTCTTTTGGTTGGCAAATGGGGTTGATTAACTGGGGCATGCTAGGCTCCGAAACCCAAATTGGTCTTTTCAACTATTCCGGAACGGCAAGCAACACCACCCTAGGTCTTATTAATATTGTAAAAGGAGGCTACAACCATATTGAATTAGAGTCAGGAGAACTTTTTCCTGCAGCTTTGCTTTGGAAAAGCGGCGGACGGAAAGGCTATTCGGTGGTACAGGTAGGAAGCAATCCTTTCCAAGCGGACCCTTATTGGGGTGTAGGATGGGGCTTTGGCTGGCATTCAGAGCACAGCAAGCGGTTCTATACCGATGTGGAGCAAGTGGTTAGCTGGTTAAATATAAATGAAGCCTGGTCCTCGGGTAGAGGAAATCAAACCTTGGTGCACCAATTAAAGCTCAAAGCGGGTTTAAGCTTTGGGAAAGGGTTTGCTTTGTTCCTAGGTCCTTCCTTTAATTTTTTGGTGTCGGACCGCTACAATCTGGGTTCAGGAGATGGAAAGGGCACTGTTTTGGCCCCAACCTTTAGAACTGCTTATGGCAGCATAAATGATTGGGTATGGGCTTGGTGGCCGGGAATTACCGGAGGCATCCGATTCTTTTGAGATTCATGTAATGCAGGGAAAGAGGCTCCTAATTCGGAGCTTAAGCGCCCCTGACTGAACGGATACCCTGCAGGCCAAAGGGCATACAGGGCTTGGCAGGCGGAGGCCCCGAGCATACGGGGCCCACGTACTGCTTAGCCCTGTGCGCCCTTTGGCCGAAGCGTAGCAGTGAAGGCAGGAAAAGGCGCCCTAAAACAAAAAACCCGACCAATGGCCGGGTTCATGTATTGATAACAAGAGTTCGATTTAGAACTTCGTACCCAAGATTTGGCAAGATTTGATGACCATCATGGTAGAGTCTGTGATGGAAGAATCTACGATTTGGTAGTCTAAAATCAAGTCGCGGTTGCGAAGAACTCCTTTTCCCATGTACCAAATGGTGGTGAGGGTATCCATTTGTTGGGGTAGGATTTCGATTTCGTTGCGTTGCACCTCGGCGTTGAGTTTTTTCCGGCCTAAGTCAAGCTCATCTTCGTTGCCCAAATAGTGGTCAATGGATAAGGTATAGCCGAACTTTTCCTCGGAACCAAAAGCCACGTAGGATACGAAGGCAGTGTTTGAATCGCAACGCTCTGTATTCATGAAAGTTCCGAAGAACTTACGGGTGGTTTCGATGGGTGCGCATGAACCGTCTTCCTTTTCGGCTTCGGGATCATAATTATCGGAACGGAAGTCGGTGCATCCCTCGCGGGTGCAGCTCTGCAAAGAAATGCCGGCTGCAAACAACAACAACAGACCAACAGGAGTAAAACGCTTCAATCGCATATGACTTGGGTTAAGCTTTGCTGCAAATTTAATGGATTTTTTGAAGGGAGACCAAATAGGTGCTAAAAAAGACTGACATTCAAGTGTTCAAAGCCAAACGCGAGGTGTGCTAAGGGCATATTGGCGGTGCTTTAGGCCATCATTCTTGCAAAAAGTGATGCGCTTTGCCCGTGCAAAGCTTTGCTTTTCGCCTAATTTTCAAACGGGCTTTGCGTACTTTAGTCCCAAAATTAGGTCCATGAAATTTGAACGCGGTGGCTTAAGCAAGGCAGAGTTGTTGGATTTGTACAAAGCCCTTGTCCGCCCTCGGATGATTGAAGAAAAGATGCTGGTGTTGCTGCGTCAAGGCCGTATTTCTAAGTGGTTTTCGGGCATTGGGCAAGAGGCAATTTCGGTGGGTGCTGCCATGGCACTGGAACAAGACACCTATTTGTTGCCTATGCACCGCAACTTGGGCATGTTTACTTCACGCGGCGTGCCCTTTGACCGGCTATTTAGCCAGTGGCAAGGCAAATTAAATGGCTTTAGTAAAGGGCGGGAACGATCGTTTCACTTTGGCACTAAGGACTACCGCATGGTAGGCATGATTTCGCATTTGGGTCCTCAATTGGCCATTGCCGATGGCATTGCCTTGGCCCATAAGCTCAAAAACGAGAAAAAGGTTTGTTTTGTTATTACCGGCGATGGAGGCACCTCTGAAGGAGATTTTCATGAAGCGCTAAATGTGGCCTCCGTTTGGGATTTGCCCGTAATATTTTGCATAGAATCAAATGGTTATGGCCTTTCTACCCCCAGCAATGAACAATACCGTTGCGAAAAATTGGCCGATAGAGCTTTAGGCTATGGAATGGAATCTAGGATTATTGACGGCAACAACCTGCTTGAAGTATACCATACCATTTCTGAATTGGCCGCTTCTTTAAAAGAAAAGCCAAGGCCTGTTTTGCTGGAATGCATCACCTTTCGAATGCGCGGTCACGAAGAAGCTTCCGGCACCAAATATGTCCCGCAGGAACTTTTTGAAGCATGGAAAAAGAAGGATCCGGTCGATAACTATCGAAACTGGCTCTTGCAAGAGAAGGTGGCAGATGCTAGTGCATTAGAAGCCATTCATCAGGACATAAAGCAAGAAATCAATGCAGGGGTTAAAAAGGTTTTTGATGAACCCGAAGTAACTGCCAATACCCAAAACGAACTTTCGGAAGTATTTGCTCCCTTTCAATTTCGTCCTACACATCCTCAACCCGGCCGCAGCAAAGAGCTTCGATTTGTAGATGCCATTAAAGAGGGCCTGGAAGAAGCCTTAAAGGCACACCCCGATTTGGTCTTTATGGGCCAAGACATTGCGACCTACGGCGGCGTTTTTAAAGCTACAGAGGGCTTTTTAGAGAAGTTTGGAGAAGCACGGATTAGAAATACACCGCTCTGCGAATCGGCTATTTTTGGAACCGCCTTGGGACTCTCTATTCATGGCATGAAATCCATGGTAGAGATGCAATTTGCCGACTTTGTAAGCTCGGGTTTTAATCAAGTAGTGAATAATTTAGCTAAAATTCATTATCGGTGGGGTCAAAACGCCGATGTGGTAGTGCGCATGCCTACGGGCGCCGGAGTGGGAGCCGGACCTTTCCATAGCCAATCCAACGAAAGCTGGTTTTGCCATACGCCCGGATTAAAGGTCTTTTATCCGGCCTTTCCGGAAGATGCCAAAGGGCTCCTCCTCACTGCTTTTGAGGACCCAAATCCCGTTATGTTTTTTGAACACAAAGCGCTTTACCGTTCGGTTTCCTCCGAAGTACCTGAGGGATATTATACTATAGAACCCGGCAAGGCTATTTCGCGTCTTCATGGAGACAAACTGGCCATTATCACCTACGGCATGGGCGTACATTGGGCCCTCGATGCCGCCAAAGAATTTCCGGACAATAGCCTGGAAATTATTGACTTAAGAACCTTAATACCTTTGGACGAAGCGGCTATATTGGAAGCAGTGAAAAAGTGCAATCGTGCATTGGTTCTTTACGAAGACACATTAACGGGAGGCTTTGGGGCAGAAATTGCGGCGCTCATTTCAGAAAAAGCTTTTGCTTGGCTGGATGCCCCTGTTAAGCGCTTGGCCTCATTGGATACACCCGTTCCTTTTGCCGGGGAATTGGAGCAAAATTTCCTACCTAAAGTTCGGCTAAAACAAAGCATACAAGATTTGCTGGACTTTTAATTGCCCAGGAGGTTTCTAAGCCGGCTTAAATTTTCTCTGACTTTGGGATGCTTTAAGGCTTGTTCCATGGTGCGCTTTTCTCTTTCGGTCAGGTGCAAACTCATGGATATTTTGTCGGGCAGTACATCGGCCAACCTAAAGTCGACTACATCCACACGTCCTTTATACCAAGCTTTGGCTTGCATTATCATTTGTTCTTGCTCTTGCAAGTGTACCGAAGTCACATTATTTACCACTCCTCCTACCGGAGAAAAGATGTGGTCAAATAGTCCGGGATTAAAATCGGCGTCATAAGCATTGCTGCGGCTGTCGTGAATACGCACCAGTATTACACCACTGGTATTTCTGGCAAACCATTGCCTCAACTGAAACAGGTAGGCCAAACAAGTTTGCCCTCCGTAATTGTCACGCAAACCTGCATCGCTTATCTCCATTCGGGGTCGGGAAGGCAAACTTACGGAGGGAAGAATGTAGGGAAAGCTTGCATTCATGCGCAAAGCCGACATAAAAAACAAACTGTCGGCGCCTTGCTTGCCGAACAAGCGTCTGAACTCCACGTTGTCCAATGCCGGGCGATAAGGGTCTGCACCTTCGCGAATGGGTAGGGAAAAAAACGACAAGGGTTGAGTTCCAATAATTAATCTTCGGCCATCGTTTAATATGGTGGGCGAAAAAATCAGTTGAGGAATAACTCCCGAGGCCTCCAAAGCGGCATAATCTATCAGCCGCTTATCTAAATATCCCTGCAAGTTTTTGCTTAAGCTTTGCTCAAAGGCATAGCCTCTGTCTTTAGGATAGATATTGCCTTCCCATTCAAAATACTGCAAGCGCAGCAACAAGTCATTTAGTGCAATGGTGGTAGCCACAGGGTTGAGTAAATCACTGCCCAGCCAATCCAAGTATTTGGGATTACTGAGGCTATCTTCCAAGCCTTGACCATGCCTTAGGTACAATTCGCGGTAAAAAGAAGAGCCAATCATACCGCCCGAAGAACCGGTAAGCAATACGGTGTGGTCCAAGAACTTTCCACCGGTTAAACTATCTGCTGCTTGAAGGCATAAAAAACTCCAGTAGGCAGCCTTCATTCCGCCACCGCTGCACTGAACAAATATGGCCTTGGGCTTTCGCCAAGCTCGGTAAGATTTTCGAATTTTCCCCCTCCAATTGTCCAATATCAGTCGCTGGTTGGCCAAATCCTTTTGGAAAGGCTTTTCCCGCATTAATTCCGCTTGAATGGAGTCGGGATGATAGCGCACCGGTTCAGAATAATTCAATCCATAGGCCAAAGAGTCCATGGTAAGCGCATTATTTTTGCTTAGGAAGTGCAAGCCCACAAACACCAAAATAAAAAACAGCGTTGACCAGCGCTTTAAAAGAAAATGTACAGAGCTGGCCAGCATAAGCAACATAGTGAACAACAGCAAAAAGCAAGCTCCTGCCGGTACTTGAAACACCGGTATTTCCCTAAACCAACCCAAAACCAAGAGCGATACAAAAACGATAACCTCAAAAACAGCACCATTTACATGGTTTTGCCGGAACACCTGCCAAAGCATTTCTTGCTGGTAATGGTCTGCCGGTCTGGCTAAGGCAATTTTAAAGGGACTTCTTAAATAGCTTCCTACCCTCCAGGTGCCAACAGAAACCGGTTTTGCCCCACGTAATGCCGGGTCAAGCTGAATTTTTACAGGCCGTATGGCATGCCTCGATTTACGACTTTCGGCATCCACCCCAAACAAGCGCGCCAAGTCCTTATTAAAGGTGAAAAAGTAACCCAAGGTAATGCTTATAAAAAGGGCCGTTCCACCTAAAAATGCCATGAGCCACCATATAATATCTACCCAATCCTGAGCCTCATTCTCTCTCAAAAAATGAGAGGTCTTGAGCAAATAATACAAGGTAAAAGCTAAGGGAATTAGGGCATTGTTAATGCAATACTTAAGAAAGGGACGCCCCAAAGTGGCCAAAAAAGGAAATCTACGGGCATGAATTATATAGCTTGATATCTGAAAAGACATAATAAAGCCCCCAAAGGAAAAACCCAAAATGCCGTAAGACCAACCGCTAACCTCGTTTAAGTATTCCGGAAACAAAAACAGGTAAAACAGGCCATAAGAGTCTCCTAAACTACCGGAAACAATGCCCAACAATACCAACCAAAAAAAGATCAATATGGCGTTCTGCCGAAAATGAATCAGCAACAGTTGAACCGGAAAAAAACGCCAAATCAATTTCATTTAACCCACAGCTAATAGCTTCGGGCAAATTACAAAAGGTCGCAACGGCCTCAAAGCTTTTTGCCTACCCTTTCTAAAAGTTCCTGCGCTTTTGTTTCCATAGTTGCTTCCAAAGCTTTGCCAGCCTCAAGCAGCGCTTGGGCTTCTGCATTGGATTCCATGCCCTTGCCGTTGATTTTCACGTTTAAATAAGCCCCCTGAAGACCCGCCCGTAGCATCCATACACCTACGGCCGCATCGGACAAACTGGAAGCCATCCCCTCCTCAATCATAGCTTCGGCCACTTCTAAGCCTTCCAGACAACTTTGCATTACTTCCATGGGAATCTGCATGGCCTGAACCGTAGCTGCCTCTATAGCCTGCTTCCGAACCTCATGCTCAGCCTCGCTTTGCTTAGGCAAGGCAAAGGCTTCCATAATGGCTTCAAATGCCCGGGTATCTTCGTCCACCAAGCCAAGCAGCTTTTCACTTAACCGCTGGCCACGCTCGGCCCAGCCACTAAAAAATTCAATTCTATCGTCCCACCCTCTTTTGTGCGCACTTAAGTTAGCTACCATGGTACCCAAGGAAGCTCCCAAAGCCCCGGCCAAAGCGGCAATGGAACCCCCACCCGGTGCCGGAGACTCCGATGCCGTCTCAAATGCAAAAGACTCTACCGTCTTACTTATCAGTCGCTTTTGATTGGGGTCCTCAAGCAAATACTCAATTACTTTCTTGTCCGGATCAAATGGTTTCAATTCGTCCAACCCCAAGCTCTTTACAGCAATACGAATGATTTCGCGTTCCGGTAAGCCCGTAGAGCGCCCTTGCTTTTGTAAATAGTGCACACCGGCATCAAGTAAGGCTTGCTTGGGAATCAATCCCACCAATTCAGAACCTGTAACCCGAAGCCCGCGACGCCCGGCAGAAAGGCAAACCGCATCAAAGGCTTCGTGCACTTTGGTAATGCTAATGTCGGTTAGGTTCATCGAAATTTGAGCCAAGCCATACTCTTCAATATACCAACCAATGGCCTTAACGCTTTTAAGCATTCCGGGCTCCCAAACTTGGTTTCCCTCTGCATCCAAAACAGGTTTACCCGTTATGGGATTCCCTTCCCGTTTAACCCGTCCTTTTTCTCTAACATCAAAAGCCACGGAATTGGCACGGCGAACAGAGGTTGTATTCAAATTTACATTGTAGGCCACCAAAAAGTTTCGCGCACCAATAGCAGTAGCACCGGCACCGGCATGAAACGCTGCCGGGCCATAATCTGGTGCCCAATTGGGCTGCTTAAGTTTCTTTTCCAAACCCTCGTATTCTCCGGCCCTTACTGTGGCCAAATTACTTCGCTCCGGCACTTTGGCCGCTTTTTCATAGCAATACACAGGTAGTCCAAGCTCTTCACCAACACGCTTCGCCAAACGATGGGCCCAAGCCACGGTCTCCTCCATGCTAATTCCTCGAATCGGAATCAATGGACAAACATCGGTAGCCCCCATTCTGGGATGGGCACCACTGTGCTTGCGCATGTCTATGAGCGCCATGGCCTTTTTAATGGCTCTAAAAGCGGCCTCTACCACCGGTTCAGGAGCACCTACAAAGGTGAATACGGTGCGGTTGGTGGCCTCCCCCGGATCCACGTCCAATAGGCGAACGCCTTCTACACGCCTGATTTCCTCCGCTAAGGCATCCAACACGGCCTGATTCCTACCTTCCGAAAAATTGGGTACACATTCTATGAGCTGCTGCATGGTTTGTTGCTTTTGACAAAAGTAAGGCTTTGGCCGCCTGCCTGCATGCCTTATTCTTTTTTCTTTTTTGGATTTTTTTTTGGCATGCAGGCACCGGGCGCTCCCCACTAGCTTTGGCTGCAAGCACTGGCCCTGCCAAGGAGCTGCGGGAGTTTGCTGCGCGCCACTTCCTCGCTCCGGCAGGGCCGCACTTGCAACCAAAGGCTAGTCGGATCGCTCCCTGGCGGAGTATTTTTTTTGTATTTTCACAAGGTAAATAAGCTACTCATCCTATGGTTCGTTCTTCTTTGGCCTTGCCGCTCATTGCTTTACTCTTCTTTTTAGCCCAATTAGGTCTAATTGCCCAGTCCAACCCTCCCCTACCCAAAGGTTTTGCTCCCGGCGAAAAAGAAGCCATGCCGGCCTACATTCAACAGCAAATGGTCAACCGAAACGGAATTACTACTCCTCCCGGTGGCTCATTAAGAACCATGGCCGAATGGGAAGAAATCCAAGCTTTGGTTATCACCTGGACGGCGTTTCCGGCCATTCATCGCGAAATCGTCCGCTACGCCCAAGAAGAAACAACCGTTATTATCCATTGCTCCGATTCCAATGCCGTAAAAAGCAATTTGCAAGCTTTTAATGTGCCCCTTAGCTCAAACCTTAAGTTTTTGGAAGTACCCTTCAATTCCATTTGGATTCGCGATTATGCCGCCAATTCCGTGTACCGCGATAAAGTGGGCGACCTCATTTTAGTCGATTGGATTTACAATCGCCCAAGACCCAACGACGATGCCATTCCGGAACATTACAGCCAAGCTTTAGGCATTCCATTGTACCAAACCTATGCAACACCAAACCAATTGGTACATACTGGCGGCAATTTCATGAGCGACGGCAGCGGAAATTTTTTCTCCTCCGAATTGGTGCTCGACGAAAATGAACCGGGCAACCCCTATTACAGTCCCGGAAAATCAGAAGCCGAAGTAGATCAAACCATAGATGCCTTTATGGGTATGGCCAATTACTGCAAAATGACCAACCTGCCTTACGATGGCATCCATCACATCGACATGCACATGAAATTGCTCGACGAGCAAACCCTTATCGTGGGCCAGTACCCTCAAGGCATTGCCGATGGCCCTCAAATTGAAGCCAACCTTCAATACCTGCTCAGCAATTACCAAACCAAATGGGGCACCCCTTTCAAGGTGGTTCGCATTCCTATGCCTCCAAGCACTTCCGGCCTCTACCCGAACAATGGAGGCTATTACCGAACCTACAGCAATGCGGTATTCATAAACAAAACCCTTCTAGTGCCAACCTACAGAGAAGAATACGATACCACAGCTCTACGTATTCTAAGAGAGAACCTCCCAGGCTATAGAGTTATTGGCATAGATTGCGACGATGACAGCCAAAACAGCAACCTCGACCAGCAAATCATTCGACAGGGAGGCGCCATCCATTGCATTACCCATTCGGTAGGAGTAAACGACCCTCTCTACATTTCGCATTTGCCCTTGGAAGATAGCTGGACCAATGGTCCCTTTTTGGTGGAAGCAGAAATTTTGCATCGCTCAGGAATTGCTAATGCCACTGTATTCTGGACTACCGATACTACCCAAGCATTTCAAGTGCTCCCCATGCAGTTGCAATCCGGCACTTCCGATATTTGGGAAGCAAATATCCCTAGCCTTCCCGGGGGGAGTCAAGTGTTTTATTACATTGCCGCAAATGCAAATTCAGGAAAAAGTCAAGTAAGGCCAATCACTGCCCCTCAAGGGCAATGGAGTTTCAGGGTTTTTGGCAGTATGCAACAAGAAAAAATCCAAGCTATGCTCTTTGCCAAGCAAGCTTACCCCAATCCCTCCTCCGGATTAACAGTGCTTCCTATTCATGTAAGCTCTGCGGAGCCCATAAGTATCGTGATTCAAGACATGATGGGTAGGACGGTTTGGTCCTTAGATCCTAAAACCTATGCACCGGGCAATAAGCAACTCTTTTTCAATTCTGAGGAATGGAGTCCGGGATTGTATCAGATTACTGCCGTGCAAGGGAAAAATAAAAGCGTGCAAAAGCTGTTGGTTTACTAAGCCGCCCTTAAACGGTGCCAAAAATATAGACTGGCCATCAACAACAGTAAGGCACCCAATTGATGAAATAAGGCAAGCACCACCTGAACCTCTGTCCAAAGGGTAAGTACTCCAAGCACAAATTGCAGGGTCACAAATCCGAGCATGTAACGTAACCCTTCGGTCTGCCTTCTACTAAACGTTAGTTTTCTGGAACTTAAGGCCAAGTACACCAAATAGCCCACTACCAATACTGCAAACCAGCGGTGGGTAAATTGAATCCAAGCGGGGTCATTCCATAGCGCCCTTAGTTCAAAACCCGAAGCCATGGGCATCCAAGAATCCGAAGTCCATTGAGGCCAGTGGGCCGAAGCATGTCCGGCATCTTTTCCTGCCGTAAAGGCCCCATATACGATTTGTAAACTGAGTAAACCCAAGAAAATCAAAACCTTCGACCTAAAGCCGGGATGAGCATTCACCGGAGGAATTTTGGTATCGTAACGAATGTCCATCCAAAGCCACCATGTAAGGGAAATGGTCAAAAAAGCCGTGCACAAATGGGCCGCTAAGCGATAATGGCTAACCCTGGGCTCGTCTACCAAGCCACTAGCCACCATATACCAACCTAAAAATGCCTGCAAAGCACCCAAACCCAAAATTACCAACAAACGAGAAACGCCTTTCTTGCGTAAATACTTCTTTTTCAAAAAATAAAGGAAGGGAATAATAAACACCAAACCTATCAAACGTCCCCATTGCCTATGAATCCACTCCCACCAAAAAATATATTGAAACTCGGAAAGACTCATGCCCGAGTTTTTATGCTTGTATTCCGGTGTAGCCTTATATTTATCAAATACTTCCACCCAGTCCTCCGCTTGCATTGGAGGCACAGCACCCATGATCGGATCCCATGTGGTTATGCTTAAGCCGGACTCCGTTAGGCGGGTGAGTCCACCAATCGCCACCATGACAAACACCATAACTATTCCTACAAGCAACCAAGCACTTACCGCACGTCTACCCTCTGATGTTGTATACGTCATGGAATCAAAGGTACAACCTTCGGACTTTTTCATGTATTTGTTTGCTAACTAAAAATTATTCTGAGCATTTTGTTTATTAAAAATTCTTGCCCTATCTTTAATTTAACAAAACTCTCTCACCATGAAATGCGTGCACCTCCCACTCACGCTGTTCATGTTCGCTATTGCTCCTGCCAATGCGCTGGATGCACAAAATGGCCCTATGGCCGGCGACATGCAGCACCCTTCTGCCCTGATGAAAGCAGAATCCTCTACACTTCATGTCTTTGAAGCCTCAGAACATCCCTTAACGCTTTACATTAAAGGCTTAGACGAAGGCACAATAACTTGGCAATCCGTAGGGCCACAGGCTCCCGGAACCTTCAACGACCGCCTCAATTGCAGGGTTGGTTGCGACAGGGTTAACTTCAAACCCTCTGCCAATGACCCTGCCTACATCGATTTTAAGGTATGCGGTACTCCACTGGCCCCAGGGCAAGGTTATACGCTTTGCCACACAGTTCGGGTTGTTCAACGAGATTAACGCGCTTTATCCCATTCAATCCTTGCGTTTTTTTTAATCACGAATAAAGGAACATTAGGCAACGCTCAACCGCCTGGGAATCCGTATAACGCAGGGATTGCTTCTAAACAACAGGCCTAGCTTTTAGGTCTGTTGTTTTTTTATTTGCCAAAACATAGCCTCAAATTGCGTTTGACTTAATCTGGTCTTTTGCTCTATTCTTTTATACCTTACCAAAGCAAGACCGTTTTACTCAAATTGCTTTACCATGAAGGAATATCCCTTGTTTTTGGCAGGTCAGTGGATTCAATCCAACCAAACGCTTCCTGTGTATGCCCCTTGGGACGGAACTGAACTAGCAAGGGTCCATTTGGCCGATGAATCCTTAATTGAACAAGCCATCCAAAAGGGTCTGGAAGCTCAAAAGTCGCTTTTGCATTGGCCGGCCTACAAACGTGCTGTTTTTTTGCGTGAAGTAGCCCTAAAACTTAAAAACCAAGCCGAAAGCTTTGCCCAAAGCCTGGCCAGAGAAGCAGCAAAACCTTATCAAGATGCGCTTGGCGAAGTATGGCGTGCCTCCGAAACTTTTTTAATTGCCTCCGAAGAAGCTCGGCGATTCTCAGGTGAATACATGCGTCTGGATTGGACTGCCGCAGGTGAAGGTTTATCCGGTAGGACCCGTTGGGTTCCCTCCGGCCTAGTCGCAGGCATTTCCCCTTTCAATTTCCCCTTAAATCTTGCTGTACACAAATTGGCGCCGGCAATTGCTTGTGGCGCACCTATTGTGCTTAAACCTGCATCCTCAACTCCTTTAGCTACCCTTATGCTGGCCGAATTGTTTCAAGAAGTGGGTGGTTTACCTCAAGGAGCTGTTTCTATACTGCCCGCCAGCCGGGAAGCCGGTAATCTTTTAGTTACGCATCCCCAAATTGCTACCCTTAGCTTCACCGGCTCAGACAAGGTAGGCTGGAAGCTTAAGCAGGCTGCCGGCAAAAAGAAATCCATAATGGAACTTGGTGGAAATGCAGCGCTTATAATTAGTGAACACGCTCCTCCCATTCATGACTTCATTGGCCAACTCACCAAAGGTTGCTTTGCTTATGCAGGCCAAATATGCATCCATACGCAACGCATTTTTGTGCACCATAGCCGCTTTGAGGAAACCGCAGAAGCATTAGTACGTGAAGCCAAAAACCTTAAAGTTGGGCCACCGGAGTCCCCAAATACCAATTTCTCCTGCATGATAGATGCATCCAATGCCAGGCGGGTGTCCGATTGGATTCAAGAAGCCATAAATCAGGGAGCCAAAGCCTTGCTGCATGGAAAACAAAAGGGCACGCTACATGAACCTACCATTCTCACCCAAACCAAAGCTCAAATGAGCGTTAGGGCTGAAGAGCTGTTTGGGCCGGCGGTGTGTATTGAACCTTACCACGATTTTCAAGAAGCGCTACAGCTTGTAAATGAAGGACGCTATGGACTGCAAGCAGGACTATTCACCTCACGCGACAGCGAAATTCAAGAAGCATTTCAAAACTTAGATGTGGGCGGCCTACTCATCAATAGAACCCCGACCCTACGCCTAGACCACATGCCCTACGGCGGCGTTAAGGACTCCGGTTTGGGAAGAGAAGGAGTACGCTACGCCATGAAAGACTATTGCGAACCCAGGCTGTTGGTGCATCCGGGTTGGTAGCTCCTTTGGCATCCCCTATCTTCGTAGCACATTATTTTTTATTCCTTTTGCCATGTGGTTTAACAATCATTCCTTAGCCGAAAGGCTGATGCAATACGTACAAATCGATACCCAAGCCGACCCAAGCTCCGAAACTTGCCCCTCTTCCGAAAAACAAAAAGATTTAGGACGGCTTTTGGTAGAACAACTCCTAGCGCTTGGTATCCAAGATGCCGAAATGGACGGCTTTGGCTATGTTTATGCCACTATTCCATCCAACGTGAACCATAAGGTTCCAACCATTTGTTTCTGCGCACATGTAGATACCGCTCCGGATTGCTCAGGAACTCATGTAAAACCAATACTCCACAAACAGTGGAACGGAAAAGCCATTGAACTACCCGACGCACCGGGCAAGCCCCTTGACCCTGAAAAACACCCCTACCTCAAACAAAAAATAGGAGAAGACATCATTACTGCTTCCGGCAATACCCTTTTAGGTGCCGACGACAAAGCCGGAGTTGCCATCATTATGGAACTCGCAGCTCAACTTATGGCCAACCCTAAGCTACCTCACGGCCCCATTCGAATATTATTTACCGTTGACGAAGAAATCGGCCGTGGTGTAGACAAAGTGGATATGAAAAAATTAGGCGCCGATTTTGGATACACCCTCGATGGAGGCCCGCGAGGCTCTTTGGAAGGCGAAAACTTTTGTGCCGATGCCGCAGAACTTACTTTTTTTGGCAAGGCCGCACACCCGGGATACGCTAAAGGTAAAATGATTAACGCCATTAAACTTGCCGGTGAGTTTCTATCCCTTCTCCCTCAAGACCGATTATCACCCGAAACCACCAGCAAACGAGAAGGCTTCATTCACCCCGCAGGCTTGGAAGGCCGCATGGAGGAAGCTACCATTCGCTTTATTTTGAGAGACTTTGAGGCCCATAAACTCGAGGAAATGGCAGAAATTATTCGCCAAACCGCCGAAAAAGTCTGCCAAAAGCACCCCGAAAGCCGGTACACCTACCTGCAAAAAGAACAGTACCGAAACATGCGAGAAACCCTTGAAAAAGATCCTCAAATCATGCAGTTGGCTAGAGATGCTTACCGAAAAGCAGGTCTTGAGCCGGTAGAAGAACCCATTCGCGGAGGTACCGACGGCAGCAGGCTGAGTTTTATGGGCCTTCCCTGCCCCAATATCTTCACCGGAGAAATGGCCATCCACAGCATCCACGAATATTGCTCGGTGCAAGATATGGAAAAGGCCCTCGAAGTACTTGGCCATTTGGTTGGCCTTGCCTCTGAAACTGCTGCTAAGGATTAACGCGCAAGCAGATTTAAGACAGCATTTTTAACATCCGTGGCATGTTTTTTTGCTGCACCTTTGCGGCGTGTTTGATCTTTCGAAAAAAGGTTGGCAATTTTTTGTCCTTGCCCTTTTAGGAATCACTTGGGGTTCCTCTTTTGTGCTCATGAAAAAAGGCTTAGAAGCCTTTAACCCGCTGGAACTGGCTCGGCTGCGTTTAGCCTTTGCCGGATTCACTTTGTTGCCTTTTATTTTGCCCAAACTCCATAAAATACCCAAAACGGCCTGGATTTGGCTTTCGCTCACAGGCTTGGTAGGCAGTGGTATACCCGCTTTACTCTTTGCCGCCGGAATTACGCGAATCGACTCCTCCCTTGCAGGCATCATCAATTCTACGGCACCTATTTTCACCCTATTGGCGGGGCTGCTTTTCTTTGGGCTTAAGGTTTCTAAGTTTGGAGCCATTGGCATTGGCATTGGACTAGTAGGCACCGTATTTCTTATTCTTTCCCAAAAGGGCTTATCCGTAAATGGAAACCAATGGGTGTTTGCCGCCCTGCCTCTGCTGGGAGCCATTTGCTATGGCTTTTCTACCAACATCATTAAATCTAAACTCCAAGGCCTATCCGCCGTATCCGTAACCGGAATCGCACTCTTTTTGGTGGGGCTCCCTTCCGCTTTTTGGCTTCTTATCGACGGAACGCTCAGCCCTTGCTTGCACAGCCCTTTACATCAAAAAGCACTAATTTACGTGGCCCTGTTAGGAACGGTGGGAACAGCCTTAGCCGTGCTGGTTTTTAACTTTCTTATTCGGCATACCACGGTACTCTTCGCAGCCTCGGTAACTTACCTCATCCCTGCCTTCGCCATTCTTTGGGGCGTGTGGATGGGCGAATCCTTAATTTGGCAAACCTTAGTCGGTATGGCCATTATCCTTTCAGGGGTCTATCTGGTCAACCGTCGTTAAGCAAATACTACCTTTGTACTATGAACATTGCTTTGGTGCAAACCAATACGGTATTGGGAGACATTAAGGGCAACACCCAAACCTGTCTTAAAGCATTCCAAAAAGCCAAGGATGCAGGCGTCGATTTGGTTGTATTTCCCGAACTTATGCTCACCGGCTATCCTCCTCAAGATTTGCTGCTTTGGGATACTATTTTCCAAGAGGTACATTCGGCGCTTGAGGAATTGGCTGCGCAAACCTCCAACCAAATAGCTATGGTGGTTGGCGCCCCTGTTAAAAATCAGGGACAAGGAAAACCTTGTTTCAATGCCGCCTTTTTGCTCGGAAACGGAAAAATACTGGACGCCGCTCATAAAAGCTTACTCCCAACCTACGATGTCTTTGACGAAGACAGGTATTTTGAGCCCTCCCAAAAAAAGCCCAAATTGCTGCAATGGAAAGGCGAAAAATTCGCTTTGGCCATTTGCGAAGACAGCTGGCACATGCCCCCAAACCCCAGTCTGTACCACCGCGATGTACTTCTCGAAGCAGGAGCCGACCAAGCCGATTTCATCCTCAACATTACCGCATCGCCCTTTCATTCCAAACAAAAATCACTGCGCCAGGAAATGGCATGCTTTCAGGCCAAACGCTTTAAGACCCCATTTATTTACCTAAACCACGTAGGTGCTCATACCGAACTAATTTTTGACGGAAGCTCCTTTGTCTTAGATGCCTCTGGAAACCCATGCCTCCAATTGGCCTCCTTCCAACAAGATTTCCTAACCTTTAATACTGCCGAGCTACCCAAACCCTGCAATGCTCCGTCACCACATGTCCTCGAAGACATGTATCAGGCGCTTTGCCTGGGAATTCGCGATTATTTTGAAAAAAACGGATTCTCCAAGGCCATTCTTGGATTAAGTGGCGGTGTAGATTCTGCCCTAACTGCCGTTTTGGCTGCAGATGCCTTAGGTTCGGAAAACGTTCGGGCTTACCTTCTTCCTTCTCCCTATTCTTCAGACCACTCCATTGCCGATGCCCTCGAACTCGCCAAATGGAATGGAATCCAAGCCCATACCCTGCCCATAAACTCAAGCGTTGAGGCCATTAGCCAAAGTTTAAGACCGGTTTTAGGACAAATGCCTCAAGGACTCACCGAAGAAAACATCCAAAGTCGCATCCGTGGCCTACTCTTAATGGCCATTTCCAATGACTCTGGTGCTGTTCTGCTCAACACTTCCAACAAGAGCGAAGCAGCCGTGGGCTATGGCACTTTATATGGCGACATGTGTGGCGGCCTGGCCATCATTGCCGACCTTTACAAAACCCAAGTTTACGCGCTTTGCCACTACCTAAACCAAAACAAGGCCCGTATTCCTGAGCATATTTTAACCAAGGAACCTTCGGCAGAGTTAAGGCCCGACCAAAAGGACAGCGACTCGCTGCCCCCATATCCTCTGCTCGATCAATTGCTTTTCGAACTTATTGAAAACCAAAAATCTCCGCACCAACTTATCGAAGAAGGTATGGATTTTGAACAAGTGCAACGCATTTTCCGTTTGCTAAAAAATGCGGAGTATAAAAGACATCAAGCTCCGCCCGTATTGAGGGTGAGCTCCAAAGCCTTCGGCCCGGGACGCCGATTCCCCATCACTTCCAAACCGCCCATGCCATGAAAAAAGACATTCCACATCCCAAAGTTTCTGAAGTGGCAGTGGCCATTGTCCCCGACCCCTCCGAGGGTGAGGACATTTGGGCCGTTTACCTCATCAACCTTCGCGAAGAATCGCTCCAAAACGTCCTTATCAACTCCCGCGGCTACGGAACCATAGACATGCGCAACAAAGAAACAGCCACCATTCGGCAATTCTACGAAGAAATCCCGCCCCAAAGCGCCATCCGCATTGAACCCATTCGCGAATCCTTGTTCCAAATCACCAACGAATACTGGATTAGCTTTTACCTCGGCCAACAGATTTACGACAAACGCTACATTTTTGTGCCCGAGGCCGTTTCTAAAGAGCACTTTACCCAAATTCCATTGCTCAACCAAAAAGGGGTTATGATTGCTTAGGGCGCCTACCGGGCTGCCCGCTCATAGGCCGGCATGGCCCATGCTCCGGGCGTCTGGGGCCGTTCGGGGCTTCCTCCGTCAGCCCGCCCGGCTCCCGTCGCCCGGGCATGCCCCAAGCCGGCGCTAACCGCTCGCATCCCTGGCGCGTCTTCCAATGCAAAAACAGGCAAAAATTTGGTGTTTACAACAATCCTCACCCCAAATCCAATGGTTAAAAGCCTTTAAACCTTGTCAAAAAACCTTTTTCCACCCCTGTGCTTTCGTTTTAATAAATATTTTTGAACTACAAACCACTGATTTAAACCGACATGAGAAACTTCTGGGGATCGTTTTTGGGATCCGTTATTGGCTTAATTCTAGCCTTTGTTGTTTTTGCCTTCATTCTAATAGCAGGCATTTCTTCCATTTTTAGCGATTTTGAAGGAGACCAAGACAATGTATTCTTGGAAGTCAAAGACCAAACCGTGCTTCACTTAAATTGGAACCAAGCTTTGGTCGACCGCCCTGAGGAAAACCCCTTTGCTGCTTTTGACGAAAACAACCAAAAAAGCGCCGACTTCTTTTTTGTATTACGTGCCTTGGAAGAAGCCTCAAAAGACGAGAAAGTAGTAGGTCTGTATATGGACATGGACCGCATGCCCACCGGCATGGCCAATATGGATGAATTGTTGGTAGCCTTAGAAAATTTTAAGGCATCCGGAAAATTCATTATGGCCTATGGAGAAACCATTTCTCAAAAAACCTACCTAGCTATGTCTGTTGCCGACGAAATTGGTCTCAACCCCTACGGCGACTTTGTAATGACCGGTCTAGGCGCCGAAATGATGTTCTTCAAAGGAGTTTTAGATAAAATAGGAGTAGAACCTTATGCTATACGCCCTCAAGGAAACAAATTCAAAAGCGCCGTGGAGCCCTTCCTCTACGAACAAGCCAGCGACGCCAACCGCCAACAAATGCGCGCCCTGTTGGGCAGCATGTGGCAAAGCATGGGGCAACGCATAGCCCAAAGAACTCAAATGTCCATGCCCCAATTGGACAGCCTTATAAGTAACCTTAGCGTAACCCAGGCAAAAGAAGCGCTTAAGTACGGCTTTATTGACGTTTTGGCCTACGAGGATGAATTCATGGACAAAGTAGCCGCCAAAGCCGGATGGGAGGATGGATTTTCGGAAGATGCTCCCTTATTGGCTTTCCACAAATACGCCTCTAAGGTGCAAGCCAATTGGGTGGCAGATCGCCTCGAAAACCCAACCATTGCAGTAATCTATGCCGGAGGAAGCATCGTACGCGGCAAAGGTAGCTCCGACGAAATTGCCAGCGACGATTTGGTGGAAACCATTCGGGAAGTACGCGAGGACGATGAAGTTAAAGCAGCTGTACTCCGGGTGAATTCTCCGGGTGGTGACGCTCTCGCCTCTGAAATCATTTGGCGGGAACTCTCTTTGCTCAAGGCCGAAAAACCACTTATTGTTAGCATGGGTAATTTGGCCGCTTCCGGAGGCTATTACATTAGCTGCTTAGGGGATTCCATTTTTGCCAATCCAAACACCATTACCGGTTCCATTGGCGTCTTTGGTTTGCTGTTTAATGCCCAAACCATGCTTAACGACCGCCTGGGAGTTACCACCGATACGGTTAATATCCACAGCCACGCCAATTTTGCCTCCGGTGCTCGCCCGCTGCCTGAGCGCGAAAAAGAAGTGCTGCAGGAAAGCGTAGATAAAGTCTATACCGATTTCCGCCGTAGAGTGGCCGATGGTCGTGGCCTCACTATGGAATTTGTAGACTCTATAGGACAAGGAAGGGTTTGGACCGGCACCATGGCCTTGGAATTGGGCTTGGTAGATGCCTTGGGAGGTCTGGACGATGCCATTGCCTGTGCCGTGCGCATGAGCAGCCTCAACGACTATACCATAAAAGGCTATCCTGAAAAAGAAGATCCATTTGAAGCATTTTTTGAAAGCTTCAATGCAGAGGCCGAAGCAAAACTTGCCGATTACGGATTGGAAAACACCTTTGAAACCCTACGCATCATTAGAGACGCCAAGCGTATGGAAGGCGTGCAAATGCGCATGCCTTTTGTGCTAAAAATTCAATAACAAAAGCGAGTTGAACCAAATTTTTCGTTCCCTGTTTCCTATCTTTGGAGCAGGGAACGATTTTTTGGCACAAGCCTTGCTATACATTTATTAAACGAAACATTATTGTTTATGAAAACGCTTTTTACCAGCCTTGCGTTCCTTAGCCTTGGGGCAAGTCTATTTGCTCAGGGTAGCCTTATCGTTTTCTCAGAAAACGGCGAACGCTTTTCCTTGTACGTTAACGGCCAACAAGTATCCTTAACGCCCGGCACCAATGCCCGCTTTGATGGCATCAATACCGAATTTGTACAAACCAGAGTGGTTTTTGAAGAACCGGCTTTTGGTGAGTTTAATAAAGGAGTGATGGTATCTCCGGCCAAAGAAGTGACCTACTCCATTCGTCAAAACAACAAAGGCAAATGGACCTACCGTTACGTTTCGGAAGCTCCGGCCGGAAGCACAGCCCCTGCCGTAACGCGCACACCTGTGGATGGCGACGGGTCCATGAACCAAGGCAATATGGGTGGATCCATGAACGGAAACGTGCAGGGCGGAAGCACCACAACAACTACAACTACAACAGGTGGAAACCAAGGTAACGGCTCTGTATCGATTAGTTTTGGTGTAAATGCCAACGACAACGGTATGGGCATGGGGGTAAACATGAACGTAAACGACGGCATGGGCAATGGCAATGTAAACATGTCCAGCACCACTACTACCACTACAACCACTTCCGGAGGAAATATGGGCAACCATGACGATGGGTGGGACGAAATGGACGATAACCAAGGAAGCGTAAGTTCCGGTTCGGGCCGTTATGAAATGGCCGAGAGAGATATATTTTGCATCAATGGCATGTGGGACAGCGAATACCGTCAAGGAGTGGCTACCATAAAGGACCAAAGCTTTGAAGAAGAAATGCTAAACTCTGCCAAGCGCATGGCAGATTCCAAGTGTTTTAGTCTAGCTCAGGTTAAAGGAGTTATGGAACTATTCACCTACGATGAAACCAAACTCAATTTTGCCATTTATGTATACCGCAGAGTGGGTAGAACCGACCGCGAGGACTATTATACTTTAACAAACAACTTTACCTTTAGCAAGACAAAAACAGAGTTCGACGAATTTTTAAAATGGGCTCGAACCAACATAAAAGATTAAAAAAAAAGAATCCGCCTTTGGGCGGATTTTTTTTGGCGCAGGGACCGCGCCGGTACCCCGGATGTGGCAAAGCCCTTGGCTGCCGGGCGGGCGGAGCGACCACAGGAAGCTCCCGGGCGCCCTTGCAGCCAAGTGGCTTTGCTACACCGGAGTAAAGGCAAGGGCCCGCCCGGCGCCCCAAATTGCAAAAACTTAAACCTTGGCATTGACCGAATTTTCATTTCTTTGCAATAGGTACAACCGCAACATC
This sequence comes from Bacteroidia bacterium, assembly GCA_030427255.1. GTDB lineage: Bacteria > Bacteroidota > Bacteroidia > CAIKAF01 > CAIKAF01 > CAIKAF01. The sequence goes on along the minus strand of JAUHWY010000009.1, from coordinate 50,883 downwards.
ACAACATGAAAATCCACAATTTCAGCGCAGGGCCGGCTATTTTGCCCGAAGAAGTGTTACGCAAAGCCTCAGAGGCCGTAAAAAATTATCAAGACAAAGGATTGTCCTTAATTGAAGTTTCGCATCGAGGACCTGAGTTTGTTGAAGTTATGGAGCGCGCGCGCCAATTGGTGTACGAGCTTTCGGGCTTATCCAAAGACGAGTACGAAGTCTTGTATTTGCAGGGTGGTGCCAGCATGCAGTTTTACATGTCGGCGCTTAACCTTTTGAGCGACACGGGCTATGCTGCTTACGTAGATACCGGTACTTGGGCCTCCAATGCCATTAAAGAAGCCAAGCGCATTGGTCGAGTAGAAGTAATTGGTTCTTCGGCCGATAAGCAGTATACCTACTTGCCTGAAATTGAGGTTCCCAGCGATGCAGATTACCTGCATTTTACCAGCAACAACACCATTTACGGAACTCAATACCAAGAGTTTCCTGAAGCCAAATGCCCCTTGGTCTGCGACATGTCCAGCGATATGTTCAGTCGTCCATTCGATGCCGAAAAGTTCGATTTAATTTATGCAGGAGCGCAAAAAAACATAGGACCAGCCGGCACCACCCTGGTGATTGTGAAAAAATCGGCCTTGGGAAAAACAGGAAGGGATATTCCTACCATGTTGGACTATAAGGTACATGCTGCCAAAGAGTCGATGTTTAACACGCCCCCCGTATTTGCCATATATGTGACCATGCTGACCCTGGAATGGTTAAAGGAAAACGGCGGATTGGATTGGATTGGAAAGGTGAATCAACTTAAGAAGGATGCATTTTACCAAGCCTTGGACCGTAATCCCATGTTTAAAGGCACGGTGGATCCTGCGGTTCGCTCCGGCATGAATGCCACCTTTTTGCTGGAAGACGAAGGTTTGAAATCGCATTTTGATGCCATGCTTAAAGAGGCCGGCATCAACGGACTCAAAGGACACCGGTCGGTGGGTGGCTACCGAGCAAGCATCTACAATGCCCTTCCTTTGGAAAGTGTGCATGTGCTGGTGGATGTTATGAACCAATTTGCTCAAAAATTCGGATGATGAAAGGAGTCAAAATTTTAGCCAACGATGGCTTGGCGGCCGATGCCGTAGCGTCCTTACGCGAAAAAGGCTTTGAGGTAATTACCGACAAGGTAGCTCAGGACGACTTAGCAAGCTATATAAATCAAGAAGGGGTAAAAGCTCTATTGGTGCGCTCTGCCACCAAGGTGCGGGAATCCTTATTCGACGCCTGTCCTAACTTGGAGTTTGTAGGTCGCGGTGGTGTAGGAATGGACAATATTGATGTGGCTTATGGTCGTTCCTTAGGAAGAACCGTAACCAATACCCCAAACAGCTCCACCCATTCGGTGGCTGAATCGGTTTTTGCCCACCTGTTTTCGGTAGCTCGTTTTTTGCATCACAGCAACCGAGTAATGCCCATTAAGGGCCAAGAGGAGTTTTCGGCGCTCAAAAAATCCTATGCTTCCGCCTTTGAATTGAAAGGAAAAACCTTAGGTATTGTTGGGTTTGGGAGAATTGGACAGGCCACAGCCAAGATTGCCTTAGGTTTGGGAATGCGGGTATTACCCTACGACCCTGTAGTAAAGCAAGCCGAGTTGGACATTGATTTTTTGCAAACAGGCGACACCTTTACCATTCAATACGACACCGTAAGTTTGGAAGAAGTGTTTGAGCACAGCGATGCCATTACCTTCCATGTTCCTATGCCTGAAGATGGTAAAGCCTTGGTAGGTGCTGCCGAGATGGAACAAATGAAAGATGGAGTGGTACTTATCAATACAGCCCGTGGAGGAATATTGGATGAAGAAGCCTTGTTGGATGCCTTAGCCGGCGGAAAAGTAGGATTTGCCTGCCTCGATGTATTTGAGGGAGAGCCCAAGCCCAAAGCTGCCTTGCTGAACCACGACAAGATTTCTGTTTCCCCTCATATTGGAGGATCGACACAGGAGGCCCAGCAAAGGATTGGGGAAGAAATGGTGGAACGGTTGGTGGAGCATTTTTCTTAAGCTATGGCCGTTTTAAAGCCCTTTCACGGCTTGTTGCCGCGGGCTAAAGACGCAGCGTCTATTGTAAGCCTTCCTTTTGACCGTTACACTCCTCAAGATTTAGAGAGGCTCAAAGAAGAAGCTCCGGATTGTTACCTTCAAGTGATTTTGGCCCAAGAAAATTTGGGAGAAAACCGCCGTATTATATTTGAGGAGATGCAAAAGCGCGGTGTTTTTGCTCGGGACACTGAGGCAGGCTATTATTTATATAGACAACACAACCATGGCCATGTCTATACCGGCATTATAGGTGTTGTTCCCGCTTTTGGAGAGGACGGGGCAGCTCAGTTAAAAAAACACGAAGACACCCTAGAAGCTAGAGAGGCTCAATTGAGTGCCTATTTGGGACAACTCAACCTCAATGCAGAGCCGGTGTATTTAACCTATGTTTCTCCTAGAGGAAAAAAGCCCCCCACGCAAAGGGTATTGAACAAAGCTCCTGAGGTGCAATTTGCCATGGAGGGTTTTGGCACACATGAACTTTGGCGCATAGACCATCCAAAAGATATAGCCTCCATAGAGCAGTATTTTTCTGAGGTGGCTTGCTTTTATATTGCCGATGGTCATCACCGCATGGCCTCTTCGTTTCGGTTGGCCGAAGAACGCAAAGCGCAAGGAAAGAGTACCGGAGCTGATCAATATTTACTTTGCGCCGTTTTTCCTGAAGAAGAAGCCGGCTTGCTGCCTTTTCATCGTTTATTAAGAGGCTTGGATGTATTGGAGGGCGAAGGATTCTGGAACCTTTGGAATCGGTACTTCCTTGTCACTAAAGGCTTGGCTACTTTTCCGCCTCCGCAGGGAGAGCTGGCCATGTTTGTTAAGGACAGTTGGTATATTTTGCGACCGAAAGAAGCTTGGGGATTATTGGATATCGCATCCGAAAAATTGCAAAACGAAGTATTGGGACCGGACTTAGGCATTGAAGACCCACGCAAAGACGATAGGCTTGGTTTCTTGGGCGGTGATATTAGCCGACAAAGCTTAGAGGCCAAGGTAAAGGGAGGAAAGTGGCAGGTAGCCATTGCGTTGCCCGCAGTAAGCCACAAACAGTTTAGAGCCATTGCCGACCGAGGGCACCATATGCCTCCAAAATCTACTTGGTTTGAGCCAAAGCTTTTGAGCGGCTTGGTTATGCTTGACCTTGCAGAAGCTTTGTAACTTGCGGTATGAAATACCCTGAGGAAGCTTATCAAAAGATAAAAAACAGTCTTCCAAATGACCTTTGTTTGGTGGCTGTGTCAAAAACCCACCCCGTAGAGGCTATAAAAAAACTCTATGAAATAGGCGTGCGGGATTTTGGAGAAAACAAAGTGCAGGAGTTAAGCCAAAAAGTACCCTTAATGCCTAGCGACACACGCTGGCATATGATTGGGCACTTGCAACGCAATAAAGTAAAGCAGGTATTGCCTTTGGTGCATTTAATCCACAGCGTGGATAGTCCCAGACTGTATAGAGAGCTGCTAAAAGAATCCGAGAAACAACAAACCGAGGTAGGCATTTTGTTCCAAATCCATATTGCTCAAGAGGAGAGCAAATATGGTTTTAGTCCGGAAGCCTTTAGGGAATTTATTCGAAAAGAAGTTTTGTTTGACCATCCATACATTAAGCCACGTGGTTTAATGGGCATGGCAAGTCTAACGGAGGATAATGCCCGGATTGAGTCGGAGTTTGCCTTTTTAAAGCAGCTATTTGAGGAAACCAAACCACAGGCCGGTACTGATTGGAAAGAATTGAGCATGGGCATGAGTCAAGATTATGGAATAGCCCTTGCCCAAGGCAGCACCATGTTGCGGATAGGCAGTCAAATCTTTGGCTCTAGGCAGTATTAAGCTGACTTGTTGGGCTTTGCAAAAATTTGAACGTCTTCGCCGGTTATTTTTTGGTCGCAAAGAATAATGAGGCGCTCCACCACATTTCTCAATTCGCGGATGTTTCCTGTCCACTGAATTTGCTGAAGCTGCTCGAGTGCATCGGAGCTAAAGGTCTTTTTGGGCATTCCCTGATCTTCTAGAATTTCTTCCAGAAAGGTGAGTGCCAGCAAGGGGATATCTTCCTTTCTGTCGTTAAGATTGGGAACGTGAATGGGAATTACATTAAGGCGGTGAAACAAATCTTCGCGAAAGCGACCCTCGTCGATTTCCTTGCGTAAGTCTTTGTTGGTTGCTGCCACTACACGCACATCCACCTTAATTTCTTTGTCGCCCCCTACCCTAGTAATTTTATTTTCTTGCAGTGCTCTAAGGACCTTGGCTTGAGCGGAAAGGCTCATATCACCGATTTCATCAAGAAAAAGAGTTCCTTTATTGGCCAGTTCAAACTTTCCTTGGCGCTGTTTTACTGCGGAGGTAAAGGCGCCTTTTTCGTGCCCGAAAAGCTCGGATTCAATCAACTCGGATGGAATAGCCGCGCAATTAACTTCAACCATTGGACCGGAGGCTCTAGGGCTAAGCTCATGTATCCAACGCGCTACCAATTCCTTACCGGTTCCATTACTCCCGGTTACCATCACGCGTGCATCGGTAGGAGCAACACGCTCTATGAGCTCTTTAATTTTGCGCACCGGTTCAGATTCGCCTACAATATCGCGAACCTTTCCCTTAGAGACCTTTTTCTTTAGCTGTTTGGTTTCGGTAACCAAGTTTTTCTTTTCAAGGGCATTGCGGACGGTTACCAACAACCGAGGCAAATCGATAGGTTTGGGGATATAATCGTAAGCTCCCTTCTTAATGGCATCCACCGCAGTTTCAATATTGCCGTGGCCGCTTATCATAATTACCGGAACCTCAATGCCAAGGCCTACTACCCTTTCGAGGAACTCAATACCGTCCATTTTTGGCATTTTAATATCGCATAATACGGCATCGTAGGCTGTTTTTCGAACTAGGTCGAGCCCTTTTTGACCGTCTTCGGCTTCATCTACCGAAAAATCTTCATACTCCAGTACTTCCCGAAAACTGTTTCGAACACTTTGTTGGTCATCGATTACCAAAATATGGGCCATATCAATAGATTTACAAATTCAATGCACTTACCATGCAAAAGTACATGCTTTGACTGAGGGAGAGCAAAAATCAGGCCGTTCCATGGATTCTAAGGAAAACTTACCTTTAAGGCCCATGAAAAACGGCTCAATAATTCATGTAGTATGCGCCAAAGAGACCGAACGGCTCCGTTACGTTTTGGAGCTTTTATTCTCGGAATTGCCGGCAAATCCTATTCCTTATGCAGTTTACACCTCTGCAAATGAGGTTGAGGAGCGAGAGCCAACTATTTTTTATGGACTAGCCCCGGAACGGAAAGGCCTGTATATTCCAAACGCCGGACTTTTAGAAGAGTCCGGATTGGAGCGGAAAAAAATATCGGTAAAGGGGAAAGGGAAGGATGTGAAGTTATTTCCCATGGAGGGCAGCGAGTGGCCGGATTTTGACCTGTTTTCCGCGGTATTTTGGTTGGTAAGCAGATATGAAGAGTATTTGCCGGGGCCTCGAGATTCCCATGGCCGATTTGCGCCTAAACACAGCTTGGCCTTTAAGCATGAATTTTTGCAGCTTCCTATAGTAAATATATGGGCAAGAGAGCTTCTGAACCGCTTAGAGGCACTTTTTCCTTGGCTTGTTTTCCCACCACCCCATTTTGACTTTTTATCGACCCTTGACATCGACAATGGATTTAAATTTGAAGGCAAACCCCTTTGGAGAAACATGGGAGGCTTGGCCTTGGATTTGATCAAGGGCGCAGGCGAAGACTTTAAAAACCGACAATCGCTTTTATTAAAGAAAGCGGAAGACCCTTACGACGGCTATTTCTGGATTAGGAAACAAATTGTGAGGTACCACATTCGGGTCAGAATTTTTGTTTTGGCAAGCCCCAAAAGCAAATACGACCATGGCTTGCCTCCCAACAGAAGGCCGTACAAGAAGCTAATAAAACGCCTAAAAAAAATTGGACCTGTGTCCTTGCATCCCAGCTATTCCAGCTATAAAAGACCCGATGTTTTGGAGCGGGAAAAGCAAGCACTGGCCGCTTTTATTCGCAATGAGGACGACCTCAAACATGTAAGACGCCATTTTTTAAAAATGGATTGGCCCGACTGGGTTCATGAAGCAGGTGCTGCCGGGTTTTCCCACGATTATTCCTTGGGTTATGCCCATAGTTTAGGTTACAGAGCCGGAATTGCACACAGTTTTTATGCTTTTGACCCTAGAACCAACAAACAGCTCCCCTTAAGAATACATCCATTTGCTTTAATGGAAACGGTATTTAGGTACCATCAAGTGTGCAGTCCTAAAAAAGCTTGGGAAATAACAAGGGAAATGATGGAGACATTAAGTGCGTATGGAGGCTGCTTTTCCAGCATTTGGCACGACCGAAGCTTTGCTAGAGAGGCGGAGGCCCTGCCCTGGAAAAAGTTGTATAAGAAGCACCTAAAGTTGGCCATGGAGCTCATGGCTGAAAACCAAACCCAGCCAAGCCCTGAACGCATATGAGTTTTACATGCATTCCAAGGAAAAATTTAGACCCGGATTGGTGGGACAAGCAGCTGCAGGCCTGTAGCAATGCTCTAGTATTTGGAAACTCCTGGTTTTGGGACGCTTTGGTTGGCCAAAATTGGACCGGGTTTTACCATCCACAAACGGCTACCATGATACAAGCGGCCCACCGCAATCTATTGGGCTTCCCCGTGAGTTACCTTCAGCCCATTTGGTGTCGACCTTCAGGCCCTTATTCTCCCAATCCTGAAGAACTTCCGCATTTCTCTGAGTTCCGCAAAAGCATTGCCAAAAGTGTTGTAAAAATGGGGCTGCACTTGGATTGGCCCGGTATGGTTGGCAATCAACGGGTATACCAAAGAGCTAACTTTCCTTTGGAACTCAAAAAAAATGCGGTCCGTAACCTAAAGAAGACGAAACATTTCCATTTGGCATTAGCGCCTAGCAGTCCGGAGTTTATTAACGAGTCTTTTTTCTCTAATCGAGGAAAACACTTGCCTCATTTGCAAGGGAAATGGAAGGAGGCCATATTGCGTTTAATGTTGGCAGGGACAGAGCGCGGTTTGGCCTGGAATTATTCGATTCAAGACCAAGACAGAAACTGTCATGCCGTGGCCTGTTTTTTTGTGTATAAAAACAGCCTAACTTATATCCACGGTTCGGTAAATGAGCTGGGCAAGAAAAGTGGAGCCATGTATTTTTTATTTCACGAGCTATTGAACAGGGCGGAAAAAGAAGGCTTAGAATTTGTTGATTTTGGTGGGTCAAACCAAAAAGCAGTAGCCAATTTTTACCAAAGCTTTGGCGGCAAGGACCAAGCCTATACCGTGTATACCGAGAATAAAATACCCGGGAAATTTCTTTAGTTACTCTTGGGAAATTGCCCAAGATGGGTTTTAAATAGAAGCTGCAAATCCATATATAATGCCTAATTTTCGGCAAAATTCAGGAGGTATGGTGCAGGTATTAGGAAACAAGCCCTCGGTTTTGAATCGCTTTATTTCTGAAATGCGCAATGTAGATGTGCAGGGCGACAGAATGCGTTTTAGACGTAATTTGGAACGTTGTGGGGAATTGATGGCTTATGAAATAAGCAAAGTGCTGCATGCCGAAGAACAGGAAGTTGTTACTCCACTTGGCACGCACCGCAGCAAACTACCTGCCGAGCCCTTAGTTATTGCCACCATTTTGCGGGCCGGACTACCCTTGCATCAAGGCCTTCTTTCTTACTTTGACGATGCTGAAAATGCCGTTATTTCTGCCTATAGAAAGCCGGGACATGGCGACGATTTTACCATAGAAATTGAATACCTTTCTTCTCCCTCTATAAAGGGAAAAACCTTGATTTTATGCGACCCAATGTTGGCCACAGGCAGAAGCATGGTCCTGGCTTGGGAGGCAATTGTAGCCGAGAGAGGCACCCCAAACCATACCCACATCGCTGCTGTATTGGCAAGTGAAGAGGGCTTGGCATACTGTCAAGACCACATCACCGGTCCGGCTAGTTTTTGGATTGGAGAACTTGATCCCGAACTCAATTCAAAATCCTACATCGTTCCCGGTTTGGGCGATGCCGGTGATTTGGCCTATGGCTCGAAACTTTAGGCTTAGGTGGATCTGCTGGAGCTCTTTTCCTTTGCTTTTATGGCAACCATTAAGTTTGCCGTTTTAGTACCCCTATACATAGTCAAAGAAGAGTTGCCATTTTGGCAAGGCTTTTTGTTTGGTTTGGTTTCAGGAATAACGGGCGTGTTGTTTTTTATGTACCTAAGCACAGGCATTTTAATCATTTGGAAAGCCATATTGCGCAAAATTTGGCCCAACCGCAAAAGCAAATCGGCCTTTTCCAAGCGCAACAGAAACCTAATTGGCATAAAATCCAAATTCGGCTTATGGGGAATTGCTTTTTTAAGTCCCCTATTATTAAGTTTACCTTTGGGATGCTTTTTAGCAGTAAGGTATTTTAAAAACCGCTGGCGCATATTTTGGATTATGTCCCTTGGGGTTGCTTTTTGGTCGGCTATTTACGCCGGATTTGGAGCTTCCATAGTAAACATTATTAACAGCATTAGGGCTTGATAAAACACATCTTTTTTGACCTAGATCGTACCTTATGGGATTTCACTTCCAATTCTCGAGCCACCTTAGCAGAGATTTACGATTATTATGATTTAGGTTCTATAGTTCCTACCAAGCTGGCCTTTATTAGTCATTATGAATACCATAACGAATGGTGCTGGGAACAATACCGCAAAAACAACATGCGGAAAGACTTTTTAAGGCACCAGCGTTTTTTTTTAACGCTGCGCGATTTTGGTTTGCTGCACCGAAGCCTGGCCAAAAAACTAGGCGAAGCCTACGTAGATAGATCCCCCAAACAAACCAAACTTGTGGAAGGTAGCCTAGATACCTTGGAGCAACTCCACCCTCATTTTCCTTTATCCATAATCACCAATGGATTTGAAGAAATACAGTCCATAAAGCTCAAAGCCTCAGGCATTGACCACTACTTTACACATATCATTACCTCAGAAAGGGCCGGATGTAGAAAACCCCATGCCGGCATTTTTAAATTGGCCATGAAATTAAGCAAGTGTAAAGCTCAAGAGTGCCTTATGGTAGGTGATGCTCCCGATATAGACATTGCCGGAGCTCGTCAAATGAATTGGCAAGCAGTTTGGTTTAACCCCAATAGAGAAACCGCAGAATTATCGCCCAAGGCTTTTCAAGTTCAGTCTTTAATGGAGTTGCCTGAGCTTATCCACCAAATTTCCCAAAGCTGAATTTGGGACCATTTTTGCCATAACGCAGACGCAAAAAAAGTGCTCTAAATTTTGAAACCCAGCCTTTGGGATGACTATACCATGGCTTGTTTTTTAAAGGCCCCGAATACCTTTTTCCGGTTTGGAGCATTTGTTGACGCACAAAGCCCGGCATGAGTCCCCATTTGCAGGCAAAGGTTTTTTTTCCGGGATTCATGGGCACCCGTTGTACTGAACGACTCATAAAGTGATAGACTAAGGCCTGACCAAAGCCTCTAAAGTCTCTAACTCCTTGCATCCAAAGCTTCATTGAAAAGTCGGGATCTGAATACAAGCCCGGCGTATATTCTATAGAATAGCCCTCTACGGCATTCCACAACCTTTTGCTTACAAGGTTGGGAGGCCAGGTAGCTCCAAGCCAATCTTGACGCTTAAACTTAGAAAAAGCAGCCAGCAAATTGGCTTCTTGAAAGGTTTGTGGATTCCGACCAAAATCCACAGGTGCTACCACCGCTTTGTTTCCTGTAGCTTTTGGTTCAAGCATGGTGGCGCTAAAAAAGAACATATCGTCGTTGCGGGACTCAATGGCTTCCACCCATGGAATATCCCAGCCCGGTAGAACATACATGTCGTCGTTCATAAATACCAAATACTCCTTTTCTGCCAAGGCTGCAGCGGCATTTAGGGCCTTGCAGACCCCAACGTTCCCCTTCGAATAGCTGTAGGTAATGCCCTCTCGTTCCAAAAATGCTTTTGTACCATCTAAACCTTCATTCACATGCACTATAATCTGGTGTGGATAATTGCTGTGTGCTTTTAAGCTTTTAATCAGCAATTCCAAAAACTCCAGGTTATTCCAAGAAGGAATGAGAATACTAAAGCCATGGTTGGGTTCCGGCCTACTCTTCATCGCCTGCCTCAGGACTTTCCTCAGAAAGCTCCTCTTCGTCATCCGCCATATCTGCCGCGGGAATTACAAAAGAGGGCGACAATATGGAATCGTACCTACCGGAGGCGTTTAAAACCTCTAAAGCTTGCAGTACTTCCTCATCGTCCTTAATTTCAGAAGCGATTCTTCCCCTTCGGTAATAATACCTGCTCACTATTTCTAACCGCAAAAACTTAGAAATCTCTTTCTTAAAGTGCTTTAAGTCTTGGCTTTTCATGTCCTCTTTTTTGGCCAACAAGGCCTCAAATTCAGGACGTATACGGTCCAAATACTCTTCTTTCTCCGCCGTTTCTTCCAAAACGTCTAACTGCTGTTCGGTGCGGGTGGTATACGAATACTCTTTGGTAGCTAAAAAATCCAAAAACTCTTGGTACAATCCGTCGCTCACTTCAAATGACGAAGGACTGTTGATGCTGGGATTTTGTTGCACATATTCAGTTGCAAACTCAAAAAACAAATCGTTGCGGACGAGTGACCTTAGAATATTGGGAGTTTTACCCGGCTTTACCGGCACGTCCGGATAAATACCGGCACCGTCATACACCACACGCCCCATTTGGGTTTTAAATTTTGTCCGCAAAGAGTCTGGGACTTCTTTTACCCGGCCATTGGCATCTCTGTGGCTATAATCTAAGGCTTGAATACAACGTCCACTTGGAATGTAATATTTGGAGGTGGTCAATTTAAGGTGTGTATTATAAACCAAAGGTCGAGTGGATTGAACCAAGCCTTTACCAAAGGTTTTTTGTCCTAAAACCACCCCTCTATCTAAGTCTTGGATGGTGCCACTCACAATTTCTGAGGCGGAGGCAGACCCGCGATTCACAAGCACTACCAAAGGAATATTAACATCAGCGGGGTCGGCTAAGGTACGGTAGGATTGATTCCATTCGCTCACCTTCCCTTTGGTGGTCACCACCAACTCTCCGCGAGGAACAAAGTTATTTACCACAGAAATGGCCTCACGCAGCAATCCACCGGGATTTCCGCGTAAATCTAAGATCAACCCTTCTACCTTACCGGCTCTTTTTAACGAATCCAATGCTTCCCGAATTTCAAGCCCTGCATTTGGGGTAAAACGCTCCAACTTTATGTAGGCGTTGCTGGCATCTGCCATGCCGTAATAGGAAACGTTTTTCATTTGAATCCGCTCTCGTATCAGCTCCACTTCCTTTGGCTCCGATGCTCCGGGCCTTTCAATGGTTAGTCGCACTCCGGTATTGGGAGCCCCACGCAATAACTTCACTACATCGTCGGTACTCATTCCCACCACCGACTTATCGTTCACTTTTACCAGCTTATCCCCTGCCTGTAAACCGGCTTTGGCTGCCGGAGTTTCCTCGTATGGCTCGTAAATGGTAACATATTGACCCTTTTTGCGCACAACGGCCCCAATACCACCATACTGCCCAGTGGTCGACATCCTATGGTTTTCAATTTCAGACTCCGGAATAAAATTGGTGTATGGGTCCAACGATTCCAACATGGACTCAACTGCGGTCTCCGTCAAATCTCCCGGATTTATTTCGTCTACATAATAGGTGTCCAACTCCCGCATCAACACTGAGAAAATTTCCAAGTTCTTAGAAATTTCAAAGTGCTGCCCAAAGGCAAATAAACCGGTAAGTACAACACCCGACACAAGACCAAACAAATAGGGTCTGGCCGATTTAAATGAATTCATACGCATGATTTGCTAACGCCAAAAGAGACTTAAAAGTACATAATTTGATTCTTTTGGGGCATCCCCCTTTGGGGGCCGGGCTGTTTCTTCATGCCTGCCAATGCCGGCCGGCCACCAACGGGCTCCGGGGTCTCCCGAAGGTTCGGGAGCCTCCTCGCCCTGTTGTTGGCTTATTCTGTGAAAACTACGCCTAACTTTCTAAATTAAACAGAGCTTAATCCGCTTGGTATGCTTAACCAAAAACCAAGGGCTATAAAAAAACTTAAATCTAAAGAAAACGGCCGCCATTAGGCAGGGCATTCCGTGCCATCCCTATGCCGGGTGCTCCGAATCATCATTCTTGCTACCCAAGGGGATTTCTTTGCTGCTTTTGGCTTCCCACGCCTCCAAAAAACCAATCCAAGACCTCCAAATGTGCTTAAACTGTGGAGTGCCTTTCCCTATAAAAATCAAGGCAATGTCTTGAGGCCAAGGCTCTACTACCCCTCCCTTTCGGATAACCTCCCGCATTAAGCGTTTAACCCGGTTTCGATCTACGGCTCTAGGAAAGCGTCTTTTTGACACAGAAACCATGTAACGACAATCTGCGGCACCCCCGCAACCTCTATATTTAATGAGCAAAGGTGGTTTGTAAAAGGAAACTCCTTCCTCAAACAGCAAGGCAATCCCAATCTTGCTCTTGAGCATGGACTTTTTATTCAGCTTGACCGGAACTCCGCTCCAAGCCTCAGCCATTATTTCTTTCCATGATTTTGAGCCAGGTACCAATCCAAAGCCATGGTCATGGAAGGAGCCTTAGGCAAGGGGGCTTTTAAGTGCACTTTAAGGCCTGCTTCTTCTGCAGCCTTTGCGGTTCCATCGCCAAACACCCCAATATGCATTTCACCTTGTTCAAAGTTTGGAAAATTGTGCACCAAGGATTCCACGCCATTGGGACTAAAAAACACCAACATATCGTAACTGTTGATGGGCACGTTTTTCATATCCGTAGCCACTGTTCGGTAAAACACCGCTGGAGTAAATTGGACTTTTGCATTCTTCAAAAAGCTGGAAATTTTGTCGGTGTGCTTGTCTGAGCAGGGAAACAAAAATTTCTCGTTCTTATTCTTTTTAAAGGTATCTGCTAAATCCTCCAAGCCTGTTTGTCCAAAGAAAATTTTGCGTTTTCTAAACACAATATATTTTTGAAGGTAAAGGGCTATGGCTTCGGTGGTGCAAAAGTATTTATTGGCTTCGGGAACGTTAAAGCGCATTTCCCCGGCCAGTCTAAAATAATGATCGACAGAGTTCTTGGAAGTAAGAATGATGCAACCAAACTCCGACAAATCTATTTTTTGCTTGCGAATTTCATTCGCCGGAACTCCCTCAACTCCAATAAATGGCTGAAAATCAACTTGAACCTTGTGATTTCTAGCAATATCGAAATAAGGCGACCGCTCAGATTCTGGTCGGGGCTGACTGATGAGAACCGTCTTGATTTTCATACCTTGGAAATTAGCCCGTTTATATCCAAATTGAAGTTGCTTTGACTAACCAAAACAGTGGCAACAATTCGAGGGTGCAAAGATACAAAAGGAAGTAAATAAGGGAAATAAAAGTACTTACTCGCCACAAAGTAGCTAATTTAAAGAGCTGATAAATAAGTACTATTCCCAATCCTATTCCCGGCAAAACCCAGCCGGGCCAAGGCGTAAGCCAACCCACCATGTCGGGCAACATCAATGCAAAAAACCAAAGCCCAAGCAGTGTTTGACTCTGAAAACTAACCAATCGGTGGAGGCTTGTCCAGGATTCCAAGCCAAACAAACGGCCGGTTAAACCTACCACAGCTGATTTTATTAGGGGCAAAACCAACCAAATGCCCAATCCATACCAAGCCCAAACCTGCTCCGGTTCCAAAACCCTCTTGCTTACCAAATACAACCATGGGCTTAGCATGCTTAAAAAATAAAGAAAGAAAAAGGGCGGCATAAAGCTGCTGCCATATTCTTCTCTAAACTGCCGTAAGCGGGCGTTTTGCAAAACACCGCCCAAAAACTGCCGAAATCCGCTACCCTCAACCCACCTTAACCAGACCATGGCAGCCAACCAAAGCACCAAATACAACCACCAATACCAACCCAATACTTTATCTCTTTGGTAAGGCAAGCCAAAAAACTCGGGGCGCTTTGTCTCTACCGCAACCTCCATCCTCCAAGGATAATCAAGAACAGGTTCAAGGGCTTTAGAAACGGTTGAACTGTCTTGTGATGCGCTGTCTAATGCTGCACGCCAGATGTATGTAGTTGTATCATGGGGCATCTGCCGCAAAATTCCGAAAAAAACAGGGACCTTAGCTCTTTGTGCTTAAAATAGCTTGCTCAAGGCACCTTAATTATGATTTGCCCCCTCAATGAGCATAGGTAGAACGCGTTCTGCGGACTTTAAAGCCACTTTTCGAGCAGAATAACTGCCCAAATGAAAGGTAAGCAGGGTATCGTGGCCTGCCAAGTCATCCATACGAACCAAGGAACAATAAGACTTTCCTTTTATGCACCGCTCTATGGACTGAAGGCGAATCTCAAAACCCAAGCGATTAAAGGGAGAAAGCCATACAATGCGGGTTTGAGGACATGGCCTTCGAATAAGCTCAATTAAATCTTCGTGTGCATCTATCCTATTGCTTCCAAGAGCAATTAAGACTATTTCGGGTTGCCAATAGGCCACCATACTGTCCAATCGATAATTCCAATCCACCCCCACACCGGATTGATCACCCACAGAAGACATTTCAATCCTTCGAACATGGTCTCCCTCTTTGAACACATCTCCAACCCAGGTTCTTCGAATCTTATATCCACAACAATGGTTGGTGAGTTTCTTTTGGGTAAAGTGCAAGCTGCCTGCTCCGCCTATAGCCACGTTTAAGATATTAAACCGACCGCTTTCGTGCAGTTTCCTATGAAAATACTCACCCCAATAACCCACCATATGACTGTCACCCAAAATCATTAGCTGAATGGGTCGTGGATGGCATACCACCTCTTCGCCGGACTGACCCTTTAAGCTTAAACAGCAAATCATGCAAACCAAAAGAGCTGCTGATTTCATTCCCTAAAATTAATCAAACGTTTGGTAAATCGGTCCAAGCTACACAGCTTAGGTATTTTGCCTAAGTCACCCATCATCTCTTCTTGGAGCGCTTTGGCCAAATAAGGGGCCATCAATAGCCCTTTGCTACCCATGCCATTTAGGGCATAGTGTTGATCAAACAGAGGATGTTGCCCCACCATGGCTTTTCTATCCGGACTTGCGGGTCTAAAACCTGCCCAATGATCCACCAAAGCAAAGTCATTAATTCCGGTTAATTCAATAAACCGAGCCTTTAGCTCTTCCATAGCTTCCATACTCGGTTCCGGCCGCATATCGTGCCAACTGTAGGTGGATCCAACCCTCCAGAAACCCGGAGAGTCTTGAAAGGCAAACATCCCTTTGTGTTTAATGACCTTATCTCCAACTTGAGCTGAAGTGCTCAACTGAATTCCTTCTCCCTTAGAAGGCTTAATAGGAAGTGCTTTAAATGGCCCTGACTCTAAAGACCTAATCCCCTGCGCCCAAACAACTGCATCAAATTGATTTCCGGCATGCGCTATTGGCTCGCGGTGATTAAAGTCGGGATAGGGCCAATCGAACCAAGCTTGATGGTAAAGCCCCTGTTTGCGCAGGTAATTTCGGCTTTCTTGCAGCAAAGTGGGTACAGAAACCATGGCCACTTGAGAAAGAACAATCCGAACATTCCCTAGACTATCCTTTGTTGGCTTTTCCATAAAGGAATACAACTCAGACTCCCAAGCCATGGACCAATGAACCAGCGCTTCCGGTCGTGCATCTAAGTGCTCCAAAGGCGCATAATCCACAAATTTTTGACTAAGCTTTTGTTCTAAGGCCTTGTAAAAAGCTAGAGACTCCTCGTACCAGGAGGCCCCATAGCTAAGGCCAAAACTTCTAAAATGCACCGGATTCAATAGACCCCAAGCCGCAGGTGAAGCAGCCCCTAGGGTATCCATTCCTTGCAAAAAAAAAGGAATGCCTGCGGCATGCATTCGATGCGCCAACACATGGGCACTCAAGCCATCCCCTACAATTAACACCCGAGGCAGCTTCTTTAACATGCCTAAAAGTAGCCTTAATTTTTTACAGAAAGCCTGACCTACAAACAAGATACTGGGCTTAAACTAGGGAGAAACCAAATAATAATCTCTAATGGCTTGGCATGCAAATTGGGATATGTTTAGATTTGTGGGCTTTCGGAATTCAGGCTATTAGAAATTAGTAAATATGAACATCATTATACCAATGGCAGGAATGGGGAAAAGAATGCGCCCACATACCCTTACGGTGCCCAAACCCCTTATTCCTATTGCCGGAAAACCTATTGTTCAGCGCTTGGTAGAAGATATTGCCAAAACCTGTCCCGAGAAAATTGAAAACATAGGCTTTATCATTGGAGATTTTGGGCCTGAAGTAGAAGAAAAGCTCCTAAAAACAGCCGAAAAGGTAGGAGCAAAAGGGCATATCTTTCACCAAGAGGAGGCCTTAGGTACAGCTCATGCCGTGCTCTGCGCCCGTCCTTTGCTTCAAGACAAGATTGTAATTGCTTTTGCTGACACTCTTTTTTCGGCTGATTTTAAAATGGACACCAACAAAGACGGCATTATTTGGGTCAAAGAGGTGGAAGACCCCCGAGCCTTTGGCGTGGTAACCTTAGATCAGCAAGGTTTTATAACCGGTATGGTGGAAAAGCCGGAGCAGCCGGTTTCCAATTTAGCCATCATTGGTATTTACTTCCTAAAAGATGCGCAACACCTAGTGAGGGAGTTGGATTTTTTAATGGAAAACAACATCACCAGCAAAGGAGAATACCAACTCACCGATGCTTTAGAAAGCCTTAGAGCACAGGGAAACAAGATATCGACAGATACCGTTAAGGAATGGTTCGACTGCGGAAACAAAGATGGAACCGTTTTCTCCAACCAAAGGGTGCTTGCTCTAAATCACCCGCATGAAAATCTGATATCTCAAAAAATTAGTCAAGAAAATTCTGTAATAATTGAGCCCTGCTTTATCGGAAGTGATGTATCTTTAAAAAATACTGTGGTAGGACCCTACGTTTCCATAGGAAATGGCACCCAAATTGAAAATTCCGTGGTGTCAAATTCTATTGTTCAGGAAAACAGCCACCTGAAAAATTGCGTTGTATCAGGGTCCATGATTGGTAATTATGCAAAAATTGAAAAGCACGCAGAAAACCTTAGTTTGGGAGATTATTCCAGCTGCTCATAAGTCATTTGCTTGGTCTGTTTTATTGGTTTTGGGACTGCTTTGTAGCCTCCCAGGCTCCTCTGTTTCTGCCCAAGAAACCCCGGAGTCCATGCGGCTAAAACAAATGTACTACGACGCCGCAACCCAAAAGGTATTGAACAACTATTCCAAAGCCTTAAACCTTTATAAAGACATTACCCAATTGCATCCGGCAGAAGCGGCAGCCTATTATGAGGCCGCCGACATTCTGCGTCTGCAATCCCCTCAAATGGCTCTGCCCTACGCTCAAAAGGCCTTTGAGTTAAAGCCCGACCAAAAATGGTACGCCATGCTCTATGCCCATTTGTTGGATGAATTGCAGAAGTTTGATTTAAGTGGGGAAGTATACAAATCGCTCTACCAAAGCAAAAAAAATCCGGACTATGCCCTCGAAGCCGCCGACCGGTTTGCGCGGTCCAAGGCCTGGAGCGAAGCCGACGAACTGTATGTGGAGCTCCTAAAACTTCAAAATTACAGCGAAGAGGCCATGCAAGGCCGACTAGGTCTTTTGCGGAGGTATAAAAAACCGAGCAAATACCTAAAAAAGGTCAAGAAGTTTTACAAGAAGCATCCGGACATGCCTCTGGTTATGGGCGCCTATGCAGAAGCACTGCAAGAAGCAGATAAAAATAAAGAGGCCTTAGAGGTCTATAGAAAATTACAAAGCCGCTTCCCGGAAGACCCCAAAGTGGAATTGGCCATGGCAGGTTTGTTTCAAGAACAATTTATGCTCGATAGTGCCTTCCATTATATTTATAAGGCCTTTCAAAAAGAGGAAGTACCCCTTAAGCATAAAATTACCATTCTTCATTCCTTTCTTGACTTGTCCAAAAGAAATGCGGAGCGCGCAGAACAATTCGACCAGCTGCTAAAGCTCATTGAGCAAAATCAAGACATTCAAGACCCCGAACTTTTGGCCATTTTTGCCCAAAGAAGCTTGGATAAAGAAGCCTATGAAGAAGCTTTAGAGTACTTTGTTCGCATTACACACTTTGGAAACACTTCCTACGATGTTTGGAACCATGTAATGCGTATCGAAGCTTACTTGGGCCGTTGGAAACAATTGGAAAGCCATGCGGAACGAGCGGCCATTGAATTTCCCAACCAACCTATGCCCTACCTTTTTTCTTCTACTGCCATGCGCTATAGCGGACAGTACGAGGAGGCCGTGAATACGCTACTCAACGGCATGGCTTTTATCCTACCTGAAGACGGTGAAACCCGTATTAAATTTCATGTGCTCCTTGGTGAGCTGTACCATGAATTAAAAGAATATAAGTCTTCAGATGCTGAATTAGAGCAGGCCATGAACCTACGCAAAACACATGCCGGTGCTTTAAATACTTACGCACGGAACTTGGCCGAACGTAAAGAACGGTTAAACCAAGCTTTGGAAATGGCTGAACTTGCCGTGAAAATATCACCTGAAAATCCGGAATATATAGGCACCAAGGGCTTTGTATTGCTCCAACAAAATAAAATTGGGGAAGCCGAACAAACCTTACAAATGGCACTCCAAATGGGAGGAACCGACCATTTTAGGGTATTGGAACAAATGGGGGACTTATATCAGGTAAAAGGAAATACCTCTAAAGCTCTTGAATTTTGGGAAAAAGCCCGAGATGAATCCATTTATCCAAGGGAAGAACTCCTGGAGAAAATTGAAATGAACCATAACCGCCCATGAATAAGTTGCTGTGCCTTTTTTGCTGCGCTTGGTTATGGTTTGGTTGCTCTTCTAAAAAACAAAGCCAACAGGTTCCGGAAGAAAATCAAAGCATGGAATTGTCCTCCTTGCCCATAGACAGCTTGATTGGCCAACCCAAATCTTGGGAATGGCTGGAATCTAAATTCAATGCCTCCATTGAAACCCAAGAGAAAAGCTTTAGCGCCAAAGGCCGTATGCGCATGAGAAAAGACAGCCTTATTTGGATTTCTATTAAGCCCGACATTGCCATATTTGAGGTCTTTCGCTTGCTTATTCTCCCCGACTCTACCCAAGCACTCGACCTACTCAATAAAAATTATTATTTCGGTGCAAACGGAGACCTAAGCGAGGCAGCAGGCATTCCCTTTGAACTGCTTCAATTGCAAGAAGCCATGTTGGGACGTCCTTTTTTCACCCAAAAACAAGAAAGCTACCAAACAGGTGCCTTAGGAGAATTGCTTTGGGCGGCTTCCAATGGAGCCGAATCTATGAAGGAAAGCCCGGACCTTATTTTGCCCGGACAATTTTTGTCTTTTGAAAGTCCCGGAAGAATTCAACAAATCATTTTGGGACAACCACAGCATCAGCAACGCACCGACATTACCATTCACTCCTACACCGAACAAGAGGGGTATTTGCTGCCCCAAGAACTTAGTCTAAAGTCCACCGGACCTAATCGCCGGCTCACCATTCGAATGGATTTTAGCAAGTATAAACTCAACGAGGAACTGAGCTTTCCTTTTACGGTTCCCGACAGTTACCCCCGAAAAAGCATTCAAGAGATTCAAAGCAAGCCATGAGTCCCAGGCAAAAACCAAGCGCCAAAGCATTGCTCCTTATGCTTGGCTCCGCATTGCTGTTTGTGGGCCTGGCATGGTGGCTGCAAATCCAAGCCGAGCCTTGGAAAGAGGTATTTGATGAAGCGGGGCGATTTACCTCTTGGACGCCTAAACACCCTCCGCTAAGTGAATTGCTGTTTTTTGTTTGGGTACCCAAATTACTTAGTAGCCTCAGCCTTGCCTTGGCTTGTGGCATTTGGCTTTGGTTTTCGGGCCGGGCTTTATTTGGTAAGCCCGGAATATGGCTCATGGCTTTTCCCGGAATTGCCGCCCTACTTGAGCTTGTGTGCAGCTATTTGAATGTGCAGGCCATACCCGCAGCACCCGACTTTTCTGATATTTTTTTATTAAAAGCTCAATGGTGGTTGCTTACCGTTTTGTTGGCACTAGGTTTGGCCGGCTTTTGGGTTAGCAGATGGTTGTTTAGAAAAAGGGGACAGTGGTTTTAATAGACTGCCTTGCAGGAGAGCGGTCTTGTTTCGGAGCGTAATGCGCCCCGGCGGAGGTGGAAAGCCCGGAAGCCCCGGATTTAGGGCAGCAAGAGCTGAGGAGGCCCCCGATGCTTCGGGGGACCCCGGAAGCCTTGCTGCCCTTAGCCGGGGCTGAGGACTTGGAACCGGAGACGGATTAGGCGCCCAAATAAAAGAGAAGTTAAAACTTTAATGAAACCGGAGTGCCCGAATGACCGAAATGCGCGTAATGAGGTAGGTGGGCCCCACCAAAACCAACAGGCTTAAGCACATGGTACCCAAATTAATGAGCAAAAATTTAAACCACACCAAAGCCACAGGCACATAGTCCAAATAATAGGTTTCGGGATCCATCCCCAGAAACTTAAAATGGTGCTGCAAAAGGGCCAGCCCCAGACCAAAAAAGTTTCCCCACAGCATGCCTTTCCATAAAATTCGAGCGGCTTGAAACCAAAAAATGGCGCGCACCTGTCCGTTGCGCATACCTAAAGCTTTAAGAAGGCCTATGGCTTGAGTCCGCTCTAAAATTAAAATGAGCAAGGTGGAACTCATGGCTAATAAACTTACCACAATCATCAAAACCAAAATGATTTGGGCATTTTGGTCTAGCGAAGGCAGCCACTGAAACAAATCGGGGTACCTTTCTTGCAAAGTACTTATGTACAATTCGTAAGGCACCACTTCGTCGGCATAGGGCAAAGCTTCTTCCATGGCTTCCACGCCGGTAAGCATCAATTCTATGCCGGAAACATGCCAAGAGCTCCAGTCGTACATGGCTTGCACGCTTTCCAGGTCAGAAAAGAGCAAGTTTTGGTCCATTTCTTCCACCCCGCTGGCATAAATGCCATGAACACCCATTTTATAGCCTCTAGGCATGGTTCCACCCTGCTTTACATAATAGGCAGAAAGGCTGTCGCCAACCTCCAAACGCAGCTTTTTAGCGATATTCTTAGAGATTAGCAGGCTTCTAGGGGGCAATGCCTGGCCCTTCTCCGGAATACTACCGGATACCAAATGGGCGGTCAAAAAACTCCAATCGTAATCCGAGGCCACCCCTTTAAGCAGTACGCCCTGAATTTCTTCTTTGGTTTTTAATATGGTGGGTTTGGTAGCGTAAACCTGCACATGACGTAAGCCGGGCATGCCTTTGAGTTTGCGCAACCAAGATGGATTTCTGTGTACAGGTTGGGTTTCAAAGGACATGGAATTGCTTAGCGCGGCAATTTGTATATGTGCTCCAATGCCCTCCATTTTGTGGGTTATGCCTTCCTTAAAACCCGTTACAATGCCTACGGATAAAAGCATAACGGCCAGGCTAAGTGCTATAGTGGCAATGGCTATTCGAACTACCGGACGAGAATAACCGCCACCTTTTCCAAACCTTTGCGCTATGAATCTGGCTAAAATCAAGGAGTCCTGTATCTTTGATGTATGCCCAAAGGTACACCTATGAATTTATTTTTTGCCGCATTTCTTTGCTTCCTCTCACTCGCTACCGGCGCTACCGCTCAAATTCTGACCGGTGCAGATCAGGTAAACAGCTATCTTCCTTTGCTTAAAGGCAAAAAAGTGGGCATCATTGCCAACCAAACTGCAGAAATCAATGGCGTTCATTTGGTAGACAGCCTCAAAAGGTCAGGTGTAGATATAGTTAGGGTTTTTGGCCCGGAGCATGGGTTTAGGGGCAATGCAAGTGCAGGCCAAAGGGTGCACTCCGATACCGATCCGGAGACCGGAATTCCGGTGGTTTCCCTTTATGGCAAGCACAAAAAACCCAGACCGGAGGAATTGCAAGATTTGGACATACTAATATTTGATATTCAGGATGTTGGAGCTAGGTTCTATACCTACATCTCCACCATGAGCCTCGCCATGGAAGCAGCCGCCGAACAGGGCATTCCTTTTTGGGTGCTTGACCGCCCCAACCCCAATGGGCATTATGTGGATGGGCCTGTGCTTGAACCATCCTGCAGTTCCTTTGTAGGCATGCACCCCGTTCCCGTGGTGCATGGAATGACGGTGGGCGAATATGCCCAAATGGTGAAAGGCGAAGGCTGGATTAAGCAAAGTGAGGCCTTAGACTTGCGTGTTTTTGCATGCAAAAACTACACCCATTCCAGTTTTTATGAATTACCTGTTCCCCCATCGCCCAACCTACCAAATATGACCTCTATTTATCTATATCCCTCGGTCTGCTTTTTTGAGGGCACCAAAGTGAGCGTGGGTCGCGGCACCGACCTTCCTTTTCAGTGGGTAGGATACCCCGGCTTGGACGGAAATTTATCCAAAACCCCAATATCTATTCCCGGCGTGGCCGATAAACCCAAATACCAAAACCAAAACTGTGGTGGTTACGATTTAAGGAAGTTTGGGATAGAATATATCCGCAATTTCAATGGTATTTACCTGCTTTGGCTCGAAGATTTATACCAACGCTACGAACCCAAATCCGAGTTTTTCATCGCCAGCTTTTTTGACAAACTCATGGGCAACCACTGGGTACGCGAAGAGTTAATAAAAGGCACAGACTTAGATACCATACGGGCACGATGGATGCCGGATGTGCTTGCGTATAAAATAATCCGCAAACAATACTTGATTTATCCTGATTTCGAGTAATCAGTCTCTAAGGGCAGCTTTTGCCTTGGATTTTAGCTTAGTATAGACTTGCAGGCCTTCTTTTAAACAAAGCATGGCTTTTCTCAGGGCCTCTTCCTCCAATACATAAGCAATACGGACTTGGTTTTTTCCCAATCCCGGCGTACTGTAAAAGCCGGCAGCCGGAGCCAACATTACGGTTTGATTTTCATAAGAAAACTCGCTCAGCATCCAGGCACAAAAGTCCTCAGCATCTTCCACCGGAAGGGCTGCAACCAAGTAAAAAGCCCCGCCCGGCTTGGGAGCTATCACTCCTGGAATTTCCAACAGCAGCTTATGCATTACATCTCTGCGGTGGACATATTCACGATTCACCTCTTCAAAATAGGAATCCGGCACATCCATAGCAGCTTCAGAAGCCACTTGACCTAAGGTGGGAGGACTTAATCTGGCTTGCGCAAATTTCATTACGGTTTGGTACACTTGATGGTTTCGAGTAACCATAGCTCCAATCCGCACACCGCACATGCTAAAACGCTTAGAAACAGAATCTACCAAAACCAAATGCTCGTCGAGCCCTTCCAGACTTAGGGTACTTAAATAGTCCCTCCCGTCATACACAAACTCGCGGTAAACCTCATCGGCAAACAAAAAGAGATCGTGCCTCAAGACCAATTCCCGCAAGCGCTCCAACTCGGCGCGGGTATATAAATAACCGGTAGGATTGGCAGGATTACAAATAATAATGGCTTTGGTTTTGGGGCCGATGGCCTGCTCAAAAGCATCCATCGATGGCAAAGCAAACCCTTGCTCAATGGTGGAGGTTACCGGCACAATAGAAGCACCGGAAGCCAGACAAAAACTGGCATAATTGGCATAAAAAGGTTCGGGAATGATTACTTCGTCACCTTCGTTTAAGGTGGCCATCAAACCAAACATAAGCGCCTCCGAACCACCGGTGGTCACTAAAATATGCTCATGGGTTATGCGCTCATCCAGACCTCGATAATACTGAGCCAACCTCATCCGATAGCTTTCAAAACCAGCCGAATGCGAATACTCTATGACCGATTCATCAAAATTTCGAATGGCATCCAAAGCCACTTGAGGGGTTGGAATATCAGGTTGACCAATATTCAAATGATAAACGGTTCGACCCTTGGCGCGGGCTGCTTCGGCATAGGGCACCAGTTTTCGAATCGGAGAAGCAGGCAAAGCGCGTCCTTTGGTCGAAATTGAAGGCATGGCATCGAATTAAACATCAAAAATACAGACATCCATTTAAAAAACAGCTGTGGGAATGCAATGTTTTGTTTTTTGGGCGGTGGCCGGGCTCTCCGCTTTAGTCCTCAGCTCCGGCTAAGGGCAGCAAGGCTTGCGGGGTCCCCCGAAGCATCGGGGGCCTCCTCAGCTCCTGCTGCCCTAAATCCGGAGCTTCCGGGCTATCGCGTCCATCCCTACCGCAGTGTATTTTTAAGAATTACTGAAAAAAGACCACTTATTTAATCATCACTACTTTCCCCAGAAGGGTACGTGGAGTGCCGTCCAACTCGGTAACCTCAATTTTGTAGTTATACACGCCTTGCGCACTCTCCATAGGAGGAGCTCCATCTACACTGCCATCCCAACCTTGCGCCAAACTTCTGGTACGAAAAACTTCCTTGCCCCAGCGGTCGTAAATAATCATGGTAAACTTATTGGGATCCATGCCAATACCCGTAACCCTAAAAAACTCATTCAAATTGTCGCCATTAGGAGTGAAGGCATCCGGAGCAAAAAAGGTAAACTCATAAGTAACTTCTATGGTTCTGGTGTAACTATCCACACAACCATTGTTATCGAAAGCATAAAGGGTTACCGGAAATTTGCCTATGGCAGCAAATGAATAGCTTAGATTCTCGTCCGTGGGACTTTGTCCATCGCCAAAATCCCAAACAATGGAACTTTCGTATTCGGAATCATTAAAGAAATTCACATTGGGAGTCAATACATCTACTTCCTCATTATCTACAGTAAAGAATGCCTTTAGGGTATCGTTGGTTACGTTATCCAACCAAACCGTGGTATCTCTTTTGCAGCCATTGGCATCGGTTACCAATACCTTATACACCCTATCTCCTACCAGTCCGGTCCACAAGCTGTTCCCGGCAATGGTATCTTCCCAAGTATAGGTAAAAGGAGCCTGCGGCCCAAGGGTAATTACTTGCAACTGTCCACTGCCCTCTTGGCAGGTATCCGGCACCTGATTCACATCAATGGTAAAAGCAGTAGGGTCGCCAACATACACACTCCCTTGCACGGAGCAGCCTTGAGCATCGCTCACGGTTACCGTATAGGTGCCTCGGGGTAATCCTGTGGCAGTGGCCGTGGTTTGCGCGTTAACATCGTTCCATTGATATTGGTAAGGCGGGGTGCCTCCAACCACATTTACAGTTGCGGTTCCATTGTCCACCGGACAATCTGAATCTGTGGAGCCAAGGTTCAAGACCAAGGTTGTGTAGTCAAAATCAAATCCGGGCCCTGGAGCTAAATTGTTTCCACACACATCGGAAATGTTTCCTGTAATGTCTAAAGAAAAGGCACCTGACCCATTAATGGCTTGTGCCAAGGTTAAGGTAAAGGTGCGGCTATATTGCCCTCCGGTTATGCAACCCACTCCCGACACAGAGGCTATGCTGTATGGTCCGCCCGGCCCATTCAACACAAAATCTCCGGCTTGAATGCTGCTGCAATCAATGTTTTCGCTAAAGCTTACGGTAAGCTGAGTGGCTCCACAATCCGAATTGGGGCTAACCGATTCAATGGAAGGAGCGGTATTGTCAGGAACTTGAGCGGAGGATGGACCAAAATCCAACTGATACCCACTTTGGTTTGTACCGAAATTATAGTTGGAAATGTACAAAGCAAAGGTTTCACCGGCTTGCACATTGAGCATGGCCTCGTTTTCATCTCCGGGTTGACCATTGGCACCGGTGATGCCGTTGTTGGTGGTTTGGGCACTAAAGTTGCAGGCTACTTCTAAAGCCCCGTTGGTATAAATTTCGGCACAGCTGGCATTGGTGAGGTTAAACAGGGCCCAATCGTAATCGCTGGTGGGATCGTAAGGTATAATATTGAAACCCAACTGCCCTGCCGTTTGAACCGTAAAGGTGTACCATTGTCCATTGGTTTCTCCATTTAAACAGGAGTTACCGGCATTGATTTCGTTGGGGTAGTTGTTTGGAGCAGGATTTAAGGTGGGCACATCGTAGTTGCTGTTGCACACCGGGGTTGCTCCAAGGCAATCCGAAGTGGTCGGCACCTGTGCCATAAGGCTTGTGGTAAAGCACAACAAGGCCAACAGGCAAAAATTCATGCCTGCATAAAAATGGCCCGTAAGAAGCTTCACCCTCATGCTCGTTATGGTTATACGTAAAATTCGTTTAAATGTTGTAAAATTTCCTTTGGCAATGGGTGGGTTTTCTATATTTGCACACAAGTCAAAAGTAAACAAATCAAGCATATGAAAATCACCGTAGTAGGCGCCGGAAATGTAGGTGCAACTTGTGCGGACGTTATTGCCCACAAAGAATTGGCCAACGAGGTAATCCTAATCGACATCAAGGAAGGACTTGCGGAAGGTAAATCGCTCGATATGTGGCAAACCGCTCCGGTTAACTACTACAATACGCGTGTGGTGGGTTATACCAATCAATACGAGCCCACCGCCGGTTCCGATGTTGTGGTTATTACCTCCGGCCTTCCCCGTAAGCCGGGTATGAGCCGCGACGATTTGATTGCTACCAACGCCGGCATTGTACGCACGGTTACCGAAAACATCATTAAATACTCTCCGGACGCAAAAATTATTGTTGTCTCTAATCCCTTGGACGTAATGACTTACTGTGCCTATTTAACGGCTCAGGTAGACTCCAGTCGGGTTATGGGCATGGCCGGTATTCTTGATACGGCTCGTTATCGTGCATTTTTGGCTTCCGAATTGAACGTTTCTCCAAAAGATATTCAGGCCATGTTGCTGGGTGGACATGGAGATACTATGGTTCCACTACCACGTTACACCACAGTAAGTGGCATCCCCGTTACGGAATTGATTGACGAAGAGCCATTGAATGCCATTGTAGAACGCACCAAAAAAGGTGGAGGAGAGTTGGTAAACCTTATGGGTACCAGCGCATGGTATGCTCCCGGTGCCGCAGCCGCTCAAATGGTTGAAGCCATTGTTCGCGACCAAAAGCGCATTTTCCCCGTTTGTACTTGGTTGACCGGCCAATACGGCTTAAGCGATATTTATCTTGGCGTACCGGTAGTTCTAGGTAAAAATGGTATCGAAAAAATCATTGAATTGAAACTAAACGATGCCGAAATGGCCTTGGTTAATCAATCGGCCAAAGCGGTTCGCGAAGTAATGAGTGTATTGGACAATATGAATGCAAAAGCCGCTGAATAATCTGCGACTTTTCTAGTCCACCGTTTTCTTTAATGTTCAAAGGCCACAGAATCATCTGTGGCCTTTGTTTTTTTATTAACTGCAAGGTGGGAATAAACCCAGCTAAAGCTGCAGGTATGTTGAACGTTTACAGGATTAGTCCTTAAGCTCGTTACGAGAAATCACCAATTTTTGAATTTCGGAGGTTCCTTCTCCTATGGTACAAAGCTTTGAATCGCGGTAAAACTTTTCGACCGGATAGTCCTTAGTGTAGCCATATCCACCAAAAATCTGAACGGCTTCGGTAGATGCTTTTACGCACACTTCGCTGGCATAATATTTGGCCATGGCAGATGTAGTAGTTACAGGCAAGGATTTATTCTTAAGGTCTGCGGCTTTAAAAGTAAGCAACTCGGCTGCTTCAATTTCGGTAGCCATGTCGGCTAACTTAAAAGAGATGGCTTGAAAGTTCGCAATAGGCTGTCCAAACTGCTCGCGTTCTTTGGCGTATTTAATAGATGCCTCAAATGCACCTTTGGCAATACCCAAAGACAAGGCTGCAATGGAAATACGTCCACCATCGAGCACCTTCATGGCCTGACGAAAACCCTGCCCAACTTCGCCTAAAATTTGGCTTTTATGGACCCGGCAATTTTCAAAAATCAACTCTGCGGTTTCAGAGCTGCGCATCCCTAATTTATTTTCCTTTTTTCCGCCACGAAATCCGGGAGTGCCTCTTTCTACCACAAATGCCGTAATGCCATTAGAGTCTAACAGCTCACCGGTGCGCACCAAAACCACAGCCACATCACCGGAAATGCCGTGAGTAATCCAGTTTTTGGTACCGTTAATTACCCAATAATCTCCGTCTTGAACGGCAGTACATCTCATACGCATGGCATCGGATCCGGTATTGGCTTCGGTTAAGCCCCATGCGCCAATCCATTCGGCGGTGGCCAATTTAGGCAAGTACTTCTGCTTTTGTTCCTCGTTACCAAATTGGAGAATATGGCCGGTACACAAGGAATTGTGGGCTGCCATAGACAGCCCTATGGAACCACAAATTTTTCCCAGTTCAGTAATGGCCGTAACGTATTCGAAATAACCAAAGCCTGAGCCTCCATAAGTCTCGGGAACCAACACTCCCATGAGTCCCAGCTCGCCAAGTTTGCTAAACATTTCTCTTGGAAAGGTTTGGTTCTCATCCCAATCCATAAAATGAGGGCGAATTTCTTTTTCTCCAAAATCTCGCACCATTTGGGCGATCATGGCCTGGTTCTCGTTAAAGCTGAATTCCATATGCTCGGGCAATATTTTGAGGGTAAAAATAGCTTGTGCTTATAAAACCACCAAAAGACGCTCAAGGTTTAGCCCCGGTACCGGGAAAGGGTCTTGATTGGCAAGTAATTGGTTAAATACATGCATTCCTATTCCATCTCAGCACAGTCTAAACAGCTTAAGCCCTCCTCTGTCATTGTCCAAGAATGTGCCCCTATACTTTGGCCCCTATGCTCCTCAGTTTTTTCGACATGGTATATCGGAAAAAGAGACGTGATTTCCGGTTCAAAAAACAGGGTATCTCCTTTGCGCATATACAATTCCACGCCTACATGCTGAGCCTGCCAAGGCTGATTTTCGGGCAACTCGTAGGCCATGGGCAACAGGATGTGCCTTCCTTGGACTTTTAGAGGGTAGTTTATGCTTTCGACTCCCTTGTCTGCTGCCATGGTATTGGGGCCATTAGCTCTTAGTTCAAGCACTAGGCTTCGACTGCTGTCAGAAGAAGCAAACACCGATACATGCAGACTTCTATAGGCATTTCCGCGGCTGGTTTTTGCCCAAAACGCTTCGGAATCCGTCTCTTTGAATGCTTCATAGATTGCATCCTTTGCCAAACCCAAGGAATACCAAGAAGCATCGGGTGGGCTAAGTTGTTTGCTTAACTTACCCTCTTTCCTAAATTGGAGCCCCAACAAAATTCCGGTGGCCGTGGACAAAAAGAAACCAAGCACTAAGGCAATACCTAATGTCCATCGGAGGCCCACAGGTAAGGCCGGCAAACGAAACAAAAACCGTAAGCCTAAATAGGCAAACAAAAACAAGGGAACCAAAATCAATAGAGAAATCCCAGATAGAAAAAATAGCGACCAACCGTCTCCGGGTGCCATTTGTTCTAAAAATCCATAGGCATTGGGCAATGTATAGTTTCCTTTGCCTGCCCCGACGGTGGGTACCTCAAAAAATAGACCCACCACCAAGGCCAAAAGCACAAAGAATACAAAAGATAATAGCGTAAGACCCAGCAGTTTTACAGCAAAGCGAAAGCCGTATTGCAACAAATCAGACAAAAAGCGAAAAAGGCGATCGGAAGCGCTATTTGAAGCCTTTCGCCAAGATTTGGATCTATCCTTAAGTTGTTGAGCTTCCTCCTTAATAAACTGCTCAATATTCTCTAAAGTTACGGGTACTCCTCGCATGGCCAATCGGTCTGCTGTTGTTTTTGCTTTTGGTACCACAAGCCATAGAACTATATACAAGGGAACCCCAAATCCGCTAAAAAAGAGTACCACAAAGGCCAATCGAACAAAGAGGGCCTCAATTCCAAAATAGGCTGCCAAACCACCTGCAACACCTCCTAGAAGCCTGTCGTCAGGATGCCTGAACAAGCGCCGGTTTACTGAACTTTTAGTAGTTGGCTCCTGTTCTGTAGCTTCTGCCCCTGGATCCAAGTAATCCTCCGGTGCGCCTAAGACCTCAATTGCGGCTGCAACTATTGAGCCAGTGACGACCTGTTTGTAAGCTCCTAAAGCTTCGGTAAACAACTCAGCCAAGCGCAATTCTACATCGTGCACAATTTCATCTGCCTCTTCTTGGGCCGCAAATTGCGCTCTAATGCGGCTTAAGTAGGCATCTAACTTGTGAAATGCGTCCTCTTCAATGTGAAACATGAGTCCGCCTAAATGGATACTTATCGTCTTTTTCATTTTAAATTGGTTCTTGGTTTGGCATGAATAATATGGTCAATGGCTTGGTGCAGCTCATCCCAACTTTGCAAAAGCTCTTGTTGCACTTTTTTGCCCTCATCGGTTAAGCCATAATACTTTCTGGGGGGGCCTGTTTTTGACTCTTCCCAGCGATAATTTAGTAAACCGGCATTTTTAAGCCGGGTCAAAAGGGGGTAAAGAGTACCCTCCACCACAATCATCTGAGACTGCTTAAGGTCAAAAATTAAGTCGGAAACGTAAGCATCTTTTTGTGCCAATAAGCTAAGGATGCACAGCTCAAGCAATCCTTTGCGCATCTGGGCCTTGGTGTTTTCTATTTTCATAGCACATGATTGTTTGGTACACTGCACAAAAGCAGACTTTTGCATTTGAAATTGGGAATTTCCACCTCCCCTACTCCTTTTTCTGGAAACAGGAAAGGAACACAGCTTTCCAAAATTTTTGATCCAAGGGTTGGGGTTGGTCCAAGCAATGGATAAACCGATTCAAGTAGAGGCAGGTACAAGGCATGCCTTATATGGGCAGCTAGCGTAATTAAATTATGGCTCTTATCCTTTTGCATAGAACAAATCTATGCAATACTTAGGTACTATGCAATACAAAGTACCTTAAAACGCTAAAAAACAAGAAATTAATTTTAAAAAAATTACGGCTTGTGTTTGGCCGGACGGTCTACGGGTCGAATGATCAAGCGAATTTTTCGGTCGTAACTAAAGTAATTCACCACCCAATTAAGCAAAACCACCAATCTGTTTCTAAAGCCAACCAGACTCACCAAGTGTACCCACATCCAAACAAACCAACCTACAAAACCCGAAAGTTTGATTTTATGAGAGAGTTCTGCCACGGCCTTATTGCGACCTACGGTGGCCATGGCACCTAAGTCTTTGTATTTAAAAAGCTTCATTTCACGGCCCTTCCAATGGGCCTTTAGATTTTTTGCCAATTGCTTTCCTTGCTGAATGGCCACCTGAGCCAACATAGGATGTCCATTAGGCAAGTCTTCTGTGCGCATGACTGCAACGTCTCCCAGCCCATACACCTCTTTAGCCCCTTTAACTTGGTTGGTTTCATCCACAACCAGTCGGCCCTTCCAAATTTGCTCTTCTGTAAACCCTTTAGGGATATTGCCTTGAACACCTGCTGCCCAAATCAGCGTTGAAGCAGGAAGCTGCTTATTTTGAGAAGTAAACACCGTGTCCCCGTCATACGATGTAACGGCGGTTTTGAGCCAAACCTGAACACCTAAGGACTCTAAGTATTTTAACGCATGCTTAGAGGAGCTTGGCTGCATCGGGGGCAGCACAGCATCATGCATTTCTATTAGGTGAATAGACATGCGCCTAAAGTCTAAGTCCGGATAATCGTTGGGCAAAACATGGTTTCGAAGTTCAGCCAAGGCACCTGCCAACTCAGTTCCTGTGGGCCCTGCCCCAACAATTACAAAGTTCATTAGGCGTTCCCGCTCCTCCAAGTCTTTGGTTAAAGAGGCGGCCTCAAAATTTTGCAGCATAAGGCTACGCATGTTTAGCGCTTCAGGCACCGTTTTCATGGGCAAGGCCAGTTCTTTGACCCCGGGAATTCCAAAAAAATTGGTTTGGCTTCCGGTTGCGACCACTAAAACATCATAGCTCAAGGTTCCAATATTGGAATGAATGCATTTGTTTTGGCTGTCGACTTGGTTCACAGCTGCCATTCGAAAGAAAAAGTTCTTTCGCTTCTTAAAAATATTGCGGATGGGATAAGCAATAGAATCCGGCTCCAAACCAGCCGTTGCCACTTGATACAGTAAAGGCTGAAAGGTGTGGTAATTGTGGCGGTCTATCATTACGATTTGGGCAGCATGGGCAGGAAGATTTTTCACAAAATTCAAACCTGCAAACCCCGCACCTAGCACCACGACCCTCGGGAGGTTCGTTTCCGGGATGTTCATAGCGGATAATTTTTTCAAAATTCGTCAAAAAGCCTGATTTACCCGAATATAGCATCACTTTTAACGGGCTTTCACTCTTTATCTCTGCTAAGTTTCCTCTCTCCCCTATTTGGCGTACTTAAATGAGGTAATTCCTTACAAAAGCGTCAATCACATTTCAATACCCATTCTTAGACCGTTGACGCGTTGCTATTCTATTGTTGAGGATTCAATAGGGGCCGCTGTAAAAAAGCTTATTTCCTAGTCCAAGTATGTCAAAAACCAAGTTGCTGTGCTATCGTTCATCCCGGCCTGAATGCACTGAGCTTTGCTAGGTATCCTTTTACTTTGACGCTTTCTTAAGGCAAGCAGAGCTTTGGCAAGCTTCCAATCAACAAAAGGTAGGGCCAACAATTGAGTCCTACCCAAATATTGCCAGGAAATAGGTTTAACCGGCAATGTATCACACACCAATCTCCGGCGCAGCATTTCATAGCGTTCCGCTTGCATTCCTCTTAAATAATGAAGCTCTCCCAGAGAAACAAAAGCGCCAAAAGTTCTGCGGTGCCTAAGAATTTGTGCCACTGTGTAGGCGCCTAAACCTTTAACGCTTAAAAGCTCCATGGAGTCGGCAGTATTTAAGAGAACCTTTTTGTCTTGGGCATTTGGGGCAGGCTCTTCTATGTCATTCCACTTTTCTAAGCTGTCCATGGTAGGAAATACTAGTACCTTCTTTAAGCTTTCTCTTTGTGCTTCATTCAGCATAAAAAGTGGGTCAAGGTCTTCGGGCTTTTTAAAACCTCCATTGTCTTTTCGAATTTTTTCGGCCCAAAATATTTGCTTGGGACTAAGTCCTAGGTTCTTCCAATCCTTGTTTGTAAGGCTTTCGGCTAGGGTTCCTTGTTCAGGGTAAATCAAAGGGCTTTGCGTGGTTCTCCTATTCGAGAAAAACTGTTGGTTAAACTTTTTTTTGGGGTAGCTATATCCCTTTTTTGAAGATTCAAAGGGAGTCCATTTTGCGACAATCGGGACAACTATGGGTAAAGTTTCCTTTTGTGCGCTCCTCCACCATCTGGCGCCCAAATGCACCAGCAAAAGCACTATTAGTCCTGCTAATGCAGCCTTAGCTTCCACGCGATTAAGCATGCCGGAATTTAGGCATGGAGAAGCAGGCCATCCGTAAAATAAACGCTTATAAACGTTTAAACCAAAGCTAAGAGATCGGGTAAATCACCGGCCAAAAGGGTGTGCGGCCTGTGGTTCTTTGAATGAAGACTTCCTGCCAAAGCGTGCCATAACACTCCGGTTAGGGCGGCTTGTAAAGGCAAAAGGCCTTGAGCCAGAAGGGCTGTAATGATTCCCGTCAATACATCCCCGCTTCCTCCTGTTGCCAAAGCAGGAGAGCCCAAAGAACAGTAGTACATTTTTCCTGAAGGTGAGGCGATGGCAGTAACTCCCCCTTTGAGCACTACCACTGCCCCGGTCTTTTGGGCAAAATCTGGCAGGGCCAACCATCTTTCTGCCGGAGTTTTTGGGCTTTTTCCAATAAGCCTGTCAAATTCCCCCGGATGCGGGGTCAAAATGCTGTTGTCGGGAAGAAACCTCAACCAAGTAGGTTCTTGAGCCAAAAGGTTTAAGGCATCGGCATCAAAAACCGTAGGAATAGCAGCCCTATGCATCCATTCTTTAAGCCAATTCTTGGTTTTATCCTCTGTTCCCAAGCCCGGACCTATTCCCATGGCCTGTAATCCGGGTAAATCGGGCCAATTTTCAATAAAATGCTCACCTCCGACTAAATACTGGACCTCAGGCACAAGCAGTCGAATACTTTCTGCTCCATTTTTGGGTCCCAAAGCAAAGCCCTTGCCTGATCCGGCCCTCATCATTGCTTTTGTGGCTAAAGCCAAAGCACCCATGCTGTCTTTAGAACCACCGGCAATCAAGCCTGTCCCTGCGGTTCCTTTATGGCTGTGCTTGGTTCTATTGGGCAACCAAGCCTCCAAGT
Source organism: Bacteroidia bacterium (assembly GCA_030427255.1). GTDB lineage: Bacteria > Bacteroidota > Bacteroidia > CAIKAF01 > CAIKAF01 > CAIKAF01. Next base: position 16,612 of record JAUHWY010000009.1, on the reverse strand, counting down.
CTTCGGGTTCAAGCAATACATGTTGTGCTTTTGGCCATTGCTCCTCTAAGGCTTGCGGGTGAAATGGAAGGGGCACCTCAATCAAATCGCCTACAAATGGGTCAGCTTCGGCCGAAAGCATGGCGCGCTTGGGCCGATCTACCGTTAGGGTATATTTGGCCTTAACCGCCAGACCGTCAAAATCCAGCAAATCGTTTACATCGGAAGGAAATCCCGAAGGAACATCAATGGAAAACACGGGAGCCCTAAGGCTATTTAATGCCTCGATTACTTTTCTGTATTGGGCACGTACAGGTCCTTTAAACCCTGTACCAAACAGACCATCGACCCAAATCCTGCCTTCTTGAACCATAGGCACTGAACTTCCGGGCACAAAAGGAAGGCACCGCACCGGTGGACTTATGGATTCCAAGAGCTGAAATTGGGTTTTAAAATCAGAACTCCAAGCCTCAGGCGTATCCGGATACCAAAGCTCTACTTGCGCTCCTGCGGATAAAAACCGAGCCATGGCCAAGGCATCCCCGCCGTTATTTCCGGGGCCGGCAATCAAGGAGTACTTGGGTTCGTATCCCAAAGCCTGAACCAAGCATTGGCAGCGGCGGGCCAAAAAGAATGCGGCCCGCTCCATCAAGGCTAAAGAAGAAATGTTCTCCAGCTCCATGGTTCGAGCATCTAAAGCCCTGGTTTCGTTTGCGGTAAATAATTGCTTCATAGGCTTTGAGCAAGTTCCAAAAATTGCCGATGCAAGGCAAGGACTTTTGGGGCTATGTCCTCTCCGTTGGGGTTGCTTAAGGTATGGGTAGCAAAGCGCAATCTTTGTTCATCGTTCCATTGGCTTTGCAAGCGTTTCAACACTTCCTGCTCCGAGAGTCCATCGCGTTTCATTACCCGCTGAATGCGTTGGTTTTCAGGGGCGGTAACCACCAAAATGGCTCGGCAGTCACGATAAGCTCCGGACTCAATCAAAATTGCAGCTTCTCTAAGGACGTATGCCGGTTGGTTTAGGGAATCTTGCCAGGCTCTAAAAGCATGCTTTACTCGTGGATGAATAAGTCCATTGACCCATTCACGGGCTTTGGAATCAGAAAAAATGCGTTGAGCCAATGCCTTTTTGTCTAAAGCCCCATGGGTATCGGTAAGGGACATCTTTAGGTGGTCTTCCAAAAGTTGAATCAAATGGGGATCCCGGTATTGGTCCTTGGCCACAGCATCGGCATAAAACACGGGAACGCCAAGGCTTTCGAAGGCTTTCGCCACGGTAGATTTACCGCTTCCAATTCCCCCCGTCAAACCAACAACCATCATGGGTTTTTTCGTTTAAAAAGTTCCACCTTATGAGGTTCCAAACGGATAAGCTTTGGTCCTTCCTTGGGTTGTTGTACTTCCAGAGGGACATACCTTTTGTTTGAGGATGCTTCAGAAAAATCTGCAAAAACTTTAATTTCAGAGATGTCCGGATTATCCATGGGCACCGAAACCCAAACTTGGGCAAAAGCCGGTTGAATTTCAAAGCCTTCCGGGGCATTGCGCAATACGATCGGCAAATCTACCCGTACTTCTGTAAAACGGGAAACACTCCATTCCACAAGCACAGCGTTTTGGCCGGGCAGCATTTGGCCTTGGGGTTCCAAATTCACCTGCTTGGCGCCATTGGTAGCTTCTTGAGGCATAATAGAAAAAGGGAAGGACCAACAGGACAAGGAATCCATATATGCTTTTGGACCACTAACGGGAATAGTGGAGGGGCTCAATTTAAGGGGTCGACTTAGCTTCCAAGCATTGTCTTGTATCCAAACCTTTGGGCACAAAGGAAGGACCTTTTGAACCAAGGGTTGCACGGGCCATTCCACTTGTTTGGGTTTTAAACTAAGCAGTTGAAGCGAGGAGGGAAGGTATTGGCCGACCCCCTCCTGCAATTCTTCTGAACTCCAATAAAGAACGTTTGTCCCCTGCTTGCCTTGTTTTAGGCTAGGGCTAGCTAATTGAAGCGCAGAAGGGTTCCAAAAATGCTTTAGATTTAAGCCAAGTAGGGCAAAGCCGGGACCGCGCACCTGGATTTGAATTTGGGGCTTTTGCTGTTTGTCTAAAACCCATCCTTGAGGAATAGAACTAAGGTCGAGGGAGAGGTTGAGGGTAGTTTGGTGGGTTTTATTTAGGGTTTGAAGAAACCAAAAAAGGGTACTGGTAGCCAGACAGACTAAAAAAATCAATCCGGCTTTTCCCCGTACCCTTTCAGGCCACTTCATTTCCCTTATTTTTTATCGGCAAGGGTTGCCGTATTTTCCATAGAAACTGCTGTTTTTTCTACACGTAAACGTGTTTGATCCAGCACCTCGACAATGAAGGTTTTTTCTTCTACATCAATGATTTTTCCATGGATTCCGCCCACAGTAACAATGCGGTCGCCTTTTCCGATAGATTCTCTAAACTTCTTTTGCTCTTTGGCCTTTTTCATTTGGGGCCGAATCATAAAGAAGTAGAAAACTACGAGGATTAGAACAAGAAATATCAGTTGTTCGGGACCACCGCCTCCACCTTCGGGGTTGGCCATTAAAATCAGGTGTTGTATCATGATGCGTCTTCGGGGGTTTCGATTTCTCCTTTAATGATCAATTCGGTTTCTATAGGATCTGTGTTGGCGGTAATGGTTACCTTTTTCTCTTGCTTGCCGGATTTGCCGGTAGAGTCAAATACCACTTTAATTTCTCCGCTTTCGCCGGGCTTAATGGGCTCAGAAGGCCACTCGGGAACGGTGCAACCGCAGCTTCCTTTGGCGTTGGCTATCACCAATTCGTGTTCTCCGGTATTGGTAAACACAAAAACATGCTCTGCCTTTTGGCCTTGTTGAATTACTCCGAAATCGTAGGTATCGTTTTCGAAGTTCATTTCGGTGGTTTGACCAACCACTTCGGATGAAACAGAAGCCTTAGGGTCGCTGCCATTTCCTCCGCAAGAAGACAAAACTACGGCAGCAAAAACAGATGCTGCAAACATGGTACGTGTACGCATGGGTTTATGTATTTGTTTGGGTTTATTTTTCAATTAATCCGCGGCCGGTTTTTTGAATTCGGCCTTGTTGTTTTAATTCTATGGCTAATTTATCTAAAATACCATTCACAAAGGCATTGCTTCGTGGAGTACTAAAGTATTTGGCCAAATCAATATATTCGTTCAAGGTTACTTTCACTGGTATGGAGGGAAACTCCAAAAGTTCAGAGAGCGCCATTTTCATGAGAATGATATCCATGAGCGCGATTCGCTCGATTTCCCAATTTTGGGCTTTCTCCTTGACCATATCTTCATAACCAGATTCGTTCAAAATGGTTTTACGGAAAAGCTCCAAGAGAAAATGACGGTCTTCTTCTGCGTCTTTGTACAACCGTTGCAGTCGAATTCTTCCATCCGGACGTAAATCCTTAAAGGTTCGCATAATAGCGGCATTAACCACGAATAAATCGTCGGACCAATGGATGTTTAGCTCTTCGTACATGGACTCGAGCAGCTCTTCCTCAAACAACCAGAACTTGAACATTTGAAGCACAAACTCCTTATCTTCTTCAAAGCCGGTCTGATCTAAGGCAATGTAGCTCAAATAAAAGTCTTGCTGCCTCAGTTTTCGCCAAAGTTTCTGGGCGGTATCCTGATGAGCAGACCAAGAAACATGGTGTTTTGCGCACGCTTTATTTAAGGACTCCATTTGACTTAGTTGCACCAATACCTTATTTCGGGTAAAGGTGGTAGACTCCTGCAAGTCTAGTGCAGATGGTTGCAATTTTTGCTTTGCCTCATCGCGCTCTTTTAATCCTTGGTGATGAAGCTCTGTCAGCAAGGTAATTTGATAGAGGTACAATTGATATATATCCTCGGCGGAATTAAGCAATTGCCTTTCTGCCAAACCGATATCGTGCTGTCCGGATTGAAAAAACGCATATAAGGCTTGCAATACTTTAACACGTAAATGCCTACGATTTAGCATGAATCTCCTTTCGTTCTTTAATAAACACCCTAGAATAGCTCCAAAAAGCTATTCGCTACAAAAATAGGTAAAAGTATTGGCCTAACTTAGCTTCTGGTGCGAAGCTGAGCCATGCTTTGAATGCGCTCTTGAGCAAAGCGAACGGCTACTTCCCCACTAAACACAAGGGATTCAGCAGATTCTTTGTGTATATTCCGTGTAACATCATAGATATATTCGGCTTTTTTCATGGCAACTTCTTTGTTGTAACCTACGATTTCGCCGTATACATTAATGAGCCCACCGGAGTTAATCAAAAAATCGGGAGCGTAAGCAATTCCCCTGTCCATGAGCATGGCTCCGTGTTTGCCTTCTTCTTGCAATTGGTTGTTTGCACCTCCGGCAACAATAGCGCAAGTTAAGGAGGGAATGGTATTGTCGTTTAAAATTCCGCCCAAAGCACAGGGCGCAAAAATGTCCATGGTTTGGGTAAAGACCGAATCAGGGTCAATTACCTTTGCTTGGGGAGCCACGGCCTGCACCTCTTTGAGGCGATCTTCAAAAATATCGGCCACCATTACTTCGGCACCTTCGCTTACCAAATGTTGTATGAGGTACCGACCTACGTTTCCTGCACCTTGCACCACCACCTTTTTTCCATTGAGGTTGTCGCTGCCATATACATGCTTGGCTGAAGCTTTCATGCCCATATATACTCCGTAAGCGGTCACAGGAGAGGGGTCTCCACTGCCTCCCAAGTATTCGGGGAGACCGGTTACATGTCCGGTTTCCGTGTGGATTTGTTCCATGTCTTTGGTAGACATACCCACATCTTCTGCGGTGATGTATTTGCCGTTGAGTGACTCCACGAACTTACCAAACCTGCGGAGCAGGGCTTCGTTTTTCATGGTTCTGGAATCGCCAATAATCACGGCTTTTCCACCACCTAAGTTTAGGCCTGCAATGGAGGCTTTAAAAGTCATTCCTCTGGACAGGCGCAAGACGTCAAGTACGGCGTCTTCGTGCTTGGCATAGTGCCACATCCGAGTACCGCCCAATGCGGGTCCTAAAGTTGTATTATGAATACCAATGATGGCTTTGAGCCCACTGGCCTTATCGTTGCAAAAAACCACTTGTTCGTGGTCCATTAGCTCCATTTGTTGAAGCACTCCTGAAGTTGCCACAGCAGGTTTTACCTCGATGTCCATGAAAAACCTTTGATTAGTGTACTTTTGGGACAGAAAAGCCTGCCCTGTTTCTGGCTGCTAAAGTACTTATTTTTTGATTTGCCTTGAGCAGGAAAGGCAAAAGCAACAAAGATTAACGGTTTTTATTGGTGGGATCGCTTAAAAGACTAAATCGCTTTTTTTGGAAATACCGTTACCGGCTGTTGTTGGGCATTTTATTTACCATTATATCCAACATATTTGCCATTTATCCGGCCCGACTGGTTCGGGAATCGGTGGATGTTGTGGTAGAAAACCTGCACCTATTCAGGCTGTTTACGGGTTCTGAGCTTTTGGAAGTAGGACGATCCAGACTGCTGTGGCTGCTGCTGGGTTTTGCCGGCCTAATTTTTTTAATGGCTTTGCTCAAGGGGCTATTTCTATTTATGGTTCGACAAACCATTATTGTTACCTCTAGGCTTATTGAATACGACATGAAAAACCAAATCTATGCCCAATACCAGGCCTTAGATTATGGTTTTTACAAACGAAATGCCACCGGAGACTTAATGAACCGTATTTCTGAAGATGTCTCCAGGGTACGGATGTATTTGGGACCTGCCGTGATGTACGGCATTAATTTACTGGTGTTGTTTGTGCTGGTGATAGGTACCATGTTGTCGGTGAGTCCTACCCTCACTTTGTATGTATTGATTCCCTTGCCGCTGCTTTCTTTGGCCGTGTATTTGGTAAATAGCGCCATTTTGAAGCGCTCCGAAGTGGTGCAAGCCCAGTTATCTAACATTTCTTCCTTTGTGCAGGAAGCCTTTTCCGGCATACGCGTACTAAAAAACTATGGGCGAGAAAGCATCTATGGAGGCATGTTCGAAGAAGGTGCAGAAACTTATCGACGTAGGAACTTAGATTTGGTAAAGCTCAATGCTTTCTTTTTTCCACTGATTATGATGCTCATAGGGCTTAGCACCCTACTTACCGTGTATATTGGTGGAGTGGAAGTATCTCAGGGAGGTATTTCTGCCGGAGTTATTGCCGAGTTCATCATTTATGTAAACATGCTCACTTGGCCTGTAGCCAGTTTGGGATGGATTACTTCCATCATTCAACGGGCGGCAGCTTCGCAAAAGCGCATCAACGAGTTTTTGGATACCGAACCTGCCATAGTTTCGCCCGGAGGAGGGTCACGCGTATTAAAAGGGGAGCTCGAATTTGACAAAGTTTGTTTTACCTATCCTGATACAGGCATTCAAGCGCTTAAGGAAGTGAGCTTTAAACTCAAGCCCGGAGAAACGCTAGCCATAGCCGGGCGCACCGGATCCGGAAAAACCACCCTAGCCCAGCTCGTGATGCGGTTTTTTGATCCGGAATCCGGAACTATTCGGGTAGATGGAGTCGACTTAAAAGATTGGCCTTTGGAAAGCTACAGAGAGGCTATAGGCTATGTGCCCCAAGAGGTCTTTTTGTTTTCGGACACCATTGCCCAAAACATTCAGTTTGGCTTGCATAGAAGCAATGAATCAGAAGATGCACTATGGAAACGCATGGAGCAAAGTGCCGAACAAGCAGCCATTCATGATTCCATACTAGAATTTGCCAAAGGCTACCAAACCCGATTGGGGGAGCGAGGCATTACCTTGAGCGGTGGACAAAAACAGAGGATAAGCATTGCCCGAGCCATTATAAAAGAACCGGCCTTGCTCATTTTTGACGACTGTTTATCGGCAGTGGACACCGAAACCGAGGAGAAGATTTTGGGACATTTGAGAAACATCATGAAAGATAGAAGCACCTTATTGATATCTCACCGGGTTTCGACCTTAAAGGATGCCGACCGCATTTTGGTATTGGAGGACGGAAAAGTTGCCGAAGAAGGAAGCCACGAAACCCTGTTGGCCTCCGGAGGATTGTATGCCGAAATGTATGAAAGGCAGCAGAGGGAAAATCAAAAATCTAAGGGCGCCTGACCGAACGGATACCCGCCCTTCTGAAAGGCATTGGCCACAGGAGGGTTGCAGGAGTGGCGCGCCAGCAAACTCCCTGCAGCCCCCTGTGGCCTGCCTTTTGGAAGGGCGCGTAGCAGGGAGGGCAGGATTACGCCCCCAAAATTCATTAAGCCTAAGCTCCCCTTTCGTATATATATTTTGATATATTTGAATGGATATACACGAGGCGCTTATGCAGGACAAGTACAATAACCACCGTCCGGAAAAGTTTTCGAAACCGGTTCGTGCCGGGAAAAGAACCTATTTTTTTGACGTAAAAGCTACGCGGGACGAGAATCTGTTCATTACCATTACCGAAAGCAAACGCAAAATGCGGCCCGATGGCAGCTTCTTTTACGAAAAACACAAGCTTTTTCTTTACAAAGAGGACTTAATTAAGTTTGCCGATGGCTTGCAAGAGGTAATGGATTATGTTCGTGAAAACAATCCTACCCCTGTTGAAGAGCAAGTTTACGTGCCTCGAGAACACGATGACCAGTACAACGAAGGAGGAAACTTCGACGATTTGTAAGCTCCTCCCTTCTACGCTTCCTTTGGCTTCTTCCCTTGGCTTTTAGGCACTTGTCTTTGGTTCAAGACTGCCCTTTCATTGCTATTGCTTTTTTGCCGGAGGCTGCGCTTAATCCTCCCCTTGGGCTTTGTTCACAATTTTTCCACAAAGCAAAGCCGCCCGCCTGCTTTGCGTAACTTTGGCCTTATGCCCTTTGGGCAAGTCTGGTACTTTTTGCTTTGGCAAAATCCGTAAAAGCATCGAAGGCAATGCCGTGATTTGCCCGGCCTGCGCTTATTTTTCAAAGCATTAGTCCAAGGCTTGGTACGGTTGAGGGCTACCAAACAAAACGAACGCTATGCCCAGTTTCAATCACCTGCATGTGCACACCCAATTTTCTCTGTTGGACGGTGCCGCCGATATTGGCAAACTCTACGATAAAGCCCAAAAAGATGGCATGCGCGGCTTGGCCATAACCGACCACGGCAATATGTTTGGTGCTTTTCAGTTTGTGGCCGAGGCTTGGAAACGTAAAGATGCCCAAGGCAACCCTTTGGTTAAACCTATTGTAGGCTGTGAGTTTTATTTGGTGGCCGATCGGCACAAAAGGCAGTTTACCCGCGAAGAAAAAGACATTCGCTACCACCAACTGTTGTTGGCCAAAGACGAAATTGGCTACCAAAACTTGTGCAAGCTCTGTTCCTATGGATTCATGGAAGGAATGTATGGCAAATACCCGCGTATTGACAAAGAATTGATACTTCAATACCACGAGGGACTTATTGCCACCACCTGTTGCTTAGGAGCTGAAATTCCAAGAACCATACTTCGCAAAGGTGAAGCCGAGGCCGAAAAGCTTTTTAAATGGTGGTTGGACTTATTTGGGAAGGACTATTATGTAGAAATTCAACGCCACCAAATTCCCGATCAAGAAAAGGTGAATGAGGTATTGCTGCGCTTTGCTGCCAAATACGAAGTGCCTGTGATTGCCTCCAACGACAGCCATTATGTGGACCAGCAAGACGCCAATGCCCACGATATTTTGCTTTGCATAAATACCGGCGAAAAAAAAAGCACCGAAAAGCTGACCGAGTTTTCGGACGACGACTCTTCGGTAAAAGGCAAGCGCTTTGCCTTTTACAACGATCAATTCTTTTTTAAGACCACCGGCGAAATGGAACAGGTGTTTTCGGATTTGCCCGAAGCACTCGACAATACCAATCAAATTGTGGATGCAGTAAAACCTCTGAACCTGTTCAAGGATATTTTGCTGCCCAATTTTCCAATTCCGCCTGAGTTTGCAGATCAAAATGCCTATTTGCGGCACCTTACCATGGAAGGAGCCAGAGACAGGTATAAGGAAATCAGCGCCGAAGTAGAAGAACGGCTCAACTTTGAGCTCTTTACCATTGAGCAAATGGGTTTTGCCGGCTATTTTCTTATTGTAGCCGATTTTATTAAAGCCGGACGAGAATTGGGCGTACTTATTGGGCCGGGGCGGGGTTCAGCCGCAGGTTCGGCGGTGGCATACTGCATTGGCATTACCAATATTGACCCCATCAAATACGATTTGCTGTTCGAACGATTCCTAAATCCGGAACGTAAGAGCATGCCCGATATCGATACCGATTTTGACGATGCAGGCCGCCAAAAGGTTATAGACTATGTAGTAGACAAGTACGGCAAAAACCAGGTAGCCCACATCATTACCTACGGCTCCATGGCCGCAAAAATGTCCATTAAAGACGTGGCTCGGGTCATGGACCTTCCCATTGCAGATTCCAATGCTTTGGCCAAACTGGTGCCCGACAAGCCCGGAATTAAACTCAACCGGGTATTGCATGCTCCCTTAGCCGGAGCCGACAGCCTAAAGGAAAAAGAAAAGCTGCAAGAAGACGATTTAAGTGCCGTTAAAAAACTTAGAGAAATTTACGAACGCCCCGGAAAAGAATCGGATATACTTAAAGAGGCTGTAATTCTTGAAGGTTCGGTAAGGGGCACAGGCATTCATGCCGCCGGAGTAATTATTGCTCCTCAAGACCTTACCGATCTTATTCCCGTAGCTACCGCCAAAGACTCCGACCTTTTGGTGACCCAATACGACGGGTCTGTAGTAGAAGATGCCGGGGTAATTAAAATGGATTTTTTGGGCCTCAAAACCCTTTCTATTTTACGCGATGCGCTGGAGCTTATTCAGGAAAATCACAACATTACTATTGACCTGGATAATCTCCCTTTAGATGACCAAAAAACCTTTGAACTTTACCAAAAAGGGGAAACCAATGCCACCTTTCAGTTCGAGTCCAAAGGCATGCAGAAGTACTTGAGGGAACTTAAACCCGACCAGTTTGAAGACCTCATTGCCATGAACGCCCTTTACCGTCCGGGGCCCCTAGAATACATTCCCGAATTTATTGCCCGAAAGCACGGCAGAAAACCCATTACCTACGACCTGCAAGAGCAAGAAGAGCTGCTTAAAGAAACCTACGGCATTACCGTGTATCAGGAACAGGTAATGCTGCTTTCCCAAAAGCTGGCCGGCTTTAGCAAAGGTCAGGCCGACACCCTGCGGAAGGCCATGGGAAAGAAGAAAAAGGACGTATTGGATGAGCTCAAGACCTTGTTTATGCAAGGTTGCGAAAAGAATGGCTTTGACCTTAAAGTCTGCGAAAAAATTTGGACCGACTGGGAGGCCTTTGCCAGCTATGCCTTCAACAAGTCGCACTCCACCTGCTATGCCTTTGTGGCCTACCAAACCGGTTACCTCAAAGCCCACTACCCTGCTGAATACATGGCCGCCGTCTTGTCCAACAACCTCAACAACATGGACAAGCTCATCTTCTTTATGGAAGAGTGCCGAAGGTTGGGAATTGCCATATTAGGACCGGATGTAAACGAATCCAAACTCCGCTTTGCCGTAAATAAAAAGCAGCAAATTCGCTTTGGCTTAGCCGCTATTAAAGGCGTAGGCGAAGCAGCGGTGGAAGCCATTGTAGAAGAGCGAGAAAACCATGGCCCCTACCAAGACATCTTTGACTTCATTAAGCGGGTGAACCTTAGGGCCGTTAACCGAAAAAACATTGAGCAGCTGGTCTTGGCCGGAGCTTTGGACAATTTAGGACCCTTGCATCGTGCGCAGTACTTTGCCGCCGCCGGTGGAGCCGAACATACCGTTCTTGAAAAGCTGGTGCGTTGGGGCAATACCTTTCAACAGCAGCAAGCCCAGGCGGCCAATAGTCTTTTTGGCGACATGCAAGACGTAGCCATTAGCACCCCCGAAATCCCGGACACCGAACCCTGGACCGAACTTCAAGCCTTGGCCCAAGAAAAGGCCGTTACCGGATTTTACCTGAGCGGACACCCCTTAGATGAGTTTCGGATGGATTTGGATTTGTTTTGCAGCCACAGCCTCAAGGAACTGACCGAATTGCAAGCCCTCAACGGCAAAACCGTGCAATTTGCAGGCATTCTTACCGACGTGCAGCATCGCCTCAGCAGAAACGGCAAAAACTTTGGCATTCTCACCCTCGAAGACTTTCAAGGCAGCACCGAATTGGCCCTGTTTGGAGACGATTACCTAAAGTTTAAACACTTTATGGAAACAGGTGCCTTCTTATATTGCACCGCACAAGTGCGGCCAAGATTTAGAGACAGTGAGCAACTCGAACTCAAAGTGCAACAAATAGAGCTTTTGCAAGACATTCGTAACCGCAAATTAAAAGCGCTCAGGCTCCGCATGCAGCTCAACGATGTAAAAGAACAAAGCATTGACCAACTCAAAGCGCTTTTGGATCAATTTCCGGGCGACATCCCCTTGCAGCTCCAAGTAGTGGATTGGGAAGGCCAAATGGCCACCCAGCTCAAAAGCCAGCAGGGAGGTGTAGAGCCAACAAATGCCCTGTTTAAAGCCCTTGAAGCCATGCCTGAATTCGAAATCCGGCTCAGCTAATGGGTTAATAAACACTAAAGGGGCAACCCTATCCCCCATTTTTCGTATTTATGTACCAACAAACAACACATTATGGCACTTGAAATAACCGACAGCAACTTCGAAGAACTCGTAAAAGGCTCCGACAAACCCGTATTGATTGACTTTTGGGCCGAATGGTGTGGCCCTTGTAAAATGATTGGCCCCGTGGTCGAAGAATTGGCCGGCGAATACGAAGGCAAAGCCCTTATTGGCAAACTCGACGTAGACTCCAACCCCGTGGTGGCATCAAGCCTCGGCATTCGTTCCATCCCCACCCTTTTGTTCTTCAAAAACGGGGAATTGGTCGACCGACAAGTGGGCGTAGTTCCTAAAGCCGCACTCGCCGAAAAATTGGACAAATTGGTATAAATCAAGAGTCTCAAACCTTAATTAGCCTTCCTATAGGGAGGCTTTTTTTTTGGGCCTTATTCCCGTCCTCCCTCCAAGTCCTCGGCCTTAGGCCACGGCAGGCTAAGGCGTGCGGGGTCCCCCGAAAAAACGGGGGCCTCCACCGCCTAAGCCTGCCGGGCCCAATGCCTCCGGGCTTTCCGTTCGGCCGGGGGCAGTTATTCTTTTGAGACCGATGACGCGTTGTGTTTTCAAGTTTATAACCCTGACCAAGGCGTCAGGGGTCTTTGAAACCGACCGCAGCGTCGGTTCGAATTAAGGCGCGTACAAATCGAAAGGCACCTGACGCTGCGGTCAGGGCAGGCCGGAGTTTACTGGCTGTAAATGAGGCCCCCCGTGACGCTAAGGTCAGGGCAAAAAGCTTGAGATTTGGACGCAACGCAGACCCTGACGTTCCTGTCAGGGTTTATAATCCTGACCGAAGCGTCAGGGCAGGATCGCCGCCATAATAGCAACACGTCAATGGTCTCCTTTCACAATTCCGGTATTATGCACGTATATTTTGGAAGGCTCATCCCATAAATTATAGCCTTCCCCAAAAAACGTCCACCCTTTTTTCTCGTAAAAATCCTTTAAATCTGTACTTAAATACAAGGAAGAAAAACCCATCCTACCCGCTTCCTGCAAGCCATGTTCCAATAACTTACCTGCCCAGCCCTGATTCCTAACCGACTCGTTCACATACAAACAAGCCAACCAAGGCATTAAGTCTTGTCGACTTATGATGTCGTTGGTGAGCAAAGCATAAGATCCTTGGATTTCCTCTCCTTCCAATAATACGTAAAAGGCCGGTAGGCTATGGTCCTTGGATAAGGAATGCTTGATGCAATCTTCATAAAACAAGCGGTTGTTTTCGTTTCCCCAACAGCTCCAAAAGTAATGGACGGCTTGTTGATGCAGCTCAGGGACACGGTTTAGAGCTTCAATGCGCATACCTCTATTTTTTTAATAAGGTATTCTTTCCACGGTTCATGGTCTCTTGCAAATGCACGGTGGCAATTTTTGTAGCAAAAAGAATAAACAATCCCACACTAAGTGCAGTATAGGCAATGGTAAAGAGCTTGCTGGTATCGGAGCTTGGCGTTAAATCGCCATAGCCTACCGTACTCATGGTCATAAAGCAAAAATACAGGGAATCCACCAGACTCCAGCCTTCGTGTTGGTGGTAAAAAAGACTCCCCAATCCCAGCAACAAAACAATAGTAGTTCCCAGCACAATAATCTCTGCATCCCTGAGCAAGGGCCGCACAACCGCAACAAATGCTTTAATAACCATAGCTCAAAAATAGCGATTCTGACCTGCTCTTCCGCCAAATGACCTCAAGCAGCTATCTTTGGGCTATGCTCAGCCTGTGGCCCTGGTTAGTAAGTCTTGCCCTTTTGGTTTGGTTTTGGCGCAAAAAACCCGCGCCGTTTCAGGCCTGGCCTTCCTTTACCTTAGCTTTGGCCTTTGTAGCCAAACTCTTGGCCGGATTGGGCATTGTGGCCATCTACACCTGGTATTATACCGACCCTTCCAAAGCCGATGTATACCGCTACTTTAACGATGGAATGGCCCTGGCCAAGCTGCATGCGCAACAGCCCTCCGAATTTTGGCTCAATTGGCTTGGACTAGCCCAAGACTTTGACTACGACGGCAAATACTTTGACCAAATGGCCAATTGGACCTTGCCCCATGGCAACCGAATGTACAACGACAACCGCATTGTTATACGCATTCATGCCCTTTTTGCCCTTATTTCGGATCGAAGCATTTGGCAGCACAGCCTGTTGTTTGCTTGGATTGGTTTTGGCGCCTCTTATGCCTTGGGGTCGATTTTGGCACGTTGGCTTAAGGTGCGCAGCGATTGGAGCATATTGGGCACCCTGTTTTTTCCCAGTCTATGGCTTTGGGCCTCAGCGCCGCTCAAGGAGCCCATCGTGCTTGCCGGTATGGCACTTTGCCTTTGGTCGGCTTGGCTTCTAAGCAAAAAAAACGTGTTGGGAATCTTGGGACTTAGCGCAGGGGTAGCCCTCATTTGGAAAACCAAATTTTATGTCTTGGCCACGGCCTTGCCCTTAGTCCCTGCGATGGTTTTGAACCGTTTCTTTCCCAAAAAATTAAAGATTGGGCAGGCGCTTGCTTTAAGTTTTTTGGTCTTGGGCATTGCTTATGCGACCTATGTACATCAAAGCGGAAAGGACCCTTTACTCCAACGCTTGGTCATTAAACAAAGGGATTTTATTAACCTTTCGCAAGCCGAATCGGCGGGAAGTTTAATCCCACTGGAGCGCCTGGAACCCAATTGGGCATCGGTAATCCGAACTTGTCCTCAAGCCTTATACAACGCCACCTTACGCCCATTGCCTTGGCAAATTAAACAGCACGGGGCATGGCTCATGCTTTTGGAAAACCTCATTTTGCTTTGGGTGGCCTTTTTAAGCATAAAGCATGGGGTAAAGCATCAAAAGCAGCAGCTGTGGGCTTGGCTGTACATAGTGGCTATGTTGTTGTTGTTGGGCCTTACCACACCTGTGTTGGGCGGACTGTTTCGCTACAAAGCCCCCATTTGGCCATTGGTATGGGGTTTATTTCTAACCTTTCCGGGCACAGTAGCACCTTTGGATCGATGCCTTCATCGGATAGGATTTAAAATCGGACAAAAAAAGGAATAGGGCGAGATATTAAATGCGTTTTTGGCGATAGGGGGGCAATGCGTCGCTTCCCTGCCATTGCCAAAGCCACGCTGGATTATGAAGGTTGCCTTCCATGGTTCGTTGCGTCCTAGGTAGAGACAGGGCATGCCCCAAACACCTCTCCTAGGAAAGCCTACGTCCAAGCCGCAAAAATTCGCCGAGAAACCAACAAAAACATCTACCTTCGGTTGATTTATTAATCAAAAGTAGAACCCGAATTACCCCCTCCTATTCTCCACCCCTTACCATCTACACCGAAATCCTAATGGCTCCCCAAAACCACGAAAATTTTCGAATACCAACAGCCGCAAGCAATTACGAAATTTCGTATGGGTTTTCTGAAAAAGCTGTGGATGCCGCCGTGCGTTGGTGTCTCGTCTTGGACTCCTCACATACCTCCAGTATGCTGCGGGCCCAAGCCCAGCCACCGCCTTGTCTTCCCTTGAAAAGCAAATTCCGCTTGATTCTTTGGAGTTTTTGGTTTGGACGGCCGATTGCATTATGGAAATTTAAGGATTTTTAGAATGGTATCGGAAATTCGTAGGCGTTTTTTGAAAAAGCTGTGGATGCCACCGGGTGCCGCTGGCTAATCATTAGTTAGAGGATGAATTTCATAAGTTTTATTTAGCCCAACTTGACTGCAGTTTAGTTTTAAGGAGTCTCTTGGAGAGTAAGAGGTCCAATTCTTATTGTTACAAAGTTCCAAATTAAGTGTGCAGTAGGTAGAAAAATCTAAAATTATTGAACCCTCTCTCATGAAGTAATAGTTAACTTCTCCATCTTTTATTACTTTATCATAATTCACTCCAATAATACTTTGTACTTCATTATCAATAGTTGGACCTGAAACAACAAACAATGTATCCCATGTAAAGAATACTAAATCCTTCACTCTAAAATACGCGACTGAATCTATGGGCTCCAGAAATCTAATTAACCCCTTTTCTTCCTTACAAAAATCTTCTTGCTCAAAACAACCAAAAAGTGCAATAACAAATAAAGCAATTAAAAAACTTTTCATTGTCAAAATTATTCGGACTGTTCTAACTCACTACGGTCGGAGTTATCCATTCCATTATCATCTAAGGTATTAAGCTTTTCCAAAGCGGTATTGTATTGCTCCTCTGAAATTTTTGTCCTAGAAATTATTATTCCATCTTCCGTATCCCTGGCAGTCCAAAGACCTACCTCTTTTTGTACCTTTAAAACTTCTTTAGCAATTTCAATTTGAGAGGCATTCGCACCAAACTTCTTGCCAATTGCTCTACCTACTTCATTGTTTAAAAAATCTACAACATCATCAGCTGCATCTAAATTATCAGGTGCTGGTTGATTAAAGTCAACGTGGGCATTACTTAATGCACTAGCAGGAATCCCTTCATGTGCATTCCCAAACAAGTTTGCAGTATGCTCCCCAAAATCTGCAGTCATTTTTGCTGACCATAAGGCATGCCTAAATGCGTTCCTTTCAGATCCTATATCGGTTGTCATATTGCTTGCATTTGCAACATGCCTTGCAACTCTTCCTGAAACTGAAGAAATATTAACACCTCCATACTGGACTTCCCCAACCATTAATGCAGCTTTCCAATTCCACAAAGTAGCCCCCATAGTAGCCGCTTTTTTCTGAGCACTTGTTGCAGTTTCATTTCTCAGAACCGTCTTGCTCCTATACTTCCATCCTAGAGTATGGACTGAAAGTCTTTCTGCACCCTCCAATTCAACACCATCAACAACTCGTTTCTCACCAAAGGCATGAGGGCTATTCCAAGGGTACTTATTTGACAACGGGTCAACGGCAAAAAAACGCCCTAAACGTGCATCATGCATCCTAAACTTAAAATTTAAGCTATTCCCTTCTCCTTTTAACTCATCATCTCTCACTTGACCTTGGAACCCATACCGATACCCCCCATCATCCCCCCT
>JAUHWY010000044.1 GCA_030427255.1 Bacteroidia bacterium | reverse complement strand
CATTTTTCGGGTTTTCTTGTTTAACGCACGTAAATTTCTCCATGGTTGGAGCAGCTGGGAGCGGTGGCCGTAGTATAGCTGCTTTGGTTTCTCCATTGCATGCGTACCGGGGTGCCGTTGCAATCGCTGTGTCCGGTGCACCAAGGGCTTACGTTGCTGCAGCCATCGTAAAACCAAGGGCCGTGCAAGCCAACACTCGAGCTTTGCTCTACCGTGCATGAGCTTCCGCCGGTGCTGCTGGTGGTAGCCTGTAAATAGCCATTGCTGTTGTAGTCAATATTAGGAATACCTCCCTGCAGTGCGGAGTAGCCGCTAAAGCTTACGCGCTCGTTGTTGCTGTACACATTAAAGGTGTTGCGTACCATGTCTTGGATGGATCCTGAGCTGCTGCCCACCCGCCAAAGCATTTGGCCTTGGGAACCCAATTGGTTCCAAAAAGCGGTTCCGGTCCATTGGTCAAAGCCGTCTAAATTGGTGCTTACTTGGCCGCCATGGGCGCTTAGGAGCGTGTTTTTGGCCACCGAAAGTCCCACATTCGGGTGCCCGGATACGTTTCCGTTGGTGAGCACGATTAGGGTCCAGCCGCCCCCATCGGTGGTCATGTCGCAATAAAATTGTTCGGCATTTACGCCTCCCTGCCCATCGGGATCCAAGAGGTACAAACCGCTGGCTGCATTTGGGTTGTTTTGTTTGATGTGGTAGCAGCTTTGGGGAGAAACCGCATTGATGGTAATTTGCTGTTGGCTGGTGTCGGAACAGCCGTTGCCGTCGGTTACGATGAGCTGCACTTGGTAGCTGCCGGCTTGGGTCCAACTGACCGATGGGTTAGCGCTGACGCTGGAAGCCGGAGTACCGCTTTGAAAGGTCCAATTATAGGTCACGCCTGAGCTATTATTGGCACTAAAGGAAAGGTTTTGGTTTAGGCCGCCTGCCGCAGGGCCGGTAAAACTTGGATCCGGAAAGCTGTTGCACTGGCAACGGATGTCAAACCAGGTATTGGTGGTATGCAATTGCAGGCATTGGTTGGTGGTGTTGAAAATGATGAGGCCGTCCGCCGGGTTTTGGATGTTGTTGCGTTGGCTTTGGGTCATCCGTGGAGGAAGAAAGCCTTTGTCGGTGGCATCGGCATCTAAAATGGCCGAAGGATCCGGGTTTCCGGGACTGTTGGCAATGCGCACGCCTTGGGCATTTAGCAGGGAAAAAGGCAAGCTTAGCAAAAAAGCAAGCGCGAGTAAGTTGGGCAGGTTTTTCATCAAAAAAGAGTTTTAGGAGATTAATTGCTGCGGATTAAATCGATGTACACCGGAAAGTGGTCGCTGTAGCCGCCTAAATAGTTGGGTCCGGCATAGGTGCGGAAGGGTTTGGTGCCTAAGTATTTTTCGTCTTTTTCTACCAGCCAGGGGGCATTGAAAATACGGGCTTGGCTTCCATCAATTACTAGTCCTTCTTGGCGAAGGAATAAGGGTTGAGAAACAATCCATTGGTCGAGCAATCCCCAATGCGATTGGTATTTTTCGGTACCAATGCCTTTTTCAAAGGCGGGATACATAAGATTTACGAAGTCCCCGGAACGAAGTTTGTCTTCCGGTTTTTTGGCTTTAAGGGTTTCGACCAGGGATTTATCGCCGGGTTCGTCATTGAAGTCGCCGGTAATGAGGATGTTGGCTTGAGGGTTTAGGGAAAAAATGGAATCGCTCAATTGGCGGATTACGGAGGCTACAAAAACCCGTTTGGGTTCGGAGGCTTGTTGACCTCCCCAACGGCTAGGCCAGTGGTTAAAAAACACATGAATGGTGTCTTGTTCAAATAGTTTGGCTTCAACGTACAAAATATCCCGGGTACGAAGGTCCGGATCGGCAGGATAATGAATTCTATGGTATTTGTGCCGAATGATTTGCACTTGATCGGCCCGGTAAATCATACACACGTCAATGCCTCTGCGGTCTGGGGAGTCTTCATGAATGATTTGGTAGTCGACTCGTTCCAATCCGGTTTGATCGAGAAGCCGTTCCAAAACGAATTTGTTTTCGACTTCACAAAAGCCAAGCATGGCGGGTGCGTCCCAACCTCCCAAACCAATGATGGTTTTGCCCAGGTTGGCAATTTTTTCGTTGAACCGCCATTCGCTCCAACCTTTCATACCGGTTGGGGTGAATTCATCGTCTCGGGTTAAGCTATCGTCTTTGGTATCGAAGAGGTTTTCTAAGTTGTAAAAACCCAGTCTCAGGGCACCTCTAGAGAGCCTTTCATGCTCTTGAAGCAAGCCTCTGCGGCTTTCGGGTGTGGATTCTAAAAATAGGCTGTCTTGTGCATGGGTTTGGAGGCACCAGCCGCTGAGCAATAAAAAGGCAAAGCCAAAAAGTCGTGACATACGAGGCAATTAAAAAGGGAAGTTACGGGCAAATTTAACAAAAGACCAAGGCCTGTAAGGCTTTGGTCTTTTTTGGTGTCTTATAACAGGTCAAAGGCCTTTGAGGACTTGCCAAAGGAAGGGTTAAGAAATCCTTAAGTTAATTTTCGGAGTCTTGATTGGTGGACTTACGGCTTCCGGAGTACAATTGAAAGCCTCTAAACCAAACGGGTAATGTGCCACTGACAAATTGGTGTTGGCTGCTGTGTTTAAAGCCGATACGTTTAAGGGCTTCTTTATGTGCACTTAGTACCCAAACTTCCCAATCGGCATAGTGGTTTTTAAGTTGTCTTCCCCAATCGCCGTATAATGCTTCCAAATCTTCAATATCGATTCGTTCACCATAGGGTGGATTGGTAAGGATAGTCCCAGGTGGACACTGTGCCGGCACCAAAAGTCGGGCATCGGCCTTAAGCCATTCGATGTGGTGGTCCAAGCCTGCCTCTTGCGCATGGGCTTGTCCCAAACTGAGTGCGGTGCCGGAGATGTCGGAACCAATCACTCGGGTATCTAAGTCCTTTTCTTTGGCATGGGCCTTATGTTTTACATCGTCCCAGGCTTCTTTGGAAAAGTTGGGCCAATGAAAAACACAAAAGGGAGGGGCCAAGGCTGCAGAAGGGATGTTTTTAGCCGCACGAATGGCTTCGATGAGCAAGGTACCTCCTCCACAAAAGGGGTCGAGCAAGGGTTTTTCGCCTGACCAAGCCGAAATTTTCACCAAAATGGCTGCCAATATTTCAGAGATTGGGGCTGGTCCACCGGCCTTTCGGTAGCCTCTTCTTTGTAAAGAAAAACCGGAAACATCGAGGGCAATGGTGTAAGCACCTTGTTCGTCGATGCGCAGGTGGATTTTGAGGTGTGGTTGTGCTTTATCTACACTGGGTCGTTTCCCTGTTTTGTCTCGTAGCCTGTCTACCAGAGCGTCCTTCACTACAAGGGCCGGGTAAAGGTTTTGTTTGAACCAAGGAGAGTTGATATTGGCATCTACCGCAAAGCTTTGGTTGCTGAGCAACCAACGTTCCCAAGGAATGGCCGCTGCCTTTTTATACAAATCCTGGGGCTTTCTCAAACGACCTTCTGCCAATGGTACCAAAAACCTGACGGTCAAACGGCTTTCATAGAGCATGGTCAACAGGTCGCTGAAGCGTCCTTCGACTCTAAGGTGCCGGTGCCCTTCCAGAATGCTTTTTGCACCTAAGGATTTTAGCTCATCGGCAACCAGAGATTCGGTTCCTGCTAAGCAAGTGGCAATCCACTGTATGGATGCGTCCAACCCAAAAGGAGCTAAAGGCTCCAACTTGGGAATGGGAATGTGTTGATAGGCCATTAGAGGGCTTTAGGGTCTGTATCTGCTACGCGAAAGGTGTCTCGGATGGCGTCGAGGGCCTGATCGATTTGAGCTTTGTTAATTACCAAAGGTGGTGCAAGGCGAATAATGTGGCCATGGGTTGGCTTTGCCAAAAGGCCGCGGTGTTTGAATCCGTAGCAAATTTGTGCGGCAGTAACTTGGGCGTTTTCTTCAATCACAATGGCATTTAGTAAACCTTTGCCTCGTATGATTCGGATGAGTGGGGAGTCAATTTTACGAAGCTCGCTTCGGAGGTAGCTTCCTAATTCTTCGGCGTTTTCTGCCAGTTTTTCTTCTTTTAATACTTGGAGAGAGGCCATGGCCACAGCACATCCCAAAGGATTCCCACCAAAGGTAGAGCCATGTTCGCCGGGGCCAATGGTGAGCATAATTTCATCGTCGGCCAAAACCGCAGAAACGGGAAGTACACCTCCGGATAAGGCTTTTCCAAGGATAAGAATATCGGGCCTAACCTCTTCGTGATCGCAGGCCAAGCGTTTGCCGGTACGTCCAAGACCGGTTTGTACTTCGTCGGCCATCATGAGCACCCGGTGTTTGGTGCAGATTTCCCTAACTGCTTTTAGGTAACCTTCTTGAGGA
This sequence comes from Bacteroidia bacterium, assembly GCA_030427255.1. Classification (GTDB taxonomy): domain Bacteria; phylum Bacteroidota; class Bacteroidia; order CAIKAF01; family CAIKAF01; genus CAIKAF01. Next base: position 9,533 of record JAUHWY010000044.1, on the reverse strand, counting down.
ACAACCACTCCGGCCTCCCCTTGAATGGGTTCAAACATAAAGCCGGCTACATCCGGAGCTGCCAAGGCTTTTTCCAACGCAGGGATGTCGTCGTAGGGAATGATGTCAAAGCCGGGCATAAAGGGCCCAAAATCTTGAAAAGAACTGGGGTCAGTAGAGGAGGAAATGGCACTGGTGGTTCTGCCCCAAAAGTTTCCTTGCACAAAAACAATGCGGGCTTTGTTTTCGGGGATGCCCTTTACTCGGTAGCCCCAGCGTCGAGCAAGTTTAACCGCGGTTTCTCCTGCTTCTACTCCTGTATTCATGGGCAATACCCTGTCGTAACCGAAAAAGGAGGTGATGTATTTTTCATAGGGGCCCAGTTGGTCGTTGTAAAAGGCCCTAGAAGTTAAGGTTACACGTTGGGCTTGTTGCACTAAGGCATCTATGATTTTGGGATGGCGATGCCCTTGGTTTACTGCAGAGTAGGCAGAAAGGAAGTCCATGTATTTAATACCCTCCGGATCTTCAACATAAACGCCTTCGGCTTGTGAAATAACAACCTCTAAAGGAGCATAATTGGTGGCTCCAAATTTTTTTTCAAGCGCAATGGCTTCTTTTGAACTTATTTTCATTCCTGTCTTTGGCTTTTCTCAGCAAAAAAGCTGAAAATTTTCCTGAATACTGAGGCAAAAACCCCTCAATAAGGCAGTCAAAGGTAAGCAATGCGCTTTGGAATGTAAAGGGAAAAGATTAAGAGGGAGCTTACTTGAAAATGCGGATGAAATGACTCAACCAATTGTCCTTTCCTGAAGGGTAATACCTCTTCTGTTTGATCAGGTACTGGATGCGACGCTCGGAAACACGTTCTGCGTCTGCTTTACGGTCGAAACCGCAAGAGTGGCACTTAGTGGCACCAACCTTAAATCCTGTGAAACAGACCGGACATGTATATTTGGGATTGTCGCTCATTACGACTGATTGCTCTACTTGGGTTGTATTTGACTACAAAATAAAAATACTCTAAGTAATATTTCAAGTCAATCTCCGGTTTTCCAAATTTTGGAAATCTTGCGAATTTGGCAATTTGTTTTTATGTCTTTGAAAATCATATTGTTGTATTTGTTTTTTGCATAAACGGGTGGGGGAGATGTTGAAAAGTTTTGGAGCAGGTCGGTTGGGTAGTCTAGGGTTAAGCTTTGAAAAAAGTAAATGTTTATCCGAGGGCTTCGGGAATATGAAACTAAAGAATTAAAAGGCTAAATCGGGTGGAATGAATGGGATAAATTAGTACATAATTGCCTTTGAGGCCCCGCGCTTCAATTCCATCTAAAGGCGTGCAGACCCCAGCCTCAGCCCTATAAAATTCGGGCATACCAGTGTCATTATAGCCTGTTTGAATAGGCGCTTAGTCTGTGAATTCCTCAAATTGTCTAGTAGAATAGCCGGGGCTTGTATAGATTTGCAAGGTGAAAAAAGGAACAGAAGTAGAGCTAAGCATAGAAGCCTTAGCCGCTGAAGGGAAGGCCCTTGCAAAAGTGGATGGAAAAGTGATTTTTGTACCCTTTGCCATGCCGGGCGATCGGGTAAAGGCCCGAATTTTGCGTTCAAAAAAACAATTTGCCGAGGCTCAGCTCTTAGAAATTATTGAGCCTTCCGCGGATCGAATAGAGGCTAAGTGCCGCCATTTTGGTCATTGCGGTGGTTGCAAATGGCAGCATGTGCCCTATACCATTCAGTTGGAGGCTAAGCAAGCCCATGTTCAAGACCAATTAGAGCGCATCGGCGGGTTGCATCTTCCTGAACCCTTGCCTGTTTGTGGGGCTCCTTCCCAATGGTTCTACAGAAATAAGCTCGATTTTTCTTTTTCCCAATTTCGTTGGCTTACTTCGGAAGAAATTGCCTCTGGGCAAGAGTTTGAAACAAGAAATGCCTGTGGCTTTCACGTTCCCGGACGCTTTGATAAGGTTTTAGAATTGGAGGAGTGTTTTTTGATGGATCCTAAAGCTGATGTTTACCGAAATGGTATTGCGTCTTTAGCCCGAGCCAAAGGATTGGATTTTTATCATCCATACCAACATACAGGCCTCATGCGCAATTTAGTTTTGCGCAACAACCGAAACGGAGACTGGATGGTTTGGGTGGTTTTTAGCGATCAAGATCATGCCGCAAGCTTAGATTTGATGGCAGAAATTAACCAAACATTCCCCGAAATTCACAGCTTACTCTACAGCTTTAACCCCAAAAAGAACGACGCTCTGCACGATTTGGAAGTAAAGACCTTTGCAGGAGCCTCTTTTTTGACCGAAACTCTAGGAGAAACTCGATTCAAAATTGCACCTCAGTCTTTTTTTCAAACCAATCCGGAGCAAACCTTAGTGCTTTACAACCGGGTAAAAGAACTGGCCGACTTGAAAGGCAATGAAATTGTCTACGATTTGTATTGTGGAACCGGAACCATTGGCTGCTTTGTGGCCGACCAGGCAAAATTTGTTTTAGGCTTAGAATATGTGCCCGAGGCAGTCGATAACGCCTTTGAAAATGCAAGCCTTAATGGATTTGCCAACATGCATTTTTTGGCGGGAGACCTCAAAGATTTATTGACCAACTCTCTATCGGAAACCTATGGAATGCCCGATGTAGTTATTACGGACCCTCCCCGTTCGGGCATGCACCCGGCGGTAATTGCACAACTGCTAAAACTTGCTCCCAAGCGTATCGTTTATGTGAGCTGTAACCCGGCAACCCAAGCCAGAGATTTAGCTTTGTTGGCTGAAAAATATAGGGTTAGCGCTTGGCAAACCGTAGATTTGTTTCCGCATACCCACCATGTTGAAAATATAGCTGTATTGGAATGGATGTAAATGATTTGCAAGTAAAAATAGAAGCGGCTTGGGATAATCGCGAGCTACTGCAAAATGCTTCTCACTTAAACGCTGTAAAAGAGGTGATTAGCGCTCTGGACCAAGGCAAGCTTAGGGTAGCAAGTCCGGACAAGAACGGTTGGACAGTGCATGCTTGGATCAAAAAGGCCGTTATTCTGTTTTTCCCCACCCAACAAATGGAACTAAGCCATGCGGGGGTTTTGGAGTTTTTTGATAAAATGCCGCTGAAGAAAAACTATCCGGCGCTGGGCGTTCGAGTGGTGCCTCACGCCGTCGCTCGCTACGGTGCTTTTTTAGAGAAAGGCGTAATTCTGATGCCTTCTTACGTAAATATTGGAGCCTATGTGGGCGCCAATACTATGGTCGATACTTGGGCCACCGTAGGAAGTTGCGCACAAATTGGAAGCGATGTGCATCTCTCAGGAGGTGTCGGCATTGGCGGTGTTTTGGAACCGGTACAAGCGGCTCCGGTTATTGTGGAGGATGGAGCGTTTATCGGTTCCAGATGCATTGTGGTAGAGGGAGTGCACATTGGAAAAGAGGCCGTGCTTGGCGCCAATGTTGTTTTAACGGCTTCTACTCCAATATTGGATGTTACGGGCCCGGAACCCATAGAGTATAAGGGCAAAGTCCCTCCCCGGTCGGTAGTTATTCCCGGCACAAGACAAAAGGATTTTCCGGCCGGAAGTTTTGGCGTGCCCTGTGCTCTTATCATTGGCAAACGAAAAGAGAGTACCGACCTCAAAACTTCGCTTAATGAGGCACTACGAACGCACCAAGTGGCTGTATAATGAGTGTTTCGCAAAATATTGACGTTAGGCCCCGCATTTACCTAATGGGCTTTATGGGAAGCGGCAAAAGCTCAGAAGGTAAAAAAATGGCCCGCCGCCTAGGCTATCAATTTGTTGAAACCGACCGTTTGATCGAAGAACGATTGGCTAAGACGGTTCCTCAAATTTTTGAAACTCTGGGGGAATCCGAATTTAGAAAGCTGGAGCTTCAAGTGCTCAAAGAGTCTCAAATTTTTACCCGCACCGTTATTGCTCTGGGTGGAGGAACGCCTTGCTCAGAGGAAGCTTGGAAATACTTGGGGAGCCCTGCCTTTACTTTATGGCTAAAAGTGCCGCCGGGGCATTTGATTCAAAGGCTTCGTCAAAAACCCGCAAACCGACCTTTGGTTCAACAGCTTTCGGATGAGGAACTTATGGAATTGTACCATCGGCGAGAACCTTTTTACCGTCGAGCTCAGCAATGGTTTGTCGGTTAGTTTTTGAGGGAGAAATCATGACCAATTTGCCAAGCAAAGAAAAGACTCCAGACCTCAGAAAGGCCCGGCTGATGATTCTCCAATGACCAGCGGTTGCGTAGTTCTATGCGCCACATCTGTTGCTTATTGCTTAGAAAATCAAGTCCTGCAGAAAAACCAAGCACATGAAAAGCTTCGTTGGAGGCACGAACCACTACATGGTTTTCGTCCAAAAACCACTCCCCGCGTAAGTGACTTCGCCATTTGGGATGCCAATGCATTTGCCATATAGCAACCGCTCCTCCCCACAGCTGCCATGCGGAGTTCTGCGGCGCGGCCTGCTGCATGCCTACATCCAAGCCCATCCAAAAGTGCTGGTTTTTAGCTAAAGGGCCTTTGAGGTAAAGATTCTGAAATACCCGCCACCTCCGACTACTGTCGGGGTCCTCTGTTCCTGCCAACCAAGCCGCGTGGAACGCCAACTCTTTGGTCAAAGAAAGGTCCATGTGCGCACCAAAAGTGGCTAAGCTATTGCTTTCAACAGGGACGATGCGTTGCCAACCGGTGGCGGCCACCAGTCCTAAACTCAAGCTTGGGCTTGCTTTATAGCTGATTAAGCCCCCCGTTAAGAAATAGGGAGACATCTCCGCAACCAACGACCGGCTTAGGCTGGGGTTTTCTTTTGATCTGGCCGATTCAAATCCTACCGTAGAAGGCATAAGTCCGCCGCTAATACTCCACCTTTGGTCTTTCCCAAAGGCATAGCTAATTTGGGCTTGCTCAATCCACCTAAGCCCAAGCGGTTCGGCAGCATAATTGTCGGTAGGGTAGGTGCCTATGTGTACACTGAGGTCAATCGAAAGACCTGATTTAGCGTAGGCCAGTTTTGCCGCCCACTGGTTGAACTGGGGGAACCCTTGCCGGTTGTGGTTAAAGGCATAAGGGCTTCGCTCAAAATGAGCGGGTTGAGGAAAGTCCCAAGCGCTGTACACGTCGGCATAAAACCCAAACCGCCAAGCCGAAATACTATCGCTTTGAGCTACTAAGCCCCTAGGAGTAATGGCAAAAGTAAGCCATAGAAGGAGTTTGCACCACGGGTTCATGGGCGAAAAATACCACCTGTCCGGCTTTATCCCAACCAAACTCCTAAATTGCACAAGAGGTCAACGCGAACCAAATGGCCTCAGTTTTGTAACTATGCTATGACTACACAAGCTGTTTTACCTGCACCGGGAGCGCTTCCCTTTCTTGGCCACATGCCCGTTTTTGCAGGAAATCCTCTACGTTTTTTTCGTAAAAACGAAAAGCTGAACGCAGCTGCCTACCGCTTGGTTTCGCCTGTGCGCCCCATTGTGGTGGTGAACCACCCGCAATTGGTTGGTGAGGTTTTGCAAGAACAGCACCGAAAGTTCGAAAAGAGTTTTGGCTACGACGCGCTAAAACCTCTGCTTGGCAATGGCCTGCTAACTTCGGACGGAGCGTATTGGCTTAGGCACAGACGGCAAGTACAGCCGGCATTTCACAAACAAAAGCTAGAGGCATTGGGGCAGGCGATGATTGAAACCATCGATCGAGAATTGGAAACTTGGCCCAAAGATATTCCCGACTTGTACTTCTTGATGAATCGCCTGGCTTTAAAAATTGTATCCGTGGCCTTGTTTGGTTCCGACGTTACCGAACGTCAGGTAACCGAAATAAATGAGGCACTTGGCATTGCTGTGGAACGTGGGGCCGACCGTATTCGCAAGCCTTGGATGGCTCCTCGCTGGATGCCCACCCGTGGGAACTTAAAAGAGCAAAAGGCACTTGATACCCTATTCGCCAATATAAACGCTTTAATCCGTCAAAGGCAACAATCCGGCGAACGACGCGATGATTTGCTCGATATGCTTTTGTATGCCGGAGGAGAGGCTTCCGAAAGCAGCGGATGGACCGATGAAGAAATCCGAGAAGAGGTAATGACCATTTTTATTGCAGGGCATGAAACCACCGCAAACACCTTAAGTTTTGCCCTTGCAGAATTGGCCAAACAGCCGGAATGGGTCAACCGATTGGCGGAAGAAGCCCAAGTTTGGGAGCAGGCAGAATCTCCCATGCAACGTTTTAGGCAATTGGAAGCGGCAGGCCAAGTTATTGATGAGTCCCTGCGCTTGTATCCCCCCGCCTGGGTTTTGGGCAGGGCCGCTCAACAGGACGTTCATACCGAATTAGCTACCATTCCCAAAGGCTATACCGTTGTGCTGCCCATTGTAGCTTTGCAACGAAGCGCTAAATATTGGAAGAACCCTTTGGACTTTGATCCGCACCGCTTCGCTGCCGAAAATGCTATTGAAAAATGGGCCTATTTGCCTTTTGGCGGTGGTCCTCGCTTATGCATTGGCCAACAGTTTGCCCTAATGGAAGCCCGGTTTGCACTTAGTAAAATGATGCAAAACCATAAATTAAGCATTCATTTGCCCAAAGGCTTTCACATGCAACCCCTAATTTCCTTGCGCCCCGGAGGCGAACTTGCCGGCCAATGGAAGGGCTGAGGTTGGACATTTCTTTTAAAAAATCCCCTGTTCAGGGTATGGAACATTGGCTTGGAATTGTTTTTCTTTGACCTTCATGTTTAGAATCGTTCTAAACAATATATTTTTGTCCTATGGAATCTGCAACACAAAGCTTAGCGGCCCGCTGGAATGAGCTGTTGGCCGAACAACCCGACCTACGTATCCGCAATGCGGCCCAAATCTTAGAGGTGTCCGAAGCCGATCTACTGGCTACCCGATTGGGAAACGACGTTCGCTTGCTTGAGGGAGACTGGAAAGCATTTTTAAAAGAAGTTCAACGTCTGGGTAGGGTTATGGCTTTAACCCGCAACGACTACGTAGTGCACGAGCGCAAAGGCGTGTACAACAATGTTTCCTTCGAAGGACATGTTGGTTTGGTGTTGGATCCCGATATTGACCTGCGTCTCTTTATGAGCCAATGGCATGTGGCCTTTTACGTGCAAGAGCCCGGACGTGGAAACGCCATGCGCCGTTCTTTTCAGTTTTTCGATAAAACCGGAACCGCCGTTCATAAAATATACTTGTTGGAAGAAGAGCAAGCGGCAGAAGCCGAAAAGCTATGCACCGAATTCCTGGCTCCAAATCAAACCGCACCTTCTTTTGAGCCTGCCAAAAGCGTTGAGCGGCCCGAGCCAAAAGTCCTAGATGCGGAAACCAAGCAAAGCTTTGGTGAGGCTTGGAAAGCGCTTCAAGATACCCATGACTTTTATGGTTTAATCCGCAAATTTGGTTTGGACCGTATTAGCGCCCTCGAAATGGCACCCGAAGGCTTTGCCGAAAAACTTCCGGCCAACATTTCAGAACCCTTGTTGAAAAAAGTGGCCGAGGCCGAAATACCCATTATGGTCTTTGTTGGAAACCCCGGTTGCATTCAAATCCATACCGGTCCGGTAAAAAAAGTGATGCCTCACGGTCCTTGGTACAACGTAATGGATCCGGCCTTTAACCTGCATATTAATCAGGAAGCTGCAGTAGAAGCTTGGTTGGTGCGTAAACCTACCGCCGACGGTATTGTTACTTCCGTAGAAGTATTTGCCCAAGACGGAACCCTTATGGTTCAGTTCTTTGGAAAAAGAAAACCCGGTATTCCCGAAGACAAAAATTGGACGGTTTTGGCCGATAGCCTACCTTCCCTTTCCTGAAATCTATGACAACCAAACTCCTCATTGCCGACTCCCACTACTTGGTGCGCCAAGGCTTGCATGCCATATTTGATGCCCATCAAGGCTACGAAGTAGTGGGAGAAACCGAGCATTTGGAGCGCTTGGTAGACTTAATAGGGGATAAACAACCCGACGTGGTTATCATCGGCTTGAATATTCAAGGCATTTCTGCCGTGGAAGTAATTCAAGAAATCCGAAATCAATTTCCCGACAAACGGATTTTGGTGCTCGATACCAACGAAGATACTTCCGAAATTATACAGATTCTAAGACTGGGCGTGCACTCCTACATCCTAAAACAGTGCGACCACCAAGAAATCTTAGATGCCGTACAAACCATTATGGCCGGCAAGAATTTCTTTTGCTCCAACGTTATTAAACTCAATAAAAATCAGTTCCGCAGGGACGAAGCCGGTGCTGAGTCTGCAACCATTCGGCTTTCGGAAAGGGAGCTGCAGATTTTGGAGTTGATTTCCCAAGGCTTAACCAACAAAGAAATTGCCGACCGAACCTTTATCTCTACCCACACCGTGGCTTCGCACCGCAAAAACTTAATGAAGAAGTTTGGGGCAAAAAACAACGTGGACTTGGTGATTAGTGCCATTAAGGAAAATTTCATCGCTTTTTAAAGGCCGCCTTTGGCTTGCTTGACTGTGGCGGCGCAAGCCCTTCGTGAGCGGAATGCTTAGAAAATTGCCCCCCGGCGGGGCGGAGGGGCGGCAAAGCCAAAGGCCGCAGCGCCTGCTTGAGGAGGCTTACCCAATGCTTTGGGGAAGACCCCGCAAAGCTTGAGACTGCCGACGCGCTGCTATTCTGGCGGCGACTTTGCGTTACGGCCAAATCTTAAGGTCCTCATTTACCAACAGTAAACTCCGGCCTGCCCTGACCGCAGCGTCAGTGGCCTTTCGATTTGTCCGTGCCTTAATTCGCCTTGAAAACACAACGCGTCAACAGTCTCAAATTGGCGATGCGTGGCTTTGGCAAAGCCGAACCGCAGCACAGTGCCGGATAGTGTAGTAGAACTCCTAGAGTAGAGGGCCCATATCCCCATGGTTTACTTCTTGGCCCATCTGGCCCAAAGTCCAAAGCCTACAATAAGGTAACCAAGCCAAATCAAAAATTCCAATAAATCGGGGTTGCCGTTGTAGCCAAAAATGGCTTTTAATACCCCACCAAACCAACCTTTTTCGTGCAGGGCAGGGTAGCTGCCGTCGGCACCGACGGGCGGGTTTATGTTCCAAATTTCCCCTTGCAAGGCCGGCAGCCAACCCGCTTCAATAAGTTCGTGCGTGCCATAAGCGGCCATGCCCGCTGCCATAAAAAGCAGCAAGGCGGTGGTGGTGCCAAAAAAGGCCTTGTAATTGAGTTTTATGAGGCCTCTAAACAAGGCCCAGCTTAGCACAAAGGCGGTGCCCAGACCCAAAAGCCCACCGCCTAAGCCGGCCAAAAACTCCGTTTCGCCTTCTTTGGGCAACAAAAACAGCACCGTTTCGGCGCCCTCTCTAAAAATGGAGAAAAAAACCAGCAAGGCTAAGCCCCAGCCTCGGTTTTGATCGGCCAATCGCGCCGTTTCATCCTTCATGGCCGATACATTTACCTGAAAACGAATGAGCCATAGAATCATACCTCCAAGCAAAATGGCGGTGATCCACATGGTAATGCCTTCGAATATTTTTCCGGTTTGGCCTTCGAGCGAGCTATGAAAACC
>JAUHWY010000052.1 GCA_030427255.1 Bacteroidia bacterium | reverse complement strand
GTATATGAGGTGTTGTTGGTGCTGTTGCAATAGTAACCGGCTTCTCCGGTGAGTCCACCGCCATCGCCACCACGAGAACCATCGGTTCCGCAGTTCCATCCGCCACCACCGCCGCCACCGGCGACGATTACGCGGTTGTTGGTGCCTGTGCCTCCCAAACGAATGTCGGAGGCACCACCACCACCTTGTCCAAAGGAGCTGGAAACGTTGGAGTTGGCTCCGCCGTTGTAGCCTCCGGAAGTGGAAGTATTGGGCCATCCACCTACGCGGATGTAAACGGTTTGTCCCGGAGTAACGGCAAGGTCAGCGAGCACTTGTCCGCCGAAGCCACCACGGTTTCCGTAATTGGTATTGTTGCCGCCTTGGGCGCCCTGAACGTCCACCGAAATGCTAAAGACTCCGGAGGGGACTGTCCAAGTTTGTTGTCCCCCGGTATAGTTAAAGGTTACGGTTTGGGTGGGGTTAAGGTTATCGGTAGCCTCTACGAAGAAGGTAGTGGTTTGTGTGAGCTGGACATTGTAGCTGCTTCCTTGAAACACGGGCGTTCCTCCGGTAGGCTGGGTATACCAGTTGAAAGAGCCGGAGGAGCCGGAAGCGAGCAGTGTGCCTTGTGTTCCGCACATAACGGAATCCCCAATGGTGATGGGGCTGGGCAATGGGTTGCTTTGCACAATGGCCGCAGCTCTAGGGCTAATACAGCTAGGGTTTGAGAGGTTGTCAACGGCCTCTACATAAAAGGTTTGGTTGCTGTAAAGGGCCGGCGTGGTGTAGCTGGCGCCTGTACCCAAGAGGGTGCCGCCTGAGGCTTGATCGTACCATCGAAAGATGCCGGTAGATCCGGAGGCGGTGAGTGTCGCTCCTTGGCCACAGGTGGCAGAGGAACTAACTACCGAAGGAATGGGGCATTGGGATTGCCCATACAAAGGAATTGCTAAAAGAATCAGCAGCACCTTAAGCGACCTGTACAGGTCCGGGAACACATGGAGTAATCGCTCTCTCATAATCTCAGCTGTTAGGTGTAGTTTGTTTATAGTTTATGAAGTTATTAAAAGCAAGTCAAAGGACAAAAGTTTACTATTAGTTTTTGTATTACAAAGGTTTTAAATACCTGATAAATAGAGTGTAAAAAAAATAAATAGATATGTAGGTATTAATAATGCCTTTTGGTGAATGTAAAGTATACGATTAGAGATTGGCTTTAATTTGTTTTATTGTGAAGCTTGAAAAATATTGTTTAGTCTGTTTGGGCCTTTTTGAAATTAGATTTAGCCAGGCGTTTTCGTTGCCTGCGTTTTGGCTAAGGCCACTTAGGAAGTATTCCAAAGTCTTATTTATGGCCTAGAAGGTGATTTAGATGGGATTGGTTTGTAAACGAAAATCCGAGATAAGCGAAAAAGAACAGCTTTATTTCAGCTGCAAAAATTGTGGAAGATAGATGCGCCAGGGATTGCAGCAAGTAGCCTGCGCAGGTACTTGGCCATGTACTGTTGGGCGAGGAGGTCCCAATTTTTGGGGACCCCCGCAGCCTTACAGGCATGTGCCAAGTACAAAGCAGCTACTGCGGAAAGCCCGCCCGGGCGCCCATAAAAAAAGGCTGCTCCGAAACGAAGCAGCCTTTTTGTTGAGCTTATTGGATGTTTATTTTTTCACGATTCGTGTAGTAAATACTTCGTCGTTGATGGTAACATCCATAACATATACTCCGGTTGCCAAGTTGAGATTGGCTGTCTCAACAGGAATCTGATGCGTTCCTGAATTTAATTGGCCGAAGTCCATGCTTGCAATTGCGCGTCCGGTGATGTCCCGAAGAGTTGCTTGAACATTTGCTTCTTTGGGAAGGTCCATGCTCAAGTAAACGACATTTTCGAAGGGGTTGGGATAAAGCATCAGGTTAAGCGCCTGAGCATTTGGATCTTCGAAAGAAGTAATGTCGCGAGCTTCGATGTTTTGACATTCGGTAGTCGAGCAATCTCCATTGTCTATGGTGAGGCATACTTGGTAAGTGCCTGCCACTTGGTATTGCTTGAGGGGGCTAACCTGGGTAGAGCTGGTGCCGTCGCCAAAGGTCCAAAGGTAGGTTCCGGTAACCAAGGGTGCTGTTGGTGCAAATTGCACTTGGTTTACTCCTACGTTTTGGTCGGTGAAGTTGGCATCAGGTGTTTGGTTAACCTGTACCAAAGCAGAGGTGCTGTTGGTACATCCTGCCGCGGTGGTCACACTTAAATTCACGGGATAGGTTCCAGCCTGTGTATAGGTGAAGGTTGGATTTTGTGCCGTGTCTGTTCCGGTACCAAAGTTCCAATCCCAATCCGTAATGTTTCCACTAGACAGGTCGGTGAAGTTCACCGGTTGTCCGGCGCAAGCAGGAACGTTAAGGAATTCTGCCACCGGCTCTTCGTCTACAATTACATTGCCATTGAAGCTGGCTACACAACCAAGATCCGATACCGTATTAAGTGTGTAATAGTAAACTCCGGGGCTTGCATAGGCATGAACCACATTTTGCCCATTACCGGTAGCACCGTTTCCGAAATCCCAACTGTAGCTACTCACATTGGCTCCTGAAACAAAGGCCGCAAGGCTTGCAGGATTAGGGAAGCAGGCATTGGTAACGTTTACCGAATCTACTGTTGGGTTTGGATGAATTACCAAGTTTGCTGTAGCCGTGTCGGCGCATCCATCCGGAGTGCTTACCACCAATTGCACGGTGTAGTTTCCGGGGTTCGCATAGGTTTCGGAAGCCTGGAATCCGTTTCCTGAGTTTCCATTACCAAAGTCCCAAGCATAGTTGGTAA
>JAUHWY010000051.1 GCA_030427255.1 Bacteroidia bacterium | reverse complement strand
TTGGCGCCGCCGGTGAATCCCAACGATGCGGTGAATAAGGATTATGTGGATCAGGCCGTGGTGAGTGGAAGTGGAGGCAGCGGTGGCGGATTTTCCGTGCAAGAGGTAAGCCAGCTTTCGCCCAATCAGGTGCTGAATTTTGCGGAGGCGGCGCGTTATTGCCGTAATTTGACCGAAGGTGGGCATAGCGATTGGTACATGCCCAGCTATGATGAAATCGTTTACGCCTTATCCTCAAGTGGAGTTCCCTTTCCCAACAACAGCGACCCTAACTACTTTTGGTTGAGAAATCGTTCGGACGACATGTTGACCGAGCATAGCATCATTCGTTTGAACGATGGAATTTTAAGTCGAAGCAGCGGCAGCAACGGCAATTGGTATGCGCGTTGCATTCGTTAAGGGTTATTTCGGCAAAAACTGAAACAGCGCACAATTGAACTTCTGCACCGAGCCGGTGGGAGTAGTATGGTCTATCCGTTGTTCCTTAAGGAGAGCGAATTCCGAGCCCAAAAAAGACTGCAAACCTTGCGTGCTGTATTGGCAAATCTCAAGTCCGGAGCACTTGAGCGGTCCATCAGGAGCGAAAGTGGCCAGAAGCACATAGCCATGTGGCCTAAGGTTTTGTTTTATGGAGCTCAAATAGGCTTGTTGGTCCTTTTCATTTGTAAGAAAGTGAAAAACGGCACGATCGTGCCAAAAGTCAACAGGCGCTAGGTTTGGCAGTCGGGCGGCATCGGCGCAGAGGTATTTAACTGCGGGAGAAGCCTGGCGCCTTTTTGCTTTTTCCAGCGCTTCTTGCGCTATGTCAATCGCTGAAATATGGGTGTAGCCCTTTTGCAGCAAGGCATCTATCAAATAACTTTCGCCGCAGCCCATGTCTAGGATATGGGCGTCTTTGGCCAAAGCTAAGCTGTGAATCCAAGTGAGCGAGGGTTCCGGGGACTTTTGGTGCCAGCTTACTTGCTCCCAAGATTTCTCGGCGTAGACGGCATCCCAGTGTTCTTTTGTTTCTTTCCGGATATTCATAAAGCAAACATAGGTAGAATGGATGAAGCCGTCGGTTAGCTTTATCACCAACCCTTAGTTTAAGAAAGCATAACCCAAAGATGTTTGATTTGACAGAAAATAGGCAGCCATTTAGGGCAAAGCTTTTGTATTTTGGACAAAAATATAAGATGAAACGTCCACTGTTTATCTTGAGTTTGGCATTAGGAAGCCTTTACCTTCAGGGGCAAGGCGTAAAAATTTCTTCTAACCCGGGAAATCCGGATCCATCCGCCGTTTTGGATGCTGAAGCCACCGACAAAGGCGTGTTGGTACCGCGCGTTGATTTGCAAAATGCCACCGATGGGCAAACCATCATCAATCCTGCTACAGGTTTGATGGTCTTCAATACCGGACAAAGCTTAGCTCCGGCAGGTTTTTATTACAATGCCGGAACGCCGCAAAACCCCACTTGGGCGCTGATGCTGCCGAATCCAGCCAATACCGATTTGGACATGGGCAATTTTAATATTGTAAACTTGGCGCCGCCGGTGAATCCCAACGATGCGGTGAACAAGGATTATGTAGATCAAGCCTTGGTGAGTGGCAGCGGCGGTGGCGGAACTTGTGCCTGCCCAACAATGATAAGTGATATGAGCAGCAGCCTGTTTACCCTTATTCAAGCCTTAGATTATTGCAGAAACCTAACCGAAGGGGGGCATAGCGATTGGAGGTTACCGACCATGGAGGAGGTAATTCGACTTAGGGGAATGGGAGGGGTGAATATTTCCAATCCAAATGCTGTAGAATGGTGCTGGGCCATGGCTACAGGAGGTGGCTCCACGCTCCCGTTTACCCGATACCGATTTATCGATTTTGCCCAAAGCGGGCTCAGTAGTACAGGAACAAGCCAAGTAAGATGCGTACGTTAAGTGTTATATTCGGATTAAGCCTTGTGGGTCTTTTATCGGCCCAAGGCGTAAAAATTTCATCTACCCCTGGCAATCCGGATCCCTCAGCGGTGCTGGATGCCGAGGCCACCGACAAAGGCGTATTGGTGCCGCGGGTGGATTTGCAAAACGCCACCGACGGACAAACCGTGAGCAATCCTGCTACAGGTTTAATGGTGTTTAATACCGGACAGAATCTGGCTCCGGCAGGCTTTTACTACAATGCCGGAACGCCGCAAAACCCCACTTGGGCGCTGATGATGCCGAATCCTGCCAATACCGATTTGGACATGGGCAATTTCAATATTGTGAATTTGGCGCCTCCGGTGAATCCCAACGATGCGGTGAATAAGGACTATGTGGATCAAGCGGTGGTAAGCGGCAGCGGAAGTGGAAGTGGAGGCCTACCTGTGCCAACCGATATGAGTGGGGAGTATGGTCCTTCGAACATGGGAGATGCCGGTCGCTTTTGCAACAATCTCAATTTGAACGGACATAGCGATTGGTACTTACCTACCTTGGAGCAATTGGTGTATGCCTTTTCCAAGGGCGGAATTGTGGTAAGTAATAATAGTTCTTCAAACAACCTATGGACCAGCACCGTTTCTGCGGTTCAAGAATGGCGCTTCCAGGTGTTTCGTTTTTCGGATGGGTATGTAAGCCATACTGCCGGAAACTCAAGTGTTTACTTTAGATGCATACGGTAATGAAGTTTTTCTCTTTTCTGATTTTTAGTTTATGTGCCCTTGGCCTTAATGGTCAAGGCGTAAAAATTTCATCTACCCCGGGCAATCCGGATCCCTCAGCGGTGCTGGATGCCGAGGCTATCAATAAAGGGGTTTTGGTGCCGCGGGTAAATCTGCAAAACGCCACCGACGGACAAACCGTGAGCAATCCCGCCACGGGTTTGATGG
>JAUHWY010000043.1 GCA_030427255.1 Bacteroidia bacterium | reverse complement strand
GTCATTTAAACTTAAGATTAATGACGCTCCTAAAGTGTCTTAATCCTTGTTTTGATGGGATAGACGCTCGAGCAACCATGAGAACCATTGAAACCAAAGTTTACACCATGTCTTAATCCTTGTTTTGATGGGATAGACGCTCGAGCTTCAACTCTAAAGACTTTAAGGTTGAAGGTCATTGGGTCTTAATCCTTGTTTTGATGGGATAGACGCTCGAGCTCTCTGAAATAGATTATGTTACTAAAAAGCTCGACATGTCTTAATCCTTGTTTTGATGGGATAGACGCTCGAGCCAAGAGATGCTAGTCTCATTGCACGATTCTAAGGAGGGTCTTAATCCTTGTTTTGATGGGATAGACGCTCGAGCCATTGCTCGCTGGGAGAAATGGCTTAATTCCTAATGTCTTAATCCTTGTTTTGATGGGATAGACGCTCGAGCAGGAAAACTTTTAGGTGGTTTATAATGTGTGTGTTGCGTTCTTAACCAAAATGTGTGTTCTAAAGAAACGATAAATTCAGGACTCATTTTTCAGGGCCGCAAAGGTAGGTGCTTTCTTTTGCATTTACAATACTACTGTTGTTGTTCGTAAAGCCATCCATTCAAAATCAATGTGCTTTCCAATTACACGTGTCTTTTCCATTTGTTCCCACGATATTTCAAGAAATAAAATGCTGTCCTCGTTTTCATACATTTTCTGTACTTCTACAAGTGCTTTTTGCATCTTTGCCAAACGCTCCTTTTGACCCTTCCATAGGAATACGGATTTTTGTATTCGAACGGCTCCCTGCTTTTGTACATACTTGCTGATGTACCTTCGCACTTTATCATCTTCTATATCATACATAATCCAGCAGTATTGATAGCTCTTCTTCATGGAGTCTTTAAAAAACGCGTGAAGGACTTGAATGGGAGTTAGATCGTCAAATGCAGCTAAGGCCCCGAAGGCCTCCGGTAAACCAGCCCGTTGTATTTTTGCCTGCTCTTTTACGAACTTTGGGTGTAAGTGCTTCAAAATATGGCTTATTGATCTAGTGCACGCTCAATTACCAAACGACAGGCCTCGGCAAATTCTTTATGGCTTCCTTTGCTAGGAACCGGTATGACTTTGAATCCGGCCTTCCCAAAAAAGAGGTTCATGACACTTGAATTACCTACATCCTTTATGAAATATTGCCTGCCATAATTTAAATCTTTTACCGTTTGTATTTCCCAACCCATGGCCATGATAGCTTCAAAAATGGTTGCTTCCATGGTTAAAATGGCCGGTGGAACATAAGTCATCTTTTGCTCTTTTTTAGGCCTTCCTCCTAAAGTTTCCAAGATTTCTTGGTAAGGAATGTTGGTTTTCTTTGGCTCCATGGCTGAATCGATTGTATTTGTTGGTTGCCCTTCGGTATCGTTGTATGTAATAGCAACCCTTTTGGGGTTAGGGTTCAAATACATATTGGTATCGCTACTCACAAAATGCACCCTGGTAACATCATGGGTTTTATAATCCATGAATTCCTCAACTTGTAAGTATTCTGCCACCTCCTTTGCTTTGGCCAAATAATTGGCTTTATAGGCTCCTATTTGTGTACAGGGTTGTTCAAATACAAATCCAACCTTTAAACCTTGCCCACTTGGAGAAATATAAGCAAACCATACCTCAGCCAAACCACTCAACTTTTGCTTATACTCCCTTAAACGCTCCTCAGTGACTTTTGGAAAATCAATATCCAAAGTGAAGAAATAGGCTGCTTTAAAGTGCTCTTTTCTTCTCCGGTTTTCTTCAAACGCACTGCCAATAAACCATGGCAAACGAGTTTTGCGCATTTTATAATGATCCAAAGAAAGCTTTCGGACTTTACGCAACGCTTCTATATCCGACTTCCATTTCTCGGTCTTAATCCCCTCCAGGATGGTGAGGATATCCTCCGGCTGCAAGGTTGCATACGTCTCAAAACCTTTGCCTATAAAGCAATTTGACGTGTTTATTTCCGTAGTTTTCATTTGTTTGTTTTGTCTTTTGTTGCAGCTAAACATTGCTTGGCTAGTTTTGCGGCCTTACTTTTTAACTCTTCTACTCTTCTTCTGCCATTTTGGTCTTCCATATTTTGATCTAGGAAATCATTGAAAATAGGTGCTAGGATAGCTCTGCCTTCCTCATTTAACCAGACTTCATCCTCATTGAAGTGGAACCAGGTTTTATCTAAGTGGTGATTTGTAGTCAAGTCTACCATTAGGAAGTCGGCCCAAACCCGATAAGGTTCAATAAAATCAAAAACTAATGAGGGTCTACTTTTGTAGCCTGCTCCATGCAACCAACCTAGAGTGGGGTCTAATCCTGAATGGATTAATGCAGATTCAATTTTTTGATATAACATTCCATACAAGTAGTTCAATGCCGCGTTAAACATATCCCTGCTGGGTTTTCTGCTCCGCTTTTGAAATTGATAAGGTTCGGGCAGGGACAGCCCTAAAGTTTTCCAGTAAATGGCAGATGCCCTTGCTTCCCAAGTGAAAATATCGGAGGCATTTAATACCCCGGATGCATCCATTCTCGGACCTTTTGTTTGTAATTCCTTAAGCTTTTGGATGCTTCTATCGATTTTACGGCTTTGTGGTTCTGACCCTTCCGGAACCATAAATAGCAGTAGCCATTGATGTTCAATTTTTTTTGCTATCCAGCTTTTGGCTATTTGCAAGCCTTCTTGATTTTGAGTCATATGCAATTGTCCCATTCGAATACTACTAATGGAACCAAAGGCCCCCGACCAAATCCTCCCCATTGGATTTCCCTTTTTATCAGAGAAAAGTAGGTCTATACCATGGGTCAAACAGTATTGAATCACCTCGTGACTAACCTTTGATGCCGGGTACAGCGTGATGCTCTTGACTTCGTGAATTGGAAAGCTTTTCAACTCTTTCGGAGTTTGAATTTGAAACTTTCCTTCTTTTATGGACAAGTGTAGCCCATAGCTTTGACAAATTAGTTGCATGATACACTTGTATTTTCTTTAAGTAATTGGTAAACCTCTCTACTTAAGGGTTTTCCAACGGAGAAGGCTTCAAGGGAATCTCTTATGCCATTCGAGAATGTTTCACAATTCCACACTTCCATCATCTTTGGGGCACCCTTCAGCCATAAATAGACTCGCCTAACCGCTGTAGGGTTCTTTTTTCTTGACTCATGAGTGTTGCAGAGATGTATCTTTTCTACATATCGGCCGGGAAACTTCACCCAATCGTAATGAAAGCCGCAGCCAGACCAAAGCTCTACAATAACGTCGAAACCGCCGGGCTCATGAGATAGTGGGTTTGTCCGAAAATCCCGATTTACATAGAACAGCTTTTGCTCCATATGCTTTGGAATGTCCGTTATTATGTAAGACTTGGTATTCATGATGGGGCAAACCTAATAACCGAGTGTCCAGTCTATTTGGACAGTCGGAAATCATCTAACTAAACTCCTCTTTTTGTTAAGGAGAAAGTGGCTTACCTACTTATCCTTTCTTAACCAAAACCGGTTTGTTTTAACTTGGCAAACAAACAGCCTTATAACACGTAATCCCCCGCCCGGATGGAACGGAAAGCCCGGAGCTGCCAAAGGCTAAAGCCACTTAGCGGGTGGAGGCTGACCGTTTTTCGGGCAGACCCCGCACCGCTAAATGAGATAGGGAATGCGTTGTGTTTTCGCGGCAAATTAAGGCGCAGACAAATGGAAAGGCCGCAGTTTACTTGTTGTAAATGAGGACCTTGAGATTTGGCTGCAACGCAAAGTTGCCGCTAGAATAGCATCGCATTCCCTATCTCATGGTGGATTTGCCTTTGGCGGCGAGGACTTGCAGGGACAGCCGGATCAGCGGGCCAAATAATCCCTCCCTTCTCTCCTTTTTCATGGCCCTAAAAGCCAATTTTTGGCCCAATTAATCCGCTAAATTCAAGTTCAACAAGGCTTTTCCCCTGCATGGCGCCTCAAAACAATTATTTAATCTTTATACAACAATCTACTTTTTGTTTACTATTGACGCGAAATCTTTACTTAAGTGACCCGAGCCGATTGCGGTTGGAACTTTAGGTTGAATTGGGTTTGTTTGAGCAAACGGCCGTTTTGGCCTAGTAAGAATTCGTTTTGGGTAATTAAAAATATTGTTTAATTTAGAATTGGGAAACGTAGGGCTACCTCCCAAAGCCCAACGGGTATTCCTCCACACTATGAACGACAGGGGTCTATAAAGCCCCTGTTTTTTGTTTACCTTTTCTTAACCTTATGTTTTCTTGCTTGGTCCTTAGGTTGCAAAGCCTTCAAAAAGCTTACTGTATGCGTGCGTCGTAAGTGGCGCCCATGCTGCCGGAGTGGGGTAGAACCTCCATCACTTGCTTTTTGACCATATTGAACACCGCCATATGCACGTCCTCCGTCACTTCCATGTCCATTACCTGTGCATGAATGACCAAATCGGCCAATTCAGCAATCTTTCCTCCTTTAAACCCACACATGGCCACAGTAATGGCTCCTTTTTCTTTGGCGTAGCTGAGGGCTTGCACCACGTTTTTGCTGTTGCCGCTGCCCGAAATGCCAATCACCACATCGCCGGCTTGCAAATAGTTTTTCAGGGGCTCCACAAATATATCGTCCCAACTGCTGTCGTTGGCTATGGCCATCATGGAGGGGATGTTGTCGTTTAAGCACAACATTTTAAAGCGCTTGTCCAATCCATAACTGGCTCCTTTTAAAAAATCTCCGGCGGCGTGGCTGGCCGTGGCTCCGCTGCCTCCGTTGCCAAAGGTGAAGATTTGCTTCTGATCTTCCCAAGCCTTTAAAAAATAACGGCTTAAGGCATTTACTTTTTCCAAATCGAGCGAAGCTAAGGTGCTTTGCAACAATTCCAAGTACTTTGAGCTGGTGGCGTTATTTATGTTCATTGCTCCCTTCCGTAATAAATCAAGCTGCTGCCTTCGGATTCAAAGGCAAAGTCAAAGGTACGCAATTTGTGCAGGGCTTGTTTCAACTTTTCTTGCCGCTCGGGTGCACAAAAGAACAGCAAGAAGCCGCCTCCGCCCGCACCCAACAGTTTGCCGCCCAAAGCCCCCGCCGATCTGGCCGCCTCGTAGGCTTGGGCAATAAGCGGATTGCTGATGCCCGAAGCCAATTGCTGCTTGAGCATCCAGTTTTCGTGCAGCAAATGCCCCATGGCCTCCAAATTTCCATGCACTAAGGCTTCTTTTAGCTCGTCTACCAAAAGGGTCATTTGCCTCAGAATTTCGATTCGGTTGTTTTGTGGCAGGTTTTTCTTCTGCTCTGCCAATATCTTGGAGGCGCTGCGCTGTTGCCCGGTGTAGAACATAACCAAGTGCGACTCCAAGGCCTTCCATAGCTCGTTGTTCATGTACACCGGCTCAATGGTAACCTTGCCGTTGGGCAAAAAGCGCAACACATTCATTCCCCCTAAGGCGGCGGCATATTGGTCCTGCTTGCCAATAGGTTCCTTAAGCTGTTCTATCTCAAGTCTGCATGCTTCTTCGGCCAACTGCTCTTTGGACACCAAGCGTCCTTCGGCCGCGTGCAGGTTATGCAACAGACCTACCGTAAATGCAGAGCTGGAGCCCATGCCGGTGCCGGAGGGAACGTCGGCAATGGAACTGATTTCTATGCCTTTTTTGCCATAGGCTTTGAGGGCTTCCCGCAAAATGCGATGCTCCAGCTCGTCGGGATTCGAAACCGTTTCGGTTTGGGAGTATTTCACCCGAATCTTATCGGGTTCAAAAAAACGATGAGAGCTGATGTACATGTATTTATTGATGGAAGTACTAAGGACTGCCCCTGGATATTGGCTGTAAAAGGCTTCCATGTCGGAGCCGCCTCCCACAAAACTTATTCTAAAAGGTGTTCGTGTAATAATCATGGCCTTGACTTTACGTTCTTAAGGGCGCGTATATACAAAATCGGCTTTTGGAACCAAGGCGGCTATTTCGCGGTATTCCTTGGCTTCTCTCTTTTTCCAAAGGGCTTGCCTTTCTTCTTCCAAATAGCCTTTCCAAGTATACAGGGCATGCACTCTTTTTTCAAGTGCTTCTTTGCTTTCTTTTAGGCCTATGGAACAGGTCCAAGGAAGGACATCGAGGCTATCGTGCAAGGCCGGGACTCCTTCTACCAATACAATTTCTTCGTTGTGGCGTTGGTATTCCAGCGCTTTGGCTTTTTGGCCCGGATGCCGAGCATATCCAGGAACCATCACAGGCTTTCCTTGCAAAATATCGTTTAAATCGCCGGCCAATCTATGGAGCCTAAAGGTATGTTCAAAATTATCTTCGCCGGGTTTGCGCTTTTTTCGTGGTACAATCCAATCGTCCAACCGCACCACCAATACCTTTTTACCCTGAAGCCTTAAATGTCTGGCCAACCAAGTGCAAAGGGTGGTTTTTCCGGAACCTGTATTGCCGCCAATGCGCACCAGTCCCAGGCTGTCGCTTGGCCGCTTGGCCAAGGCGCTATCTATATCCTGCAATGCTTTTTCCCAAGGATTAGAAGTTAAAAAGCGAACCGCATCCAACAGGTTGGGGAAGAAAAGGTCGGGTTGGGTTTGGCCGTCTTTCAGTCCTTTTCCGGTTTCCACACCTATGGTGGTGCAGCCTGCGGCGGCTCCTGCTTGCAAGTCGCGTTCGTTGTCGCCCACCATAAAGCTGGCTTGCAAATCAATATTGAATCTTCCGGCAGCTTCGAGCAACATGCCCGGTTTGGGTTTTCGACAATTGCATTCGGTTTTGAATTCCGGATTTTCTTCGGGAAAGCCTTTGTCGGGATGATGCGGGCAAAAATAAATCGCATCTAAATAGGCACCATCCCGGCCCAAATCCGTTTCCATCCGGTGGTGGATTTTTTGGAGGCCCTGCATGGTGGTTAGGTTTCGGGCCACTACCGATTGGTTGGTAGCCAAAATAGCCAACATGCCGCTTTTATTGAGCTGTTTAATGGCTTCCGAGGCAAAGGGATAAACCTGCATTTGCTCCGGGGTGGAAATGAATTCCGTATCGTCGTTTACTACCCCGTCTCGGTCTAGGAATACAGCCACCTTTCGCTCGCTCAAGCGCTTTTTGACCGGAAGACCGGCCAAGACGTCTTTTTCTACTTTTTCCAAACGATCGGGCGTGCCCATATCTTTCATATACTCCGGGGTATTGTAGCCGTACATTTTAAAACGGTTCACCCAGTCGGGAAACAAATCCCTGCCGAAATCCGGGCTTCCTTCATTGGGTATGTGCCGACATAGTTCCGGTTCAATGAGGTAGAGTCCTGCATTCACCAAATTGGGTAACCATTGCCCATGGGCTCTAGGCTTGGCGTGAAAATCCAGAATGCGGTCCTTGGCATCGGTCTCCACCAAATCGCTGTCGTGCGGATGGTCGTTGGGATGCAAAACCAAGGTAGCCTCCGCCTGTTTTACTTTATGAAAGGAGAGCAGTCGCTTGAGGTCTACTTCCATATACACATCGCCATACACCACCAATACCGTTTCGTTTAGCGAGGACCGAATATCGTAAAGCGCTCCTGCGGAGCCTCTGGCTTGGGGTTCCACATAATAATGAAGTCGGGGGTATTTCCCTTCTCCCTCGCCAAAATGTTGCTGAACCACTTCCGGTAGGTAGTTGAGCGTTATCCAAGCCTCTTCCACTCCTTCGCGTTTTAGCCAAGAAAGGCTGTGTTCGAGCAAGGGTTTTCCGGCAACTTCCACCATGGGTTTAGGAATCGCCTTGGTCTTTTCCTTTAGTCTACTGCCTTTTCCACCGGCCAATACTACGGCAATCATGGTTCTTTGGGTTTATGGCCTATGTATAGCATTTCGTGTTCGGGTAGGGCATAGCGTGCTCTTTCCTCCGGGCTGAGTCTTTGCACAAAATCATTGATTTCTACTCTAAAACCGGCCTTTTCGAGGCGTTGTGCATAGTCTTTGCCGTACAATCTAAAGTGATCGGATTGCAAAAATCTGCGTTCCCGTTCTTTGGGGTCGGTCAAGCTTAAGTCCTCTTGGGTTTCTTCCCAATCGGGATGCATGGGGACTTGCAAGATGGCCCATCCACCGGGTTTTAGTACCCTACAAATTTCAGAAGCGGCATGCACGTCGTCCGGAATATGCTCCAATACATGGTTGCAAAACACCACATCAAAGGTATTTGCCTCAAAGGGCAGGGCGTTTATATCCAGTTTGATATCGGCCCAAGGGGATTCCAAATCTCCACTGATATAATCCAGGTTTTTTTGGGCCTTAAAGCGTTTTATAAAGCAATATTCAGGGGCTATGTGCAGTACTTTTAGGGGAGCTTCAAAAAAAGAAGTTTCTCGTTGCAAATAAAGCCACATCAGTCGGTGCCTTTCCAAACTCAAACTTCCCGGACTAAGGGCATTTGGTCTGGACTTAACCCGTCCATAGGGCAAAAAACTCCGGTAGCTATGGCCGGATATAGGGTCGGTCACCTTATTTCCCCCATAAAAAAGAGCGACCACACGCAGTGCCCAATGGCTTACATGGTGCAAGTACTTTCTAGGTACCATTCGAGTGGCCAAGCTTATGATCTTTTTCATACCTATTTATAACGGCAATTTACCCAAGTCATTTTTCCGGCCTTGGAGTCCTTAAGGCCTAAGAAGCAAACCATACCGCAGACCGGGGCAAAAACCGCAGCTATTTCTTTGTGCCGAAACTACATAAAAGCAGGCGAATCTTAGGCATGATTTATGCACAACAGCTGTTCAGGCTACTGAAGCTAAGCAGGTAGCCTTGTTTTATTTAACCACAATAATTCCTAGCCATTTTGTGTTTGTATCTTTGTAGGCGCATGAAAGCATTAATTCCATTTCTTATTTGTCTGTTCGGGGCTTTTGGCTCCTCCGTCTGGGCGCAAAACGCTACCAATGCACAAGGAAAGCGCACCGGCAAATGGGTCCTGACCGACACCACCGGAAGAAAAACAGCCGAAGGACTCTATAAGAACGGTGAACGGATAGGCCTTTGGACCTTTTACCGCGAAAGTGGCGCTGTAAAAGCAGAAACCGAATTTATGGAGGACGGCCAAACCGCCAACTTTAAATTTTTTCATCCCAACGGAAAGGTTGCCGGAGAAGGCATGTACCTCCATCAAAAACGTCATGGCAAGTGGCTCTTTTACGACACCGACGGTACCTTACTTTCGGAGGAAAATTACAAAGAAGGAAAACTTCACGGGCAAGTCCTCAACTACCATATCAATGGGCAACTCTACGAAAAATGGACCTACGAGCAGGGACAAAAACAGGGCCTGTGGGAACAGTATTTCGATACCGGAGTACTTAAAGCCAGAGGCGCCTACGAACAAGGAAAACTGAACTCCCCAGTGGTGTATTTCTACAGCAGCGGACGCATGTTCCTTTCCGGAAAATACATCAATGACCTAAGGGAAGGACCCTTTACCTATTATAAAGAAAACGGTCAGGTAGAAATGGTGCTGCGTTACCACAAAGGAGTATTGAACCCCGAAGACCAAGAAAAGTTGGGTGAGAAAAGCGATCCCCAATATTTGCCGGAGGATATCCTTAGGCAAAAATTTATGGAAGAAGGACCTTAAATTATGAGCAAACACGGACGCGCTTTAGTAGCTATGAGCGGTGGAATTGATAGCTCGGTAACGGCTTTGCTGTTGCACGAGGCAGGTTACGACGTGGTTGGAATTACTATGAAAACCTGGGACTATGCCGGTTCCGGTGGTTCACGTAAAACCACCGGCTGTTGCAGCCTAGACGATATCAACGACGCCAGAGCCATGGCCGTTGAGCTTGGATTTCCTCATTACATTCTCGACATCCGTTCTGAGTTTGGAGAATCCATTATCGATAATTTTGTAGAAGAATACCTAGCCGGTAGAACGCCCAATCCCTGTGTGTTGTGCAACACACACATCAAATGGGATGCCTTGGTAAAACGCGCCGAACAATTGGATTGCGACTTCATTGCTACCGGGCATTATGCCAAAGTGAGGGAAGAAAACGGTCGCTACATCGTAAGCAAGGGCTTGGACCATGCCAAAGACCAAAGCTATGTGCTCTGGGGACTTAAGCAGCAAAACCTGGCACGCACCATATTCCCGGTAGGCGGCTACCACAAAAAGGAAATACGCGAAATCGCCGCTAAAGCAGGCTTTGAAGCCTTGAGCAAAAAAGCCGAAAGCTACGAGATTTGCTTTATTCCCGACAACGATTACCGAGGTTTCCTCAAACGTAAACGCCCGGAGCAACTCCATAATTTAGAAGGCGGCACCTTTGTAGACAAAGACGGCAACATATTGGGTCGCCACGATGGCTATCCATTTTTTACCGTGGGGCAACGCAAAGGTCTTGGCATCGCATTGGGAGAACCGGCCTACGTTACGGCCATTTCTCCGGAAACCAATCAAGTAACCCTTGGCCCACGCGAGGATCTGGAACGTCAAACCATGCGGGTGCGCGACGTGAATACCATCAAGTATCCCGTAATTGAGAATGGCACTCAGGCAGTGACCAAGATCCGCTACAAAGACCAAGGAAAAGCTTCCGCCCTGTTTTGGGAGGGCAATGCCTTAGAAGTGGTGTTCGAAGAAGCTGCCGAAGCCGTGGCGCCGGGACAATCCGCCGTGTTTTACGAAGGAGAGGACGTATTGGGCGGGGGCTTTATTGCCCGTGTTTAACCCCGGATGCTGCCGTCTTTTTTTCGAACCTTGGTAGCCGTGGCTTGAGCTGAGGCCGTAATGTGCACCTCCGGCAAATTCACATGCTTAGGCAGCGAAAGGCAATAGGCCACCACGTCGGCCACATCTTCGGCCTTCAAGGCCTCAATGTCCTTATACACCTGTTGCGCACGATCGGCATCCCCGGCAAAGCGCACCAAACTGAATTCCGTTTCCACCAAACCCGGATTGATGCTGGTTAATTTAATAGGCCAGGGCAGCAATTCCAGCCTTAAGGTTCGGTGGATGGCGTCGAGGGCATGCTTGGTCGCGGAGTAAACCGAGCCACCCGCATACACCTCCCGACTCACTACCGACGACATCTGGATGATGTGGCCACCTTGCGGGTTTTTCAGCAATGGAATGCCATATTTCATAACATACAAGGCCCCTTTGACATTGGTGTCAATCATGCGGTCCCAATCTTCCGGAGAGGCCACATCCACTTCGGCCAATCCTGCCGCCAAGCCGGCGTTGTTCACAATCACATTGGGCCGCAATTCACGGGCGGACAAGTCTTCAAACAACTCCTTAACGGCATTGGCCGAACGTACATCCAAGGCGAAGACAAACACTTGGATATTGGGGTATTGGTTTTGAAGTTCATCCTGAAGTGCAATCAAGCGTTCCTTTCTGCGGGCCACCAGCCAAAGATGGCAACCTTTAGCAGCCAAGGAGCGCGCAATCGCCTCGCCAATTCCGGAGGAGGCGCCGGTAATAAGGACATGTGTATACTGCATAGCAAGCAAGGTAAAAAAGAAATGCCGGACCAAAGGTCAGGAATTTTTGGATTTTGGAGGAAAGGAGGAAGACTAAGATATCTTTTGGTTTTTGGGGCGTTCCCGGGCCCTTACCTTTACTCCTCGCCGCCACCGCACGGAGCGCTAAGGCCCAAAGGAGCTTCCTGTGGTCGCTCTTTGTGCCTAAGCGCTCCGGCGGTCGCAGCTGTGGGGTACCGGTGCGGTCCCTACGCCAGAGGCAGAGTGGGTTTGAGTGTGAGTAGAGACGCTATGCTTAGCGTCTCCATGATTGACCGTACAGGTAGCGACGCCATATATTGCGTCTCCCTATTTGACCGTTCAGGCAGAGGCGCTATGCTTAGCGTCTCCGTGATTGACGGTACAGGTAGCGACGCCATATATTGCGTCCCCCTATTTGAGAGCGAATAGAAAATCTATTCCAGCCTATAAAAATATCTATTTTATTAATATTCAAGAACCTAGCCAATGGTCACCTGTTGAAACAAAACAAATAAGAACTGATTTACGTACTTATTTAGTAACTTGGTAAAATGAAAGTAGTAAACTATACGGATTTAAGGGTTAACCTTAAGAAGTGGCTTGATTTGGTGGTTGATGACGTAGAAGAACTTGTTATCAAGCGAATGAACAATAAAGATGTCGTGTTGATATCTTTAAGTGAGTACAACGCCTTAAAAGAGACCAGTTACCTCTTAAGTGGCAAGAATAGAGAAGTACTCATGCAATCGCTTAAAGAGTCCAAAACAGGTAATAAATCAGAACAACAGTTGTTGGAAGAATGAGGATTGTTTGGACCTCAACGGCCTGGAAGGATTATCTTTATTGGCAATCAACGGACAAAAGCAAAGTAAGAAGAATCAATGAATTGATAAAGGCCACATTGCGAGAACCCTTTTCAGGAATAGGGAATCCCGAACCTCTAAAACACGATTTACAAGGCTTTTGGTCACGGCGAATAGACGCAGAGCATCGCTTGGTGTATTGCTTTGAAGATGAAGACCTAGAGATAATAGCGTGCCGGTATCATTTTTAACCATTTTTCATAAGGCTTCCAACGCAAAAGCAAATTTAAGCATGCCGGCAACCACAGTTTTGCCAGAATTACCTTACGGTTTTTCTACAGGCCCTGTGGTCGTTGGTTTTGGGGCGTTCCCGGGCCAAGACAGAGTGCGAGGGAGAGTGCGTAGCGACGCAATATATTGCGTCTCCCTATTTGACCGTTCAAGCAGAGACGCAAAATATTACGTCTCCATGTTTAAGATTGCAGGTAGCGACGCAACATATTGCGTCTCCATGTTTAAGGGTACAGGTAGCGACGCAACATATTGCGTCTCCCAATTTGAGAGCGAATATCTATTTTGTGAGAATCTGGCCCCCCGCGGGTCCAGAATGAGAATGAGAGAGAGAATGAGGATTGAATCTTCATAAATCCTGTAAGCCCATTAGAGAATCTATATTTTGAAGATTTGAGGCCCACCCGCACCGGAAACAAGTTACGGAATCCGATACCGAAAGCCGTAAAACAAACGTTTATAAACGGATATTCTTGGGATTTTTCTAATTTGAGGTATGCAATCGGCAGTTCAAAACAGAAAAGCCAAAGCATTTGAAGGAAGTGTTTCACCAGCCATTAGTGGTATGGGATCATACATAGTACCTTTAGGACAGCCTAGACTTAACTCAGGATATGATAATGCAGTAAAGGGTGGGATGAGTCTTCCTTATGACGATCCAAGACAAGATGAAGGAGAATTGAAAGGAATTAGAAAAGTGAAAAATGATGAGGAAAAACTATTGGCCTTTATTTGTGGTTTTTTTATTCATTAGTTGTAAGTATGTTCCCTACAAAATTGAGGAGACTAATTTTTTTTATTATAAATCCCTTAATCCAGAAGAACCTTTTCAAAGATATTTGATATCAGGAGAATTGGGCTGGAGATTAAATGTAAATCGTATTGGAAAAGTTTATAAGAACAAAAATTTCAACTGTTTTAAAATTTTCCATACAATGTCATTTGATGATGATATTCAAAACATTGCACTTCATATAGATTATTTTGTGGTTGACTCAAATAACATACCATTGTATGAACTAAATGCCTACCTAAAAAGGTCTTCATTAGTCATTGATGTTTGTTTAGGTCCAAAACAGAAGCTATTTTTCTGTCTTGATGGAAGCAGAGTTAAAGCCTTGATAAAATGATCCGTAAGTATTCAGCCGTGCGGCAACTAAAGCAATCTCAGAAAAGGCCTACGAATTTTCAATACCATTCTAAAAATCCTTAACTTCCCATATGCAATCCGCCGTCCAAACCAAAAAACTCCAGAGAATCATATGGAATTTGCCTTTCAAGGGAAGACAAGGCGGCAGTATGTACGCCATGGGTTCGAGAAACCGTTTCAACAGGGGGCTCGGATTCCCATGCGTTGAGAATCTTTACAATTTGAGTTGGGGAAAACTTGCTCTTTTTCGTAGGCAGTCAAATTTAATTCTAGTTTTGGACTGTCCGGTTTTGAGGGAAGCTTACAATTCGATATAAATGAACCAACTACTTCTTTTTTAAGCACTTCAACTCCAGAAAAACTGGGAAACACGAATTAGCTCATATTTTTATTTTTATGAAACTCACCTTTCCTTTAGGTGAGGAAAAGCGGAAAAGGTTTGAAGACAAAGAAGAAAACCATGCTAGAAAAATTGGAAAAACATATGATGAAGAGGAATCCACTTCGACAACTGATTCTGACTATTCTTTTAGTGATTAGTTGTAGCAAAATTTTTAGTCAAACTTCTTCCTTATTGACCAGGGATGATAAGATTGCTAAAGTTTTAATTGAAGCACATTTAATTAATGCTATTTCTTCGGATTCCACACTTATAGCCTATTATTTTGAGAAGTTGAACCATGAAGAGAGTTTAGTTTATCTAGATAGTAGTATACCTTATAAGGATTACACTTTTTACACATGGGGGCTTGTGTTTAGCAACATTTTTATTAGTTGTCTTTATGACAAATCAGATTTTAGAATCCTTTTAGGGAAAGATGGTTATTCAAATAGTGAAAAAATTTCAAAGACAAATTATAAGTTGATTATTGAAAGGTTAAACGACGACTTTATTCTGACATCATTTTATTTTAACTTAATTATACCTAGCAGATATTATTACACTGGTTCAAAATATGATTTAATCGATTTTATTCATTGTGGCAAGGTTTATACATTTTACAATAATTTGTTAAAGCAAACTTTAAATATTAAAATAATGCACAATTGGGATGTTTTGGTCTATTCTAATCAACATGGTAAATGGATTGATTATTTTGAGTTCGATTTTCCCATTTTTCACAGAACAATTGGAAAACCACTTAGGGGAACTCAATACAAGTATTTAGAGGAATAGTTCTAAGTGGATGACAAAAATCAGCAAATTTCCCAGGGCGGCACCCACAGCATTCTCAGAAAACTCCTAAGAATGTTCGATAACCATTCAAAAAATCCCTAATTTCCCATATGCAATCGACCGCCCAAACAAAAATAACCACAGCATTTGGCGAGAATAGTTGCTCCGGAGATTATTATCCGTTTGGAATGGCTATGGTTGAGCGGGGGGATGATGGAAAGTACCGCTACGGATTCAATGGCATGCAGCGGGATCACGAATGGAAGGGAGTAGGGAATGCCTATGATTTTGGGGCGCGGATGTATGATGGGAGATTGGGGAGGTGGATGAGCGTGGATCCCCGATCGATTGAACAAGTAGACCAAACGCCATATAAATCTTCACTTAATAATCCATTAATTTATGTAGATCCAGACGGCGAAAAAAAAATACTAACAATTTTATTACAGTTAGAAGATGGCAGTAGAGTAGGTATCAGAATCACCAGGCCTGATCGAGTTATGACCGATGAGCCTCATTATTTACCCGTGACTATTTTCGATATTCCACTTGGCTTTGATAGTGAAAATAGATATTATGATTTTGAACGAACTATTGTATTGATTCAAGCTTCTGACGGATTAAAAGTAATTGAACAG